>JBGTQK010000002.1:0-375249 GCA_041941365.1 Cellvibrionales bacterium | reverse complement strand
AGCCCTCTAACTACGGATGCGTTGTTGACGTTCTTCTTGTCGGGTTCAGATTTTCAGTTAACAACTGATTTACAGGATCCGCCATACCTTGCAATTAATGAAGTGGGCGATGCTGAGTTCACCGTTAATATTCCTGGCCTTAAGCTTGGTTTAGACTTCATTGAGATCCCATTGTTCGGACCGGGTTCGTTTGCTGAAACAGAAATCACAGCAGCGTTATCAGTTGATGCCAATATCGATGTGAATGACGGTAAGATCAGTCTTGATATCGTCGGCTCGCCCATTGTTGCGCTTAACATTGATGAAGCATTTATAGATAATGGTAATGGCCAGGTTCCACTAAATCTGTCTGGTCTTATCAGGAACATTGAGCTGATAGCGTTAGCTCAGATTCCGGTGATTCTTCCAGCGTTAGAAGAAGCGGTGAGTGATATTGAAATCCCTGCTTTTGCTGGTTTAACGATTACTCCGGAAGCTGTTGATGGTAAAGCGGATGGTTCAGGTATCTTTATTGGTGCTTCAACTGAAATTGGTCCTGAAGGTCTTGATTTGAGCATCCTGACTGAAGGATTGGGAACAATTTCAATCCCGTTACCAGCAGAGATAGGCGATCTATTCTGTGAGGCACCTGAAGCTTAGAAACCTTATAACCTCTTGAGGTCTTTTATAGAGTCAATTTTTGAATCAAAAAAGGCCTCGGGATTTAAGGTGGAAATTTAGCTGCTTTAGGTTTAAATCCAAAAAAAGCACATGCCCGGCTTGAAAGATATGTGCTTTTTTTATTTAGCACTAGAATATATAGTCTTAATTGGAAAGTTTGGAGCGTAACGAATGTTTTCTTTGTCATTAAAAAGCAGATTTATTTTAGCGGCTTGTTTTATTGTTGCTATTTTGCCTGCGGTTTCTTTTGCTGATGTTTATCAGGAAGTTGTACCGAAAATACTTGAGGCCACTCAGATAGATAGTTTTCATAAAGAGCAAATAGATAAGCTAGAAGAGCAAGCGTCTAAGCGAATTGAGCTTAGAAATGTTGATAAAAAGCAGTCTGACATTCTCAAGCAGAAGGTATTGAATAAAATTACTGAATTGGATCAGGCGTATGGCTGGGCTGTTATTGAGCCAGAGTTTACAAAGAAGTACAAAGAGTTGTTTACAGAAGAAGAAATAAAGCAAATAGGTGAATTTATAGATTCTTCAGCTGGAAAAGCATTTATTGCAAAAACACCAATGATTACTCAAGAGTTATTAAATAAAACAATGGGCCAACTTCAGAAAATTACTGAAGAAACCCATCAGTATATAGATCAAGAAACAAGTGGCATTGCTTTGAAAAAAGCCAAATAAACAGTTAATTTCAGTTTATTTGTTGTGTATGGCGTATTTTATGCTCTTTTTTGGCAAAAATGAGTAATATGATACATTAACGAATGTTTGCTTTACATACAGCAAAAAATCAGTAAGATGTTTACGATTTTTGAAGTTTGGGAATTATACTCACGTAAAATTTTTACAGTGTTTTAATGTTAAAAAACAAAATAAAGTTTTAATGTTAGTCTTCTTTCAAACCAGCTTTAGTTGAGTCATTAAAAATAAGTTTCTTTAATAATATATCTGTTTTAATTATAATCAATTCTGAAGATTTTTTGTCAGAACTGGCTTTTTATACTACGTTATTTGATGATTAGAATAGTAAGCAGCTACTTTTTCTATATAGAATAACTTTACAAGATTTTATAAAAGGTTATTTAGACAAGTTAGAAATCAAGACAAATTATCGAGTAATTTAGATAAAGAAAGATAGTAAACCTTTGGGGATAAGATAAATGAAATTCAGCCGTTTTTTTAAAATTAAACTGTCTATTCTGGTGGGGCTTTTTGCCTCGCACTCCCTATATTCAGTTGCTCAGGACCAGCCAGGCATTACAGAGATTATTGTAAAGCCATCGTTACAAGGTCGTGAGGAAAGCCTCGAAGATGTATCTATTTCGGTATCATCGCTTGATGGCGATACGATGGTAGAAGCGGGGATTGGCAAAATAGAAGATCTTGCTGCGTATGTACCTAACTTCACTATGACAGAGACACCCATTGGTAACCTTATTTTTATACGTGGTATCGGTTCTGGATTGAACCAGGGTTTTGAGCAATCAGTTGGTATTTACAGTGATGGTATCTATTATGGGCGTTCTCAATTAAGTAGAGCGCCTTTTCTGGACTTACAACAGGCAGATATTTTGCGTGGTCCACAGGTAACACTTTTTGGTAATAACAGTGTGGCAGGTGCTGTTAACTTGACATCTGCTCGCCCAACAGATGAATTTGAATTCAGTACTACTTTGCTTTATGGGCAGGAAAACGGTGCAGGGTCAGATGATTTTGCTGGTCATGGTGAGCGTGAGGTTACTGTAATTGCTTCTGGCCCTGTAACAGATACGTTTGGTGTTCGTTTTGCGTACAAGCACAGTGCAAGTGATGGTTACATGGAAAATCTGATAAACAATGATTTTGAGCCAACTCGTGAAAACCATACAGCAAGATTAACATTTGGCTGGGAGTTTGATTCTTGGGATATGGCTTTGAAGCTTGAAGCTAATAAGTTTAAAACCACAGGAAGGCAGTTAGAAACAATTCAATCGGAGCCAACCGCTGTTAAAGGTGGTGGTAAAGCAAGGGCCAGGTTAACTAGAACGCTTCTTGATCCAACACTTTCCAATGTAGATGATAATACTACTTGGCAGCAAGTTTTATTTAAATTATTGGAATTTGATGAAGCTAACTTAGATACAGAGCAGGATTATAAAAAAGCGAATAACCCGATCGATGTCAGTGATAATGAAATGTATAACGCTACCTTTAATACGAGCTTTTATTTGGGGGATTATCAATTAAAAACAACTTCGGGTTATATGCAATATACGTTTGATGAAATCTGTGATTGTGATTTTACAACAGCAAATCTTGTGAGTCCCTTTTTTAGAGAAGATTATAGAGTGATGAGCCAGGAGTTTAGAATTATTTCTCCAGTGGATGATGTATTTGATTTTATCGCTGGTGTTTATTGGCAAAAAGATGATCTGGATTATATTGAAAAGTTTGGTATAGAGCGAGGGGGAGATCAGGAAAATTTATTAAACGCAGGGTTGGCTAATTATACTAAAGATGATTTTGATCCATTTGTATTCCCTGACTTATCATCTGCAGGCTTGACAATAGCTGGATTTTCTATATTTTCTGAAGAGGGCGCAGATAGTAGAAGAGACTTTAACCAGACTTCAGAGGTAAACGCTATTTTTGGTCAAGGAACCTTTCATCTGGCGGATGATAGAGCACGTCTTATTCTTGGAGCACGCTTTACTCATACTGAGAAAAAGGCCTATCGCTTTTTGAGAATTATGGATCGAAATGCTGAGCAAAGGGCTCTAAATAATGGTTTTATAAATGGTGTTGCCACTGCAATTATTGGCGGTGTATTTAATGTTATGCCACATGAACTACAGGATAAGAGAACGGAAGATAAATTGTCTTTCTCCAGTGTTCTGGAGGTTGATCTTAATGATGAAGCTTTAATGTATCTATCTTTTACTCGAGGTTATAAGTCAGGTGGTTTTGATGTACGCTCTAATGTGGAGCCAGATGATGATTTATCTACCGGGATCATTGATAACCCTAGTCTGGATGGGAGGGCTCCTGGTATATCAGACACTCCTGATCGTGCCGCGGATCCTCTAAATCCATTTACAAGTACTGTCCAGTCTCAGTACCCAGGAGGTGCAGTAGCCTCGGTTACACCAGGTTCATTTGAGTTTGAAGATGAAAAAGTTTCTAATGCAGAAATTGGTCTTAAACTGACATTTGGTGATTCCGCGGTAATGGGCTATAACGTGTTTAATATGAACTACTTTTATACTGAGTTTAAAAATTTACAAGTAAGTACGTTTGACGGTACTTTGGGGTTTAATGTTGGGAATGCAGCTGCAGCTGTATCGCAGGGTATTGAAATCGATGGCCGTGTGCAGTTGTTACCCTTTTATATCTTAGGTGGTGCTCTAGCTTATCTGGATTTTCGCTTTAATGAATACCCAAGAGGGTCATGTCCAGGTGGTTTTGTTCCTGATACTGAAAAGCCTGTATTTATAACCGTGGCCGGAGATCCAGTAGTCGCAAACAATCTAGAATTTTGTGATTATAGTGGTCAGCGTAACTCGTTTGTGCCTGACTGGTCAGGTTTAATTTCTAATAACTTCTTCTTCCCGTTAAATCGAGAGCAGACGGTTATCCTACGTACTACTTTTGATGTGCAGTTCTCATCGGACTTCTTAACGGCGACAAATCTAGACTCTAGAACACGTCAGGATTCGTTTGCGCGACTAAATACGAGGATTTCGGTAGGTGATATTATTCCTGGGGAAGATGGGAAGTGGGAAGTGGCATTATTGGGAAGAAATTTAACTAACGAGGCGGTTGTACCATTTACTGTAGAAAGCCCGTTGGCATTTAGCCAAACTGGGGCTATCAGTCATTTGGGTTTCGTGGATAGACCACGATCAGTCGTGCTTCAGGGCACTTTCAAATTCTAAAAAATGTAAATTAAATAAATGTCATAAAAAAACCCCATTAAATTGGGGTTTTTTTATGCTTGCGACTTTTAACTGGTTGATATTTAAGGATAAATTGGTTTTTTGTTGGTTGTGGTTGGATTATTTTTTGTTTAAAATTTACTCTTCTTTACATATAAGTAGTTGACTAAATAGACAAAAATGATTAACATTATTACCAGTTTTGAGAGTTTTCTTATAAAGAACCAGATCTATTAAACCCACGAAGATATTAAAAGTCTTAGGTAAAACAAGATCCTTTAATTTCGAGATTCCAATACTTATCTATTTAAAGTTTTCATTATCCTGTTCCTTACGATAACAATGATAATTGAAGGCAGCTCTATAATATTGGACCGTTTTATATTCTTTATAAATTTTTCTGAAGACTTTTAATTAGTGGATTTTGTTTTTTGCGGCTTCGTTCTGTTTCTTAGTAGCTATACTTACCTTAGTGTCGAGAAATACAGTATGAAGCGCATAAAGATTTTTTACTGAGTAAGTTTTATTGTTGTTAGCTTAAATAATTTTATAGATTTAAATTTAATTCTAATTGTGAGGATATTTCTATGTTAAAAAAAATAAGCCTTTTAGTTGTGGCTTCTTTTTTGCAGTTTTCATTAAGCTCTTATGCTAATGCTGCAAGTGCTATATTGACTGGTACGATTGATTCGTCTTCTGGTTCAATAGCAGCGTTAGTCTCCCCTGGTGATCCAATTACGGTATCAGCTGACCTGCCTGATTCCATTTCTGCTGCAAATGAAATAACGGAAGATGATTTATTAGATGTGAATGTAGTTGCTGGTGGCTTATGTCTTTATGTTGATGTAGCAGATTGCCCTGGTGGAACTATCACCTTGCCTCTTATAGCAAATCCTAGCAATTCAAGCAGCTATGCTCATCCACCTACTTTAGTTACTCTTGCTGCCGGTGGTCCATTGACAATAGTAGATATCTTATTAGGACAAGAAGTTGAAATCTTGGTGACTTTTGATGCACCTACTTCGGATATTTCTGCTGGCGGTATACGCACAATTACAGGTACAGGTTCTTTCTTTGCAGATGGTGGTGCTGATCTTCCTGGGGAAACTGATCTGGGTGATGCAACTGGTACATTAAGTTATACAGTAATTGCTCCTGCTGTTGAAGAACAGGCAGTACCAATGTTGCCTATTTTATTTAACGCTTTGCTTTTTGTTTCTCTAGTCTTTGGTTGGAGAAAGTATAAGGTTTCTGTTAAGTAAGTAATAAGATGCAAATTGCGTAAGCTTTTTATTACAAAAAGATTACAGCAAGATTCAAGAGTTAACCTCTCCTGTTGGAAAGCAGGAGAGGTTTTTACGCATAAAAATAATATGATTGATGCTTTTCAAAGATATAGCTGTTCTATTTGAAATTAAAAAATATTATCAGATTTTAATTTTTTTTAATTGCGGGGAATACCCACATTAATATAGAATAGACAGTAAGATTGTTGTTTTTAAAACCATAAAGAAATCACCAATCTTCAGGTTTATATTCTAATCATGTCATGGATGTATTCTATAAATAATTTTAATTATGAGGTTATTATTATGTTAAAAAAATTAAAGCTCTTTGCTTTGGCGGCGTTAACTCAACTTTCATTTAGCTCCTTTGTTAATGCACAAAACGCTACAGCTACCTTAACTGGTACAGTCGACACTTCTTCTGGTTCAATAGCGGCTTTGGTTAGCCCTGGAGACCCAATCGATGCATCTGCTGTATTGGTAGACTCAGTCAATGATGCAAATGAAATAACGGAAGATGATGTTCTTGATATCGCTATTACGGCAGGTGGTTTGTGCCTTTATGTTGACATAGCTGACTGCCCAGGTGGAACTATCACTTTACCGCTTGTTGCTAACCCTGGTAATCCTAGCAGCTATGTTCATCCTCCTACGTTAGTTACATTGGCAGCTGGTGGTCCATTGACTATAGTCAGCGTTTTGTTAGGCCAAGAAGTTGAAATTACGATATCCTTTGGTGCACCTGTTACAGATACTACTGTTGGTGGTATTCGTACAGTAACTGGTTCGGCAACTTTCTTCGCTGATGGTAGTCCAGATTTACCAGGAGAAACTGATTTAGGTGATGCAACAGGTAGCTTAACTTATGAGTTATCTGGTCCTGTTACTGAGCAGGCTGCTGTTCCAATGCTACCTATCTTGTTTAACGTTGTTCTTTTTGCTTCTTTAGTTTTTGGCTGGAGAAAGTATAAAACTTCTGTTAAGTAACAGGTAAATTGTAGTTTTGACCTGATTGTAAAATAAGTCAGGATGAAATCTTAAAAAAAACCGCTGATTAATCAGCGGTTTTTTTTATAAAAATAAAAAACGAGTTATTTTAAGTAGTCCTTATATTGTCACTGCTTTCATTAATTTGGATTGGCAGCAAAGAGTCTATCACTCACATCGTATGTCAGAGAGTATTATAAATAATATAAAAAGCTGTCCGAGTATTAACAGTTTGCCTTAAGCTAGATTGGATAATGCAGTTGTCGTAGTATTTTCTTTGGCGTGTTTTGTCAACTGATTGGCGGTTTAGGCAAAGCGAAAAAGGTCAATGCATCTTACAATTTAAAAATAAAAGAAGCTGAATTTGGCTTTATTGCTTCATTATTTAAATGATTGTTCTTTTAGATATACACTAAAAAAATTAAAGTAAAGACAGTCTTTAAAAGAATAAATACAACTTCACTATGGCTTTAGGTGGAGTTTATTTTATTATTAGAATATGGTAGCTAGCTAGTCTGTAAATTGTTTATCACACATAATTAATATGTTAGATTTGCTCGATGTGGTTTTGGGTTTGTCTCTCTGTGTTTAAAATAACGGTCTTTTATAGTTTCTTTTTGTCTTGAAATAAATTTTCTAGCTATTCGGGTCAAATTTATTGATTTTTATTGTTTAAATAATTTTAATCAGCTATATTGAAAAAACCTGAAGATTGTTATGAAGAAAGTATTAGCAGTATTTATACTGCAACCTCATAATGATGTTAGATAATCCGCTGTTTTACAGCGGATTTTTTTTAAGGTTGATTATTTTTAAAAATAATTTCTTTTTATGAATAAAAGTTAAGGTTTTGGCTGTATTCTGTTGTAAAGGTATTTAGGTTGGTATGTCTGTGCGGCTGAATATTGTTGTCATTCGGGCCATATTTAGATGGTTTTATTGTTAATGAATCTTAATCTGCTATTATATTATCCAACTGAGATTGTTGTATCCATAATAATAAGGAATTCAATAATAAATAATCAGTGTTCTTCGCATTAAATACTATAAAATTTATAATCGTATTTTATAAATAATTTTAATTAAGAGGTTATATTATGTTTAAGAAAATAAAATTTTTGGCTTTGGCTTTTTTTGCTCAACTTACACTTAGTGCATCTGTTAGTGCTCAGCTGCCATCTGGTGTTTTAACGGTTACAGGTACTATTGATACTTCTAGTGGCTCAATAGCAGCTCTAGTTTCCCCAGGTGACCCTATTAATGCAACTGGTGAAATCGCTGGTGAGGTTTTAGGACAGTTGGCGGTGACAGAAGATGATGTGCTAGATCTTGTTATTATCGCTGGTGGTTTGTGTCTTTATGCTGATGTAGCTGATTGTCCAGGAGGAACGATCACTTTGCCGCTTGTGCCAAACCCAAATAATCCAAATTCTTGGGTTCATCCAGGAACTTATGTGGATTTGCTTAATGGTGGTGTCGCTGAGATTGTAGATATATTACTTGCTCAGGAAGTCGAAATTACAATTACATTTGATCCGCCAACTACAGACACAACAATCAATAATGTACGTGAAGTAACGGGTACGGGTACTTTTGTTGCTGACGGTGGTGCAGACCTTCCGGGTGAAACTGATTTGGGTGGCGCTTCTGGAACAATTACTTATTCATTGTCAGGTGAGCTTCCTGACTACGTTTCTGTGCCTATGCTACCAATCGCACTCAATATTGTACTTTTTGTTTCTTTAGTGTTTGGTTGGAGAAAATATAAAGCATCTGTGATGTAGGAATAAATGATTTTTTAATTCCACTATAAGATAAAAAAACCGCTGATTTGTCAGCGGTTTTTTTTTGCAATAGAGAATTTAAAAGGGAGCTTTATGTTTATCTCTTATAATGAGAATAGTAAACAAAATTAACAATTACAGGGTGTGATAACTTCATGCTATTTTCTTAAGCTCATAAAAGAAAAGCCGCTCATGGTTTAGAAAGCTATTATAAGTTATCTTAACGGGATGAGCGGCAAATATTGAACAACAACTAGATTGTTAGTTAGCTACGCTGCAGCATGTGCTTGTTGTGTGTTTTGTGCTTCAGCAACACCTTGGTATAAAGGAGAGTTTGAGGCTTCAACAAAAGCTTTTATTCCACTTTTTTCGTTAGCGGTTTTTGCCAATGCTAACTCATCTTTGGAAGCATAATTTTTGTCCCATTCAAGCACTTTAGGGGTCATCAGGTGATGCCAAAGTGGTGGAATCATTGTAAGAATAATAGTTCCCAGATAACCTGTAATCATTTGAGGTGCGTCAGGGTAGGGTCTTAGATCTTGATAAGGTACTGTGCCATCTGCATGGTGGTGTGAGTGACGATTCAAATTAAACATTGACCAAGAGCTAATACGATTGGTTGAATTCCAGGAATGGCGAGGCTGAACAGGAACTTCCGGGTCACGCACCATGCCATAATGCTCCATATAGTTGACAATCTCAAGCAGAGCTTTGCCCCAAAGTCCACAGGCGATAAAGAATAGCATTGCGTTTATACCACCCATTAAGAAAGCCAGAGTACAGAGGAATACACTCATTAAGTGACCGCGGATGACGCCATTACCAAAAGACAAGGCGTTTTTGCCTCTTTTACCAAGGCGCTCTTTTTCTATATTCCAGGCACTGATATTACCTTTGATAGTAGAGGCTATAACGTGAAAGTAAACGTTTCGACCTCTTGGTGCTGTTGCTGGATCAACTGATGTCGAGACATAACGATGATGACCGTAAACGTGCTCTATAGAAAAAATAGTGTCAAAGCTAAACGCTAGAAGCCAGCGGCCTATAAACATTGAAGTGGGATCCCATGTCCTATGTGTTAGTTCATGAGCGGTGATAGTGCCAATTAATCCAATCATTAACCCGGCAATTACAAACGTAACAAAATGTCCTACAAAGCCAGTAGCATCACGTACAGTCAAAACGTCATATTCAAAGGGTGTGAGGCTAATTAACTGATTGACTGCGGCACCAAAGCCCAGTACATCTGTTGGTGATACAGTCCATACGGCACCAAACATCATTAAGCTTAATAGTGGTAACGCAACCCATAATTGATAGGTTAGTATATTAGGGTTTTTGTATTCAGGTGTACTGGTATCATGACCTAAAACAATGTCACCAATACAATAAGTGATCAGAATGGCAGCTAATCCGTATACAACCCACTGTCCGCCCAATATTGCTGCAGAGAAGGCAAGTAGACCAATTATATGGAAAAGAAAAAATTTCAAATAATGGAATAGCATCATAGTATCACCTCGTATATTTGTGATTTAGGTTTTAGTGTTATGTTCGGTAATGAATCTGTCAGCAAAAATATTGTTAGTCTCCATGCCTAATGATTGAAGTTGCTTTTCACAATCGTCAACCATTTCAGGGGAACCACATAGATAAGCTTCAGATTCAGGTAAAATGTACTTATGGATTTGTTCGGTTACTCGTCCTCTAACACCTGTCCAGCTGCTGCCTTCTGGCTCTTGCGAAAGTGTAGGGACAAATTTAAAATCTTTTGGCCAGGCTTCAGCAAGCGTTTTTATTTCATCTAACACATAGAGGTCTGCTTGTGTTTTTGCACCAAAAAGCAAAACAGAATTTTTGTATTCTTCTTTGCTTTTCATACTTTCAAGTATGGAGAGAATCGGTGCTAGTCCACTTCCAGTTGCAATAAAAAGCGCAGGTTTGTAATTTTCTTGTAGAAGAAAATCGCCAAGAGGTCCTTCTAAAGTAATAGCAGCATTTTCAAGGTCTTTGCTGTAAAGACGATTTGAAAGTTGGCCATTTTCAACAGCTTTTACAAAAAAACGTGCATTGCGCATCTCACCTTCTGGGCAATTCGCAAAAGAATAAGGCCGTGAAATCTCTGAATTATCGTTTATGCTTAGTCTGGCGTGCTGTCCTGGTTTAAAACGCATAGGTTCGTCAAGCAGGACTTGGACTTCACATAGATTTTGCGTTAGTTTTTTCTGGGAAGTAATTTTGCCTGTAATTTGTCTAACAGCAGCAGCTGATAAGTTTACTGAAATAGCAACATCTGTCTTTGGTACGCTTTGACAAGCGAGGATATACCCTGCTTGAAGGTCTTCAGCAGAAAGAATATACCCTGAGTCTGTGAGCTCTTTTACTTTTCCGCTTTCGAGTTTGCATTTACAAGTAGCACAACCACCAACTTTACAACTATAGGGAAAGTTGATGCCTTCTCTTAAAGCCGCTTGTAAAATAGTTTCTTTGGGATTAACCACAAGCGATTTTGAGTTGTTAATCTGTAATGTTGCTTCAGATTGTTTAAATAATCCAAACATTATTTTGATTGCCTGTTTTGATCAAATAAATAACTTTTTTCAGTCTATAGATAAAGTTTAGTTAATCTTAAGCGAGAGGGAGAGGGTAAAAGTCGACACAAAGGAGTCATTTAATGACAATAATGCGTTGAGTTTGTTATTCTTATAGTGCGTCCAAGCAATAAGAGCGGCGAATTGTTTTGTATATCTATAAAAAGTTTTTTTAAATCAGTGACTTAATGACTTTAAACTTAAGTGATGTTAAATTGCCTGGCCATTATTTGTACGTTCTTTCAGAATGTGTGGATGATTTTGGTCTTGATCAATCAATATGGTTGCTGGGAAGTGGCATCAGCAAAATAGATAAAGACTTTATTGAGTCAAAAGTCGATTTTACAATTTTCCGTTATTTGGCCTTAAAAGCGGCCAAGATGGCTGATAACCCTGCCATAGGCCTTGCGATTGGCAAGCGTCTTTCCATTCATTCACACGGTATCTTGGGCTATGCAGCTTTAAACTCAGCGACTTTACGTGATGCTGCCCAGCTGATTGAGTCTTATATTTCAATTCGTTTTCCTTTGATTGAGGTACATACACAGGAAACAGATAGTGATTTTATTTTAATTGTGGATGAGCAAGTACCGCTGGGTGATGTAAAGCAATTTGTATTTGATGGTGTTTTACTCACGATAAAAATGGCGCTTGAGCAATTAGTACCTGATTATATTGGTGAGCATCTCACAGTGTCTTTCAAGACGCCTGCCCATGAAGGTTTCCCTTACCAAAACGTGTTTGGTTGTGATGTGAAATTCAATCAGCCTTTTGATGGTTTAAGCGGCCCATTGTTTTTAATGAGTATGGAGATTCCAGATGCAAACTCGCTGGCTTATCAAGAAGCAGAAGCGCTTTGTCGCAAGGAATTTGAGAGAATTACCCAGGACGTTTCTTTAACAGCAAGGGTAAAGAAGAAGTTATTAGAGGTGCCTGGAGAGTTTGCTTCTTTGGAAGTTGTGTCTTCTTATTTCAATATGACGCCAAGAACCTTACATCGGCGCTTAAAAGAAGAAGGTCTGTCTTATAAACAAATTCTGGAAGATGTTAAGGCATCTCTAGCACTTTCCTATTTATCCAATAGTGATATGTCTATAAAAGAAATTGCTTTTTTTTTAGGTTACGAGGATCTTTCGAATTTTCGTAGAGCATTTAAGCGCTGGCAAGGAATTACGCCTTCAGCTTACAGAAGCCAGCAAAAAATCGTTTAAAAAAATAAATATCAGTTATTTCTTGGTATCTTGTTAGGGTAGAAATCAACAGTTAGATAAGATTTTATTGAGACTTGAGTGTCATTAAAATAGCATATTGTTTCATTACTATGAGCGGTCCCAGATTGCTCTTTTACCACAGTTGGTAAGTTTGATTAAAATTTTGAGAAAACCGGTCTATGAAGAACTGCTTTGTATTTATTGTAATTTTTTTATTGAGTGCTTGTTCGGGCAAAGAGAGTAGTAGTCGAAACTACATTGAAGTTGTTGGTTCTTCTACAGTGTTCCCTTTTTCAACTGCTGTAGCGGAGCGTTTTGGAAAAGGCACAGAATACAGAACGCCAAAGGTTGAATCGACAGGTTCTGGTGGGGGGATCAAGTTATTTTGTAAAGGTGTAGGGATAATGTATCCGGATATAACTAATTCATCACGTCGTATGAAAAAGTCCGAGTTTAAAACCTGCCAGGAAAACGGTGTACAGGATATTGTTGAAGTCCTTATTGGCTTTGATGGGATTGTTATAGCCAATTCAAAAAAAGCGCAGAGAATTGATTTGAGTTTAAGTGATGTCTATTTAGCATTAGCTAAGTATGTTCCTGATTTAAAGACCGGAAAACAGGAGTTTATCCCTAACCCTTATAAAACCTGGAAGCAGGTTAACCCTGAATTACCTGACATAAGAATAGAAGTTTTAGGGCCTCCACCCACTTCAGGAACACGAGATGCTTTTGTGGAATTGGCGCTAGAAGGAGGGTGTCAGCAATTCCCGTGGATTAAAGCCCTAAAGAAAACCGATAAAAACAAATTCAAGGTGCGTTGCCATACGATGCGTGAAGACGGTGCATTCATAGAAGCCGGTGAAAATGATAATTTAATAGTAAGTAAACTTGAGTCTAACCCAAAAGCGTTTGGAGTGTTTGGTTTTAGTTTTTTGGAGCAAAATGCTGATAAAGTAAAATCATCCTTGATAGAGGGCTATGAGCCAGGTTTTGATACGATAGCTCAAGGTAACTACAAGATATCCCGACCACTGTACTTCTACGTAAAGAAAGCACATGCTGGAATTGTCCCAGGTATCGAAGCTTTTCTTGCAGAATTTACCCGTGAATCTACTTGGGGGAACGAGGGATATTTAACAGATAAAGGGATGATTCCTCTAAGGCCTGAGTTACGCGCTAAAATTAAATCATCGGTAATGGAGTTAAAACCATTATCTCTGTAGCTTTTTCAAAATGACCTGATTTTTTATGTTTATTGCATGTTTTTGTAATGAAACAGCAGTAAAGTCAAAGCTGTTTAGTCTATTTATTGGTTCGACATTTTTTTTCGATAATAGGTAATGAATAAGGATACAGTTTCAAGCCACATTTCACATCGTTATGATGAAGAACTGGAAACGGTAAAAAGCCGTTTAGCAGAGATGGGCGGTGTCGTTGAAAAACAGCTTAGAGAGGCACTTAAAGCCTTATTAGAGGTAGATAGTGCACTCGCTGAAGAAGTTGTAAGAGCAGACAAGATAATTAATAAGCTCGAAGTAGAGATAGATGAGGACTGTGCGCATATTCTGGCAAGGAGACAGCCAACGGCTAATGATCTACGTTTGATTCTTACTATTATAAAAACTACTACTGACCTTGAACGAATTGGTGATGAGGCTAATAAAATGGCAAAGCAGGCACAGTCATTAGCCGAAGAAGGCCGTGCACCAAGAGGGTATGTCGAAATCAGACATATAGGCCAGCAAGTCATTAAGATGCTTGGTCAGGCGCTTAATGCTTTTGTTCGGCACGATGCTGAATTGGCTTTGCTGGTAGCACAAGAAGATAAAGCTGTTGATCTTGAGTATGGCACAGCGCTTAGAGAGATGATGACTTTTATGATGGAGGATCCAAGAAGCACTTCTCGAATCATTAGCATCATGTGGTCATTAAGAGCGTTAGAGCGTATTGGTGATCACTCCAGGAATATCGCAGAAAATGTGATTTACATGGTTAATGGAGATGATGTGCGTCATATTGGCTTAAGAAAAATGGCCGAAAAGGTTAATCAAAAAAAATAAACCTATATCGTTTGTTCATTTTACAAAACCATCTCCTCACTAGATGGCGACCTTGCGGGTTGGTCTTTTCTTTTCGTTAAAGTTAAATTTAATTCTTTGAATCTCTTGTAGTATGTTGAAAATATTACAAAAAATAGGTTTTCCTTAAGGGTGGTTTACTACTAGACTCTTAGCGCAATTAACGATCTGGTTAAGGTGTGTCAAATAAATAGAGCTGATTTGTTAACGTATTGAGCAGGAAAATTACAGTAAGTTAACACACACTTACTGCAAAGAGTTTGTTTTCTGTCGATATCTAGATATAGACATTAATATTTATAAAAGGTAGAAGCCATGAAACATATAATGGTCTTAAACCCGAAAGGGGGTTGTGGTAAAACAACCATTGCTACGCATTTGGCAGTTTATGCTTCTACACTAGGCCTTCGAGTGGCATTAGTTGATCATGACAAGCAGGCTTCCTCTCATGACTGGATCCTCGCAAGGCCAAGGCGTTGTGCTGATATTACAGCTATTGCAGCATTTGATGGTCAGATATTAGAAGGTGATTTTGATGTGGCTGTGCATGATATGCCAGCAGCTTCAGCTTTAGATTGCGATAATATTGCCGAGCAATGTCAAAAAATAATTATTCCGTTAATGCCATCACCAATTGATATTAAGGCAGCAATGCGCTTATGGACAGATTTAAGTGTTGCAGGGTGGTTTGATGATAACCAAAAGGATATTGGTATAGTTGCAAACCGAGTGAAATCGAATACAAAGTATGTCAAAAAGATGGACGATTTTATTGCTTCAATCGGTCTTCCTAAAATTGCAACGTTAAGGGATACACAAAATTATATTCGTTCACTTGATGCGGGGTTAAGTTTGTTTGACTTGCCACCTGGTCGGGTGGCTAACGACCTTGTTCAATGGCAGCCTTTGATGGAGTGGACGGGCTTTTTTGATATTGAAGATGATGAGTTGCTTGATATGTTTGGGCCGATAGATGACCCTGAACCTTCTGCTGATAAAATTATTTCCTTTGAGGATATGTTAGCTGAAGAGTTACAAAAAGAAAATAATGATGGGTGCACAATGGCAAGTTCGGAATTTGAAGAAGAGAATTATGACGAATTCAGTGGGTATGCTTGAGAGCATTGCTTCGGAGAGCAGTCAGTATAACAATGAGAAAATTAGCTAGAAGTTTTTGAAAAGGTTATATTATCAATTAATCTGGTTTTGCCATAATATGCTGCTGCCAATATAACAATATCCAGATACTCTTTACTATCTAAGAGAGTGTTAAGAGTATCTTGTTCTCGAATTTCAAAGTAGTCAATTGTTAGTCCTTCGTTTTCAATCTTAATTATTGCCTTATCACACAGCTCTTTGTAGTTTAAAGCGCCTTCAAGTATTTCTTTTTTAGCATTGCATAAAGCGGAGAAAATAATGCTGGCAGTTTCTTGTTGTTCTTTATTTAAATAGCCGTTTCTTGAGCTCATAGCTAAACCGTTAGATTCTCGTTCGGTTGGTACGTTAACGATCTTGATTGGCATGCATAGATCAGATGTCATTCTTTTGATGATGGTAAGTTGTTGATAATCTTTTTCACCAAAAAAAGCATAATCGGGCTGAACAAGATTGAATAGTTTTGTAACTACAGTGCAAACTCCCGTAAAATGAACGGGGCGGCTTTTTCCACATAGTATATTTGAGAGATGCTCAATGTTTACTGTTGTGTGATCATCAATTCCATTCGGATACATATCAAGATGATCAGGAAAAAAAAGAATATCAGTTTTTTCTGCTATGAGTTTGTTGCAATCTTCATCATAGGTTCTTGGGTAATTGTCTAAATCCTCATTAGCTCCAAATTGCATTGGGTTAACAAAAATACTCACAATCACAACGTCACAGGTAGCTTTGGCTTTTTTCACTAATTGTAAATGACCGTTGTGAAGGTTGCCCATTGTGGGAACAAAGCCTACGGATTGATTTTGAGCTTTTAGTGACTTAACAGTTTGTCTAAGTGAAGCGTTGTTTTTAATAATTTCCATTTTTGATACAAGCTAGATGGTATATTCATGCTCAGAAGAGGGGTAGTCTCCATTTTTAACAGCAAGGTCGTAAGCGCTAAATGCATCTCTGATGGGGTTCGAAGATGAAATGTTTTCAGCTGTCAGGAAGTTTTTAACAAAGCGCGCATGTTTATCGCCTAGTCCTAGTAAGTCGTAACAAACCAGTACTTGAGCGTCAGTACTTTTGCCCGCTCCTATACCAATAGTAGACATATCCAGTATAGAGGTTACTTCCTTTGCCAGGCTTGAGGGAATGCATTCCAGTACAACAAAGTCAGCGCCGTAGCTTTCAAGTGTTTTTGCATCTTCTATCAATTGTTTTTGCTGATTTTCAGTCTTGCCTTGAATGCGATAACCACCCAGCTTATTTACTGATTGTGGCGTTAATCCAAGATGAGCACAGACAGGGATGCCGTTTTCTACTAACGCTTTCGTTATATCCTTTAGCCATTCTCCTCCTTCAAGTTTTACCATATTAGCCCCTGCTTGCATTAGTTTTGCGGAATTTTCTAAAGCAAGCTCTTTATTGTAATAGGACATAAAAGGTAAATCAGCGATTATCAGTGAGTCACAATCTTTATTTTTTCTGACTGCGGCGTTACGCCCGTTTACAACGGTTTGAGTATGATAGACCATATCATCTATGCAAACAGGCACGGTACTTTCTTTGCCTTGTACAACCATGCCAAGTGAGTCACCAACCAAAATTGCATCAATATTTGCTAAAACCGCTGCTTCTGCAATGGACGAGTCATATGCAGTAATGACAGAAAACTTTTCATTGAGAGATTTTTTTTCACGCAGTTTTTGAATGGATTTTTTCACAAGGTTTCCTCGATCAATTTTCTAAATCATGGCTTCTGACAAATTTGTTCAAGCTCGGAAATTAAGAAAAAATAGTTGGGTTAAAGTAATGTCTACCCACTTTAATGTTAAGCATATAGTCAATCAGTGCCAGATAATCATCTTCATTAGAAATGAAATCGATATCGGCACAATTGATAATCAGTAAGGGTGCATTGTCATAATAAAGAAAAAATTCACTATAAGCCTGATTAAGTTGCTCAATATATTCTTTATTGATGTTTCTTTCAATCTGAATACCACGCCTCGATATTCTTTCCATTAAAATATCAACAGGGGCTTGCAAATAGATAACCAGATCAGGAGTGGGGGCATCTATAGTTAACTGAGTATAAACCTGTTTGTAAAGTTTATACTCGTTTTCATCAAGATTGAGTTTTGCAAACAGGTCATCTTTTTCAATTAAAAAGTCTGATACTCTGACAGGAGAAAATAAATCTTGCTGACGTAGGCTTTGTATCTGTTTCGCACGTTGAAACAAGAAAAATAATTGAGTTGCTAATGCATTTTGTCGACGGTCCCTATAAAACTCGCCTAAAAAAGGGTTTTCTTCAGCGCGTTCCAATAAGGTTTCATAGTTAAATGATTGAGCAAATTTTTTTGCTAATGTTGTTTTACCCACGCCAATAGGACCTTCAATAGTAATGAAGCCAGGTATTGAGCGATCTTTTAAGATGGATGTTAGGGTCTGACTCGACATGTTTAGGTTTGACGTTGTATTTCCAGAATGAGTGTAATCATTTAAATTAATATAGCTTCTTTATGCGACCTTTTGGGCAGGTAATTAAAGCATCTTTAATAGTTTGTCCATTCTCTAAGATTAAATTTGGGGCAATCTCTCTTAGTGGAACAAGCACAAAATTTCTATTTAGCATTTCTTTGTGTGGAATCACTAAAGAATTATCGTTGATGTTCAAGTTGTCGTAAAGCAGAATGTCAATATCTATACATCGGGAACCCCAACGGATTGCTTTTTTTCGGCCCATTTTTTTTTCAATTTTTTTTAGTTTGGACAATAAAGTATATGGATTTAATCCTGTTTTAATTTGTATAACAGCGTTTAAGTAATCTTTTTGACCATTTGGACCAATAGCGCCAGTTTTATACATTGCCGATTCAGCAGTTACTTTAGTTTCTGGCAATCGTTTGATGTTTTTTATAGATTTTTTTATTTGCTTATCGGGTTGTTTTAAGTTGCTTCCAAGGCCCAGATAAGCAAAATGTTTTAAACACTTTGAAGTTGACATAAATTTTCATTACCAGGTATTATTTTTATTGTTATACCTCTGACGATTTTTTTGTGTGTTATTTTTTCTTTTTGAAGAATTATAGAGTTTTTCCGGGTTTTTTTTCTGAAGTTCATTCCAATAGTTTATGCAGGATTCAAGATTTTCAATTTTTGTTAATGGTTTATCGTTAGATTCATGTCTTAGCAATAAAAAGTCGTAAGCAGCTCTAAACCGAGGATGAGATAATATATTTAGAGAGCGTGCTTTTTTACAGTTTTCCAGATTATATTGCAGGCACCAGATTTCATTCATTACGAGGCCGAATCGTTTTGGTATTGAAAGTGAAGAATGCAATGTTTGTAGTGTTTGATGTCCAGTAATTTGTAGTGTTCTATATAACGGAAGCATATTGTTTGTATTAGTATAGAGATTGTCCTTAAGCTTTTCCCATAAAAAACAAGCATAAATAAATGCTGGAGTGACATGTTTTTTTTCTGCCACTCGTTCATCAGTGTTTTTTAAAGCATTAATAATAATAGGGGGTAAGGTTTCTGAATCAGTATGTACTGTTGGTATAAAATATTGCAGCAAGCCAAACTTCATTAAGTGTGTGACAGCTTTTTCACCATATCCATTCAAGAGTATTTTAACCGATTCATCAAAAAGCCTGGCTGGAGAAACTTGTGATATCAGGTGGTGAAGTTGATAGATAGCATTGGCTGTGTTTTCTTCGAGCGAGAAATCGAGTTTTGCTGCAAATCTGATTGCGCGAAGCATTCTTACAGGATCTTCTCTGTAGCGTGTTTCAGGGTCACCAATTATTCTCAATAATTTATTTTCCAGGTCATTGATACCATTGCAATAATCATAAATACAGAAATCTTTGACGCTATAATAAAAAGCATTCACAGTAAAATCGCGACGAATGGCATCTTCCTCAACTGTTCCATAAACATTGTCCCTCAATAGCATACCTTCTTCGTTCTGTTGAGTATGAGTAATTGCTGGATCTGAAGCGCATGTATTATTGCTTCTGAATGTAGTGACTTCGATAATATCCTGTCCAAAACGTACGTGGACTATTTTAAAACGCCGCCCAACGATTCTTGCTTTTCTAAAAATTTTTTTAATTTGTTCTGGTGTCGCACTTGTTGCTACATCAAAATCTTTTGGCTTTTCGCCCAATAGCAGATCACGAAGACAGCCTCCTACCAAGTAACTTTCATGCCCGGCCTTATTGAGCTCATACACAATATTCAGGGCATTGTTACTCATCATTTTTCTGGATAAGCCATGGTTTTCCCGATCTATGATTAAAGGGACGGTGGACTGTATCAGAGGCTGTGAGGTGGATGAGGTAGACTGCGAATTAGACATGCAACGGTGGGGCGATTAATCAGGCTATTTTAAATAAAGCTAAAGTGAAAGCAGGCCGAACAGTCTACCACAAGCAGCAAGAGAGAATAGAATATTAGTTTATTCTTGGGCGTGCAGATAAGTGTGTAGTAAGTTTCAAATATGAAGATGGGGAGCAAGCTCCCCATCTAGGTCTTCATCAATTGTTATTGGTTGTTCTATACACTTTTCGCTAATTATTTTTACTATTGTGCGAAAGTTTATCTTATTTTTATTTTCACTAAATATATTGCATGGCGTATGCCAGAAATAAAAAAGCTATATTTTTCAATGGGTTATTGTTTTTTCTGGTGGACGGCCATATGTTCATGTTTCTCTCTGTTACATTTTTGACAGCCGGTGTGTTACTAATCGTAGATGTTTTCTAGAGCGCTTGCTCTATGAAGTAACAGTTGTAATTTCTGTTTTAGTTATGAGCAGGCTAGTAGTGTTGAGGCGGGGCGTTCTTATGACTTTTTGCGTGGAATACCAAAGCGTTGGCGTCTCTCCCAAAGGCATTTACGGCTGATCCCCAGTTTTTTAGCCAACTCTGTTTCATTCATTGAATCCTGGTTTTCCAATACAAAGCGTTGGAAATAGTCTTCCAATGAAAGGTCTTCTTGAGGTTCGTGAAGCTGATTGTTTTGCAAGTTATTATGCATTAAATCGTGTTGTTCTTTTTGGGTATTTAAAGAGTCGAGTTCATTAATATTATAAGGATTGGAATCAATCACAGGTTCATTCACGTTACCGCTAAAGCCTTTTTGTGTGGATAATTGTGATTGAATCTCGAGATCAATTTCTAATGTTTGTCGATTTATGGATTGGTTGTCTGTCATTATTACCGCACGTTCTATAACATTTTCCAACTCTCTGACATTACCAGGCCAATCATATTGTTTTATAGCATGAAGTGCATCTGGCATGAAATGCAAATTGGGTTTATCGTGTTTTAACGATGCTTTCTGTAATAGGTAATCAGCAATTTCTACGAGGTCATTACCTCTTTCTCTAAGCGCAGGCAGAAATATTCTGAAAACATTAATCCTGTAATAGAGGTCGGGACGAAACTCCATTGTTTGAGACATATTTTTCAGGTCACGATGTGTTGCAGCAACTAATCTAACATCTACCTTTATTGGCTCATTTGAACCAATACGACGAATTTCACTTTCCTGAATAAATCGTAAGAGTCTTGCTTGCGCCTCTGGTGGTAATTCACCGATTTCATCGAGAAATAAAGTGCCACCTTCGGCAGCCTCTATAAGCCCTGAGCGTTTACTGGCAGCACCTGTGAACGAACCTTTTTCATGGCCAAAAAGTTCAGATTCGATTAATGTATCAGGTATGGCTGCGCAGTTAACAGCGACAAAAGGTTGATTAGCACGCTTGCTAGCTTCGTGAATAGCCTTTGCGACAAGTTCTTTACCAGTCCCGGTTTCTCCACGAATTAAAATTGTAGAACTTGTAGGAGCAGCTTTTCGTATACGGCGATATACTTCTTGCATTGCAGGACTGCTTCCGATCATGCCAGGTAATGGAGCAGATAGATCGTTTTGAATAGATTGGGTGCTAGAGCTAAGTGAGCTTGTTAGGCAGTGAAGGAGTTGTTTGTTCTCTATAGGTTTTTCCAGATAACTGACAACCCCGCCCATTGAAAGTATTTTTTGTTTTGTTTCTTTACTGGTTTTGGTAGTAGCAACGATAACAGGTATTTTGCTGTCTTCTATTAATTTTGAACCACAGCCATCCTCAAAGTCTAATTCAGTAATAACAGCCTGGTATTGTTTTGATGCGAGCGCTTTGGAAGCCTCTTCTAAACTTCTCACGTTATCACAATCTTGCCCATTACTTCGTAACAAGCGGCTATAGTTAGCACTTGCTAGTTCATCTTGATCGACTATAAGAATTTTATTCAAGCCCTTACCCTTTTGACTACCCAAAAACGTACGACATACAGCTGGATAACACCAGATTCTCTAATTAAGTGTAACCGTTATTACATAGATGCATAAAAAAAATATAAAAAACGGTAACCAAGTATCCCATTTTAAGCCAAAAAAGCGCGTTTAGTGTAACTATTAGTAACGAAGAAAAATTCTGTGCTTTAAACAGTGGTGTAATGGTTTTTTTTAAGCAAAGAAATGTCATTTTTTTGTCTAAAAACAATGGGTTAGATATAAGTATTACATTTTTTTAACAATTTAAATCATACTTGAGGAAGACTTAATCTCAAACAGAAATATTTTGCTGATTTACACGTTGTATATCCCAATTCAAAATCGCGAAATGGAGTAATTCTTCGACGGATTTCAGTTTGTCTGGTGGTTGTTTTTGATTCAGGTATTTCAAAGTCAATTTAATGTTTTTAAATGCTTGGGCGTCATCAAGTGCTGTTGCACCTGTCTGTTTACTTAGCTTTGCACCATCATTTGATTTAACGATCAATGGTAAGTGGGCGAAAAGGGGAGGTTTGCTTTTTAAACTATTAAATAAAGCAATTTGCCAGGGTGTTGCATGTAATA
Source organism: Cellvibrionales bacterium (assembly GCA_041941365.1). Lineage (GTDB taxonomy): Bacteria > Pseudomonadota > Gammaproteobacteria > Pseudomonadales > UBA7434 > UBA7434. The sequence continues at coordinate 352,677 of JBGTQK010000002.1, read as the reverse complement.
GGTCTGCGCCTCTGACTACATGTGTAATACCTTGATCGATGTCGTCAACAACAACAGCTAATTGATAAGCAATAATACCGTCTCTGCGTTTGACAATAAAATCACCAAGGGCATCATAACTAACCGTTATTTCACCAAAAACATGATCATGGAATGAATCGATATTGAATCGTTGGATGTGATCTGTTTGGGTATTGTATCTAAGAGCATGGCTTGCAGGTTCCATAGAAGACGGCGGGCGATAGTCAACTTTGATTTTAGCCCGACAATAACCGGGATATATTGTGTTAAAGGGTTGAGGTAGCGCTTTTAATTTTTTACGACTGCAATTACAAAAGTAAATTTGACCCTGCTGCTCTTGAAGTTTCTCCAGGGCACTATTGTAAAGGGCTATTCGGGAGGATTGATAAAGTACATCACCATCCCAGATGAGGCCATGAGCAATTAAGGAATTTAAGATAGAGTCAGTTGCACCAGGTACATTACGCAAAGTGTCAATGTCTTCAATACGAACCAGCCATGTACCATTGTTAGCTTTGGCATCAAGATAGCTGGCAAGTGCAGCAAGAAGAGAACCTGGATGCAGTGGACCTGAGGGTGATGGTGCAAATCGGCCGGTGTAGTTCAAAACTTATTGCGGCTCTATTTTAGTGTAAATTAAGAGGTTGTTAACCCATCTGCAGTTTTTCTTTGATTTCGTCCAATGTTTTACAGTCGATACAAAGATTAGCTGTTGGGCGCGCCTCGAGTCGTTTGATGCCAATATCAATACCGCACATATCACAATAACCATAATCTTCGGCATCAATACGATCAATTGTACTGTCTATTTTGCGAATCAGTTTTCTTTCTCTATCGCGGGCACGGAGCTCCAGGCTGAATTCTTCTTCTTGAGTTGCTCTATCAGCCGGATCTGGAAAGTTAGAAGCCTCATCTTTCATATGGCTTACAGTGCGATCAACTTCTTCCATTAGCTGGGTTTTCCAGTCTAAAAGTATGGCTTTGAAGTGTTTGAGTTGTTCTTCATTCATGTATTCTTCGCCACGTTTAGGTGTATATGGCGTAAAATTTTGAAAATTATCAAATGAATCAGATTTAGCTTTATTTGCGGGCATATCGCTTGACCCTCTTACCTAAATATAATGGCTGTAAATCTCAAGTACAAAGTCAGGAAAAACAGCATGACCTTCCTGCTCAATACTGGAGAGGCGAGGCAATCTACCAGAAAAGCTAAAGATATACCAGATTAATTTAACGAATTTCCCTGGTCTTTGTAACGGATCATCTTGGACAAAACAGAGTCATAAATATCACAGAATTAATGTATCCAATCAGTTACACTGGCTCGTCATTAAGAAGATGCAAGTTTGGAGTATTGACAATAGTATTAGCATGAGAAGCTTTATGTTGAAAAATTTAAACCACAATTCAAGGTTATCAAAATCTGTAAAAACAACCCTGATTTTATATATGTTTGTTTTAGGTTTGACAGGGTGTGTCGGCGATGACTCAGACAATCAAGAACTTGTTTTTCCACCGCAAATTTTATTTGATTACCCTTTTTCTGGATCAGCAAGTATAGCAACTACAGCAACTACTCTGGATCTCTCGGGGCTTACATTATCTCAGGCAGCTAATAATCAGGTGGGTAACATATTTGCTCGAGTCGGTAGTTCCAGTACTTTTGATGCAAACTCATTTACTGTAACGGATCAAGTAGGTGCGGCTAATCTGGATAGAACAAGTTCACCTGGGGTTGTTTATTTTAAACAGTCATTAGGAGGGCTGAGTACGGGCACTAACTTTGTTCAGTTAAGGGCAGACTATGCAAGCACCCAACTATTATCTATAGGTTCAATAGTTAGAGGAACGGGGTTGCAGTACTTTACTGCAGTACATGATTTGGATGGTACGGAGTATTTAGTCTTAGACGCGGCCAGAAAAAAATTATATAACTATACAGGTAACGTTGCTACTGAGGTGGCAGATTTATCTACAGCATTAGCTATTAATCCGATTGATATGGTGGTTGATGGGACAACAACTGCCTATGTGTTAGATGCTGGTGAAACAGGCGATGACTCAAAGATAATATCGGTGACTCTTGGTAATGGCAGTGCTGTATCATCACCAAGTTTGGCAGGTTTAGACAGCCCTGTTGCTATTGAGCTTATAGGAGCAGATTTATATGTGCTAGATGCTGGCACGAAAAAGATTCATACACTAACGGCAAGTCCTTTTGGAGTATTAACAGACTTAACAGTAGCAGAGTTTTTTGAACAGCCTGTTGATTTGGTTTCAGATGCAAATACACTGTATATAAGTGATAGAAGAAAGCCTTCATCAGAGGGCCCATTAGTTGATACTGTCCTCAAGATTACAAATGTTACAGCTCCACCAATTATTCCAATCGAACTTTTTTCTGATGAATCTTCCGGTTCTATAGGCTTAATCGGCAGGTTAGCATTTAAAAACGACACAATTTTTTTGCTTGATCTTACGTTGAATAATATAAAAACGATTGATACAACCGTTGTACCAGCTACTTCTATTTCCACTGTACTGTTAACAGGTATTGGAGTCGCATCACCTAGTGATATTTATACGGATGCAAGTAGAGATCGATTATTGGTAACCGATAACTTTTTTGGTGGTGTTTTACAGGTTGATGAATTAGATAGTAATTCTTCTTTATATCTAAGCGGTCCAAACGAAAGTTCCGGTACTAAAGAATTAGAAGCAACTTCCTCTTCGGATTTTAATGTTTCTGAAGCAGTTTTATCTTCAAATAATAATTTTCTATATAGCCTGGACGAAAATAGTAATGGAATTATATTTAGTAACATAAGTACTGATGGGCGAGGTATTTGTCCGCAGGCCTTTGACACTTTTGATGCGGATGATGACAGGGACTTTATTTTCAGCCAGCCAAAGAGTCTTGTGTTAGATACTCTTGCTGATGGAGAAAGGCTTTTGGTTCTTAATAGTAATGGCACAGATTACGATTTATTAAGTATGGGTAATAATTCTTGCTTAGGGGATGTTAGAGAAGAGATAGTTCTTACAAACGATGGTGGCTGTGGTGGAGATTGCGATATCGATGAACCACTTGCAATGGTTCTACTTCAGCAAACCGCATCTGAGACAGATGACACTTTAGTACGCAATTCGCTTTATGTTTTAGACTCAGATTCTGGTTCATTGGGTAGTCTGGTTGAAATTGATTTAATTAATAACGAGAAAGTTCTGCTTCCTGTTAGTTGTTTAGATGGTACTTCATTTAATCTATTACCCTTTGGTTCTGGGGATTCAGATTCTTCAAATGATAGAATCATAGTCTTAAAGAAAGGTTTGTCAGATCAAATTAGTGTAATGAAAACGGATGGTTCTTGTTCAACTGTAAGTAGCACTGACAGCAAATTTCCTGGTGGCGAATCTTTTCAGGTATTGGATAAAAGAGATGTGGATGATGAAACTGCCCCTCAATTAGCTTTATTTTCTATAGATGCAAGTACGGGAGAGTTAAAGAGAATAAAATTAGATATTGCTACAGTTCCTGAAGTCTCTTTTACTTATTCTTCAGATGATGGTATACGGAGTGCAAATGAGGCACCATTTGCAGACGGTGATACTAAGGTATTCATCTCCCCCAATGCTATAGTTTTTGATGATGTTAGAGAAAAACTTTATGTGTTAGATGACCTTGTGCGTTCTGTGTATTCTATCGATGTGAAAAGAAGAGATATTAGTAGTGGAAGGCCAGATGTTACTGGTACAGCTTCAGGTCAGATTACGATTATTTCTCGTGGTGCTTCGCTATTTGAGTAACCATAAATTTAATTATTGGTTACTATCATTGCCAACAATATACCAGCCATCATTTTTGCGTGTTAATGAAATAGAAGTAAGGTAATCTCCCTGGCAAGGGCCACTAACACATTCACCTTGCTCGATTGTGAATAACGCGCCATGAACGTTACATTGAATGTAATCTTTATCTGGATTAAGGAATTGATCTTCTTGCCATTCAAGTTCTACGCCAAGGTGAGGGCATCTATTGATATAACCGTAAAGTTGACCATCTTTTTTTACACAAAAAACGGTATTACCATTAATTTCAAATCCTTTTGACTGTCCCTCGTCAATATCGTTATGGTTACAGATATAATGCATTTTTAATCGTGTAAGTATCTTTGTATGGCGCATTGGCAAATATATACGTATATTCGCGTGTAAGCTTGGTTAAATGTGTAAAATGGTTAACCTGAATCAGAAATCAGTATGAAACGTTAACATGTAATGAAAACGGTACCAATAGTCAATGTTAATACATTTTGATGCTATCGTAGGTCTTGATCAGGCCGCTCTTGTGGATTTTCAGGGATTTCTGATGCATGAAGCCGTGGTGGATGATTGGGTCAAACTACAATCAAAAGCGTCTGATGCAGGATTTGATTTGGTAATGGCCAGCGCCTATCGCAGTTTTGAGCGTCAGTTAATGATATGGAATGAAAAGGCTGATGGTACGAGAGCTGTTTATGATGCAGATGGTCAATTGCTCGATCCCAGACATTTTGATGAAATGACTTGGATGTATAAAATTCTTTATTGGTCTGCTTTGCCAGGTTGTTCGAGGCATCACTGGGGGTGTGATTTCGATGTCTATGATAGAAGCGTAGTACCAGAAAACTATCGTGTGCAATTATCTGATGCTGAGGTATATAGAGAAGGGATATTTGCCCCTCTTCACCATTGGTTGGATACATCGTTAAGCCCAGACTTTTTTAGACCGTTTGATGGTTCTAACAGCGTAGCACCAGAACGTTGGCATCTGAGTCATCGGAACGTAAGCCAGGAATATGAGAGAATTTTGAATAAAGAGGCGTTAAAAGCTTTTTTGGCAGAGTGCCATTCTTTGAAACTAAAAGACAATATTATGCATTGTTTTGATGATATTTATGATCAATATATTTCTCTTGGGCAGGAATGAGTGTGGATATCTGGCCAATAATTAAAGAGCAGGCGCTACAACTTTCAGATAAAGAGCCTTTGTTAGAGAGTTATTACTATGAAGTAATATTAGGGCAGTCTTCTTTTGAAGATGCCTTGGCACATCAGTTAGCGATTAAATTAATGTCCGACTCGGTTTCGGATATAACACTTAAAGAGCTCTTCAGGTGGGCGATAGAAAAAGATCAGAATATTGTGAAGTCAGCCGAAAAAGATTTAATTGCCTGTGAAGAGAGAGATCCTGCCTGTGTGAACTACTGCATGCCTCTGATGTATTTTAAAGGCTATTTGGCTATACAGGCATATCGAATTGCACATGTGCTTTGGGCGTCTGACCGTAAATCATTGGCGCGTTATCTTCAATCACAAGCTAGCAGGGTATTTGACGTAGATATACACCCTGCTGCAAGAATTGGTCACGGCTTGATGCTGGATCATGCTACAGGCATTGTTATTGGAGAAACGTCAGTAGTGGGTAACAACGTATCCATGTTGCATGGTGTGACACTAGGGGGGTCAGGGGCGACAGGAGGTCAGCGTCATCCAAAAATTGGTGATGGAGTTATGATCAGTTGTGGTGCGAAAATAATAGGTAATATTGAGGTTGGGGATTCTGTCAAGATAGGGGGAGGCAGCATAGTGTTAGAGTCAGTCCCTTCAAATGTTACAGTTGTTGGTGTTCCAGCTAAAATTGTAGGAAAGTTGGAAAATGCTGAGCAACCGGCTTTGACTATGTGTCAGAAGCTTGTTGAAATAAATATTTAATAAATCTGGAATATTCTTTTTTCTATTGCTGTTTTCCTTAGCATGATGGTTAGTTAAATTACGAGATGACTAATGCTAATCGGTCATACAATGGTGCAATTACAGTAGTATTTCGCATTTTTTTCCTTTTTGAAGCCAGTGCTCTTGCGAATTGCAATATATAGACTATAAATTCTTTGTCGACCTGCCTAAAACACTAACGATTTAGTGTGATTTTTTTAAAGAGTTTGGTAGGTTTAACATTACCAAAATCTTAATTCATTACACCAATACTCAGTCACTTTTGTCGGGAAGTTTAAAAGGCTTTATAAGTTATTGATTATTTGGAGTAAAAATTGAACAAACTGGAGAATCATTGTGAGCGTCAAACTTTTAGATAATGAAGCATTTTACGGTTACCGTGTACGTCGCACGGTGGATTCTAAACTGTTTCAGGAATATTTCAGTCTGAAAAAAAATGGTAAGCGCCTGGTTGGAGCTGCCAAAAAACGTGTTGAAAACGAAGCAAACAGGCGCGATAAGGCGCTTGCTGAGCAGCAGCAAAAGGCCAAGCAAGCCAGTAAAGCGCAGCGTTGCTTTAATGCTAATGGAACAGTTAGAGGTATAAGTTACCTGGTTAAAACTGAAAAAAGTGGCACTAAAACGCCGATTTTTCAGGTGGGTATCGCGTCAGAAATTGATGGGAAAATCATTTGTACAAGCTACTCAATCAATGCTCATGGTAAAGATGCAGCTTGGAAAATGGCAGTAGATACATATGCTGAGCATAAAGGTATTAGCAAGGCGAGCAAGCTTTATAAGGACTTATTAGCAGCTATTCCTAAGAAAGCGGCTAATCCTAAGCCTAAGAAGAAAACAGCTAAAAAGGCTGCCAAAAAAGTAGCCAAGAAAAAGGTCGCTAAAAAGGCAGCTAAGAAAAAAGCTACCAAGAAAAAAGCAACCAAGAAGAAGGTAGCTAAAAAAGCACCTAAGAAGAAGGTTGCCAAGAAGAAAAAAGTAGCCAAGAAAAAAGTTGCTAAAAAAGCACCTAAGAAGAAAGCAACCAGGAAGAAAGCTGCTAAGAGAAAATAAGTAGTTCGTAAGAATTACTTAAACGTTCTTGCTGAATATATTACCAGGCTTTATAGAAGTGGCGTGATATGTAGTGGCGTTATGATTAATAAAGATATTCAGCTAGAAAAAAAGGCCAGCAATTTATTGCTGGCCTTTTTATTATACAGGTAAAGCAAAAAATTTATTTCACTGCCTCAACTGCTTTTAGCACTTCAGCTTTAGCTGTTGCGCTATCTGCCCAGCCAGTTATTTTGACCCATTTACCTTTTTCCAGATCTTTGTAATGTTCAAAGAAATGTTCAATTTGCTGAAGTAATAGTGCAGGAAGTTCTTTAGCTTCTTTGATTTCACGGTAAATGACTGACAGCTTGTCTGCCGGTACGGCAATTAATTTCGCGTCAACGCCAGATTCATCTTCCATTTGTAAAACACCGACCGGGCGAGCCTTAATTACTGAGCCATTAATTAGCGGGTATGGAGTAACGACGAGTACATCAAGTGGGTCGCCATCTTCCGACAACGTATTAGGAATATAACCATAGTTACATGGATAGAACATAGGTGTTGCCATAAAACGGTCCACCATTAATGCGCCTGTGTCTTTATCAACTTCATATTTTACAGGGTCGCTATTGGCTGGAATTTCTATGATTACATTGATTTCTTCAGGAATATTCTTACCCGCTGGAATGTCATTAATGCTCATGATCGATTTAAACCTTTAATTAAAGAGTGACGAGTGTTCAGGATATGTAATTCAGGTGTTTTAAAGTGATTGAACTTATAGACCGACACCTGTTTTAAACGGGGCGCGATGATACCAGAGCTTTTCGCGGTTTGCGTTTAAAAAGGATTGAATGTCCAAATTGTGCCTAAATTTTGCTAATTATATCTTTATAGTTATGTCTTTAGATAGCTTTGAGGTAAGTGTGCGCTAACAAACAAAGTTTATTACCATACAGTTTGCAACGCATCCACACTGCAAACTGTATGAAATGGAATTCTAAACTTTAAACGATTTCAGTTTTGCCGGAACCATAACATTTTTTAGTTTGGCATAATCAGGCAAGCCATTTTTATACGGAGGGTAGTCTTCTCCTTTAATCAGAGGTGCAAGGTATTCTTTGGCTTTATCGGTTATCGAGAAACCATCCTTGCTAATGAAATTGCGTGGCAGCATTTTCTCAACATTGGCCACTTCACTTAACGGTGCTTCACCAATTTTCCAGGTATATCGTTTTCCATTACCACGGATAATGGCAGGCATCACCGCATTTTTACCCTTAACTGCGAATTCAACAGCAGCCTTTCCTACAGCGTAAGCTTGATCTACATCTGTTTTTGATGCGATATGTCTGGCGGAGCGTTGCAAGTAATCGGCGACAGCCCAATGGTATTTATAACCAAGTTCGTCTTTGATCATTTGAGCTAACATTGGCGCTACACCGCCTAGTTGGGCGTGGCCAAAGGCATCAGCTCCTCCGGCTTCTGACAGGAATTTGCCTTCTTTATTTTGAACACCTTCGGAAGCAACAATGACACAGTAGCCGTATTTTTTAACCGAGCTTTTTACTTTACGCATAAATTTGGCCTGGTCAAAAGCGATTTCAGGGAACAGAATAATATGAGGAGCATCGCCTTCGTTTTCTGCAGCCAGTCCGCCCGCGGCTGCAATCCAGCCAGCATGCCTGCCCATAACTTCAAGAACAAATACTTTTGTAGAAGTTTCGCACATAGAAGCTACATCGAGAGCCGCTTCACGAGTGGATACAGCAACGTATTTTGCTACTGAGCCAAATCCGGGTGAGTTATCGGTAATAGGCAGATCGTTATCAACAGTTTTTGGGATGCCAATGCATTGAAGGGGGTAACCCATTTCCTGGCTGACAACAGCAACTTTGTTACTTGTGTCTTGAGAGTCACCACCACCATTGTAAAAGAAATAACCTATATTATGCGCTTTAAAGACCTCAATAAGTCGTTCGTATTCGCGACGATTTTCTTCAATACCTTTGAGTTTATATCGGCAAGATCCAAAAGCTCCGCTAGGTGTATGTCGAAGCGCGGCAATTGTTTTAGCGCTTTCTTTGCTGGTATCAATAAGTTCTTCTTTGAGCCCGCCAAGTATACCGTTACGACCTGCGTACACCTTACCTATTTTGTCTTTGTTAGCCTTGGCTGTTTCAATAACACCACAGGCCGATGCATTAATAACAGCTGTTACACCGCCCGATTGAGCGTAAAATGCGTTTTTTTTTGCCATAATATGAAACCGTTTGATTGTTAATTAAGAGATCGAAGTTGAAAGAAGAGAAAATAAAAAATGAGTGAGTATTTTGTAAGTATCCAGAGTGGTCGTCTGAGCTTTATTTATTCCCTAACAATCTAATTCATTTAGGGGATATTATAGAACGTTTATTAAAGTTATTTTTCGCTACGAAGATGAATTGGTGATGTTCACATCTTCTTTAAAGCCAACTGGATTGAAGTAGTTTTATGCATATTCATATATTAGGTATTTGCGGCACCTTTATGGGAAGTCTTGCCTTGCTAGCACGTGAGTTGGGTTATCGTGTTACTGGTGTCGATGCTCATGTATATCCGCCAATGTCTACCCAGCTCGAAGAGGCGGGCATTAGTTTGTTGGAAGGTTATGAAAACCACGGTTTACAAACGCTAAAGCCCGATATGGTCATTGTTGGAAACGCCATGTCTCGAGGAAATATAGCTGTAGAATATATGCTGGATCATGGTTTGTATTTTCAGTCAGGTCCGCAATGGTTGGCTGAGCATGTATTAAAAGGAAAGCATGTGCTTGCTGTTGCTGGCACTCATGGAAAAACGACGACCAGTAGTATGTTGGCGTGGATACTGGAGGGTGCCGGATTTGAGCCTGGTTTTTTAATTGGTGGTGTGCCAGAAAACTTTGGGCAATCAGCTCGTCTTGGTGGTGGAAAATATTTTGTTATAGAAGCCGATGAATATGATACGGCCTTTTTCGATAAGCGCTCCAAGTTTATTCATTATTTGCCCAACACATTAATACTCAATAATCTTGAATTTGATCATGCGGATATCTTTGAAAGATTATCTGATATTCAAAAACAGTTCCATCATCTGGTAAGAACTGTTCCCTCAACTGGAAACATTATTGCACCGGTAGAAAAAGGGCTGGAACCTGTTATGGAAAAAGGTTGTTGGAGTAAGTTGCATTGGTTAAATCATGGAAAAAGTGATTGGCGGATTTATTCGATTAATGAAAGTCAGTCACGATTTTCAGTTATCTACAATGATCAAAAAAGTATTGATATTGATTGGCGTTTATGTGGTTTGCATAATATAGAAAATGCACTTGCAGCGATTGCTGCTGCTATGTGTATTGATATTGAAGAAAAAAATATAAAAAAATCGCTGGAGACATTTGTTAGTGTAAAGCGCCGAATGCAATTGCTGGCCAATATCAATGACATCCATGTATATGATGATTTTGCACATCATCCTACAGCAATAAAAACAACACTACAGGGTGCGAAAGCAAAATATCCAGATAGACGTATACTGTTAGCAATTGAACCGCGATCAAATACAATGAAAATGGGTATTCATAATCATTTACTGCAGGATGCAATTAAAGGTGCCGATATAGTGTGGTGGTATGAGCCATCAGATACTTTACAGGAAAATTCTATTGGTAATATATTTCTTAATAATGAATCTGTTTTTGTGTTGTCCGACTATGCTGATCTGGTTAAACAAGTAGTGGATAATGCACAAAAAGGTGATGTTATTATTGTGATGAGTAATGGTGGATTTGGTGGGGTTCATTTAAAAATAGTCAATGCGTTGGATAAGTGATTAAATTATTCTCTAGAAAGAGAGACATTGGTTAGAAAGAAAGTTGGGTAGTGAATATGAAAGTAGTGACATTAGCTTTGACTGGTGCTTCAGGCGCGCAATATGGTTTGTGTTTGCTTGAGCAATTAGTGAAACAAAATATAAACGTTTATTTATTATTGTCGAACGCAGCGAAAGAAGTATTGCGTTTGGAATGTGATATAGAACTACCTGAAGGTAATGATCAAATAGCCAGTTTTTTGAGTCAGTTAGTGAAAAATGAAAAACCGGAATTAATTCAGGTGTTCTCTCGCGTTGAGTGGACTTCACCGGTAGCGTCAGGTTCTAATGCTCCCGAAGCTATGATTGTCTGCCCGTGCAGCTCAGGTACTTTGTCAGCCGTTGCAAACGGTGCAAGCAATAATTTGATTGAGCGTGCAGCCGATGTAATGATTAAAGAAAAGCGTCAGTTAATCATGGTGCACAGAGAAATGCCAATTTCGCCAATCCATATTGATAATATGCAAAAGCTTGCGAGTCTTGGTGTAACTATCATGCCTGCCTCGCCAGGTTTTTATCATAAGCCTCAGTCGGTACAGTCAATGATAGAGTTTGTCGTAGCTCGTGTTCTTGACCATTTAAGAATAAGCCATGATTTGGTGAAGCGTTGGGGTGAAGATAACTAATGAAAAATATTAGAAAGGAAAAACGCAAATGAATGTGGATGTCAATAAAGAGCAGTCTTCTTCGTTATTTTCACAATTATATGATAAATGGATTTTAAGTCATCCTATAAAAGTGTTGGTATGTCTTTTTTTGGCGCTGGCTTTTTTTATTTATCAGGCACAGTTTTTTAAGGTTGATGCATCAGCTGATTCGCTCGTGCTAGAGGGTGATGAAGATCTTGAGTTTTTTCGGGAAGCAATGAAACGCTATGGCTCAAATGCTTCATTGATCGTGGCTTATCAAGTAGAAGATGACTTATTGGCGGATGAAACACTTGGCATAATCTCCTCTCTGGTTAGTGAGTTAGAGCAGATAAAAGGTGTTGACTCTGTTCTGTCGATGCTTGATGTACCGCTTTTGTATTCACCAAAATTATCAGTAAGTGATTTAGGTAATATACGAACATTGCGCGATAAGGGTGTAGATAAGTCGTTAGCCGCAAAAGAATTCAAGGAAAGCCCGATTTATAGAGAAATGTTAAGTAGCCTTGATGGCGATACAGCTGCTATGCAAATCAACCTTGCATCAGATGAAAAATTACAAGGCTTGTTGGAAAAAAGGGAAAGTCTTCGTAAATTGGAAGTGGAGGGCGCTTTATCAGGCCAGCAGAAAGAATTGCTTGTCAATGCTGAAGCAGAATATAAAGCTTATTCGGCTATTGCTGCAGAACAACAACAACAGTTAGTAGCAACTGTTCGTGAAGTGATTGATGCTTATCGTGCAAAAGTAAAAAAAATGTATCTCGGTGGTGCGCCGATGATAGCCAGCGATATGGTGTCTTTTGTCAAAAGCGATTTGAAAATTTTCGGGATAGGGATTCTAATATTTATTCTGATTTTGCTTTCAGTTATTTTTCGGCAGATTCGATGGGTGCTTTTACCTTTGCTTGCCTGCTTAATGACTAACGCAATTATGCTGGGAGTACTGGGTTGGCTGGATTGGCGTATGACAGTTATCTCATCAAATTTTATTGCATTGCTGTTGATTATAACTTTGGCCATTGCTGTCCATTTGGTAGTGCGTTACAGAGAGCTTGAGGCATTAAATACAACATGGTCCAGACATGAGTTGGCGCGTGAGACGGTATCGCAAATGGTGCGTCCCTGTGTTTATACAGCGCTGACCACAGTGATTGCTTTTATGTCTTTAGTGATAAGCGGTATCCGCCCAATAATTGATTTTGGCTGGATGATGACAGTAGGCGTTCTGGTTGCATTAACTTTGACTTTTTTGATTGTGCCTATTGGGATGAGAATTGGTAAAAAATCAGAAATGGTTAAGGAGGCAGTTCGTAAAGCTGATGAAGCAGTTTTTACTCAGAAATTTGCATTTATTACAGAGAGATACGGTATTTGGGTATTGTTGATTGCAATATTGCTGAGTGTATTTGCAGTGACTGGTATTACACAGTTAAAAGTTGAGAATCGTTTTATTGATTACTTTGATGATGAGACTGAAATCTATCGAGGGATGGAACTGATAGATAGTAAGCTAGGTGGCACTATACCATTGGAGGTTATTTTATTTTCATCTGCAATGGAGTCAGTTGATGATTTTATGGATGAAGAATTTGAAGATGATTTTGCAGACGAGTTTGAAGAATCTTTTGAGGATGAATTTGGTGATGATTTTTCAGAAGAAACTGAGGCGGTATCCAGTGAGTGGTTCACTCGTGCAGGCTTGGAAAAGATTGCGGAAATACATCGCCACCTGGAATTATTGCCTGAAGCAGGAAAAGTATTATCGTTAGCAACTTTTTATGATGTAACAAAGGATTTGCTGGGTGGTTCAGTTGATGATATTCAATTATCACTTGCGCTAAACAGTTTGCCAGATAATATTAAATCCACAATGATAACCCCGTATTTAAACCTTGAGGCGGATGAAGTACGTATTAATGTAAGAGTGAAGGAAACGAGCAGGACGTTAAACCGTAATCAGTTTTTGCAGCAGCTGGATCTATATATGCAAGAAGAAATTGGTCTGGATTCTGAGCAGTACCGCTTAACAGGAATGTTAGTTCTTTATAATAATATGTTGCAAAGTCTATTTTCTTCGCAAATCATGACGTTGGGTGCAGTGTTTGTCGCTATAACAATTATGTTGACTATATTATTTCGTTCTATTGTCCTGGCCATTATAGGGATTATTCCAAATGTCCTTGCTGCATTATTGGTTTTGGGCGGTATGGGTTGGGCTGGCCTTCCTTTAGATATGATGACAATCACTATTGCTGCAATCAGTATTGGTATAGGTGTTGATAACACGATTCATTATATACATCGTTTTAAAACTGAATTTCCAAAGGACAGAGTATATGTGGCGTCCATGTATCGGTCTCATGGTAGTATTGGCAGAGCGATGTACTACACATCGATCACAATTATTTTCGGATTCTCTATTTTGGCATTGTCAAACTTTAAGCCAAGTATTTATTTTGGGTTATTAACAGCAGGAGCCATGCTTTCTGCGTTATTGGGTTCATTACTATTGTTGCCAAAACTATTGCTTATGATAAAACCGTTAGGTGCCGAAGCATCTTAGAAGCCTATAGAATTTGCTGATGGAGAATTATTTGCAGTGTTTGCCTGACTGTGGTGCGTGCTGCATTGCGCCTGAAATAACTTCTTCTATACCAGGTATGCCAAAAGGAAAGCCTGCAGGGGTGGTTTGCGTGCAGCTTGATAAAAACAATCGATGTAAGTTATTTGGAAAGCCCGAAAGGCCAAAAGTATGTATTGAATTTTTGCCGGGTGAAGAGATTTGTGGAAAAGGAAGAGATAATGCACTTCAAGTTTTAACCGTTCTCGAAGTATCAACAAACCCTGAAAGCAAAAAAGAGTAATGACAAGTATTTCAATATTTCCTCTCCCTATAGTTGCTTTCCCTGGTGGGCGATTCCCTCTTCAAATATTTGAGCCTCGTTACCTTGATTTGGTTAAATCTTCCTTGGTCAACGATGAACCATTTGGTATTGTCACTCAAAAAAATAAAGAAGAAGACATAGTGAATATACAGGGAGATGAAGAGATTTTTGGTGATGATCAGTTTTATACTGAGATTAAACAACAGAATCAGGGAGATGAGTTAAAAGCTGAAATCTATCACGTAGGAACAACGGTAAAAATAGTAGATTTTAATCAACAAAAAAATGGTTTGTTGGGGATTGTTTGTGAGGGGGGTTCAGTATTTTTTGCAGAAGAAGTTTCGATGGCGCCTAACAACTTATATATTTCTCAAATAAGGAATATGCCAGTAGAAGATGATGTGCCAGTTCCAGAGCGATATAGCGCATTGAAATTGTTAGTTGAAACATTGATGGAGCATGACTATCTTAAAAGTATTGGGTATGTAGCGGGCATTGATACTGACTGTGAAAATCACGACTGGATGGAAAGCACAAACAGGTTGAGTTGGCAGTTAGCCCATTTATTGCCGTTAACCAAAGTTCAAAAATACAGGCTCTTGACTGTTTCAAATTCGCTTGATCGTCTAGAGAAAATTTACACTTTAATTGCCAGAATGCAATCTGCCTCACAATCATTTTAAATATATTTTTCTTGTAGAGTACCTGATACTACAATCATGTGAAGGTATCTGTTTATTATAATTTGGAATAAATTAATTTATGTTCAGCTTCATCGATATTGAAGCCTCCGGTTTTGGTATAGGTAGTTATCCTATAGAAGTAGGTGTTGCATTCAAAGAAAAGACAACAGCTTGTACTTTGGTTTGCCCACAATCACACTGGACGCATTGGGACGAAAATGCAGAAGCCATACACGGGATTTCTCGAGAATCTTTATTGTTGAATGGCAAGTCTGTTCTCAAGGTAGCAATTATGCTCAACGAATGGCTTGAAGGTCAGGTGGTGTATAGTGATGCTTGGGGTAACGATTCCTGCTGGTTAGGAATGTTGTTTGCTGAAGCAGGCATAAAGCAGCGTTTCAAATTGGATAGTGTAGTTTCATTGTTGACCGAGTCCCAGATGTCGCGTTGGCATGGTGTGAAAAGTGCTGTTACAGAAGAATTGGCAGTAGCACGCCACCGAGCAAGTAATGATGCGCTAATCATTCAAAGAACGGTTATGGCTTTGACAGGCATCGATAAAAAAGCAGTCGGCACAGCTTAATTAGTTCGTTTTTTGCTCTGCCTTTTGTTAGCTCATCTATTCAGAAAGATCATTTTTATTAACATAGCAAAAAATTGTAAATATAAGTGAAGTCACTGTGATTTCTCTTATTGAGCCGCTATTCTGCCGCCCCTGATCCGTATCTCCCAAAACCTTTGATGGATTGATTTTTTTTTAAACAGTCACCTGTTAAAAAATTGCATGACAGTACCATTTTTTGCAATAAAAGAGGCATAAATCATTGATTGATCTAGTATTTAGGAATGAAAAACCGTTATTGCCTTTGTTATTTGTAAATACCTTAAGAAAAATTTATGAGGATGAAATGTATCTACAGCAAATGAAACAGTTTGTGTTAGTAATGTTAATGAGTAGCCTGTTAGTTATGTCTGCAGTTGCACAAACACCCGTATCAGGTGGGAATTATAAAATAAATCCAGGTGATATTTTATCGTTGAATGTTTGGAACGAGCCTACCATGAGTGCTGCAGAAATACTGGTTAGGCCAGATGGTTATATCAGTGTGCCAGTGGTTGGAGAAGAACTTGCAGGTGGTTTAACAGTAACTCAATTACAGGAAAATATAGCGACAAGTTTTAATCAGTTTTTAAAAGAAAAACCATCTATCGTTATATCTATTTTGAGAACTACTGGAAGTCAGATATTTGTTCTGGGTAAAGTATCTCGTCCTGGGCCTTTTCCTTTAATTGGAGCCATGGATGTAACTCAGGCTTTGTCGTATGCAGGTGGAATTACTACGTTTGCTGCAGAGAATAAAATCAAGGTGCTGCGACGTGCAGCAGATGGAAGTCAAACAGTTATGAAGTTTAAATATGGTGATGTAAAAGAAGGGAGGCTGGGGACAAATATTTTGTTGAAAAGTGGTGACGTGGTATTGGTTCCGTAGAAATCTTTAAGGTTTTAAGTGATGAATTATTTATTACGTAAAGGTTTGTATGTGGTGTTTTTGCTAATAGCAAATTTGTTATTAGTAAATACTTATGCAGCAGAATATAAACTAACGTCTAGATACAATTTAAGTTCAGTATATGACGATAACTGGTTAGGGGTAAGAGATGACAGTACTTCAAATAAAGAAGATGTTTTTGGTGCTGATTTGTCCGGGATTTGGGCATTAGGTTATAGAGAGCAAAATAGGGAGCTAAAGGGTAGTTTAGATTTGAATGGTAGCTATAGAGATTTTCAAAGTTATGATAATGTTAATGAAAAAATATCTCTGAGTTTTAGAAACTATACAGAAAAAAACCAAGTAACACTTTTTGCTAACCATGATCGTAGTGCGGCAAGAGATTTAAGTGAGACCGTAGATGGAACTGGGCAATTGGATGTTAGTAATATCGATTTGGTAAATACTGGTTTTGGTATGAATACGAAACATTTGTTAAATGAAAAAAATACAGTTAATACTGAGTTAAGTTTTTCGAGGAGAGATTCGGATTCAACCAGGTATATTGATTACGACAATTATGGTTCTAGCGTCACATGGGAATTTATCTGGTTACCAACATTTTCACCACAACTTAGTGCAGGTTATTCTGTATTATCAGTTGATTCAGATCCAGTAGAAATTTTCTCGCCATTTATTCCAGATTCATTTCAGGAGTTCTGTGCAGAAAATGATTTGGACACGTTTATTGGTTTTGATTGTAAGAAACAAAGAAAAACAGATAGTGAGACTGTTACGCAGTCAGTTCGTTTTGGTGCTATTTATAATCCAACAGAGACAATAATAATCAATTTTTTGGTGGGAAAGGTCTTTGTTGATCAGGACATTGAAGCCGATACTACGGACTTGAATTTAAGCACTCCGACAGATACTTTTGAATCTTTTGGGGTGAAAACGAATACGGAATCGAGTGCAGATAGTTATACTCTGACTATTAATCATAAGGGATTAAGAAATGATTTGGAGTTGATAGCAGACCTGGGAGAGAGATTGGACTCGGTAGGTAATTTAACTGAAACAACTCGAGTAGAGCTTAAATCTAATTGGAAAATCTCAGAAAAAAGTAGTTTTAATACGAGTGCTTATTGGACGAATGAAGATTACAACACTTTTTCAAATGATGATGATAGAGAAATAGACAGATATAGTATTAGTACATCATACACTTATCGTTTTTTGAGAGAATGGAGTATGTCATTTAAATATTTTTATATTCAAACAGGTACTGACTTAGCTGATGATTGGGTAAAGCGAAACAGGGTAAAGCTTTCCGTATTTTGGCGTCCAAAAGCCAGCATATGGTCCAGATAAAATAGTTTAATGTGGTGTGAATAAATGAATAACCAAGTAGGTTATCTTGAGTTAGAAGAAAATACAAAGTCCGTCAAAGACTATATAAATATGTTTAGACGGCGAAAAAGATTAATAGCAATTGTTGCGTCAATTGTTATGACAGTTATGATTATAACGGCTTTTGTATGGCCGCCAACATACAGAGCTCAATCAATTATCTTGATTGAACAGCAAGACATACCCTCTGAGTTAGTTCAAACAACAATAACGAGTTATGCTCAACAGCGAATAGAAGAGATCAAGACGCGTATTATGACAATAGGTAATATCATCGATATTGTCGATAGATATAAGTTATATGATGAAAAAGAAAGGCTGAGAAAAACGCGTACAGAAATAGCATCAGAGTTTAGAGAATCAGTTTCTATTAGGCCAATTAGTGCAGAAGTAGTGGATCCTAGAAGTGGCAGACCAGCGGTTGCTACGATTGCGTTTAGTTTATCGTATCGTGGCGATTCACCAGCAAAAGTGCAAAAAGTTACCAATGAGATTACCACTTTATATTTAAATGAAAATTTAAAAGATAGAGCGGATTCAGCCAAAAGTACTTCTGACTTTCTATCGACAGAAGCGGAAGTATTACGTGAAGAGTTGGAAAGGATGGATGCCGAACTTGCTGCATTTAAGCTGGAAAATGAAGGCGCATTACCCGATCTATATCAAGTTAACCGTGATATTGTATTGCGTTCACAAGAGCAATTAAATGCTTATGAGTTTCAATTAAAAGAATTGCAAAAAAGAAAGCTTCAGCTTGAAGCAGAGTTAATTCTTCTCAGCCCTTATGCACCAGTAGTCTTACCGACAGGTGAGGCAGTGTTAGGAGAAGAAGATAGAAAACAGGCATTAATGACGCAGTTAAGAGCAGCGCAGTCTAAGTATACGGAAGACCATCCTACTGTAATAAAATTGAAAAGCGAGATAGAAAGTCTGGGTGGGATAAATGATATTGATAAAAAAGAGCTAGAGAAACAGTTGCGAATTGAAGAGGAGCGTTTGGCGGGCTTGAGAAATAGTTATGCTGAAGAACATCCTCAAGTGATACAGGCGAGAAGAGTGGTAAAAGACCTGAGAAATTCCATGTTGAAGTTGGAATCTGAGGTGAGTGAAAAGCCCGCTAATCCGGATAATCCAGCGTATCTGACTATGCAAAATCAGCTAAATTTGACAAAAGAAGATATGCGTCTTATGAAAGATCAGATAAAAGAATTAAAAATAAAAGTTGAAAAGCATCAGGGTTACCTATTGAGAACACCTGATGTGGAAAAAGAATATAGACGTCTTTTAAGGGAACAAGAAAGCACTTATATTAAATTTCAGGAAATCCGTCAAAAACAAATGTCGGCTGATTTGGCTCAAAATCTGGAATCAGAACAACGCGGAGAGCGGTTTACATTGATTCAGCCCCCGGAATTACCTGTCGATCCAGTTAGTCCCAACCGTGCAGCATTAATCCTGCTGGGTGCAATTTTAGCATTAGGAGCAGGTGTTGGTGCAGCCATACTAAAAGAGCTGCTTCAATCAGGCGTTTATAGTGTGAGTGATGTTATTAATTTAACCAGTGCGGCTCCTCTGGTGTCGATTGGCTATATGGAAACTAAAGATGAGAGGGTGAAACATAATAGGAAGCGCATTATTATTGTCATTGCACTTATCTTGTTAATGGTTGCTGCAATATGGTTGTTTCATACTTTTGTAAAACCGTTAGATGTAACATGGTATATTCTGATGAGAAAATTTGGTTGGGTTTAACGATGCATGTAACTGACTGTAACTGGAAAATGTTTTTTCCTTGCTGATAACTTAAGGTATATTTTTGTGGAAAGAATACAAGAAGCGATTGAAAAAGCTCGCAAAGAAAGACAAGGCGCCATTGGTGGGGTCAAAGAGCAGCAGTTCCAATCTAAAGGTGAGAGTATTGAGGGGGCACCCTTGGCTAAAGAAGGTGCTGACTCTTCTATTCATGTTAAATATTCCGAAACTCGAACGGTCGAGCTTAATGAAGCAGAACTGATACAGCGAAGAATCGTTGCAGGTTTTGCTCATGATGCCAGTTCAGAGCCTTACCGACAATTAAGAGGAATTATACTCAAGCGCTTTAGAGAGCAGGGCTGGAGTACGTTAGCCGTAACAAGCCCGAATACAGGTGCAGGTAAAACGCTTACAGCGGTTAACCTTGCTATCAGTATGTCGTTGGAAACTAACCAAACAGTTATGTTGGTGGATTTGAATCTAAGAAATCCTGGCGTTGCTCATTGTTTTGGTATCGAAAATATTGAGTATGGTGTTGTTGATTATGTAAAAGGTGAAGTTGACTTGTCACAGGTTTTAATTAATCCTGGTTATGAGCGACTTGTTGTATTGCCAAGCAGAGAATATGGTGCATTTAGTTCAGAGGTTTTAACATCCCCAGAGATGAATAAAATCATAAAAGAAATAGTAGAGCGTTATAAATCCAGAATTATCATTTTTGATCTGCCTTCTGTATTGGATCATGACGATGCGTTAGTATTTGCGCCCAAGTGTGATGCAACGTTAATGATTATAGAAGAAGGTGGTTCCAGTAAAGAAGAGATAGAGCGTGCGTACAACCTGTTAGAAGGTGCAAATATTATAGGTTCGGTTTTTAATAAGGTGAAGTACGCGTAAGGCGCTAGTCAATGAATACTCTTTTATCTATTCTGTTGTCCTGTTTTTTGGTGAATCTATGTACCTAGAGCACTTTGGTTTGTTAGATAAGCCGTTTAGCCTGATTCCAGATCCTAACTTTATTCATTTTTCCGGAAAGCATAAAACAGCAATGAGTATGCTGGAATACGGTTTGTATGAACAAACAGGTATAACAGTAGTGACTGGAGAAATAGGTAGTGGTAAAACAACATTACTGCGTCATTTACTTTCTAAAACAGATCAAAGTAATTTAACAATTGGCTTGATTAATAATACGCATGAAGAATTCGGTGATCTTTCCCAATGGGTAGCTCTGGCTTTGGGGTTGCCTCATGAAGGTAAAGATAAAGTAACGTTATTTAGAGAGATACAAAAGTATATTATTGATGAGTGGTCGCAAGGAAGAAGGGTAGTTCTTATTGTAGATGAAGCTCAGAATATGGGAGCCTCAGCATTAGAAGAACTTCGTCTGTACACTAATATAAATTCAGATGGCGACTACTTGCTGCAAATTATTTTAGTAGGGCAGCCAGAATTAAGGGATTTATTGAAAGAACCAGAATTGATTCAGATTGCACAGAGAGTTTCCGTTGAGTACCATATAGAGCCGTTAGATTGGCAGGAAACAGCTAATTATATCAGGCATCGTCTGGTGCAGGCGGCTAAACCCGAGTCAAAAAATGAGGCTGGAAGGATTTTCGATTCAGCTTCGATGGCGGTTATCTTTTTCTGTACAGGGGGCGTGCCAAGGCTAATAAATAACTTGTGTGATTTAGCTTTGGTTCATGCTTATGCTTTAGGTGTAAAGACTGTAAATTACCCGATCATTCTTGAAATAGCCAAAGGCAAAAGCATCGGTGGTGTCAATCGATATTCGAAAAACAAGCCTCAACTAATGAATGTAGTGTCTCGGGTAAAAGAAGCGGTGGGGGTAGACCTCCTTGCCGAGTTTCCACATTTGTCTGAATATTATAAGACAGAAGACTGAAATTATATTGTATCTAAGAGATGAAATTTAAATGAAAGTTGTGATGATTGGTGCGGGTTATGTAGGCCTTGTTTCAGGCACCTGCTTTGCTGAATTTGGCGCTGCAGTAACCTGTGTAGATGTGTTAGAAGAAAAGATTGAAGCACTAAAAAAAGGTGAAATACCTATCTATGAGCCAGGTCTGGATGCTTTGGTATCAAAAAATGTAGAAGCTAAAAGACTGACATTTTCAACTAAATTGGCAGAAGAGGTACCCAAAGCAGATGTGGTGTTTATTGCTGTAGGAACTCCAACGCGAAGAGGTGATGGTCATGCTGATCTAACTTATGTGTATGAGGCGGCGCGGGAAATAGCAAAATATCTAGACGGATATACAGTGATTGTAAATAAGTCGACAGTACCTGTGGGTACAGCGGCTCAAGTTTCTCGTATTGTCAGAGAAGAAAATCCAGGCGCCGACTTTTCTGTTGCATCAAATCCGGAGTTTTTGAGAGAAGGTGCAGCTATTGGTGATTTCATGCGTCCAGATCGCGTTGTACTAGGTATAGAAGATGAAAGAGCTGAATCAGTGCTAAGAGCGCTCTACAGGCCAATTAACTTGATAGAGGCGCCAATTTTAGTTACCAATTGGGAGAGTGCTGAATTAATCAAGTATGCGGCTAATGCATTTCTGGCAACAAAAATAAGTTTCATTAATGAAATTGCTAATTTATGTGAGGCTGTTGGAGCAGATTCTCACGCAGTGGCTAAAGGAATGGGGTTAGATGGACGTATTGGTAAAAAGTTTTTGCACCCTGGGCCGGGATATGGTGGCTCATGTTTTCCTAAAGATACATTGGCACTCATTCGTATAGCGCAGGAAAATGATGTGCCTTCGCGTATTGTTGAGAGTGTTGTAGAAGTTAATGCCGCGCAAAAAGCCAGAATGGTCAAGAAAATAAAAAATATGTTAGGCGATGTATCGGGTAAAAAAATCGTAGTGCTCGGCTTAACATTTAAGCCGGAAACGGATGATATGAGAGATTCTCCTTCTCTTTCAATTATTCCACCGTTGCTTGATAAAGGTGCAGAAATTTATGCACATGATCCTCATGGGGTGAGCGAAGCGAAAAAAGCATTACCACAGGCGGTTAATTATGTCTCTGATATTTATGTGGCAACTAAAAATGCTGATGCAGTGGTTATTATGACTGAATGGAATGAATACAGAAACCTTAACCTTGTTAAGATAAAATCGCTAATGAAAGGTAATGCTTTTATTGATTTAAGAAATGTGTATGAAAGAGAAGCATTGGAAGACATAGGTTTTGAATACAGCGCTGTCGGGCGTTAATTATTTTATAAATAGTATTAGGCTATAAAAAAATGAAACCGTTAGATGAGTTAAATATTGCTATTATAGGGTTGGGTTATGTAGGACTTCCATTGGCGGTAGAATTCGGTAAGAAGTATCAAACTGTAGGTTTTGATATAAGTAAAAACAGAATTGGTGAGCTAAAAGCCGGGAATGACTCAACGTTAGAAGTAACAACAGAAGAATTAGCAAGTTCTAATAAATTATCCTATGAATATGATGTTGCTGCTTTAAAAAAATCTGATGTCTATATTGTGACAGTACCAACGCCTATAGACGGTGCAAATAATCCTGATTTAACACCGCTCAAACGTGCCAGCGAAATGTTGGGTGAAGTCGTTAGTGAGGGTAATATTATTATTTTTGAATCAACTGTGTATCCAGGTTGTACAGAAGAGCAGTGTATTCCAGTAATAGAAGCAAAGAGTGGGTTAGTTTACCAAAAAGATTTTTTTGCAGGTTATAGCCCTGAAAGAATAAACCCTGGTGATAAAGAGCATAGAGTAACAGATATCCTTAAGGTAACCTCGGGTTGTAATGAAGAGATAGCAGAATATATAGATAAACTTTATGCAAGTGTTATAACGGCAGGTACCTATAAAGCTCAAAGTATACAGGTGGCAGAAGCTGCAAAAGTAATTGAAAATACCCAGAGGGATCTGAATATTGCCCTGGTTAACGAGTTGGCGATTATCTTTGGCAAGTTAGGTATTGATACTCATCATGTATTAGAAGCAGCTGGAACAAAGTGGAATTTCTTGCCATTTAAGCCAGGTTTGGTTGGTGGTCACTGTATTTCTGTTGATCCTTATTATTTGACGTACAAAGCTCAGGAGATAGGCTATCACCCCGATGTGATATTGTCAGGAAGAAAAATAAATGATGGGATGGGCGAACATGTTGCCGACACAGTAATAAAGTTAATGTTGAAGAAACGATTACAAATTGTCGATTCAAAAATATTAATGATGGGTTTAACCTTCAAGGAAAATTGTCCGGATGTTAGAAATACTCGTGTTGTTGATATTATCAATGCATTTAGCGATTACCATATCAATATTGATATTTGGGACCCCTGGGTGTCAGAGAGTGATGCGGAAAAATTATTGAAAGAATTTGAGAACGTAAATTTAGTGAGTGATCCTGAAAGTAAGAAATATGATGCAGCAGTTGTTTGTGTGGCGCATAATCAATTTAAAGCGATGGATATCAAAGAAATCCGGGCTTTATGTAAAGATGTATCTATCGTTTATGATGTAAAGGCTGTATTTAGTGCTGATCAAGTTGATGGTCGACTTTAGGTATACTTAGAGAGTGGTGAGAAAAAAATGAAAGTTTTAGTGACAGGTACAGCCGGTTTTATTGGTTCAACATTAACGCATCGTTTGCTGGATAGAGGTGATGAAGTTATTGGTGTTGATAATCTTAATGATTATTATGATGTTACGCTGAAACAGGCAAGGCTGGACAGGCTGACCGTCAAAAATGGTTTTACAGATGTTAGAATGGATATTGAGAATTCATCCGGAATGGCCAAATTGTTTTCAGATCATAAGCCAGACAGGGTTATACATCTTGCAGCGCAAGCGGGTGTCAGGTATTCCCTCGAAAATCCGAAAGCTTATTTAGATGCCAATATGTACGGAACCTTAAATATTCTGGAAGGTTGCAGGAACAACCCTGTTGAGCATTTGGTATTTGCATCAACAAGTTCAGTTTATGGCTCTCATACCAATATGCCTTTTTCTGTTCACGATCATGTTGATCATCCAGTAAGTCTTTATGCTGCAACTAAAAAAGCCAATGAACTGATGGCGCATAACTATGCTCATTTATTTGGTATTCCAAGCACAGGTTTAAGATTTTTTACTGTGTATGGGCCGTGGGGCAGGCCGGATATGGCGCTCTTTCTTTTTACCAAAAATATCTTGGCTGGCAAACCTATCGACGTGTTTAACCATGGAAATCATACGCGTGATTTTACTTATGTGGATGATATCGTTGAGGGGGTTATAAGAGTATTAGATAAACCTGCAACACCTAATAATGAGTGGGAGAGTAAAAACCCGGATTCTGCATCATCAAAAGCTCCTTATCGTATCTATAATATTGGAAGTAATAACCCGGTTCATTTATCGAAATATATAGAAGTGTTAGAAGAGTGTTTAGGGAAAGAAGCAAATAAAAATCTATTGCCGCTTCAGCCGGGAGATGTGCCAGATACATATGCTGATGTAGAAGACCTTATTAGAGATGTGGGTTATAAACCTGATACTCCAATAGAAGTTGGCATTAAAAACTTTGTTAAGTGGTATAAAGATTATTATCAAGTATAAGTATTGAGTAAGGTAAGAAAATGAAACCTGTAAAAGAATTTCAAACTATCTGTGTAATGGGCTTGGGCTATATAGGACTGCCTACAGCATCTCTGCTTGCAACAAAAGGTTTTAATGTAACTGGTATCGATGTTTCTAAGCAGGTTGTTGATACAATTAATCGTGGAGAAATTCATATTGTAGAGCCTGATCTTGATATTTTAGTGAAATCCGCTGTGAATTCAGGCAATCTTTCTGCAAGTCTTGATCCTATTGAGGCTGATGTATTTATTATTGCAGTTCCAACACCGTTTAAGGATGGTGGTCCAGACCATATTTCGGGAAAGAAGCCTGATCTGTCTTATATAGAGGCAGCAACAAAAAAAATAGCGCCTTTTGTTAAGCCTGGTAATCTAGTTATTCTGGAATCGACAAGCCCGGTTGGTACAACAGACGAAGTGGTTGGAGAAATTCTAAAAAATGAGGGACATAATATTGGTGAAGATGTATATATTGCGCATTGCCCAGAAAGGGTATTGCCTGGACGTATACTCATAGAGTTAGTTGAGAATGATCGTGTGGTAGGTGGTATTAATGAAGCTTCTACTAGTGTTACAGTAGAGTTTTATGAGCGCTTTGTTAGAGGTTCAGTCTTACCTACAACAGCTAAAACAGCAGAGATGGTTAAACTAACGGAAAATTCTTCTCGAGATGTACAGATTGCTTTTGCAAATGAATTATCAATGATTTGTGAAACAGAAGGGATTAATGCATGGGAAGTTATTTCTTTGGCTAACCGTCACCCAAGGGTTAATATATTAAATCCTGGTCCGGGTGTGGGGGGGCATTGTATAGCTGTAGATCCCTGGTTTATTGTTGATCGTTCTCCAGAGTTCTCTAAACTTATTCATACGGCACGAGAAGTTAATGATAGTAAGCCAGCATGGGTAATTGAGCGTGTGAAACGCTGTGCCGATAAATTCAAAGATCCTAAGATAGCCTGTCTAGGTTTGGCATTTAAAGCCGATGTCGATGATTTAAGGGAATCTCCTGCGTATGATATTGTAAATGAATTAAAAGAACTAAATGTGGGAGAAATTCTGGTTTGTGAGCCTAATTTGAAATCTCATCCGAATTTTGATTTGATGCCTTTTGATGATGCAATAGAAAAGTCTGATATCGTTTTATTGTTAGTGGATCATAAGCAGTTTAAAAGTTTAAAGGCTTCCGAGTTAGGAGAAAAAATAATAGTCGATACTCGAGGTTTAATTAAGTAATTTATTTGTGTTCTAAAAATGTTTAACTCCAAGAAGATCTTAATGGTAAATGATCATATCCGTTTTAGTGGAGGGGGTGATGCAGCTTTCCATTTAGAAAAAAAAATATTGGAAGAGGCTGGCCATGAGGTTTTCACTTTTTCAAAGTCAGAAGAGATTTCTGCTGATAAAAATGATAAAGATATTATTTTTTGTGAATCGAAGAAAAGTCAAATAAGAAAGATTGGAAAATTTATAGGTAATGCTAAGTTATCTCATTGTTTTAAAAATACTTTAGATGAAATCCAGCCTGATTTTGTTAAGTTGCATTTACTGTCAAAGTATCCTGCTGACATTTACCCTCATTTATCTAACTATAAGACAGCGCAAATATTGCATGGACCAAACTTATTTTGTGCGACAAGTTGGGGAGCCTTAAAAAGAAATAGTAAGCCTTGTGAACAAGGGATTGGTATCAAGTGTTATTCGCGTGGCTGTATATCTTTTCAGGCATTACCGCTTCACATTAATTTATATAGGAGGATAAGATCTTCTGCATTACCAAACGTTGATGCCTTTTATTGCCCTAGTAAGCAATTAGTAAAAACTGCAGAAGATCTGGGTTTTTTACCGGCCAGTTATTTTCCTTTATCAGTAGATCCTGATTTTATCAATGTTGAGCCTGCGTATACTGATGAGCCAAATATTTTATATGTTGGAGCAATTATAGAGCAAAAGGGTGTTTATTATTTAGTAAAAGCAATGAAAGAGATCATTAAAAAAATACCTGAAGCACAGCTTAAGATTGTTGGGAAGGGGGCGGACAAAGCTTTTATAGAAGAGTATGTCATTGATAATGGGCTCGGAGATAATGTGCATTTTCTTGGTTTTAAATCAAGAAGTGAAGTTCTTGATTTGTATAAACACTCAAGTTTATGTGTTATGCCTAGTATATGGAGGGAGCAATTTGGGCTGGTTGGACCTGAAGCGCTAGCTTGTGGTGTTCCATGTGTAGGAACAAATATTGGCGGTATTCCGGAATGGTTGCATGATGAAAAAAGTGGTTTTTTAGTGCCACCAAGAGATTCAAAGGAAATTGCAGATAAAGTTTTGTATCTCTTGATGAATAAATCTATCAGAAAGCAATACGGTGATTATGGTAGAGAGTTTGTGCTTAAAGAGTTCAGTCTGGATAGATATAAAAAGAATGTATTAAAGCAAATTGAAGATGTTTAAATGAAAAGTATGTTTACACTAGCATCAAGAATTTATTTAGGTCTCTTAAGACGGTTAAGATATTTTTATTATAAAAATAGATTAGCTGCGTTAGGTGTTGGCACACAAATTTGTCGGGGTGTTATTTTTGGTAAACCTGAGGATGTTTCAATAGGTGTTAGTGTTATTATCAATGATTATGTCGTTATTCAGGCTTGTGAAGGAGCTAAGGTGATAATTGGAGACGGTGTTCATATTTCATATGGAGCTAAGATTATTACTGGAGGTTTGGACTTTAATAGTGATAACTCTTCTTTTAATGGGCATATATCAAAGTCAATTAAGATTGGCAAGAACTCATGGTTAGGGGCAAATTCATTGATTCTTCCTGGGGTAACTATTGGTGAAAATGCAGTTATTGCAGCAGGTACAGTGGTTACCAAAGATGTTGATCATAATGTTGTAGTGGCTGGTGTACCAGCAAAACCCATAACAGTGAGGGGGTTAAATTAAAATATGTCTGAAAAATCCCTGATATATATTTGTAGTGGAAGAAGTTTTAGCAGTGCTTCTCCTGGCAGGAAGATCTTTGGTGTTATTAATTGTTGGCAAAAGATAGGTTATCGAGTAGAGCATATATCTGGCGCAGATTTATTGGCACAACAAGTAAATAGTAATAAAGAGTATGGTGCTGTAAGCCATTACAAAAAATGGTATAGAAAGCCATTTTTAAGTTTTTTTACTCACAGTTTGAGTGAATTGAGGGATTATTTTCATGATAAAAAAATGCTAAAAAAAATTCTTAAAGTAAATGAAAAACAGCCGGTTAATATCATATGGGAAAGGTCTAGTCGACTTCATATAGCGGGATTGATTGCAGCGAGAAATCTAAATAAAACTTTTGTATTAGAGTGGAAAGATCATTTGATACCTTATAAATTTTCTCTATTAAAACTTTATGCAGAATATATTGAAAAAGTTAAAGTAGAGAAGGCTGACTTTATTGTGGTTGAGTCTGAAGTTTTAAAGAATTTCCTTATTGATAGGTATCACATTGATGCTCAAAAAATTATTGTTGCATACAATGCCGTGGATTCTGAAGAGTTTAAGCCAAGTAAAGAAAAGAGATTAGCCAAGCGATCTGAGTTAAATTTTAGTGATTCAGATTTTGTTGTGGGGTATGTAGGTAGTTACGCTTTTTACCATGATTGTATAAGGTTGGTGAAGGCGGCCTCTTTAATTAAAGAGAGTAATATAAAATTTCTTTTAGTTGGGGCAGGAAAAGAATATTCATTAGTTTATGAAGAGGCAAAAAAATTAGGCTTGCTTAATGAAGTTGTTTTTTTTCACCCGCCTGTACCAAAAGAAGAAGTACCTCAGCTTTTATCTTCGATGGATGCGGCTGTATTGCCGGGGTCTACTGATATAATTTGTCCGATTAAGGTTCAGGAATATATGTCTTTTGGCTTACCGCCTATTGTTCCTGATTATGCTTGCAATCGTGAAGTAATTAATAAATCAAATGGAGTTTTGTTTAAACCTTTTGATGAGCATGATTTATCAGAAGTAATTAAAAATTTAGAAAAAAAACCTGAATGGTGTAAAGAGCTGGGTGCAGCTGCAAGGCAAAGTGTAGAAGATCATTTTTCATGGGAAGCTACATGGGGCGCAGCATTAAATCATGTTAGTGGACATTAAATGAAAAAAATTTTAATAAACTTTTTGTCGGCGCAAAGTGGTGGAGCATTGTCCTATTTGAGAAATATTATACCGTATTTTTCAGGATATATAAAAGAAAGTGATATTACTCTTTCGTTGTTGCTTACTGAAGAGCAAAAAAAAATAGTAAATATTCCTTCTGGTATAGAAGTATACACTGTTGATAGTGCATATAGCTTGTTTAAAAGGTTAATGTGGGAACGTTCAAGTCTAATGAAATTAGTTAGAGAGAAAGATTACGATGTGGTTTTTACACCATATCAACTTTCTCCTTATATTAAGGGTGTTACTAATATAACTATGATCAGAAATATGGAACCTTTTTTTTATGGTAAGTATAAATATGCACTTAAAACAAGAGTGAGAAATTTTTTGCTTAATGGATTATCCTCTCGCTGTTTGAAGCGTTCGGACTATATTATAGCTTGCTCATTATTTGCGTTGGAATATTTGAGAGAAGATCTAAATATATCGAATGAAAAAATAAGGCATATTTATCATGGTAGAGATAAAAGTTTTTCTCCAGAGCTTAATTCGGAAGATTCTAAAAAACTTGAACGATTAGGCATAACAAATGACTTTATTTTTACTTGTGGTTCATTGTTACCGTATAGAAAGTGTGAGGAAATTATTGATAGTTATGCTAAATCTTCAATTTCAAAAAAAATAAGCCTGGTAATAGCAGGTTCTGGCTCTGATCAGAGTTATGTTAATTTAATAAAAGAAAAAGCAAATCAGGCAGAAGACTTGGATATAAAATTAATCGGGCACGTTTCTCCTGAAGATATGAAAGTACTTTATAGACACTGTCGGGTATTTGTAACAGCCACTGAAATTGAAGCATGTCCAAATATTGCTATTGAGGCGATGTCATCTGGATGCCATATTATTTCTTCAGATAATAAACCATTGCCAGAAATTTTTGCTAATAGCGCTGCCTTTTATTCAAAGGATGATAGTTCATTATCATTGGTTCGTTTATTAGATGAAACACCACTTTTATCCAGTTTAGTCAATGAAAAGGCACTGAAACGAGCAGAAGATTTTGACTGGGAAAAGTGTGCGTTTCAGACATTAAGTTTTTTAAAAGATTGTAATTGAGGGTTAAATTTTGGATTATACAAATCAAACGCTTTTCTTTAAGTTAAAAAAAGCTGCTCGCTATATTCATATGTATGGCTTGAAAAGAACAATAATTAAAATCGAAGGGCAATATCATATGAAAAAGGCATATAAAGAGTTGCCCGAGAACGACTTTAATAGAGAGCATGATGGGACTATAGGTTTAATGGGGTGTGGTAACTATGCCTTTAGTAATATTGCTTATTATCTTAAAAAAAATTATGGCTATGTTCTACGCGGTGTAATGGATATTGATATACAAAGAGCGGCATCCTTGTGTTCTAAGTATAAAGCTGCCTGGTATACAGATAATCCAGAGAAAATAATTGAAGATAAGAATATAGATACGGTTTATATTGCTTCTAATCATGCAACACATGCAGAATATGCTATTTTAGCACTTGAGGCTGGGAAAAATGTTCATATAGAAAAGCCTCATGTTGTTAATCTTGATCAATTAACACGTTTAATTGAGGCTGCTAAAACTTCTAAAGGCAAAATTCTCTCAATTGGCTATAATCGCCCTTGGAGCGATTTAGGAAATACTATAAATACTTACTTGTCAAATGAAACAGGCGCTTCAATGTTGAACTGGTTTGTAGCAGGGCATGAGCTAGACCCTGATCACTGGTACTTCAAAGATGAAGAAGGCGGTAGAGTGTTAGGAAATCTATGTCATTGGACAGATTTTACTTTTAATATGATATCTAAAGAAAGTAGATACCCAATAACAATAATTCCAGCTAGATCAGAAAAATCTGATTGTGATATTGCAGTAAGTTATATATTTGGAGATGGTTCAATAGCTGTAATTACTTTTTCAGCTAAAGGGCATACTTTTGAAGGTGTTAGAGAAAAGTTTTCTGCACACAGGGGTAATTTATTAGTATCAATGGATGATTTTGAAAAATTAGTGATAGAAGTTGTTGATAAAAAAACAACAATTAAAAAGCGCCTTAGGGATCATGGTCATGAGCGATCAATATGTAGTAGCTATGAAAAAGCAAAAAATACAGCAGATAAAGGTCAAGAGTTAAATTATGTTTATCAGTCTGCAGAGCTTTTCTTATCTACTCGCCAAGCGTTAGAGGAGAATCGAATTATAAAAATAGAGAGTAGATAATTAAGACTCTATTTTGTTAAGAAAATTTTTAGTTTCTTTCCACCAGGAAAAATTATCATTCCAATCGCTGGCTTTGGGTCCTTTGTGTCTTCTCCAGAGAATTACGCTATCAGAATTTTCATAAAGAAATTCTAAAATATCTTTCCAGACTTCACCTGGTAGTTCTTCAAAAGGAAGGCTATTTGAATATTGTGGCCAGATAAAAGGGATGACGGGTTTTCCATCACCCAGACGCCTTGCTTCGCTTATAAAGTGTTTTGCCTTTCTTTTCCAGGTGGTAATGTTAAATTCTTTTTTAAAGTATAAGGATGGGGTAACAAAATCAAAATGATCAATGATTGGTTTTATTGTATCATTATTTTTTTGCCACCTTGTTAGTTCGTGTTTTTTTAACTCTCTTCGTTCTAAATGGCCAAAATTTGGAAGAGCACCAATATTATATATACTGAACTTGGTATCTGGCATCGTACTACGGATTACATCAACACATGTCTGTAGTTTTGTTATACTTTGTTCAAGTTCCCTAGGTTTTAATTTTCCATATAGTTTCCAATGTTCAATATTTAATACAAATAACTCAGGTGGGTTTGATTTTAAATTGTATCGTTCTGCGTAACTTAATAATGCAGAAATATTAGGTTGTTGTTCGATTATTCCATCCCATTTCTTTTCTCCCCATAGCTGCCATGCATAAGCTACATGAATGGGTTTTATATTATAATGTTCAAGTTTAGGCATACCTACATAATACAGTTCATCATATAGTGAAAATTTTTGTTTTTGTGTATTCAATGATAAAACATTGCTGGCAGCAAATGGAATCGATGGATAAAGACTAACGGCAGATATTAGTTTTAGTAGCTCTCTTTTTGATAGATAAATCATACTTGTTGCTCTAAGGGTAATTTTATCTTTCTTTTGGTCTGATTTTTTATTAATGATGTCAGCGTGATTAAAGAAAAAACTTGAAATGTAACCATGTTTTCTGTGCCAAAACCATGATAAAAAATTTGTCCAGTCCAGCCTAATAAAGCTATTGTTGCAGCTATAGCTAATCCACACCTTCCAAAGCTGTCTTTTCTTTGTTTATAACCGTGCTTTATAGTTATATACCAAAAATAGAAGGCCAATAAAAATGGGCCTATGCCAGCTTGTTCAAGCGTGAAGAAGTGTATATTGTGAAATCCGTAACCAACGCGATATTTGATTCCTTTAGCAGTTTCTTGAGGAACTGCGTAGAATCCACCACCAAATAGAAATATTTTGGGGCCGTGATAGTTAGAGATTTGTTTAAAAAGGCCAATATAATCAGCTCCTATTCTATTTTCTACAGTGTTGTGCTGTGGAGACCCGGTGAGTCTTGCTGCTGTCAGACTGTTATTTTGAAAAAACTCATAAAAGCCTACAATACTTAACAGTAAGGCCATAATGCCTGCGACAGCAATACTTTTAAAACTCCTTGATACCATGATTCCTACGATAATTATCAGAGCTGCTAATCCAGCCCTGCTTCCTGAGAATAATGCAAGGAAAGCACAGCAGGAGAATGAAAGTCCAAAAATAATTTTGTTTATTGCTTTTCTTTGAAGCAAGGCAATGTTTATCCCGGCTCCCATAGCACCCATCATGCCTGAATGGAAATAGGTAATACCAAAAGTAGCAAAAATGACATTTTCCTGAGTGATTATTTGGGCACCTGTTGGCAGGTATCTTTCTTTAGGAAGAATTGATAAATACTGTAGAATCCCC
The DNA here is from genome assembly GCA_041941365.1 of Cellvibrionales bacterium. Classification (GTDB taxonomy): domain Bacteria; phylum Pseudomonadota; class Gammaproteobacteria; order Pseudomonadales; family UBA7434; genus UBA7434. The sequence continues at coordinate 319,329 of JBGTQK010000002.1, read as the reverse complement.
CAAATACCTGCAACAATCATCCCATAACAGAAAAATCTGAACATTTTTTCGATATGGTGAGATTGCCAGTTAAAACCTGTTAGTACCCAAATGCCAAAAAGCGTTTCTATATATTTACCAGCAAAGAAAATGGAATAGTAACCGTAGTCTCGTGGTAGTAATAAGAGAAAAGAAATAAATGCTGAAAAGACAAAAAAAGCCGTCATATACTCCCATACCCTTAATATCTTATTGTGTTTGTTCCTTTTCCAGCGTGTAAAAATGACAGCAATAACCGTCATTATATCTACTAACCTTGGATTAAAACGGTCATATTGTGTTAACTCAATAAGTGGTAGCTCATAACAAAAAGAAAATACAAGCAAGCAGCATATCAGCGTATCCCTTTTGCTCGGATTTCTAAGGTAGTTTTTGCGTTGTGGTACAAGTTTTTCCATTAATTTTATTTCTTTAAATTGAATAATAGAGCTTTGTTTTCATAGAGTAAAAAGTAAAGAAAGCATATAGTAGAGAATACAGAAGCAGCTAACCAGTTTAATGAGAAACCAACTTTAGATGAAAGAAGAAAGATAATTATAAAAGGAATCGCTTTAACCAAATTAACTATAATTATAGTGCAACACTTAATTATTGGTGTGTTGGTAGCGTTACATATGAACAAAAGAAGGCACAGGTAGCTAAGCATACTTCCAGCAGATAGCAAAAGGAGCATTAATATAACATCATTATAAACGCCACCTATAATCACAGCCAGACTACGTAAGATAAAGAGCAAGATGTTGAAATATAGTTCCAGTTCTTGCTTTTGAATAGTCGAAGCAGTATTTGTTAATGGGGCTACAATAAATCTTCCTATTGCATAAGCAACAAGTAGCTGTGCATATAAACCTGCTTCTGCCCAGCTTTTTCCAAAAATAAAGGCGAATAAATCCTGACCTATAAAGCCAAGCAGAAGTAAGGGAAACAGACAAATACTGGATAGTTTGTTGACAGTGAATAATATAGATTCAGACAGGGGGATTTTAGATTGCTCAAGTGCTGAAATGCGCTTATAAAAAATTTGTGCAGTGGCTCCTCCAATAATGCTGAGAGGTGTTAAAACAACCCGATCGGCAAGCGTATAAAAACCTACAAGCTCTTTACTGAAATAAAAACTCATCAGTAATATTGGGGCTGAATAGGCAAGAGTGTTTAAAAATATTGCCCAGCTGGAAACTAATGGAAATTTTTTATATTGTATTGCCGTTGAAGCCAGCTCACGAAATTTTGGCTTTAGGAAATGTTGTAAATTACTTTTTAGATTTATTTGCTTAAGTAAATAAAGCAAGGATAAGAAGCCGCCTGTTATTCTGCCTAGTACTAGAAACATTGAATTAGTACTAATTAATAAGCCGCTTGCTATGATAACCATAGCACCTGAGCTGGTATCTAGTATTTGTGAGCCTGCAATAGATCCATATTTTTCTTTTCTTATAAAAAGATATTGAAAAGATAGGTAGAACCCTCTAAACAAAATAGATAAAGGCGCTAGCCATAAAATGTCTTTTAGTGCAGGCGCGCTTAAGATTTTTGCTATTTCACCATTAAATAAAGCGATAACTAACAAAGTAATAATAGAGAGAGTTATTGTTATGTATGTACTAAGAAAAAAAAGATTTTTAGCCTCGTTTTCTTCTCTGGGTATAACGATACCCATATGATATCTTCCAGTACTTAACATGATGAAAATTGATGTAAACGCAATGTAAATGCCCAAAATGCCGTATGTTTCAGGGGAAAACAAGCGGGTAATGAATGGTGCAGATAAAATAGAAATGACTTGCGCCCCAGTTGTGCCGCCAACCAGTTTCAAAATGTTTTGAGTAATCCTATTCAAAGTAACTTGGTTCCTAGGTTGAGACTCAAAGAGTGCTATTGTTGCAGGGTAATATTAATGAATAATGATTTTATAGTAATTTATATAATCGTAATTTTGCGTTGTTTTTGTGTGTTCTAAAGATAAATCAGTATGATAAATAATAGATGAATATGATTGGTTGTTCACCTTTTATTGGTATTAACACGGATTAATCACTTACTCGTGTAAGTGTCTAGGCTTGGGATTCTTCATCAGTAGCAAAATGATTACTGATTACTGATTACTGATTACTGATTACTGATTACTGATTACTGATTACTGATTACTGATTACTGATTACTGATTACTGATTACTGATTACTGATTCTATAAAGGTGTGTAGTTGTAAATAAAGCCCAGCTTTTAATAAGTGTCCATGATATGACAGTACTATTTTTTAGCTGTTTTTTGTAAAAAATGCGTTCAATTTTTAATTCTGTCTTTTGAATTTTCTTCATAAACCTAAAGTAATATATAAATATTTTTTATCCATTGTATTGATAGCTGGTGATTGATGAAATTTTTATATTGAGTGTTGTGGGTCATGCAGTTTTCAGTGCAAAGCAGGGTGTCTACTTCCCCATTAGTGAGACAATGGCAAACTAGAATTTTCTAATTGTTGTCGGTAGATAGCCGGTGGTAATTTACCCAAACTATCGTGGGGTTGCTCGTCGTTATAATCTAACATCCAGATCCAAGCCATATCCCTGATCTGGTTTAATGTTTCAAAAAAATAGACATCCAGAACTCCCGCCTAAATGTGTGCCGTTAAAGCGCTCAACAAACCCGTTCTGCTGTGGCTTGCCTGGCTTGATATAAGCCATCTCAATGACCAGTCCAAGCTTGCTGAAATAAATTCAGGGCCGTTATCCATCCTAAGTTGGCTAGGTAGGCCTCTTAACATTGGTAGCTTAGTTTGTTACCAGTGAGGTTATTGGGTTGGATAGCTATGATATGAAATTTTTATTAACATCATAGTTGTTTAAAAATATATATAACTATCAATAGCTTAGGTTTTTGGAGGTTTGTTAAATTTTAGTTACAGTAATGAAAGTTTAAAGAAAATTTGATAGAATGAATTTCGTACAGCAATTTTTTTATAAATAAAGATAATATATGAATTACGTTAGACTTTGTATTGTTCTACTTTTTTCCGTCATTTTATCAATAAATTCAAGTGCTGCAAAAGAGTACTTTATTTCTCCCTATGGTGAAGGGCTTCGAGATGGTAGTTCTATCTCGAATTCTATGCCATTGTATAAATTAAGCGCTGTCAATTATTTGCCAGGAGATATTATCTCTATTCTTGCCGATAAAGGTGACTATAGGGGCTTTCTTTACCTTGATGGTACATTTTTAAATGGGAGTAAAGAAAGCCCAATCATAATCAGGGGAATTAATGGGCAGGTCGTGCTTGATATGTCATGGTCTCAGGCTCAAGGTGTTGCTCCATTAACAGTTTCAGGAGTCAATTATCTGGAGTTAGAGAATATAGCCGTTAGAGGTAATGGAGGTAGATCGGCTATTTATTTTACCAACTCTGGAAGTGCAGGTGAAGGTTATACAGTGGTTGGGCGTAGGCTGAGTGTATTGTCCAATGATGGTCATGCAGGAAACGACCACGATGGTTTTGACCTTTCCTTTAATTCTCAGGTTGTTCTTGAATACCCTACAACTAATAGAACACATCCTGCTGATGGACAATCGGGCTCCCATCAGTCAGTCACAGCACATTCAAACAGTCATGCCATAGTGTACGGTGGTATTTTTGGAACAACTAATTACTGGGCCACACCGGTAGATACTAGTTCAATCACTTTTTATGGTGGAATATTTTATGGGGCAATTGAAGGCTCTTTTACAATAGGTGGAAATGGTACAAATGAGTCGTTTGTAAAAGTGAATCATTCAGAGAAATTTCCCACTTATATCTATATGCAGGGAATAAAATTTCCAAAGTCCAATTCAAAGGATTTCCCTGGAGCAACTATAGAAATTGATGGAGGTCATTTACTCGTTGATTCGAAAGAGTCAACTGAGTTGGTAGCAACGATTAATTATGGTCGTGTCATTATTCGTAATACATTAAGTTTTATCATTAGTTCTGAGAACTTCAGGTACATAGGAATGACGGGCTCTAAATTGATGCTTTATGACAATGATCGAATTGAGTTAAAAAATGCTTCAAGCCATTTTTTTCAGATTAACGGTGCTGCTGAACTTGATTTTCAACGAAATTTAATTCTGAAGGATAGCTTGGATAATGCTATAAATACAGGAAGAAATAAACCGGCAGAGGTTATGTTGTTATCTAACGTTATTGATTTAGGTGGTGGCTTATCTTTTATTAAAGTTTTAGATAGATTTGTTGATGAGATAAATATTTATCAAAATACATTCCGTAATGGTAAGAACGCGATTATAGTAAATGACAGTTTTGTCGAGATGAATGTTGTAAATAACGATTTTGTTAATCTTGAAAATGCGATATCCGGATATTTGGATTATACAGTTTTAAATAATAATTTTTATAATACAACGTCTGTTGGAGAAAATGCAATTAATGTTAATTCGTTAGAAGACGGGACACTTTTAGCAAATCAGGGTGTGAAGTGGTGGGATGCAGAAAGTATCCCGTTAGATAAAGAGGGGGAGATGTTTACAGACCCGCCGAGCATTGGTCCATATGCATTAAATGCTGTAGAACGTTTGGTTGTGCAGGCGGAAAATGCTGATTATACAGGTGATTTTCAAGTGTTATATGATCAGGCTCAGGATGTAACTTATTTAGAAGTTGAAAATTATTCGGGTAATGGTAGTGCAAATTTATTCAGAAATAAAGATTGGATAGATTTTACATTTATTGTTCAAGAGGCGGGTCAATATAATTTGATTGGAAGTGCTAAAGGGTTAGATAGTGGTAGTGATTCTTTTTGGTTGCAGTTATTAAGTGATAGTGGTGAAGAAAGCGCTATTATTTGGGCGCCAAAAATCAGTACAAGTTTTTTGGAGCAAGATGTTGTTGATAGGTCAACAAGTCAGGTGAAAACATATTATTTTGAAGCTGGCCAATATACGGTAAGAGTTTATTTAAGAGAAGATGGCACAGCAATTGACTGGTTAGGCCTGGAGGCTACTAACCAGTTAAGGGTGGAGGCGGAAGATGCAATTATACATGGCAGCTTCAATGCCTATTTTGCTGAAGACGCTAGTGAGGGAATGTTTGTTGAAGTTTCAAATGGTACAGGAAATGGCGCAAGTCTGAGCAGAAGTGAGGATTATATCTTTTTCGACTTTTTTGTTGATAAGCCGGGTTTTTACAGTATCAATGCCTCAACAAAAGGAGGTAGCAGTATGGATGATTCCTTTTGGTTAAAAGTAGGTGATGAGCAAGAGGCGTTTATTTGGGATATTCCTATTACGCAAACTTTTGTTGAATCTAAAGTAAAGCAGCGGGGTGCAGACACTTACGAAGAGTTTTACTTGAATAAGGGTGTGCATCGTATAACAGTCTACTTGAGAGAAGATGGCTCAAAATTAGATTGGTTAGAGTTGATCTATTCAGGCTCGTCTGATTGATAGGTATATTTGTTAATTTGTTAGATTTTATCTGTTGGCACCCATAAAGATATGTTTTTGTGGGCTTTATATTATTTTATTCGTGTTATTGATTAACAGCTATTGGTAGGTTGAAAAAAGCACAACTAGGCCTGCCTGTTTATTAATTGATGGAGAGGTATTGGGGGGGAATTTATCGTTTTCTTCTATTAGAATAATTCAGACTACAATAAAGTCCCTTAAAAATAAAATATCGCTCGTTGATGTGGTCAGCTTTTTGGATAAATTTTGGCAGTATTGCAAAATAACTGTTATTTTCTTTAATTGTTAATTCTTTTTGTCTTAAATAATACTTTTAGCAATTAATTTAAGTTATCTAATGAAACAAATCCTACAAAATCTCAATTCTGGTGAAACTATTTTAGAAGAAGTGCCAGTTCCCTCTTGTTCTACAGGTTCATTATTAATAGAAACATCTAAAACACTGGTTTCGGCTGGTACAGAGAGAATGCTGGTAGATTTTGGTAAAGGTAATTTTATTCAAAAAGCGAGATCGCAGCCTGACAAAGTAAAGCAGGTAATAGAAAAGGTCAAGACTGACGGACTGATGCCTACTATCGATGCGGTTAAGAATAAGCTGGATACACCTTTACCCTTGGGATATTGTAATGTAGGGCTTGTTGTAGAAAGTAAAGTTGAAGGCTTTTCAATTGGTGACAGGGTGGTATCAAACGGTAAGCATGCAGAGTTTGTCGCTGTCCCAAAAAATTTGTGTGCAAAAATTCCTGACAATGTAGACGATGAATCTGCGTCTTTTACAGTTATTGGAGCGATTGCATTGCAAGGAATTCGTCTTATTCAACCATCCCTTGGTGAGACTGTTGTAGTTACAGGTTTGGGTTTGATTGGCTTGGTTGCTGTCCAGCTTTTACGCGCACATGGGTGTAGGGTTATAGGTATTGATTTTGATAGTTCAAAATGTGAATTGGCAAAGCAATTTGGTGCTGAAACTGTTGATTTAAGTAAAGGGCAAGACCCGATAGCTGTTGCGGAAAAATATACACGCGGGCAAGGTGTAGACGCCGTTTTGATTACGGCGTCTACCAAGAGTAATGATCCAATACATCAGGCTGCGACTATGTGTCGCAAGCGTGGACGTATTATTCTTGTTGGTGTGGTTGGCATGGAGATGTCTCGTGCAGATTTTTATGAAAAGGAATTGTCGTTTCAGGTTTCATGTTCATATGGGCCAGGTCGTTACGATGTAGAGTATGAAGACAAAGGCAATGATTATCCGTTAGGTTTTGTTAGGTGGACAGAGCAAAGAAACTTTGTGGCTATTCTGGATATGATGGCCGATAGTCGAATCGATATGAAGCCATTGATCAGTCATCGTTTTAAATTGGAGAAAGCAACGGAAGCTTATGCGTTGGTGAGTGAAGGGAATCCTTTAGGGGTTCTTTTAGAGTATTCCTGTCCTGCTCAATTAGATAAAAGTGTTAGAACAGTAAAGTTATCTGAGCAATCTGTTGTGACTGCTAATACGCCATCGTTAGGTTTTATTGGTGCTGGTAACTACGCGTCGGCTGTATTGGTGCCTGCTTTTGCTAAAACAGGGGCGAACTTAAAAAGTATTGCCTCTGCAGCAGGGGTAAGTGGTGTGCATGTTGGGAAAAAACATGGTTTTGAGGAAACAACGACTGACTCGGAAAAGCTATTAACTGACTCTGAAATTAATGCGTTGGTTATTACGACTCGTCATAATAGCCATGCCAGGTGGGTTAAAAAAGGATTAAATGCAGGTAAGCATATATTTGTAGAAAAACCTTTAACACTGACCAGGGAAGAGTTGAAAGAGTTAACGCGGCTTTATACGGCGTTAGATCAAAAGTCTTTTTTAATGGTGGGTTTTAATCGCCGTTATTCACCATTGATTCAGGATGTTAAATTGGCCTTATCAAAAAAAGCAGCGCCAAAGTCAGTGGTTATGACAGTCAATGCCGGAGAGATTCCAGTAGATCATTGGACGCAAGATCCAGAAGTAGGAGGTGGTCGGATTATCGGGGAGGGGTGTCACTTTATTGATCTTGTTAGATTTTTAGCGGGCAGCCCAATTATTTATATTCAAGCTACAGCAATGGCCTCGCAATGCAATGATTCTGTTCTAATGCAAATTAAATGCGAGGATGGTTCTATTGGTTCAATACAGTATCTGGCAAATGGAAATAAGTCATTTCCGAAAGAAAGAATAGAGGTTTTTTGTGGTGGTTCAATTGCAGTGATTGATAATTTTAGATCACTAAAAGCTTATGGTTGGAAAAATCTAAAATCAAGAAAACTCATGCGGCAAGATAAAGGCCAGGTAAATTGTGCTCAGGCTTTTGTAGATGCAATCAAAACAGGAGATCAAAATAATTTAATTAGTTTTGACGAGTTGTACGAGGTTACTAATGCCTGTTTTGATGTGGTTGATCAAATAAGTTAAGTGTTGCCCGTGTTTAACAAAATTTTTAGGATCTTTTTCACAGTAAGGTATCTTAAATTTAGGCAGTTGATTTATTTTCTTATTCGAAGAAAGTGCTCTGTTAATTCAATAAAAACAATATCTATATTTCCTGAGTGTAACGATTTAGTGCTCCTGCCTCCTATTTCAACGCATGGACTCTGTACTGGTGACTTGACGTTTTGTTTTCTGAATAATGAAAAAAAAATGGATGAAGCTGCTTTTGACTGGGCAGTAAAGGATGTGTATAGATTATGGGGATACAATTTACATTATTTTGATTATTTAAGGCAACAAGAATTATTGTTAGAAAAAAAACAATGGCTTGTTGATAATTGGATTGATTTAAATCCACAAGGCAGCCAACCTGGCTGGGAGCCCTTCACTGCCAGCTTAAGAATTGTAAATTGGATTTTTTTTCTTGCTAATAATAAGTCAATAGATGCGGATGAAATTCATCATAGCCTCTATACACAATGTTTATGGTTAGAAGTAAATGATGAAAAGCATATTTTAGCTAATCATTATTTTGAAAATTTAAAAGCACTCCTTTTTGCAGGTTGTTATTTTAAGAGTAAAAATGCGAACAGGTGGTTTGAAAAAGCAAAAAAAGAAATATTAATACAGATCGAGGAGCAGACTTTGTTTGATGGAGGTCACTACGAAAGAAGCCCACAGTATCATAGTTTGATGTTAGAAAATTACTTGGATATTTATAATCTTGCTGTTTCAAATTCGAATTACTTTGAGGGTTCTTTTACTAACAAAATAAAAGAAAAAATTGAATCTGGTCTGTTTTTTTTAAGTGATATTGTTTTTCCAGATCAGCAAATTCCTCTTTTTAATGATTCGGCATTTGGTATTTCGCCATCCTTTCGTGAGTTGGAAAATTATGCTTCTCGATTGTTGATTTGGAATAATTCTTCTGAGTCTCCATCCATAATTCATAAAGTCGAGTCAGGCTTTTATGGTTATCGTAGCAATCAGGATATGCTCATTATGGATTGTGGAGATATCGGCCCAGGTTATCAGCCGGGTCATACTCACTGCGATTTTCTAAGTTATGAATTGATGAAGGATGGCCAGAGAATTGTAGTAGATACCGGAACTTGTGAATACGAACCAGGTGAGCGGCGTCACTACTTACGCTCCACAGCTGCGCATAATACAGTAAGTATTAATCAAATGGAGCAATCTGTCATTTGGGGAGAGTTTCGGGTTGCACAACGAGCTAAGAAAAAATCAGCAACTATTGATTATTCCTCTAATGAAGTGTTGATAAAAGCGGCTTATAGAGGATTCTTTAAACAGAGTTGGAGCTTTAATCCTGGGTTTGAGCATTCTAGGCAAATAAATGTAAAGTTAGTTAAAGAGAGTATTAAGGCTATCGAGGTCATTGATAGAATCTCGGCGCTTTCAAAATGCCAAGAAAGCACTTTTGTGCAGAGCTTTATTCATTTTCATCCTGATATTGATATTGAGAAAAATAATGATGGAAAGTGTTTCTTGCAAAGAAGTGGTAAGAAAATAGGGGAGTTATCTTTTATGACTGAATTGGATGTAGTTTTGGAGAAGGCAATTTATTGTCCCGAATTTGGAAAGGTATTACCAAACTGTAAGGTAACTCTTCAGCAAACTGTGGAGCTCCCATTTGTGTTGCAATACACAATAACTTTGTACTAATAAGTTGAAGATATTGAATGAATATTTTGTTTTTATCTCATTACTTTCCACCCGAGGTAAATGCGCCTGCAACACGAACGTATGAACATTGTAAGCAATGGGTTAGTGGGGGACATAGTGTAACAGTTATTAGCTGCGTTCCTCATCACCCGATGGGAAAAGCATATCCTGGATATAAAAATAAGTGGTTTCAGGTTGAAGATAAAGATGGCATTAAAGCGATAAAAGTTTTGACTTATATCACAGCGAATGAAGGTTTTTTGAAAAGAACATTCAATTATGTGTTTTATATGTTGATGACCATTTTAGTTGCCCCGTTTATTGGTAAAGCGGATATTGTAGTTTCAACGTCGCCACAGTTTTTTAATGGCTTGGCAGGTTATTTTGTTTCCAGGATAAAACGAGCCAAGTGGGTTCTGGAAATAAGAGATTTATGGCCTGAGTCAATTTTGGCTGTTGGAGCGATTAAGAATAAGAAGATCATTAGTCTATTGGAGTGGGTTGAATCATTTGTTTACAGAAAAGCTGATCATGTTGTTCCTGTTACAAATGCGTTTAAAAAGCATATAGTTGAAAAAGGGGCAAAACCAGAAAATATAACGGTGATTAGAAATGGTGTTGATCCAGAAAAATTTGAGGTTATTCCCTATGATAAGGCGTTAGCAAATGATTTGGGTCTGGAAGGAAAATTTATTGCCTCTTATGTAGGGACACATGGTATGGCTCATGGATTAGATGTGATTCTAGATGCAGCCGATATACTAAAAGAACATGATCATATAGTTTTTTTGATGGTAGGCGATGGTGCTGACAGGGTTCGTTTATTAAAAGAGAAAGAGCAAAGAGGTCTTGATAATGTATATATGCTTGGTCAACAGTCAAAAGACAGGATGCCTGCGCTTTGGTCAATCAGTAACGTAAGTTTGGTTTTACTAAAAAAACTTGATTTATTTAAAACGGTCATTCCTTCCAAGATTTTTGAAAGTATGGCTACACAAACTCCAATAATTTTAGGTGTAGAAGGAGAGGTAAAAGAAATAATCTTGGAATCTGGGGCTGGTGTATGTATTGAACCTGAAAATGCTCAAGAATTAGCGCAAAAGTTATTATTCCTATCTCAGAATAATGATGAGTACGCTAAGCTTGAAGTCCATGGTAGAAAATATGTTATTGAAAATTTTGATAGAAAGAAGTTAGCAAAAAGTTATCTATCGCTGCTTGAAACTTTAGTTGTCAAGCGTAAGTAAACGTAAGTATAAATGAATGAGAGAATGTGGAAAGCCAGGTGAAAAATGACTAATTTAAAGTTTATATATTCTAAAGGATTTATTTTATTTTTGTTTGCATTTGCTCTGTTGATCGCCATCTGTTTCGATGGTCTTGAGTTAATGGTTAAATGGTGGGAAAAAGAAGAATATAGTCATGGATATCTGATTCCCTTGGTAGCTCTTTATCTTATATGGCAAAGAAGAGAAGAGTTATTACAAAAGATGAAGCCTGGAAGTTGGTTAGGTGTATTTTTCATTATTCTTTCTCTTTGTCTGTGGTTTTTGGGTGAATTAAGTGCAATTTATACAGTGATACAGTATGCATTTTGGGTAGGTTTATGGGGGCTGGCGTTAGTCTGGTTAGGTGTTTCCGGAGTGCGAGTAGTATGGGCAGGAATTTTTTATCTGTTTTTTATGATTCCCTTACCTAATTTCCTTTATTTTAATCTTTCCCAGAAATTACAGTTAATCTCATCTGAGCTGGGTGTTGCTTTTATTCGTTTGTTTGACATTAGCGTTTATTTGGCAGGTAACGTTATTGATTTAGGTGTATACAGATTACAAGTAGTAGAAGCATGTAGTGGATTGCGTTATTTGTTTCCATTAATGAGTTTTGGTTTCTTAATGGCTTATATATATAAAGGCGCGTTGTGGCAAAGAGTGATTATCTTTCTTTCAACGATTCCAATAACGGTTTTAATGAATAGTTTTCGGATCGGTGTTATTGGAGTAACAGTCGAACATTTTGGTATCGCAGCAGCAGAAGGTTTTCTGCACGACTTTGAAGGCTGGATTGTATTTGTTGCTTGTCTGGGTGTTTTGCTTCTGGAAATATGGATACTCCATATGATATTTGGCAACAAAGACACTCGCTTCGGAGACTTGTTTGATTTGGACTTCGGTGCAAATAAACAGCTTGAAAGCAGTAAAACGGCAACAGAGTTGCCAGGTAAAGCTTTTTACACTTCGATGATAATATCGTTGTTGATACTGATTTTAGTGTTGCCTGCATCTAAAGGGATTCTTAATAGACAGAATGTGGCTCCAGAGAGAGAGTTATTTTCACAATTCCCACTTTTGCAAGGAGAGTGGAAAGGTAGGGAATCATCGTTAGATCAGCAGGTTCTGAATACGCTTAAACTAACCGACTATATAACAGCTAAATATCAAAGAACCAATAAAGAGCCTCATATTGGTTTTTATGCTGCGTGGTATGAATCTCAAAGTAAAGGTGCTTCAATCCATTCACCTAAATCCTGTTTGCCTGGCGGGGGCTGGGTAGTGCAATCACATACACAGAAAATAGTGTCATTGGAAAGTGGAGAGAGCATTAATGTAAACCAGATAGTTATGCAAATGGGAGATGTTCAACAGCTTGTTTATTACTGGTTTGATGGTCGTGGAAGGGATGTCACTAATGAATACTTAAACAAGTGGTTTGTATTCTGGGATGCCTTGACAAAAAACCGTACAGATGGAGCATTGGTTCGTTTGATAACTTATATTCCTGAAGGGACAGGCGTTGAAGATGCTGAAAAAAGACTTAATCAATTTTTATCTGATTTTCAGCCATTAATAATTAAATATATACCTGATTAATAATAAGGTTTAAACGTGATAGCAGCTATTTCATTTGCATTAGCTTTACTATTAAGTACAGCATCGATTCCTGTACTTATGCGCTATGCACCGGCGTTAGGTCTATTAGACACGCCAGATAGCCGTAAAGTGCATGTGAACCCTATTCCTAGAATAGGTGGTGTAGGAATTGCGATAGCTTTTTTCATCCCGGTATTACTCTGGGTAAGTAATATTGAGGAGGTTGTTCATTTATTAATAGCGCTAAGTGTTATCGTTTTTTTTGGATTTATTGATGATAAATATCAGTTAAATTACAAATGGAAATTTTTTGGTCAAATACTTGCTGTAGCGATCTTTTTGACGGGTGGTCTGGAAATAACGAAAATTCCTTTCCTCGAAGGTATATCTAATGATTCGGTTTTAATTTATTTTATTGTTGGGTTGTTTCTTTTAGGTGTTACAAATGCAGTTAATCTAAGTGATGGGCTGGATGGTCTGGCTGCAGGTTCAACGTTATTGAGTTTGGGTTTCATTGCAGTATTAGCCTATATGTGTAATGAATACACTTATACAATTATTGCTTTATCAGCAATGGGCGCTCTAACTGGCTTTTTACGTTTTAATACGCACCCGGCGACAATATTCATGGGGGATACCGGAAGCCAGTTCCTGGGTTTTGCTACAGGTGCTTTAGGTCTTCTGATAACGCAGTCTGAAAGCTCTCCGGTAAGTTCTGTATTGGCTTTAGGTATAGTGGGTGTTCCGGTTTTAGATACATTGATGGTGATGTTATTGAGAATCAAAGATGGGCATTCACCATTTAAGCCGGATAAGCGTCATTTACATCACCAGTTTTTGAAGCTGGGGTTTGCGCATTATCAAACAGTTGCTGCTTTATATATTTTAAACTTCACTTTGTTGGGTTTAATGTTCTGGTTGCGTTATGAAAGTGATTGGGTTGTAGTTGCTGCATATATTTTATTCTGTTTGATTACAGTCTCTTTTTTAAGATATAAAATGAAAGGACTGGAAGATAATCCATTACAGAGTATTGATCAGAAAAGTGGAGTCGAACGCCGAAACCCGGCGTTTCGAAATCTAACAGTAATGCATAAGTTTGGTGTTAGATATGTAGAGGTTATTCTGGGTTTATGCTGGATTTCATATCTATTAACGGGAAGAAGTCAGTTAAATGGCTATGCACTTTATGATTTGATAGCACTGGTTTTTTTTGCTGTGGTATGTCTGGCTTTTCTTTTTTCAAAAATAAGAAGTCAGAAGCTTTCAAGGTTTATTCTATATGGCTTTAGTTTACTAACAATTTATTTTCATACATTTATTGCAGATTATTATTTGCCAGGTTGGAAATCATTTACTGTAATAGATTTGATGTTGCTTTTATTAGTATTAGTGCTTGCTGTAGCGATTAGAACTACTCGTAGAGAACTTTTCAGATTGGATAATCAGGATATTCTGGTTTTATTGATACTATTGGCAGCTCCATTTTTATCCAGTCTTTCAGAAGATAATCGACAACTAATCGGAGCGGTTTTGAGATTGGCAATTATGATATATGCATCTGAATATATTGTTGTAAGGGCTAAAAAACCAAAAATTAGTGTATGCTTTGGTTTGATTGCTTGTTGTTGCTTTGGTATGACTTTTTTAATTTAATTATTTGCTGAGTAGGTGTGAAAAATGAAACATATAATTTTTAGTAGTTTGATTTTTGCTGTGGTGCTTTCAGGTTGTGATAAAGGTGAAGATCGTCAGGTAAAATATTTAGAGCGAGCAAAGGAATACTTCACTGAAGGTAATTTGGAAAAATCAAAAATTGAGGTCAGGAATGTACTGCAGATTAATCCAAAAAACTCGGAAGCCCAGGTTTTATTAGGCGATATTTTTCTGGAAAGCGGTGATATTCGAAAAGCTTACGGTGTCTATCAAGGAGTTCTTCAAGAGCAATCAGATAATGTTCAAGCAAATATTGGTTTATCAAAAATCTTTATTATGGTTAAAGATTATGAAAGCCTGCTTGAAAAAGTTGAACTGATTTTGGAAAAAGATCCAGCAAATTCTGAAGCAAAAAGTTATAAAGCAATTGGGTTAAGCGCAACTGATCAGGAGCCGGCAGCAGAGCAGCTGGCATATGAGGTGTTAGAATCAAATCCTGCTTCCGGGCCAGCATTGGGTGTTCTCGTAAAAGTGTTAGGAAAAAGGGACCAGGGTGAAGAAGCTTTGGCCTATGTAAATAAAGGTATTGAAGCTTCGCCTGCGCAAAATGAACTTTATGTTTTAAAAGCAGCGCTACTTGAAACTATGGAAAGAGATAAGGAGATAGAGCCGGTATTAATAAAATTAGTCGGGGATAATCCCGAGAATGCAATCTATTCAGATATGCTGGTTCGATACTATGTGAAGTTGGGAGAGTTTGACAAAGCAGAAAAAGAAGTTAGGACATATGCAGCTAACAACGATAACTCGGTAAACACCAAGAAAAGAGTAATAGGTTATCTACGTCAGCATGGTTCTCAGGAAGCAGCAGTAGCAGAAGTGAAAAAATATATTAAAGAAGAGCCACAGGTGGGTGAGTATCATTCAATTCTGGCTAAGTTGTATTTCTTTGTAGGAGATAAAGAAGCCGGTAAGGAGGTATTAAATAACCTTGTTGAAAAATTGCCATTAGATGCTGCGGCTGTTAAGGCGCGAGTAGGTTTGGCTGCATTTGAGGTTGAAGCAAAGAATTATGAGAAAGCTAAAGCTATGTTAGATGAAGCTTTGGAAGTTGAAGCTGAAAATGAGCAGGCTTTGATGTCGAGAGCATTAATTATGTTGCGTGATGAAAATCTTGACGCGGCTATTTCTGATTTGAGGGTTTTATTAAAAAATAACCCTCAAAACGCAAGAGCACTTAAAACACTGGCAAATGCTCAGGAGCTAAGAGGAGATAAAGAGCTTGCATTAAATAATTATCAGCGATTATTGCAAATTAGCGAACCAGAATTAGAAACTTTGCTGGCAGTTACAAGATTGTCGCTAGCTGCAGAAGATTATGAAAGTGCAGAAAAGTACATTCGTCAGGCGTTAGAAATAGATGAGGAAAATGTTGGTCTGGTTTCAATGTTGGTTAAACTTTTAGCTTTGAAAGAAGACTGGGCAGAAGCTCAGGAATTTATAGATAGACTCATGTCTTCAGAAAATTCCAAAGCTTTGGGTCACTATTTGCAGGCAGGAGTTAATTTAAAGTCTGAGGAATTTGAGCAGGCTTTTGATAATCTGGATAAATCATTAAAACTTAAGCCAAAAGCAAAAGTCGTCTTAAAAAATATTTCTTCAGTAATTTCTGAAACCCGGGGAAAAGAAGCTGCATTATCTTATGTGGAAAATCATTGTAAGGGGAATAATGATTTTGACTATTGTTATTACCTATTAGGTTCAATGCAAGCTGAACAAAAAGACTTTGCAAATGCAGAAAAAAACCTTGAAATAGCAGTCGATTTGAAAAGTGATGCAAAAGAATATTATTCTCAGCTCAGCAGAGTTTATTTTGTTGCTGGTAAAATAAATGAAATAGAAACGCTGTTAAAATCTGGTATTGAAAATACTAATCATGTTGGTTTAGAAGTGGATTTGGCTTTGTTCTATTACGGACAAAAGCAATATGAGAAGGCTAAAGATATATACAAAAAAATTATTAAACAAGAAAAAGGAGCTGAGCTAATTGCTAAAAATAATTTAGCGATGATTTATGTGGAAAATCTTAAATCAGATGCAAATGTTAAAGAGGCTCAATCATTGATCGTAGATCTTCAGGAAAGTGAAAATCCTGCCTATCTGGATACAGTGGGCTGGGTATTGTATCACGCTGGAGAATATAGCCAGGCTGTTAGGTATCTTCAGGCAGCTGTAGATAAGTTGGACACTCAGCCTGTTTTGCAATATCACTTGGGTATGGCGTACTATAAAAATGGCGATATGGAAAATGCTAAAAACTATTTGGATCTTGCAACTTCTAACCCGGATGCCAACTTTGATGGTAAAGAAGAAGCAATTAAGACGTTAAGTTTGATGTAAGTGATAATCAGTAGGTAATTGTATAATGTTTAATAAGGTGCTGGTGGTTTTTGGTACTCGGCCTGAAGCAATAAAAATGGCTCCAGTAGTTCTGTCTCTCAAAGATGCATGTGATGTAGATGTAGAAGTTTGTGTTACCGCCCAGCATCGTGAGATGTTAGATCAGGTACTAGGTTTATTTGAGATTAAGCCAGATTATGATCTTGATATAATGCGTCAGAATCAGGATTTGTATGACTTAACAGGGCGCATTCTCGTAGGAATGCGTCCTGTTTTACAAAAAAGTAACCCTGATTTGGTTTTAGTTCATGGTGATACTACTACATGTTTTACTGCTGCGCTTGCTGCATTTTATGCACAGATACCAGTTGGACATGTAGAAGCTGGTTTGCGAACAGGAAATCTATTGGCGCCTTTCCCGGAAGAAGCAAATAGAAGTTTAGTTGGCTCGATAGCTCGATTGCATTTTGCACCTACTAAGTCATCTCGTGAGAATTTATTAAAAGAAAATATCGAAGCAGAAAGAATTATAGTTACAGGTAATACTGTGGTTGATGCTTTGTTATGGGTAAGAGAACGCTTAAAAAGTTATGACAAAGCGATATGGTTAGAAGCGTTAGGTGAAGAGCTGGTTGATCGTTTGTCAGACTCGAATCGAAAAATGATTTTAATCACTGGACATCGAAGAGAAAACTTTGGTCAAGGATTTATTGATTTGTGCATGGCAATTAAAGCACTGGCTGAAGCTCATCAGGATTGGGAATTCGTCTACCCTGTACACCTAAACCCTAATGTCCAAAAGCCAGTATTTGATATTCTGGGTGAATTAGATAATGTTATGCTAATAGAGCCTCAGGATTATTTGCCCTTTGTTTGGTTAATGGATCGTTCTTCAATGATTTTAACCGACTCGGGAGGTATCCAGGAAGAGGCACCATCATTAGGTAAGCCTGTTCTCGTCATGCGTGAAGTGACTGAGCGACCAGAAGCTGTTGAAGCTGGTACTGTTAGGTTAGTAGGTACGAATACGCAAACAATAATTGATAATCTTGAAGAAGTTATGTTGAACAGAGACACCTACGAGGAAATGTCTCAGGCTCATAACCCTTACGGTGATGGAAAAGCTGCGCAGAGAATTTTAGCGGCAATTCAATAAAAATAGCTTTTTAGGTCATAATATTGGGTATAAATCTTATTCATATCTAATTTTCCCTTATAAACTTTACTTGTTTATCATCTGGTCTATGAGAGAATAAGCAGCAATTGTTCTTTTACAGGTAAGTTATGAGTGGATACAAAAGCATACTTTAAACAATTAGGTGAGCAAGCTCGTCAGGCAAGTCGCATTATCTCAGCTGCATCAACAGCTGAAAAAAACGCTGCATTGCTAGGAGTGGCTCAATCTATACAGAATTCCCGCAGCAGCATTAAATCAGCAAATGTTAAAGATCTGGTTAAAGGTAAAGAAGCCGGCCTGGATACAGCTTTACTGGATCGTTTGGAGTTGACAGAAGAGCGTATTGACGGAATATTGGAAGGACTGGAGCAGGTGGTTGCATTACCGGATCCTGTGGGGGAGATAGAAGACCTCACTTTTCGTCCCTCTGGTATCCAGGTAGGTAAAATTCGTATGCCATTGGGCGTTATTGGCATTATCTATGAGTCAAGACCCAATGTGACTGTTGAAGCGGCTTCGCTG
This sequence comes from Cellvibrionales bacterium, assembly GCA_041941365.1. Classification (GTDB taxonomy): domain Bacteria; phylum Pseudomonadota; class Gammaproteobacteria; order Pseudomonadales; family UBA7434; genus UBA7434. The sequence goes on along the minus strand of JBGTQK010000002.1, from coordinate 301,066 downwards.
TGTTTAAAGTCCGGGAATGCGTCTATTTTAAGAGGGGGGTCTGAAGCTTTATTTTCTAATCAGGCTTTGGCTCAAGCTATTGCCGATGGAATACAAACTTCAGGAATGAATCCGAATGTAGTACAAGTTGTAGAAACGAGTGACAGATCCATTGTTGATCAAATGGTAACAGCTCCAGATTATATTGATGTGATTGTTCCTCGAGGTGGTAAGGGACTAATTGAACATGTTAGCCGTTTAGCAACAGTGAATGTTATTAAGCATCTTGATGGTAACTGTCATGTATTTATAGATGATAGTGCCGATCATGAAACAGCAATAGCAATCGCTGTTAATGCTAAGACACATCGTTACGGTGTTTGTAATGCAATGGAAACGTTATTAGTACACGAGGATGTTGCTGAAGATTTGTTACCAGAATTAACAGAGGCTTACGATGAGTATGATGTAGAACTTAGAGTGTGTGAGCGCACATATGAAATATTAAAAGGTAAAGTAACGTCGACACTGATTGAAGCGAGTGAAGATGACTGGTATGAAGAATACCTTGCACCGATTCTTGCTGTAAAAATGGTTGGTAGTATTGATGAAGCTATATTACATATTAATAAATATAGCTCAAAGCATACTGAAGCTATAGTGACTAATAATTATGAAAATAGCCTGCGTTTTACCAGAGAGGTAGACTCAAGTTCAGTCATTGTGAATGCATCAACTCGCTTTGCCGATGGATTTGAATATGGTCTTGGTGCTGAGATAGGGATTTCAACTGATAAGATACATGTCAGGGGGCCAGTAGGCTTGGAAGGCTTAACTTCACAAAAATATATTGTGCTGGGTCAAGGCCAAATAAGAAGCTAAGTGCTGTCGTTTTAATGAAGAATAAAGAGCGTGTGGCAATATTTGGTGGAACATTTGATCCAGTACATAACGGTCATTTGTGCACAGCGTTAGAGTTAGTTCATGCTTTAGAGCTGGATAGTGTTTCGTTAATGCCATGCGGCATTCATCCCCATAATAAGCAACCAAAAGCAAACTCAGAACAACGTTTAGAAATGTTACAACTGGCTACGTTGCATGAACAAACATTATCTATAGATACTAGAGAGCTTGAAAAAGAAGGGGTTTCATACACAATAGACAGCTGTAAGGAATTGCGAAAGCTTTATGGTGAGAATGCCTGTATAGGATTTATTATTGGTACTGATGTGTTGTCAGGTTTGCATCGTTGGAAAGACTGGAAGCATTTGCTTAATTTTGTTAATTTAATTGTTGTAGAGCGTTTCGCGGAAAAAAAAGAGACTATAACGTCAGTTCGACTTGATAATGATGTAGAGTTATTACTGGATAAAGCGGTATTTGAAATGACAGAACCTAAGGGACAAATCATTAAGCAATGCCTAACGCCCTGGATAGTTTCTTCAACTGAGGTGAGAAAGGCTTTGTCTGACCGAACAGATATGAATAACCATATTTTTTTGGAGCAAATGTTACCAAAATCAGTTTATGAATATATTAAAAATGAAAATTTATACACTTAATGAGCAGAATCAAACGAGTAATTTGTGGATAGTCAATTAATTAAAAAGTCAGTTGTAAAAGCCCTGGAAGATTTAAAGGCCGTCGATATTATTGAGCTAGCAGTTGGAGATATTACGAGTATTGCCGATTTTATGGTGATAGCCAGTGGCACATCAAATCGACATGTAAAGTCATTGGCCGATAATGTTCAAATGGAATTAAAAAAAGAAGACGTAAGAACTATAGGTGTAGAGGGGGAAGAAAGTGCAGAGTGGGTATTGGTCGACTTTGGTGGGGTATTAGTGCATATTATGCTTCCGGCAACAAGAGCGTTTTATGATTTGGAAAGTTTATGGACAATGAAGCCTGAAAGTGGTGATAGTTCGTTGGAGAATGAATGAAGATAACGATTATTGCAGCTGGAAATAAAATGCCGGCTTGGGTAGTCGAAAATAGTAACGAATATATCAAAAGGCTGCCAAAAGACTGTGATGTAAAATTAATTGAAGTGCCTATCACAAAAAGAGCAAAAAATATTTCAACTGGCATTTTGAAAAAAAAAGATACAGAAAAAATTCTTTCGATGGTTCCTTCTAACAGTTTTGTTATTGCGATGGATGAGCGCGGTGATGCGATAACAACTAAGCAGTTATCTGATAAATTAATACAGTGGCAAAGTAATTCACAAAACCTTTGTTTCTTGATAGGTGGCCCTGATGGGTTTGATTACTCTGTATCAAGTAAATTAAAAAGACAGTGGCCAGATTGGACATTTTCCCTTTCCAATTTAACGTTGCCTCATCCAATTGTGAGAGTTATTCTTGTTGAGCAAATATATAGAGCATGGTCAGTTCTAAGTGGACACCCTTATCACCGTGAATAAAATTATTAGTTAGATGGTAAAGCGAGAACAGTTAAGAGATGATGAAAGCGAAAAGCGATTGTTTCAAAATCGTTTGTCTTTTCTTCTTGCTTTTTTCTCGTTGATAGGGCTTGCTCTATTGGGGAGATATTTTTCTTTACAAGTTATAAATTATCAAAAGTTCGTAACAGAGTCGAATAATAATCGAATATATACATTACCATTGGCCCCCAGAAGAGGCTTGATTTACGATCGTAATGGAGTGTTACTTGCAGAAAATCAGCCGAGCTATAGCCTTTTAATAACGAAGGAGCGAGTCAATAACCTTGATGAGCTTTTAATTGATTTACAGCAGCTATTTGATATTGATGATAAAAACGTAGAAAAATTTCGTCGGCGCCTGAGAAATCGTACGCCATATCAGGGTGTTCCACTAAAGTTTAAGTTAACAGATGATGAAATTAGTCGTTTTGCTGTTAACCGTTATCGACTCACTGGGGTAGAAGTCGAAGCGCAATTGGTCAGGCAATACCCATTAGGAGAAGCCTTTGCACATGTTATTGGTTATGTCGGTAGAATAAATTCAAAAGAACAGCAAAAAATACTGGAGCGCGCTGAAACAAAAGTTAATTATGCAGCTACTCACCATATTGGCAAAACGGGTTTGGAAAAATATTACGAAATGCAGCTCCATGGCAAAGTTGGATCCCGCTATGTAGAAACTAATGCGCATGGTCGGGTTCTTAATATATTGCAGCAGGAAAACTCTATACCTGGTTCAGATCTTCAGCTATACCTTGATGCTGAATTACAACAGTATATTTATGATTTGTTGAAAGATAAGCGCGCTGCTGTAGTTGTGTTAGATGTGCATACTGGTGGTGTTCTGGCGATGGTAAGCACTCCTTCGTATGATACGAATTTATTTATAAACGGTATCAGTAATGATAAATTCTCAGAGCTAAGAGAGTCACATGACCTTCCTTTATTTAACAGGGCATTACAAGGGCAATACCCGCCAGGCTCAACGCTGAAACCTATTTTTGGCCTGGCTGGACTATATTATGGTGTTATCGATAAGAACACAAAAGTAAGAGATCCTGGTTGGTATCAGTTACCAAACGACGAACGTTATTATCGGGATTGGAAACGTTCAGGGCATGGTGAATATGTCGATTTAAAGCAGGCTATAGAAGAAAGCTGTGACGTTTTTTTTTATGATCTAGCGTACCAATTGGGTATTGATCGTTTACATGAGTTCTCCACTGCTTTCGGGTTAGGCATTAAGACAGGAATCGATTCAGTTGGTGAGCGAGATGGATTAATGCCTTCACGTCAATGGAAAAGAAAAAATAAAAACTCTGCATGGTACCCGGGAGAAACGCTAAATGTAGGCATAGGTCAGGGTTATATGTTATCAACACCGCTTCAGCTTGCAGTATCAACTTCAATTATCGCGAATAAAGGTTTATATATAAAACCTGGTTTGGTAAAAACTGAATCAAGACATGTAGATGGCTGGTTTAGTGAAGCTTTACTGGATGAAGATAGTGATAGCTATGCAACAATGGATAGCAGAATAAATATTTCGGACTCATCTGTAGTGAGTGATGACTATTGGAACTTTATTTATGATTCTATGAAAAGTGTTATTCATGGTAATAAAGGGACAGCAAAGAATATTTCAGAAGATATAAGTTATTACATAGCAGGAAAAACAGGCACAGCTCAGGTTATTGGTATTCCTCAAGATGCAGAATACGATGAAGAGGAGATAGCAGAGAGGCAAAGAGATCATGCGCTTTTTGTTGGCTTTGCTCCTATAGAGAATCCGGAGATTGCTTTATCCGTAATTATTGAAAATGGAGGCAGCGGTAGCTCTACAGCTGCGCCTATAGCAAGATCAATATTTGACTGGTTTTTAGATAATGAAATGAAGAAAAAGAAGAAAAAGAAAAAAGGAAAGGTATTTGCTAATTTTGGTTTGGAGAAGAAGTAATGAATAACGAATACGTTAGAAATCTTCCTGATAATCAAAATATGATGTCCTTGCGTTTAAGAATATTCAAGCGTTTGCATATTGACTATTTCCTTTTTATTTTGCTCACTACCATTTCTTGCTATGGGTTGATTGTACTTTATAGTGCGAGTGGTCAATCGACCTCAAGAGTGATAAAGCAAGCGATATATATGGCAATTGCTTATACAGGGATGTTAGTCGCAGCTCAATTTAAATTAAAAACGATTAAAACATTTTCACCCGTGCTTTATGTGTTGGCGATAACGGCATTATTTGCAACTCCCTTTTTTGGTGTCGATGTTAATGGTGCAACAAGGTGGTTGGATTTGGGTTTTATTCGTTTTCAACCATCCGAGTTAATGAAAATAGCACTACCGCTTACTGTAGCAGCTTATTTATCAGATAAGAAACTACCACCCTCATTTTTTTCTTTATTAACCAGTTTTGCTATTTTATTACTTCCTTTTATGCTGATAGTGATTCAGCCTGATTTAGGGACATCTATCCTTGTGGCTTCTTCCGGGTTTTTTGTTATCTGGTTAGCGGGATTGCAGTGGATCTATATTTTCTTTGTATCACTTATTTTGCTAGTTTCAGCCTGGCCAATTTGGCAATTTGGATTGCATACTTACCAGAAAAATAGAATTCTTACTATGTTTAATCCAGAGAGTGATCGTCTTGGGGCAGGTTGGAATATTATTCAGTCTAAAACGGCTATTGGATCTGGTGGTTTACAAGGTAAAGGTTGGTTACAAGGAACACAATCGCATCTGGATTTTTTGCCTGAAAGTCATACCGACTTTATCATTGCTGTATTAGCTGAGGAATTTGGATTAATTGGTGTGATGGCACTTTATGCCATTTATTTTCTTATTGTATTGAGGGGTGCTTATATTGCTGTATCGGCAAAGGATATGTTTTCACGCCTTGTTGCAGGAAGTATAACATTTACCTTCCTGGTATATGTCTGTGTCAATATGGGGATGGTTGCAGGTATGTTGCCTGTTGTCGGTGTGCCTTTGCCTTTAGTGAGCTATGGGGGGACTGCAATGGTCACTATGATGTTAAGTTTTGGTATTTTGATGGCGATCAGCAGTGAATCAAAATCTTAAAAATAGTGAGTAGCGTATAAATCAGTGTCATATAGTAGAAGGAAAAAACGAAAAAGATAATTTCTTTCTATTGTTGAATATATTATCAAAAGGAAACTTGTAATTAATTAAGTGTTCTAATTTAATAGAGACTTCACAAACAGTAATGATTAGTTAGTGCTATGTATTTATTCCAAAAATATTTTCTTCTTTTAATTTTACAATTGTTTATTTTTTCAGAAACGGTATTGGCTGATTACAGTGCACATCCAAAAGCTGCTGCTGTGATAGAAACGCTCGTTAAGGATCACAGTTTTACTGAAAAAGAAGTAAAACAAGTACTTGCTCAGGCCACTAAAGAACAGCGTATTCTAAAGAGTATGGCTGGTGCTGCAGAAAAAACTAAAACCTGGAAGGCATATAAAAGTAGCTTTATTACTAATCAGCGTATTGATCAGGGAGTAAAGTTTATTCGAGAGCATTACATAGTATTTAATGCTATGGAGGAAGAGTTTGGTGTTCCAAAAGAAGTTGTAGCGGCAATTTTAGGTGTCGAAACAAACTACGGTTCATTTACAGGAAAAGCAAATGTCTTGAATGCACTTTCTACATTGGCATTTGAGCATCCACGCAGAGGTGGTTTTTTTTCGAAAGAGCTTATTGAATATATTGTATTGTGTAAAGAAAGAGGCTGGAATCCGACAGATCTAAAAGGCTCTTATGCTGGCGCAATGGGTTTGAGTCAGTTTATGCCAAGCAATTATCGACAATTATCTGTAGACGGCAATAAAGATGGAGTCATTGATCTATTAAACCCTGCCGATGCAATTTATAGTACAGCAAACTATTTGGCACATTATGGTTATCGTGCCGGTGAACTTATTGCTGTAAGAGCATCTAATTCACAAAAACAGGAAGAGTCATTTTCCGCAAGAAAATTAAAGCCTGATCAAGTCATGGGTGCTTTACGCGCAAGAGGTATTTTTAGTGAAAGAGCTATTAGTGATAGTCAAAGTGTGAAAGTAATACAGTTTAAAGATGCTGATAGTGACGAAATGTGGCTTGGTTTAAATAATTTTTATGTGATTAGCCGTTATAATCCAAGATCAAAATATACAATGGCAGTATATTTATTGAGTGAAGCCATTGCAGGGGCTTCGCTAAATTAGCCACTTTAAATTCCTGGAGGAAGCAATAAAAGATAACCACAATGAAAATTTCTATTATTGGTTTACTAACATTGTTTCTTGTCGCGTGTGGTGGTTATACGCATAAACCCGACTATGCGCCAAGTAAACCACTAAAAAAACCAGGTTATATAGCTGATGCTGTGCCCAGGGTAGAGCCGAAAAGTAAAGGCGGAAACCCCTCGACCTATACAGTTCGAGGCAAAACCTATCGAGTGCTTAGCGAAGCAAATGGTTATAAAGAAAGAGGAATAGCTTCATGGTATGGTATGAAGTTTCATGGCAATTTAACGTCAAACGGCGAGCGTTATGATATCTATAAAATGACGGCGGCACATAAACATTTGCCACTGCCGAGTTATGTGCGTGTTACTAATATTGAAAATGGTAAGCAGGCAATTGTCAGAGTCAATGATAGAGGGCCTTTTATAGAAGGCAGGATTATTGATCTTTCTTATCTTGCAGCGACAAAATTGGACATAGTCAAAAAGGGTACTGCAAAAGTAGAAGTTGAAGTCATTGATCCTCGTACTTATCGTAAAGCCAAAACTGCGCCTCAAACAACAAAAACCAGACTGGCAGTCAATAATAAAAATAAATCTTATGAAAAAAACAAACAACAACTGATAACCAGGTCACGCTCTGAGGGTAACTTATACTTACAGATTGCTGCTTTTACCAGTTTGGCATCAGCTCAGCGCATGCAAAACGATTTGCTGGAAAAGATAAATAGAGCTGTTAAGGTCGGTAATTTAAGTCTTAATCCGAAAGTTGTTATTCACCCTTTACCGGAAAGAGGGTTATACCGGGTAAGAGTTGGACCCTTTAAAAACCAGAATAAAGTCAACCAATTAAAAAATAATAGCTTATTTCATTCATTTGCCAATGCACATACGACTGTTTTAAACTTGGACTAATCTTGTTTTTATTTTTTCCAAATTTTGGATATATCTAACGGTTAATAGTGTATTTCATGCTAAATAATTTTATTAAGACCATTTTAAAGCCTTCACTTCTTATTGCTTTAATATTATTTTGTAAAAGCTCGTTTGTATTTGCGACTTTTCCTCTACCTAGCCCTCCTCAATTATCTGCAACCAGCTACTTATTAATGGAAGCGGAAACTGGAAAAATACTTGTTGAGAATAATGCCGATATGCTTGTACCACCGGCAAGTCTGACAAAGTTAATGACAAGTTATATCGTAGCTTTAGAGTTACAAAAAGGTTCTATCTCTTTAGAGGACAAAGTGCCGGTCAGTGTTAAAGCCTGGCGTATGGGTGGCTCGCAAATGTTTATTCGGGAGGGAACAGAAGTGCTGCTTTCTGACCTGTTAAAAGGACTTATTATAGTGTCGGGAAATGATGCGAGTGTGGCATTAGCTGAATATATTGGTGGAGATGAATCAGGCTTTGTCGATATGATGAATTACCAGGCTAACATATTGGGTATGCATCAAACCAGTTTTAAGAACTCGCATGGTATGCCTGCCGAAGGACACAAGACGACAGCAAGAGATCTCTCTTTGTTGGCAAGGGGTTTAATTTACGACTTTCCTGAACATTATGATTTTTACTCACAAAAGTCTTTCAGTTTTAACGGTATATCTCAGCCTAACCGAAATGGTTTACTTTCACGCGATGAATATGTTGATGGTATAAAAACGGGGCATACAAGTGAAGCAGGTTACTGTCTCATTGCTTCTGCGAAAAAGAATGGAATGCGTTTGATTTCAGTCGTGATGGGTACTAACAGTTCACGAATAAGAGAAGATGAGTCAAAAAAACTTTTTGGTTATGGGTTTAGGAATTTTGAAGTTGTTGATTTTTTTGCGCGTGATGAACCGGTTCATGCAGCGAAAGTCTGGTTTGGTAAGTCTAAAACATTGGATTTAATGTCTGAAGAGCCAGTTAATCTAACGTTACAAAAAGGTACCGATGAAGAAGTTAAAGCGTTGGTAGAATTACAGCAAGAAATAAAAGCACCAATAAAAAAAGGTCAAGCCTTTGGAACGGTTAAATTAATGATGGATGATAACATTCTTGCTGAAAAGAATTTGGTAGCAATGTATGATGTTGAGCAATTAGGATGGCTTGCCAGGACGTGGGAAGGACTTATATTATTTATTCGTAATATTCTAGGCTTTGAATAGTAAGGCTTTTTAAAGAATATATGTCAGATTTAATTACAAACAATACACTTCCTCCTGGGGAAGAGCCGCCAAAAATAGAATTTCCTTGTGACTACCCGATTAAAGTTATGGGAGAAGCGGCTGATGATTTTCTCGAGGTTGTGCTAAGAGAGGTAAAAAGGTTTGTTCCTGAGTTGGATGAATCAAAAATAAAGGTAAGAGATAGCGCTAAAGGAAACTTTACGTCTATCACCTTGGTTATATATGCTACTGGAAAAGAGCAGCTGCATAATATTCATGTAGCATTAAAAGCAACTGGTCGGGTCAAAATGGTGCTCTGATTCTATTAATGAATGAGCTTATAGTAAAAAACTATTTAAATGATAATGCTGGCCAGCTGGTAAATTACGAGAGTGCTTACCGGGCAATGAAGCAATTTACCCATGAGCGGAGTTCTCAAACAATGGATGAGTTATGGGTGTTAGAGCATGAGCCTGTTTATACATTGGGCCAGGCTGGAGATTCTGCCCATATACTTAATGCTAATAATATACCAATAATAAAGACAGATCGTGGTGGTCAGGTAACTTACCATGGTCCTGGTCAAATTATGTTTTATTTTCTTGCTGATATAGAGCGCCTATCTCTGGGGGTTAGAAATTTAGTTGAATCGCTTGAAAATATAGTCATTGCTTACCTTGATAGTAAAGCTATAGAAGCTTTTACTGATAGAGCAGCTCCTGGAATCTATGTAAAAGATAAGCAGGGTGCCAGGGCAAAAATAACTGCTATTGGTTTAAGAATCAGTAAAAATAAATCTTATCATGGCTTCTGTTTTAATTATGATTTTGATCAGACTCCTTTTGCCGGTATCAATCCTTGTGGTTATGAAGGGCAACAGGTTTCTCAATTATCAGACTGGTTACCGAAATTGCCTTCTAAAAATAATCTGGTCAATGACATTACAGCACTTTTTGCTCATACGTTTAGTTATAAAATAATAAATAAAAATGCTAAGTGGTCATAGCAACATTTTTAAATAAGCTCACAATACCCTGTTAATCTGATGGTTTTTTTACTATAAAAGGTTGTTAGTATACCTGGTGAGGAAGAGCACTGTTGCCAGTTCTGAGTTGACGCATTATAAAGATCATATATTAGTGGTGTTAGGTATTGATGTATAGAACCAGTGACATAGTCTTCATTGCGGCCGTGCCAAGGGACAAAATAGCGTAAATTTCCAGATGCTTTTTTTTCATTCCAGAAAAAGGCGCAAAATCCATGTGCATCTATTAAAGCAAGCTGTTTGATATCATTTCCTAACCAGTTGGTTGTTATGAGCTGCTCTTCAGATAATGTTTGTAATAGATAAATACCGTTCTCAGGATTTGAGAACATGATGAGATCTTTGTTATGGCTATATGGCTTTACGAGTTGATGAGGCAACTCAACAAATACACAATCGTTTTGTTGTTGAATATTTAATTCATAAAGGGTTGATTTTATAGTGTTTACAGAGGGTATGTAGTGTTTTAATAACCATGCTATTGCAAAAGCGCCACTACCACAAAGTTGAATTTCACCTGCTTTATTTTTCCATTTAACAAAAGCCATGGTCTTTGATTCAAGGTAGATAAAAGAATGGTCGTATTCATTATCAATCACATAATTTTCTGCTGCTTCCTGTAATTTCTTTTTATTTGAAAAAAAATGTAAGTACTGCAAACTTCCTGGTAGTTCAGGAGAGCAAAACGTACGAATCTGAAAGGTTTTATTGATCAGTTCCACTTAAAGAGTTTTATTTTTCTTCCAAAGAGAATCAATAAAATAGTGTTTGTCATCAGTAAAATGGTGTAATACAGAAAAGCCACAATGGCGACTCATTGTTTCGATGTCGGATTCAGAGTATTTATAAGAATATTCGGTGTGAATCGCTTCAAATGCATCAAAGTTAACATGCATATCTAACAGTTGAATCTTGACGCTCTGTTTTTCTGTAGAAATCAGATGACTTTCCATAGCGCCAATCGTAGGGTTATAAATACCGTGATGATGGAATTTTTCCAGGTTGAAATTAGCCCCCAGTTCGCGGTTTATTCGTTTTAACAAGTTTAAATTGAAGTTTCTGGTTAAACCGCTGCTGTCATTGTAGGCAGCAGTTAATGTATTTATATCTTTCTTTAAATCGAAACCAATTAACATATAATCTGAATACTCAAGGTTTTCATTGATATGAGATAAAAAGTCAAGGCTTTGAGTGCTATCGAAATTTCCTATATTTGAACCGAGAAACAGCACAAGCTTTTTATGCCTGGATGATTGTCTCACTGAGGCGAGGCCAGAAAAATAATCGTCAACAATACCTCTAACTAAAAGTTTAGGGTGAGGATTAATTTCATTTTCAAGAAAATCCATTGCTTTCCGGGAAATATCAATAGGATAGTAGTTAACCTGGCAGTTTGCTGTCAGAAAGCCATTAAGAATAAACTGTGTTTTATGGCCGTCACCTGCGCCCAGCTCAATAACATCGAGTTGTTTTTCAGCTATCATTGCGGGAAGTAAATGTTGTGCAGTTTTTAGAATTTCCAACTCTGTTTTGGTAGGGTAGTAATCGGGGTGTTGGGTAATTTCCTGGAAGATTTTACTGCCAGAATCATCGTAAAAATATTTTGAAGGTAGCGTTTTGTTTTTTCTTTTAAGGCCATAAAATACATCCATAGCAAATGGATTATCAAATTTATGATCCGATTTTTCTGGTAATAACCGTTCTACAATTTCCATTACACATCCTTCGCTAATCTTATGCCAGAAAACATCCATCTTTGATGGGGGTGATAAAAATTTCTATAACTTGCTCTGTAATGGTGAGCAGGTGTTGCAATGCATCCACCACGTAGCACAAACTGGTTGCACATGAATTTACTGTTATATTCTCCTAACATTCCTTCATATGGGCGATAACCTGGGTAGGGGGAGTAATGGCTTTGAGTCCAGCACCATACCTGGTTGTCAATTGCATCGCATTGTTTGGGGTGAAGTATCTGTTGGCTTCTATGTTCGTTTCTATTATATTTGGTGCTTGTTAAAAACAACTCCATTTCCTGCTCGGTTGGTAATCGTTTTCTACGCCAGCGAGCAAAAGCGTCTGCTTCATAATAGCTAATATGTACAACAGGTGCATGAGGATCTAATGGTTTTACGCCATGTAAGGTAAATTCATACCATTTTCCATCATCCTGGAACCAGTAAAGCGGGTTTCTTATTTTATTTTCCTGTACCCAGTCCCAACCAAGGCTTAACCAGTAAGTTGGGTCGTTATAAATACCCGCTTCAATAAATTCCAGATATTCACTGTTACTTACTAAACAGTTTTCAATTGCATGGGGGTGCACGTAGACTTTGTGTCTGGGTGTTTCATTATCGTAGCAAAAATTATTGGTACTGTGGCCAATTTCGTAAATGCCTTCATCAACATAATGTAATTGTTTTTGGGGTTTGCCAGAATAAGTTAGAGGTTGATTGCAATAAACAGGGTATGAAGGGTTTGTAGCAAGAATGTATTTAATATCCATGAGCAAAAGTTCTTGATGTTGTTGCTCATGATGAAGTCCAATTTCTACAAGTGATTCAAGATCGATGCTAAAAGAATCATTAAGCAATTGGGTCATTGCTATGTCTACATGAGAACGGTATGCATAGATATCTGAAACCGTTGGCCGTGAAAGTTGCCCTCGGTGAGCTTGAAGCCAGTGCTTGCCAGCAGATTTGTAATAAGAATTAAAAAGTAGTCGGTAATTTGTATCAAAGCATGTGTAATTGTCTATCTTATTGGAAAGTATCACTTCTTCAAAAAACCAACTGGTATGTGCAAGATGCCACTTTGGAGGGCTAACCTCGGCGACAGGTTGAACGATATAGTCTTCAGTGGATAATGGTTCACAAATTGCTTCACTAGAGTTGCGGACATTTTTATATCGGTTGATTATTCCTTGAAGCTTGGTAGAGTTTTTATTACTGGCTGCTGCGGTATTCATTGTGCGGATGCTTGATAAATTGTAAAAGTTATTTGTCTTGTGTTTATAAATGCCTGTTAAACGACTGAAAATAACAGAACTTATGATGATTTCAGGCGATTGTATCGAAAAAAAGAAGCTGGTTGAATACAGTCTGAATTATTGAAGCAGTATATCAGACGTATAAGGTGTTTTGTTATTCTTTTGGCAAGACAATGAGCGAATGGTTCAATTAAAAAGCGATATTAATGGTTTTTCCTGGTCGGTTAGATTTTTTATGAGGCAGTTAGGGGTTGCTCAGTAATAAAAAAATCATATAATAAATTTTATGGAAAAATCATAAAATGTTTTTGGATTTCTAACAATTTTCTATAGCTTTTTGAAACGATTGCATATCCAGACAGTTTGATAAGGTGTAAGTTCTATTTCTTGAGACATGTCTGAATATGTTTCACCACTGATTAAGTCAACCCAGTTGTTTGTGCCAATTAAATTGACACTGTTTAATGGAAGTGTACAAGGTTTATTTGAAATATTGGATATGCTGAAAATACTTTGCCGTCTATCATGGCTTTGACGCCAGAAGCCAAAAATATGATCGCCTAAATGTAAAGTAAATTGCGTTGCATTTGGATGGAAAGCCTCCTGGTGAATGCGTATATGAATTAGGCGTTTTAGCTCTTTGAAAATTTTTGAATGATGGGTTTTTGAATCTTCGAGTTTTTGTTCCAGTTTTGTGATATCCCATTGATGACGATTCAATGCGCGGTTAGCTCCGGTTCGTTCCAGTTTTTCATAATCGTTTTCAGTTGCTAACAGGCTATGAATATAAATGCCAGGTATTCCTTCAAGTGCAAGCATAATAGTATGAGCACAAAGGAATCGTTCGGCAGAGAATTTGTCTACGCCATCGAAAGTGCCTTGAAGCGCGCTATAAAGTGAAATATTGATTTCATAAGGTTTGCTTTCACCGTTCTCAAGCGCCCTATAAGAAACTTTTCCACCAAAGTTTTCCATCAAGGCTATCATGCTGTCTATTTCACGTTTGGTTAGTATGCCTTCGGTTGGTCGTAAACCAATGCCATCGTGAGAAGCGATAAAATTAAAATAAGCTGTACCATTCTGGGCCGGCGGCATGCTCATCATCCATAATTTGAGATAGTGACAGTTACCGGATATCAGTGTGTAAACAAGTAAAGGAGGAAGGGAAAAGTTATAAATACAATGCGCTTCGTTAGAATTGCCAAAGTAGGTCAGGTTTTCCCGATTCGGTATATTGGTTTCGGTAATGATAACCGCATTATGGTTTTTATATTCGATGAGTAGTCGAAGCAAGCGGACAATCTCATGTGTTTGATCCAGATTAAGACAGCTTGTACCAATAATTTTCCAGATAAAAGCAACGGCATCTAAACGAAAAACAGTAACACCATTATCCATATAATATTTAACAATGCTAACGATTTCTAAAAGTAATTCAGTATTTTTAAAATTGAGATCTACCTGGTCATGACTGAAAGTACACCATACATGCTTAAGTCCATCAGGCGTTTCTACAGGCATCAGTAAATCATTGGTTCGAGGCCTAACAACCTGTTTCAGGTTATCTTCAGGTGATGCTGTAAAAAAATAATCTTTGCCAGGTGAAACGCCGCGCTCGAAATTCTGGAACCACTCGTGATTGGATGAGCAGTGGTTAATCACAAGATCAGCCATTAGATTATAGCTATTTGAGATGTCTTTTATATCTTGCCAGTCGCCCAGGTCCTCTCTAACGGCTTTATAGTCAGAAACGGCAAAACCATCATCGGATGTGTAAGGATAAAAAGGTAGAATGTGCAGACTATTGATAACACCATCAGAGTGGTTATCAAAAAAATCTTTCAGTGTTTTTAATGGGCTTTCTATTGTTTTATGGTTACGGTCTTTTTTTAATATGCTGTCGCCATAAGTGATGGCAATAATGTCATTCTGGTTCCAGTGATTCTGGTAAGGAACGGGTGGCTCTGAAATTTCTTTTTCAGAGAAGTCCATAATGTTTATAATTTTTTCTGTAAGTGATGTTATTTCCTGTTCAGAATTCAGGTCGCAATCCTGATAAATAAAAGCAAGGTGCTGTTTAATTCGATTGAAAAGTTCATTTTGCATAACTTACTACTTCATACACTCATATTGAAAACAATAATTTAACTTGATTTGGTGAACCAGGCTTTTTGCTTTTTAACAGAGAAAGTGGTCTAACTGTATTTCTCTTGATCCTGTTCTACTGCTAAAGATAAACGTTCAAATATATCAGGTATCGCAGTCCTGATTCGTTGCCAGCAGGGGATAAAAGGTGTTTCCATGGGGCGTTGTAGAAAAATCTCCCCTGCGTTCATGATGTTTTCTGCAAAGAGTTCTACCGATGCTTCTTCTTTATGAACATCGTATTTCAAATTATTGGCTATCGCATCAGCCTGATAAAAATCGATATAGTCAAGAGCAGTACGATAATACGTTGCCTTTAATGTTCTAAACGAACCCGAGTTAAATACAGTTCCTTGTGTGGCCAATTTTCTGAAAAACGCTTTCGCTATGTCGATAGACATTTTGGATAGCCCGGTATTGGCATCGTCTGCAGAGAGATCCTGGTGTTTATGATCGTAAGCATCTGCAATGTCAGCCTGACAAACCCGGTTATTTGCATAATTGCGGTACATTTCGGATAGCATGCCCACTTCGAGCCCCCAGTCACTGGGTATGCGTATTGTATTCAGAACATCTCGTCTAAAAGAAAATTCGCCAGCCAAAGCATAGCGAAAACTATTCATATAACGTAAATACTCTTCATCACCAAAAACCTTTCTTAGGGCATTTAAAAGAGGGCCTACAAATAAACGGCACACGCGACCATTCATTTTTTGGTCGGCAATACGTGAATAAAAGCCTTTGCAGAAAACAAAATCTAGCGCCGGGTTAGCTACAGGATACATTAATCGTGCAAGCATTCCGCGTTCATAGGTAAGAATATCGCAATCATGAAGCCCTATAGCTTCTGCTTTACAGGAAGCGAGCGCATAACCCATGCATGTCCAAACATTTTTTCCTTTGCCTGCCTGTTTTGGTGCAAGGTCAAGGTCCTCCAGTTCGGACATTATTCCACTAAGGGCTGGACCATCGTTCCATAACACATAATGTTTTTGCGGCAGTTTATCGAAAAACTTTAATGCATATCTATATTGATCTTCAGTAGCGCGGTCGAGGCCTATAACGATTTCATCTATGTATGTTGCATGAGAGAGCTCATCAACAATATGTTTTAACGCGGGGCCTTCGAGTTCGGAAAATAATGAGGGCAGAATCAACGCCATTGGACGGGTTTGTTTAAAAGAATTGAGGTCCTCTTCAAGAGATTCGACAGTTCGCTTGGTTAAGTTATGTAGTGTACATACGTAACCGTTTTGATAAAAATCACCCATGATAAGTCTCTATAGTATTAAATAAAATTCTGTTATCGAAAATAAAAGTTTATTATCCTTCACTGAGTATTGTAAACCAGATGTTCTATCGCTTCTGACCAGCCAGCAGGTCCCTCATTTGAGGTCAGATACACATTTTCTTTCTTGTGTATTGCAGGTGGCTTATGTTTTGGAGAACGGATAATGACAGCATGATTTGATGTTTCCAGCATAGAGCAATCATTCTGACTATCGCCAAGGCTAATACTTGTAAAGTGCACTAGCGTATGGTGTTGTGAAAATATATTCATAATCCATTGTAGAGCAATGCCTTTGCTGCAAGCTTTATCCATAACATGCAAAAAACGTCCGCCCTGTACCACTTGTGCATTGAGCTTTTCAAGCGCTTCAATAAACTGTTGTTTTGCTTGATCACTTCCAAGCCATTTTACCGGCTCACTGGTGTCACGTGTATTGGCAAGTTGAGCGTTGATGGTATTTAAACCGGTTGCTTTGGCAATACCGTCTTTTCCTAAATCATGAAAAGTACAAAATTGGCCGTTGAATTTGTTGTTTAGAGAATTGATAAGAGAATACCAGTGTAAACGCTCTTTACCAAGAGAATACTGCCAAAAAGTATCTTTCCCTAATACAATCGTTGTGGTTTGTTCTGGTTGTTTAGGGAAATAGTTTTCGGGTATATAAATCGAACCACCATTTTCAGTAACAAAAGGATGTTGATTATCCAGCTTTTTTCTTAATTCCAGTAGCTCGCTACAAGTTTTGCTTGTTACCGGGATCACAGGAATACCATCGTTACCGCATTTATCTAATGTTAGTTGTGCTGCTTGAAAACTGTAGGTTTCGTGGTCCAGTAAAGTACCATCCAGATCTGTAAAAATAATAAATTTTTCTTTTTGCATGACTTTAAATAACGTTATTGATATGTTTTACAATATTTCGATTTTCATCCATCAAAAAAACACAGTTTGTGTATGCGGCCTGGTTTAATAAAATGTGTTCAGTTAAACGTTGATAGTGTTGTATAAATACTTTTATCTTATTTCTGTCCATTATTCCCGAAAGTTTCTCTTCGCCTGCATTCTTTAATCGGGCAGCAAGCTTTTCTTCTTGTTCCAGGCGCCATTTAAAAACGCAATCAAAGCTTGGTGCTTTTAACAAGACAGAATAATTAATCAGATTAAAAAGTCTTGAATATTCTGCTCTGAGTTTATCATTGATATAGGTTCTCCATATTGCGTTTGTGTCATGTTCTCGCTCCAGTTCATTAATGGCTTGAGTTAATAAATCGGGTGATTGAGGTTTTGTATTAACACACCAGCCTTCGAAAATAATGACATCGACTTTTTGAGAAACCTTTTGTGGTTTTTCACTGCGATCATCAACTGCTTTATTAAATACAGGTATCTCAATAGTAGTACTTTCATCTTGAGAGGATTGTTTTAATGCAGTTAAGGTTTCTATGGCGAGAGTGATATCATGGGTTCCTGGTACTCCTCGTGTGGTTAATAACGGATGTATGTTCTTAGCAAGTTCCAGGCGTTCCGCTTTAGTCAGGTAGAAATCATCAATTGAACAGCAAACTGTAGATAACTTGAATCGCTCATTCAGAATCGTTTTGCAATAATCAGTAAGTGTCGATTTTCCAGACCCCTGAGCGCCGCAAATTCCTAGAATAAATGCACTTTGGTATTCGGTGTTATAGATTTTCGCTTTTGATGCAATCTCTTCAATTAATGGATCAAACCATTGACTGGCTGTTTCCAGATAATTTGATGAAAGCTGGTGTTGATCTAAAAAATGCTGGATTGCCTGATTCATAGAAAGATTAAGTGCCGGGAAGGATGATATTTTTCCATTATATCGGAGCAGGTACATTAACATTTTTTTGATATGCTGGCAGTAAAAATAGTATCTGTCAGTATCCATGAAATGGATATCTTTCTATAAAGGTGATTTTTGTTCGAGATGATTTATTTATTGGCTTCGTTTTGCTTTATTTTCGGTTATAGTTTACGTGTATTGCTTCCTGCATCAGAAAGAGCGATTCCATACCTCAACAATTATATTATTTATATAGCCCTACCAGCGCTGATAATACGCAGCATTCCGGGTTTGTCCTTTTCATTACAAACATTATTCCCCATTTTAGTGCCTTGGGTGCTCACTCTTCTTGCATTTTTATGCATTCGAATGCTTGCTGTTTTTTTTCGTTGGGATAAAGAATTATCGGTTGCGCTCTTTATTTTAATTGCATTGGGCAATACAGCCTTTATAGGTGTCTCTGTAATTGATTATATTGCAGGTGAACAGGCCGCTGCCGTTGCTGTAGTTTACGATCAGCTTGGAATGTTTCTGATTTTATCTACAGTAGCTGTGATCACGATTGCAATGGCGCAGGAATCTGAAAGCCGCCTGGGTGTTGGAGCCATTCTAAAGAAAATCATTAGCTTTCCACCTTTTCTGGCTTTGATTTGTGCTTTGATAATACCACAAAGCTGGCTGGTACATTTGTACGGAATTTTTGATTTACTTTCAGCCACTATTTTTCCGTTAGCCATGTGTCTTGTTGGTTTACAATTTGTTTTCCAGTTAGACAGGGCATATCGCATGCCAATGTTTATTGTAGTTTTTATGAAAATGTTTTTGATGCCGAGCCTGGTATTATTAGTAGCTTTACAATTAGGGCTGGATCAAAATATAGTGATTGCTACTGTCTTGCAAAGCGCTATGCCACCAATGGTTACAGGCGCAATTTTGTTGATGGCAGCGAATATACATTCAAAATTTGTGGCGACTGCTTTAGGCGGAAGTACTTTAATTGCCGGTATATCTATCCCAATGTGGTATTTTGCTTTGCATGCTTTGGGTTACTTCTGATAAAAAATAAAATAGCGAGTAAGGGGATAAAAAAGCTGATAGCCATGCAGGTAATCATTAGTATTCCAAGCTCGGTATAATTTGCCTGCTCAACAATAACGTTATTTTCATCCACGATTTCTCTTGTTACAACAAAAATCTGGTTCAGGTATTTTGAAATAAGTACTTTGCCAGTAAGAGATAGATTTAATATTGAAGTAGCTATCGCAAACCATGTACCACGTTTACCCGGAGGTGCATGGAAGGCAATAAGTGATAATAACAAAATCATTGAAATACTGAGTAGAGGGCTTTCGGCTGCGGCATCAAATAATGCAACAGTTCTGGCATCAACCCCTAGAGTTTGGTGAACATTGTGATAAAGCAACAAGTCTGGAATAAATAACGCTGTGGCAATAAATAACAGAATAAGTAAGGTTTTTCTAATTGCTTGCTTGGTAATAAAGTCCGAGAGTAACCATAAAACCAGTAATCCTGTAAAAGCGCTTATTTGAGCCAGGTCGCCAAAGAACAATGGGTCAAATCCAAGAATATCTATATGCCACCATTCTAGAGCGGGTCCGACTGTTGGTGTAATGCGATAAAAAAATATGCCAAGAATCGTAAGCATTAGCATATTTTGGGTATGCTTAGGCATGTCTTTTAAAAGTTCTCGCATTAAGAAAAATAAAATAAAAAATGACAGAAAGAAAATCACTTCTTGAGAATAAGCCCAGTTAAGCCAGCCAATGCCGATTGTCAGAATTACAAAAATAATACTGCCATTAAAAATTAAAGGGCTTAGTGGTTTTACATCGCTCTCTTTTATAGGGGTTAGTCGGGTAAAAATGGCGCCACTTAATGATATAACAGGAATAAATAGCTGCATCCAGAAGATAGTTGTATAGTTTAAGTGTTCAGCAAGCCAGCCGCCAAGTTTGGCTACCATAAAAATTGCCGAGTAGAGGAAAATTCTTCCTAACACCTGAACAGTGGCGAGTTCTGTTTGTATTTCTTCATCACTTCTTGCTTTGGTTTCCCCATTGATAGTAACCTCTCTATCAACTACCTCTGTTGTCATAGTGTCGGCGGTGACATCCTGAATAACGAAACCGAAAACAGTTAACATAGAGGAAAGAAGATACACCTGATATTCGTCTCCGATCCACATTACCCAGGATTCACGCCCGGCTAGCCCGACGAGTAATAAGGTACCAAGTGACATTAGAATACCGCCAATCAGGATATATATTCTGCGGCGACTGCCAAAGATTTTTATGCTGTCGACAAATTGTCCAAAAATGATTTTTGCAGTCCAGGGAATTGAAGCCCATGCAGCAATGCTTAATAATTGTTCAGCACTTAACCCTAGCTGCTCCTTTTGCCAGAACGATAATGCGATACTGCTAAAACCCTGTAATCCGTATGCGAAATAGATAAGCAATAGCGGAATATAACGTTTCTTAAGAAGGGTAAGTGGGCCAAAAACTGTTTTTATAAGGGGGGATTGTTGTTTATTCATTCATTTACAGGCTTGTTATATTCAGAAAGTGACGCACTATATAGTTTAAGAAGAAAGATTTGACTTAACCAATATTAGTGACACAATGAAAGATAAGGAAGTAGTTTAGCATGAGACATAATCAAGGATGATATATATGATGCTTGACAAAATAAGCAGGACGACAATAACGATTTATGTTTGCTCCAGCGACTTACAATGTAACATTGGAGGTTGAGCAGTGAATCAGTTGTTACCACAAAGCCTTTCACCATTAATTCAGCAAATCCAACTGTCTCGTTGTGATCATGAGAATCATCCACCTTGTAGAGGATTCATTCAGCAAAGTTATAAGAAATTTTCTGAGCTTTTAGGCCTGTCCGAACTTCATTTTCAGGCAACAGCTTTATCCAATTTTGGTGATTCAGCAAGTAAACTGGTATTGGAAAATCAACCTGGTTCTTCGTCTTTTCAGCAATTGATTAACGAGGAAAATTCGCCTTTAACGAGGGTAATAAGCGAAAGCGCTGTTAATAAAAAAAATTATGTGAGCTGGCAAGAAGCGATTAAATATTGTCTGGTTCATCCTAAAGGGCAAAATAGTGAAGAAAAGGCAGCATATCGGGATTCAATAAAGCAGCTCGACTATGCATTTATAAAAAACGGTTTTGTCGAAGCAGGAATGATAGCGGATGAAGTGGAGGGTTATAAATATACCTGTACATTTGCGACCAATAACGCTTTTACCATATCTGATGAGGTATGGAGAACCATAAAGCTTAGCGCCTTAATTGTGACAAGATTATTAAAAGACACATTAAACTGCGCTCAGTGCACTGGTTGTGAGGTTCCAAAAGTCAAACTAACCAAGGCAGAAAAGCATACATTACATACTATTCTGGCTGAGCCCCAGTTCTCATTACAAGGGGTGGCAGACAAAATGAAAAAATCACCCAATACAATCAATACCCACCTCAAATCCATTCGCAGAAAATTGAGTATGCCACGTATGTCAGGAGGAAAATTGGCAGCTTACTGTAAAGAGCGACAATTAATTTAAACATTCAGAATAAATAAAATAACGGCGTTTTTTTCGAATAAATCGCTGGAATTTTTTCAGTTTCCCCTGTCTAATACACACCAAATTCACAAAGGGGGAATTACAATGTTCAGCTTTAAACGTATTCAATCACTTTTTGTCTTCCTGTTTGCCGCAAGTTTTGCATTACTTGCAAATGCGGCGAATTATACGGATATCAGTAAGGCACCGGCAGGTAAATACACTTTAGATAAAACACATGGCTATGTGACTTTTAGCTATCTGCATCAAGGGTATTCCAAACCCTGGTTACGTTTTAGAAATATTGACGCTGAAATTGATCTCGTTGCAGAAGACATTGCCAAGAGTCAGTTAGAGGTGAAGATAGAAGCAGCAAGCATCGATTCGGGCGTAGATATTTTTGATGACCACCTAAAAGGGAAAAAGATGTTTGATGTAGAAAAGTTTCCCGAAATTACTTTTGTGGCAACAAAAATCAGTAAAGATAAAGATGGTTACACTATCCTTGGTGATCTAACAATGAAAGGCATTACCAAACCAGTAGAGCTGGATACAGTTTTTAATCAGGGTGGTTTGCATTTTAAAACCAAGCGCCCGGTGTTAGGTTTTTCTGCAACAACATCACTTAAAAGAAGTGATTGGAACTTGGGATATGCTGTTCCAATGGTTGGTGATGAAGTTGATATCGTTATCGAAGTGGAATTTAATCAATAATAACTAAAAAGTATAAATATGAGTTTTAATAATAGAGGTGATCAGCAGGGTCAGTCTGATTTTATATCGAATGATTCGACATTAAATTATTCTATACTGGCCCAGTTGCTTCATTGGGTAATAGCTTTACTAATAGTTCTTCAATACTTATTAGTGAATGCTTTTGAGCATGCTGAAGAGCATGGCCAAAAAGTATTGCAAATTGAACTATTGGCAAATCATAAATCGATTGGAATAACTGTTTTAGCACTTGCGATATTACGTTTAATCGTTAAGTTCTTTAGTGCTTCACCGTCACTTCCACAAGGTATGCCTTCCTGGCAGAAAAAAGCATCACAATTTACACAAACTGCTTTATACGTACTGTTATTCATTTTTCCCTTAAGCGGTTGGTTGATGTCTTCAGCATCAGCCTATAGTGTTAGCTGGTTTGGAATATTTCAGCTTCCTGATTTAATAGGGGCTGATGAAAGTTTAAAACAATTCTTCTATGTTGTGCATGAATTCTGTCATCGGTTTTTAGTATTATTGGCTTTGTTGCACATTGGTGCTGCACTTAAGCATCATTTTATTGATAAAGATCATGTATTAAAAAGCATGTTCAGCGTACTGGCCATTGGGGTAAGTGTACTGGCTTTTATTTTTTTAACCTATCAATATTATTGGTCCACACAAAAAGTGAGGAGTGATAAAAGCGCATCGTTAAAACAAAGCCAAATATATGACCAACTCCGTAATAATCATGACATTGATTGGGATATGATTGAAGCTGGTTTAGAGTCGAAAGAGATTGGTGATTGGTTGGTAGATAAAAATAAAAGCAGTATCAACTTTAAAGCCGAGCAAGCTGGTGCAATGTTTGATGGTACATTTAATCAATGGCAAGCTCGTATACATTTTGATGAGACTAAATTAAAAGACAGTGTCGTACTGGTATCTATTGACTTGGGTTCGGTAGTAACGAATGATGAGGAAAGAGATGAAACAATCAAAGATAAAGACTTTTTTAATATTAATGCATTTCCTGTAGCCCGTTTCTTTACTAATAACATTAAAAAATACTCAGGCAACAATGAGTGGAACTTTATAGCTGAGGCATTAATAGAGATTAAAGGTATAACGACACGATTGAATTTTTATTTCAATTATACAGAAGAAGAAGGTATTAAAAAAATTAAGGGCTATACTCGGATGAATCGACTGATAATGCAGATTGGAACAGGGGATTGGCTCGATACAGAATGGGTTGGTCAATATGTTGATGTTTATGTAGAGGTAGAAGCTCAATAATCAGAAAGATAATGACCCGATTTAATAGTATTGCGGTGGTAAAAAATTTTTACTTACAGTATTGTCTGAACCATAGAGTTTTTTAGAGAAACAATGTGGTGATTTTTGAAAGAAATACATTTTTGGCCGAACTTATTGGCACCTTTGCATTGGTGTTTGTAGGTTGTTCAGCAATAGTTGTTTCTGATATTCATCCTGCAGCAGTCAATTCAATGGGCATTGCTGCAGTGTTTGGTTTGGTAGTGATGTCGATGATTTATGCCGTAGGTAATGTGTCTGGAGCACACTTTAATCCAGCTGTTTCTATAGCATTTACTGTTGCAGGCCGCCTGCCTAAAGAAAAGCTCATCTCATACATTATGGCGCAATGCCTGGGAGCAATTTTTGCTGCCAGCATTATTCTTCTTTTATTTCCACATCACGAAACGCTCGGGTCAACATTACCTAATGCAGATATATGGCGGGTATTTCTCCTTGAGGTTATTCTAACTTTTTTCCTAATGTTTGTGATTTTAAATGTTGCTACCGGTTATAAAGAAAAAGGCATTATGGCCGGTGTGGCGGTAGGTGGTATCGTTGGGCTTGAAGCTTTGTTTGCAGGACCCATTACCGGAGCTTCAATGAATCCAGCGCGTTCGTTAGGGCCTGCACTATTGAGTCAGCAATGGGCGACACTCTGGCTTTATATATTTGCGCCAATCATTGGAGCGCTGCTGGCAACACCAACATGTCGATGGGTACAAGGTGATGATTGTTGCCCTTGAGAAATTTTATATCAACTTAGTCAATCTGTTGTAAGGCTGATAAAGAATATGAGTGACAAAATCAAACTATTATTTTTATGTACTGGCAATTCCTGCCGCAGCCAGATGGGAGAAGGTTTGGCTCGAGCAATAAAAGGCGAGCATTTTGATGTATTCTCTGCGGGTATCGAGAAGCATGGATTAAACCCTTTGGCAGTTAAGGCAATGGCAGAGCTAGGTATTGATATCAGCAATCACCAAAGCCAGTCATTAGATGATTTTGAAACGCTGGATTTTGACTATGTCATTACCGTTTGTGGTCATGCGCATGAAACCTGCCCCATATTTCCAGGTGATGCAACTGTGGTTCATAAGGGGTTTGATGATCCACCAAAATTGGCCGCGGAGTGCCAAACTGAAGAAGAGGCAATGGTACATTACCGGCGTGTGCGAGATGAAATAAAAGCATTTATAGAAACCTTGCCTCAGTCATTGATGCACTGATCAAAATATCTTGTGAAACTCTTTTGGTTTTTAGGCTGTATTCCTCCTTAAAACCAGCCCTTTATCCATTGTGTTATTTCCAGCATGTTACAATCCATCGCCTTTTTTTGACGGAAAGGCATAGGATGAATACGGCTTGGACTTCTCTGGTGGGTCATTTTCATTCAGTATTTTATAGGAGAATAATTTGGCTATTTCCTTTGTGGATTCCTGTTTTTTGCCCACATCTATGGGCGATTTTCGGATGCACGGATTTGAAGACGTGCAGCACGACAAAGAACATATTGCGCTCACCATGGGTGATATCAGTAATGGTGAACCTGTGTTGATGCGAGTGCATTCCGAATGCCTAACGGGTGATGCATTGTTCAGCCAACGCTGTGATTGTGGTCCGCAATTGCGATTTGCACTCGATGCAATAGCGAAAGAAGGTCGTGGAGTGCTCTTGTATTTAAGACAGGAAGGCAGGGGAATAGGGCTATTAAATAAAATCAGAGCCTATAAGTTACAGGATGAAGGTGCAGACACAGTAGAAGCCAACGAAAAACTGGGTTTTGGTGCAGACCAGCGTGATTATTCAATTTGCAAGAAAATGCTAAATCACCTGGGTGTTGAATCCTTAAAAATAATGACCAATAATCCAAAAAAGATAAAAGCGTTAGAAGACATGGGTTTTCAAATCGTAGAACGTATGCCAATAGAAACCGGCCACTCGCCGCATAATCAAAAGTATTTGGCGACAAAAGAAGGCAAGATGGGGCATTTGTTTGAGGGATAAAATGCTATAACTCTAATCTTAAAGTTATGCTTTTTTGTTTCTGTAGCCTCTTACAATAATTTTGCTATAGAGCTAACTGTTATTGTTAATTCCTGATTTTCTGTTGTTATTAATCATTGCCGCTTTTTAAATTTGTCAGAATTATTCTGGTTGCTAACAAATTGCTGGAGTATTAAATTTTTATTACAGGGTTGACTGTTTAAAGTTTTATCGCATATTCTATTAGTTGATAAATAAACCCAAGTGTTATATCCGTTTCTGAAAAATAAAGTAACGGTTCACATGGGTGCTTTAAGAAAAAGATTGAAAAAAGACGGGGAAGAAAACAGCCACAGGTGTAAGTGTTAAAAGCGCTGTTAGAGCGGCTTTTTAAGAGCTGTCAAAGGCTTTTGGCTAAAGTTTTCAGCTATCGAAAGTCATCAAGTAGATGAATAGGTGAATAGGTTATTGTTATGATGAAAAAAATAAATAGTGGGTTATTTGCGTTAAGTCTTATCGTTTCAAGTGCTCTGGTGCAGGCATCCTTTACCATGCCAACGCACAATCCCGAAGTGGGTGCCATTGGTGGTTCTCATCAGGTGGCACAAGATGGCAGTGCTAATTATACGATTCCTCTCACCATGCCGGCAGGAACAGGCGGTATTCAGCCTGAATTATCGATTAACTATAACAGCAACGCCGGTAATGGCGCATTAGGTATTGGCTGGTCTGTTGGTGGTTTGTCAGTGATACATCGTTGTCCGCAAACCATTGAGCGCGATGGACAGATTAAAGGTATAGAATTTACCAATAATGATCCGTTATGTCTGGATGGAGAGCGTCTGGTATTGCTGAGTGGAACTCATGGAGCAACGAATGCAGTCTATACAACAGAAAATGAAAACTTTAGCAAAATAGAAGTGTTAGGGGTGAATTCACTGGGGCCGACGTCGTTTAAAGTCAGTGGTCGAGACACAAGATACCGTTATTATGGTGAAACGGCCGATTCGCGTATTGAGGCCAATGGTAGCAAAGCCTGTTCAGATACAGCTGATCAAGCGACGTGTGCAGTGAATCTCTGGGCGATCAGTAAAGTAGAAGACCGTTATACCAACTACATGACGTTTCATTATACCGAAGACTGGGCACAAGGTGACTATCGAATTGATCATATAGATTATACAGGCAATACCGCGGCTAACGTATCCCCTCAGTTTAGTGTGGTGTTTGATTATTCAGTGCGTACAGATACCGTTAATATATATAATAGTGGCAGTGTATCGAAGCAATTAGAAAAATTAGATGCGATTAATATAGAAGCATCGACAACAACACTTAATGAATACCGTTTTTTGTATGTTGTAGGCTCTGGAACGAATACCAGTAATGCTCTACGTCTAGATAATCTTGAATATTGTAAACAGCAGCATTGCTTGCCGAAAACGTTTGTACAATGGGATGGTAATTATAGTTCCCTATCATTTGGCAATTATTCAACACCATATCCAATATCAACTACAGAAATAAATAGTATTCATGGTTTTTTGCATTTAGGTGATTGGGATAGTGACGGTATTACAGATGTAATGCATTTTGATAGTAGCATAAGTGGCGAACAGGCAGGTCGAAATTTTTGGTATTTAAATGATGGGGCTTTTAATTTTAACAAGCAAGAAAATCCTATATCACGAACATCATTTAATACAGGTTTAGATGGAGAGTTGCAATTTGGTGATTGGAACGGTGATGGTATAACGGATGTAATGTATTATGAAAAGAATACAGGAGATAATAATTGGTATATAAATAATGGTGACTTAGGATTTACTGAGATGCTTGATCCTATATCGAACACAAGCATAAATAGTGCTTATGGTGCTTTGCATCTGGGCGATTGGAATGGTGACGGTATAACGGACGTGATGTTTTTTGATAATAACCCTAATGACCCAGAACCTGGGCGTAATACATGGTTTATTAATGATGGCACATTAAATTTTGAGCAAATTGATAATCCTATACCATCGGCAGCATTAAATACAGCTGGTACAAGTATATTGCAGTTTGGCGATTGGAACGGAGATGGTATAACGGACGTGATGTATTATGAAAAAAATTCTGGAGATAATAATTGGTATATAAATGATGGTGGCTTAGGATTTACTCCGATACTTGATCCTATATCGAATACAAGCATAAATAGTGATAATGGTGTGTTGCATTCGGGTGATTGGAATGGTGATAGTATAACGGACGTAATGTTTTATGATAAAAATATCGGGCATAACCGTTGGTATACCAATCAGGCAAATAGCATTAGACGCATAAAATCTATTGTTTCTGGTGATGGTATAACGGGTACTGATTTAACCACCACGTTTGAATACAAACCGCTCACTAATATTGATAGTGAAGTCTACCAAAAAGGCTCAGGCGCTACTTATCCTGTCTCTGATGTCCAGTACCCCAAATACGTGGTGTCCAAAGCGACCGTGTCTAACGGAGTCGGTGGTGAATTTACCTCGAGTTATAGCTACACCGGTTTACGTTCACATGCTTTTTTAGGTGATCTGGGTTTTGAGACGATGACGGTGCTCAATGAAGACACCGGTATTGCTACACGTACCACCTTCTCGCAAGACTGGCAGGCACGCACCGAAGGCAGTATTTTGTCGATAGAGACCGTAGCCTCCAGCGAGTTTTTCCCGGTTGATACAACAGCAATGGCCCTGGCCCACAGCGATTGGGATAGCTTCCGCACACAAGGCGTAGTGACGTCATTGATCACCAATATCTGGCAAACCTACCTGTCGTTAGATGTGGCCGGTGTGACCAGTAAAATATTGTTAGATCAAAACGCATCTAATGGAGATGTGCCAGACTCGTCGTTTGCGACCTGCACTACTACGGCAGGCTACAGTGTGGCTGAGTGTGTCGCCCGCCGTTACCATCGCCAGCTCTACTCTACTGAAACCACCAAACGTGATCTCGATGGCAGTTTTCTGAATAAGGAGTGGAGCCGTAATTCTTACGATGCCTTTGATAATCTGACGTTTGTCTACAGTCAGCTGCGGGATGAGTCCGATAATATAGAGCGAACAAAATACATTTTTAATCACTACCTGAATGGCGGTGGGGATCTATCGAATTGGCTATTTGGGCAGGCGTCGCAAACGTTTACAGCTGTGTACACAGTAGCGAGTGGTGGCTGGAAACACGCGGTTGCAGAATATGAGTATTACCCGACCACAGGTCGAATAAAGGTAGAGCGGTTGATGCATTATGATCAGCCAGCCTCGGTTTATGAGACGGCAAAGGAAACCCATCACCTGAACATTGATGATTTTGGTAATGCGCTAACGACTGAGATACAGGGTCTTGATTTTGCCACGCGGACGATGGATACAACGTTTACAAATGATGGCCGTTTGGTGCTCAGCACTACCAATGCATTGGGTCATACTACCGCTTATAGCTACTACGGTTATAACGGGGGTCAGTTTGTCGGTAACCACATTAATATTGGCAAGGTAGAGACAGTGACAGACCCGAACGGTTTGGTGAGTAAAAATAGCTACGATGCTTTTGGTCGCGAAGTGGAGACCATAGCCTACTTCGGCACCGCAAAGCCGGTGAGCACCTATACAGCCTTTGAGTGGTGTGATGCGATCAGCGACACGATGATTTGTGAGAACAAGACAGATGCTTATGGTACGACTATAGCGGAGCCAGTGTACCGTATTACCAAACAAACCCAGGGCGGGGCAGGTTCGCATGTGTACGTGGATAATATTGGCCGTGAAGTAAAACGTGCGTCACAATCGATGGGTGGGCGCTTTGTGATGGTAGGTAACGGTTATGATGAGCGGGGCCATAACCACCGGGTGTGTGAGCCATTTTATGTAGGTGATCCAGAATACGTGACAAAGATTGAATACGATGTGCTAGGGCGAACGATTAAATCATACAGCCCGTTTCCGTCGGAAAGTGACCCGGCTGTGACGATCGAAGTGATTGACACAGTGGAGTACAACGGTCTGCAGCGGATCTCGACCAATGATGTGGGGGGTAAAAACCAGGTCAAGATAGAAAACCGTGACGAGATGGGTAACCTGGTGAGTGTGATTGACAACATTGGCAATGAAGTGACGTATGCTTACGATGCGTTAGGTAATATGACGATGGTAACGGCGCCGATGTTAGCGAGTGCAGACGCGGACGCAACCCAGCCGGTTGATCATCATATTACAACCATTGAATATGATGGTTTGGGACGTAAGTTGGCGATGGATGACCCGGATAAAGGGCGCTGGACCTATAGTTATAACGGTTTGGGTCAGCTGATCACACAGACCAATGCGAAGCTCGAGAGTAGCTGTATGGTTTACGATGTACTGGGACGTATGGTATTGCGTTATGACGAGTACCAGGGTAGCTCGGTTGATGCGTTGAATGACTGTGCCAACCCGGGCAGTGGTAGTGAGGTGAGCACCTGGGTGTATGATACCGATAGCAGTGGTGGTGCCGTCCCCAAAGGCAAGGGTAAACTGATCGAGAGCTTTAACAGCGGCTATCATCAGTCAGTAGCCTACGATTCGACATACGGCTATTCGACAGCGTTAGACGTGACCATAGATGGCATTACGTATAACACCAGCACGACGTATGACAACTTGCACCGTTCGGAGGTGACCACCTACCCGACTCATGTTGCCGGAGGTGGCGATAGACTGTCTGTAAGAACAGTGTACGACCTTTATGGTTTTGCTACACAGTTACTCAATGATCAGACATTGTTTCCTTACCAGACGATTATGGACATGGATGCCTATGGCAATGTGACCGAAGAGTTGCTGGGTAACGGTGTGACAACGGAACGTGACTACGATGCGCGCACTAATCGGTTAAATTCCATCACCAGTTCTCACCAGTTGGATCCGACAGGTTCACCATCAATCCAAAATTTGACGTTTACGTTTGATGTGGTGGGTAACCTGACGGCCCGTACCGACAGTCTCCAGAACTTTTATGAAACCTTTGATTATGATGCGCTCAATCGTTTGATTGAAACTCATGCTGACTTTGGTAACACAGACATACAAAGTACCTATGTGACCTACGATGCATTGGGTAATATCCTCTCGAAAACCGGTGTGGGCACCTACCAGTACGGTGGTGTGTGTGATGATGCGACCAGTGATGATTTTGGTTTGCAAGCCGGGCCACATGCGGTGACGCGAATCACCCAGAATCAGGCGGGCGAGAAGAATGCGACCTACTGTTACGATGCCAACGGTAACATGACCAGTGGTGACAACCGCACGTTGAAATACACAGCATTTGATAAACCGTATTTGATTAAACGTACAGCAGATGATGGCACGTTATTCAGAACACGGCTTTATTACAATGAAAACCGTGCCCGATACAAGCGCAATGATTTTAAAGACGGGGTTAAAACAGCTTATACCTACGTGGGTGATTACGAGAAAGTGGACTTCCCTGACGGTAACCTTGAGGAGCGGCATTACGTTGGCGGTAGTGTAATGGTCACAATCAAAAACCGCAGTGTATCAAGTGCAGGCACATCGGAAACACGTTATTTACATAAAGATCATCTGGGTTCAACCACGGTGATAACTGATACTGCAGGGGCAGTAGAAGAGCGTTTCAGTTTTGATGCCTGGGGTAAACGCCGTGCAAGTTCATTGGTAGAAATGGAGCTTGAGATAGGCACGCCGTTTAATCAGATGACAAACCTGGAGCAGGGAAACCTGACGATCAGTGCGTTCACGTTAAAGTCGGCAGTCACCAATAAAGGCTTTACTGGCCACGAACAGATGGACGGTGTGGGCCTAATTCATATGGGTGGTCGGGTATACGATGCAGAGATTGGCCGTTTTGTCAGTGCCGACCCGTTTATCCAGGATCGTACCAGTTTACAAAACCTGAACCGTTATACCTATGTGAACAACAACCCGTTGAGTTATACGGACCCAAGTGGTTACTTCTTCAAGAAGTTGTTCAAGAAACTTTGGAAGGCAATCAAGAATATTATAAGGGCCAACTTTAATTTCTTTATCAAGCGTCCACTGAAAGCACTCGGTAGAGCAATGGCCGCTGTACCAGGGTTATCAGCAATAGCAGGAGCTGTGATTTGTAATGTGAATGCGGCGTGTTGGGCTATATACAACAAAGTGATGCTGGGTTTGAATGCGGCAATAGGTTTGGCTAATGGGCAATCGATAGGTGATGTGGCGAAAGGTTTTGCGATAGGTGCTGTAGCCAGTGGTATTCCTGGTGGAAAAGGCTTTTTTGAAGGCGGAATGAGTGGTAAGTTGGCGAGTGCATTGAGTGGATTAGGTAAAGCGGCCGCACCGGCAGGAGCATTACTTTCGGGGGGTATAGCTTCCAAGGCATCGGGTGGTAAGTTTATTGATGGAGTGAAAGGTGCAGCAATTGGGTTAGGTATTTCAGCTGCGGCAAATAGAATAGGTGCCTGGGTGCAGAGTGTTGGGGAGAGTAAGGCAACTGTATTAAATTCTGTATCTGCATCAGGAGCTGATGGTGGTGCAGGCTCACAAAATTTGGGTACTGATGAAACTTGGTCGGTTGGAGA
The DNA here is from genome assembly GCA_041941365.1 of Cellvibrionales bacterium. Taxonomy (GTDB): domain Bacteria; phylum Pseudomonadota; class Gammaproteobacteria; order Pseudomonadales; family UBA7434; genus UBA7434. Next base: position 268,736 of record JBGTQK010000002.1, on the reverse strand, counting down.
AGAAGCGCCAGATAACTGGAATACTATTGTTACTGATGGAAAAGGAGGTATTCGAGTGCAAATTTCAGAAAATGAAACAAATAAATATGTAAGAAGAGGTATAGAGAAGCATGAGGAAGTACATATCAAGCAGTTTTATGAGCAAGGTGGTGATCCATCAATTTTATTAAATCAACCTGATGGTTTGATAATACATAATCCTAAAAGTATGAAAGTTGCTAATGAAACTGCTGGCTATAAAGCAGAGCTAAAATATTTGAAAAGCGTGGTCAAAAGGAAAGGTGTAGATCCACTTGATAAGGCTATAGTTACAAGGAGAATTAAGCTAATCAATTCATATACTGAGAAACATGGGTATAAATAAATGCGTATTTCACTTTTTTTGTTAGCCATATTTTTTCACGCTTTTTTTTTAGTGAAAGTTGAGGCTGGTTATATGGATGGGATTACAGTTAATTCTAAATTGATTTTTAACGATGATAAACTTTTGGTTTTATTTTCACTTAAAAATGAATCAGAAAGCCAAATAGTATTTTATAGAGCAAATTATCATAGGAGTAATATGTTATTGACGTTAGTTGATTTGAATTCTAAATCTAGAATTGAAGAGGCTACTGTTTTTGATAGTGTATATTCGGGGCAGGTTGTTTTAGAGCCTGGAGAGAGCCATGAGTTTGAAGTATGGATCACTCCTCGCTTTCCAAGTATTTTAAAAAAAGGAGAATTAAAGCTTGTTTTGTTCTGGGGTTTAAACATAAAGGATGAAATAAGTGGCAGGGTTTATATGTTTGACGATTTTGAATTTTTTAACTTTAGTAGTCACGATATCAAGGGGACGTATATGGACCCGCAACAGTAGTCAATATTTTTTTATTATCTTCTGATCAACTGTTTTTAGTATTTTAGGGGTCAAAGCCCTAATTACAAGAGATATTGGGTTATGTTAGTCTATTAATCAGTTATGAATCAGCTACAAGGAGGTAGTGATGCCAAGAAAGTCTCGTTTCTTTATAGATGAAGTACCTGTCCATATAGTGCAACGTGGACATTGCCGTGAGCCAGTGTTTTTTGAAGAAGAAGATTTTTCGACTTATATTTATTGGCTTATCGAGGGTTGTAAGCGTTATCAGGGGAATTCCGGGGACAGTGTACCTATTTTCAGATAGTCTAACGAAATAAGTAAACTGTCCCCCGAATTCTAGTAAACTGTCCCCAGATATCCCATTTATTTTCTGCTGACCAATTAAAGAAGTGTGATCAAAAATTGGGATCAAACGGCAGAACGTTTGCGTGCTTTTTTGTCTTACTGTTTTTCACGTAAAAAAGTAAGGAGAATGAATTGATATTCAGGCTTAATACTAAAAAAGAGAATTACTTTTTGCTTAATAATAAAGCAATTTTCGGATAATATTGCTTCGATTTTCGGGATAACTGCTACACTGAATAGGATAATTTTAATTTTTTAAATTTATACAAAAAGGAAAAATTGACCAGGGATGAGTCTAACGGCAGAAAAACTACCCCCCGATTTTATTGAAAGGCTTTCAGAGGCTAACCTGCCTGTGATTGCAAATGTTTTGCGTGAGCTCAGGAAAGTGCTGGACACGCCAATATCGTCTGCGGCAGAGCTTGCCGAGGTGATTCTGAATGATGCGTCGTTGACCTCTAAAGTTTTAAAAATTTCAAACAGTGTTTACTATAACCCTACTAATTTGCCTATAGGTACTGTTAGCCGTGCTGTTGTTCAATTGGGTATTGCTCAAATTAAGAGTATCTGTGTTTCGGCGATTGTGCTTGACGGTTTTAAAAGCAAACGCAGTAATCCGGAGTTACTTGCTGCAATTGCAGACAGTGTTCATATTGCAATGCAGGCAAGAGGTTTTTATCGGTTATCGAATCAGGATGATATAGAGCCAGAAGAAGTGTTAGTAGCTGGCTTGCTTCGCAAGCTGGGTGAATTGGCATTTTGGGCAGATGAGAATATCGATCAACAAACACTGGACGCGTTAAGGCAGATAGATAACTTGGCGAAAAAGAGTAATCAAAGAAAAATACTGGGTATGAGTTTTGATGATATTACTTCACGGCTTTGTGAGAAGTGGTCTTTAGGTGATGTCTTATCAGAATCGTTAGAAATCAATATGGCGAATAAAATACCAAGTGCTGGAGCGGTTGCACTCGGTTTTGGTAATAAGATGGTGATTGCGCTAAACAGTAATACAGAAAAAGAAGAGCTGGACTCTCTGGTTCAGAGTATTGCAAAACACTATGAAACCAGTGTTGAAGGTATTATGTCTTTGGTTGTTGAGAGTACCAAGGAAGCAATGAAGCTTGCTGCCAGTCATGGTGTAGATGATATTTGCGGGCGCATTGAAGACAGTCAGAATAAATGTGCTGTTTTTGAAAGGGTTAAGGTTGATGCAGGTTTACACGCTGAAGTGACTCAGGAACTCATTTCGATGACGGAGCAGAAGGTTGATATTAATACGTTATTTCACACAGTTCTTGAAGGTTTGCATCGAGCTGCAGGTTTTGAGCGTGTAGCAATTGCATTGCTGGATAAACCGCATCAACATTTACAGGCTAAATATATCATTGGCAGTAAGGCATTTCCGTGGGAGAGAAAGTTCAAATTATCGCTCAATGAAAACAATGCGGTATTTAAGCGATGCGTAAAAGATAGAAGAACGATTGTTGCCGATGAAAGTGAAATAAAAGCAAGTGCTTTGGGTTTTGCGGCAGGAGCAATGCTGGCACCTATTATTGTTGGAGATAAATTACTTGGTGTGTATTACGCTGACTGTGGAGATAAACCAACAGTTGATGATGACAGGCAGCATGGGTTCAGTGAGCTGTGTTCATTATCCAATAAAAGTTTGTCTGCCATTGTGTCTAAACGTTAGACTGTCCGAGTAACGGTTTTAAAAACTTGCCTGTATGCGAGTGTTTTTGTTTCGCTATTTCTTCTGGTGTTCCTTCTGCAATGATTTTTCCGCCACCGCTGCCACCTTCTGGTCCCAGATCGATAATCCAGTCGGCAGTTTTTATAACATCAAGATTATGTTCGATAATAACAATGGTATTTCCTTTGTCACGTAAGCGGTGTAGCACCTCTAATAGTTTTTGTATGTCGGCAAAGTGTAAGCCGGTAGTGGGTTCATCCAGAATATAAAGAGTGCTGCCTGTATCGCGTTTGGAAAGTTCTTTGGCCAACTTGACACGTTGTGCTTCACCGCCAGAAAGTGTGGTGGCAGATTGGCCAAGTTTGATATAGCCCAGACCTACTTCTATCAGCGTTTCTAATCGTTTGGCTACGGCAGGTATTGCATCAAAAAATGTTAAAGCATCTTCAATGGTCATTTCGAGTACGTCGGCTATCGATTTTCCTTTGAATTGAATTTCTAACGTTTCGCGATTGTAGCGTTTTCCTTTGCATACATCGCAGGCGACATAAATATCTGGCAGGAAGTGCATTTCTACTTTTGTAACGCCGTCGCCCTGGCAAGCTTCGCAGCGTCCACCTTTCACATTAAAACTGAAACGGCCTGGTTTATAACCACGAGTGCGCGCCTCTTGAGTGCCAGCAAAAATATCGCGTATATGAGTAAAGATACCTGTGTAGGTAGCGGGATTTGATCGTGGTGTTCTGCCAATAGGGCTTTGGTCAATATCAATGCATTTATCGAGCTTTTCTAACCCTAAAATAGTGTCGTGAGCAGCAGGTTTCAACGTAGTAGCATTATTTAAAGCGATGGCCGCAGCGGGGTAGAGTGTACCGTTAATCAATGTCGATTTGCCTGAACCCGAAACACCGGTTATACAGGTGAGTAAACCCAGGGGGATTTCCGCAGACACGTTATTCAGGTTATTGCCGCAAGCATTTTTTAATAATAGTGTGTCATCTTTATTATAAGTATGACGCTTTTTGGGGACTTCTATTTGTTTTTTGCCAGAGAGGTATTGCCCGGTAACCGATTTTCTTGATTTGATAATGTTGTTAAGGCTGCCATGCGCAACAATTTCTCCACCATGAACGCCTGCACCCGGACCAATGTCAACAATATAATCTGCCTGGCGAATGGCATCTTCGTCATGTTCAACAACAATAACGGTGTTACCCATATCGCGTAGTTTGGTTAGAGTATTTAACAGGCGTTCGTTATCTCTTTGATGCAAACCAATGGAAGGTTCGTCGAGGATGTACATCACGCCTACCAGCCCGGCGCCTATCTGGCTGGCCAAACGTATACGTTGTGCTTCGCCTCCCGATAAACTATCAGCACTTCGGTCAAGTGTTAGGTAGTTCAAGCCAACATCCACCAAAAACTCGAGGCGCTCTCGAATTTCTTTGATAATTTTTTCAGCGATTTTTCCACGTTTACCAGCAAGCTTCATTTTTTTGAAAAGCTCAAGCGCATCTGCTACGGGTAAGGCGGTTATGTCTGCTATATTTTTATCTTTAATAAAAACATGTCTGGCACTTTCTTTAAGTCGTGAGCCGCCACATGTAGAGCAGGGCTGGGTGCTAATGAATTTGCCTAATTCATCGCGAACGGATTGCGATTGGGTATCACGAAAGCGGCGTTCCAGATTCGGAATGATTCCTTCAAAAGGGTGTTTCTTTTTATAGGTATCACCACGATCATTGATATAAGTGAATTGAACATCTTCTTTGCATCCATAAAGAAGAATGTCGCGATGTTTTTTGCTTAGCTTTTCAAAGGGTTTATCTATATCAAAATTGAAATGCTCTGATAACGATTTTATTAAGTGAAAATAATAGACGCTGCGTTTGTCCCAACCACGAATGGCGCCCTCGGCAAGACTCGCGTCCGGATATTGCACAACGCGCTCTACATCAAAATACTGCTTTACTCCTAAACCATCGCAGTCCGGGCAGGCACCAGCCGGGTTGTTAAAAGAAAACATGCGTGGTTCGAGCTCGGATATGCTGTATCCGCATACAGGGCAGGCATAATTGGCCGAATAAAGTCTGTCAGGCTGATCGCCATCGAGAAAGCCAATTGACGCAATACCTTCTGACAGGCTAAGCGCTGTTTCAAAAGAATCAGCAATGCGTTGTTTGAGTTCATCGCGTACTTTAAAGCGGTCAATAACAACATCGATATCATGCTTGATATTTTTTTCGAGTAGGGGGATATCTTCTATGTCGTAGATTTCTCCATCAATTCTTACTCTAACAAATCCTTCCTGTTTGAGCTTTTCAAAAAGTTTTAGATGTTCTCCTTTGCGACCTTTGACAATAGGAGCGAGTAACATGACTTTGCTGTTTTCTGGCAGGCTCAGTACATCGTCTACCATTTGGCTGACTGTTTGTGCTTCCAGTGCCAGTGCATGCGTTGGGCATTTTGGTGTGCCTACTCTGGCATAAAGCAGTCGCAGGTAGTCATAGATTTCTGTGATTGTACCAACTGTTGAGCGCGGGTTATGTGAAGTAGACTTTTGTTCTATCGATATTGCCGGAGAAAGTCCTTCAATATGATCGACATCCGGTTTTTCCATTAAGGATAAAAACTGTCGGGCATATGTTGAGAGCGATTCTACATAACGGCGTTGTCCTTCTGCATAAAGCGTATCGAAAGCCAGTGATGATTTTCCGGAACCGGATAAGCCAGTGATAACAATAAACTTATCGCGCGGGAGTTCGAGATTAATGTTTTTAAGATTGTGGGTACGCGCTCCACGAACAGCAATTTTATCCATTGGGCCTAACTGTAAAAACTGAAAACAAAAAATTCAAGAAGAGAAGAAACGAACCGGTAAGTATACGATTTTGAACAAATTAATGAAATTACTAATGCTTTATTTGTTTAGATGGCTCTGTAGTTAAATCTCAGGTAGAATGGCCGGTCAATCACTAAAATCCGGTTTTAAGTGATTTGTCATGCAGTTTTTAAAAGCAATCTATGGGGAAAATAAATGGCTCAGCGTGGTGTAAATAAAGTGATTTTAGTGGGTAATCTCGGTCAGGATCCGGAGACGCGTTACTCAGGGTCCGGGGCTGCAATCACAAACATCAGCATTGCAACCAGTGAAGTATGGAAAGATAAAAATACCGGGCAGCCACAGGAAAGAACAGAGTGGCATCGCGTCGTATTTTTTAACAAGCTGGGTGAAATTGCTGGCCAATATTTGAAAAAAGGCTCAAAAGTTTATGTAGAGGGCGCCTTGAGAACCCGAAAGTGGCAGGACCAGAATGGCCAGGACCGTTACACAACCGAGGTTGTGGCTGATCAGATGCAAATGCTCGATAGTCGTGGAGCTGGAAGTGAAGGCGGTAACTATATGGGCGCGGGAGGTTCGGGAAATGCTTCTGGCTTTGACCAGCAACCACAATCCAGCGGTTTCGCCTCATCCCCTCAACAGCAGCAACCGGCTAATTCACCCGCGCCGGTAACAGCGACTGACGAGTGGGACGACGATATTCCTTTTTAGCGCGCTTTATTAAGCGAGAGAGTAAAGTAATAAACCTAATCCTATCAATGCCATTTTGATGGCTCCACCCGCTTGCTCCCATCGAAATAGCCCATAGAGATAGGCTAGAGGTGGTAGAAAAATGGCAAATAGCCCCCAGGTGAAGTCTTCATTTGCAGCAGAGATAATAAGGTATACCCAGCTTGCTACAAGAATGATAATGGCAAAGGTAAGAAATGTTGTTGTTACAGGATCCATAATTTCTCCAAAAAAACAGATTCAATAATTTTAGCGTAACAGATTTATCTGTGTTCGGTGAATTATCGACTAGGTAAATATTTCTTTTATAGGAGAATTCTGTGATTGTGAAAGTTATGGCTATTTATCAGCTAATGTATAATTAATGAAAGATTAATGTTTAACGTTTTATGACCGATACTGATCGCCTGGCTAAAAATCTGGCTGCCTTGGCAGAAATGACAGATGAAGAAAAAGTCGCTGCTTTTGATAAAGCAGGAATGGCTGTTGCCAGCTTTTCCGGCTCACTGGAAGACCTCGAGAAAGCGATAGGTATGTTAATGGTCGGCTATCACTTTGGTTGGAAGGTGCTGGTGCTTGTTCATAGTAAAAGAACGATTCGAAAGTACGAGCAAATTCTCGGGATTAACATCAAGGAGTTTTTCCCTGCTGAAGGGCCAAGCGCAGTACGTTCTAGCGGCCTGGGTCTGGCAAAGCAGATTGGCAATTTCTGGCAAGTTGTGAGTGGCGATATAAAAGTTGAAAAACGACGAGATATTGAGGATGTCGGTAAATCGGAATAGCCACTATTCTTTAATGATTGCCTTAACAAGATAAATAAGCAAGAGAGCTGTAAGAATAGGCAGAAGCCAGCGTCCCCCTCCTTCCATAGCCTTGTGCCATTCTAATAGGATTGACGGGTCTCTAATAAAATTATATTGAGCAGCAGCTTCTATAAATCCATACTCCAGTACACCTAGCATTTGGATCGATGCTGTAAGCGCTGTAATAAGAAGTACGCCAGGCACTGCAAGCAGCCATAACAGCCCCCTTTGTTTCAGGCTTTCCATAGGAAAGCTAAGCACAATAGTAAGGAAAATCACGATGGGTACAAAAGTATGAAGTGGAGTTACTTTTGTAGGCGGCATCGTTTTACCACCAGGCCAGGTTATCCCGGGTCTTATGCTGCCATCGGGCTGCTTTATGTCTGGAACTATAATTGCCGGCTTTAGAGGTGTAGAGGTGAGCCATAAGCTTTTATCTTTTTTTTCTTCGACCAGTCTTACTTTGTGTATATAACCTGGGCTGAGTTTATTTATCGTCCATTCGTAATAGGGTGCGATGGTTTTGGTTAAATCATCTTTGAACACAAAACCTGCTGCTACTACTATAATCCAGATAAAAAAAGCAATCAAAATCGATTGAATGAGTTTTTTATTATCTATATTACTTAAGTCCATAAAGCTACTCTTTAATTATCGATGCGTTACCAGGGTTTGTTGCCCATTTTGCCCAGAACAGAAAAAGTGTGGCAATAATAAGAATAATCAGGGACGGAAAGAAATAAACATGGAAAGGGTCAAACCAATCGCGGTTATGTTCGACGACATAAAAGAGACCGACAATGCGTATTTGATTGATTATATAAACTACAACGGTGCCGGCTACTAGTCCGACTAACGTTTGTTTTATGCCGCTCCAGAAAGCAATAACAGCAGCGATCAGCATGAACCAGACCCCGGAGCCATCACAGCCTCTTACAATATTCAGTGTTGCTTTGTTTGATATGATTTTGTTGTCTTTTATTCTAATATCTCTTTCAGGTGTAATAGCGTTAATCATCGCAGCTGAAGGGTGGCCAATAACATTGGGGTAGATGGTTGTGCGCAAAGTTGAATCTGGTATCAGGTGATAAAGGAAATGTAACAGACCATAAAGGATTGCAGCCACTGCAACGAATCTAAGTGTTTTTATATCCACAACTTTTTATATCCAGAATAAGAAAATCAAATAAACTACGCCTCAACATGAGACAAGGCGCGGCATTATAGCACCAAAAGCAAGCATTTTAATAAATAACAATGAACTAAAAGTTAAATGCAGCGGCTTAGACGCCAGGATCGAGTAAAGGTTTAGCAATTAGTGGCAGATGGTTAGTAAATGGTAAAACCATGGGTAAATTACAGTGTTTACAGATTGATAATTAAAATCCACGATTGAATCGATTTCAATAAAAGCAGGAATTAAAGCCTGTTAATACGATTGCCATAGTCGCAGCAATATTGGCATAGTTGCTGCAACAGACGCTGAATAGAAAAACGCTCAATTTTAAAATTTAATAGTTTATGTCTGTTCAGCACTATTTGCCCGATGTAGAAAGTTCTTTGCAATCACGAGGGCCTGAAAGTAAAACAAATACACCATTAATAGTGATTATTGGTGCTGGCCCTGTCGGTGTAAGACTGACAAATAATATTCTCAAGAAAAACCCTTTAGCGCATGTGCATTTATTTGGTAATGAGCCTTATATTCCTTATAACCGCGTACAGTTAACGGGAGTTTTGGCCAATGCTGTGCAACGGGATGCAATTGATCTGCAAATGCCGTCACCAGAGGACTATCCAAATTTCAGATATAGCATTGCCGCAGTAACCAGTATTAATCGTTATCAAAAAAAAATCAGCGACACTTTAGGTGAAGAATATTCCTATGATACTTTGATTCTGGCGGTGGGTTCTCATGCGTATGTTCCAACAATTAGGGGCAACCACTTAACAGGTGTTTACACGTTCAGAAACCTCAAAGATACAGATGCCCTTTATGCAAGGTTAGCGAGTGCAAAAACAGTCGTGGTGATAGGCGGTGGTCTATTGGGAATTGAGGCGGCTAAGGCTTTATCGGGACACAATACAAAAGTGATATTGGTTCATCAAAGTGATCGATTAATGAATCGGCAATTGGATGAGCAGGCCGCATATTATTTAAATGAAACAATTGACAAGCAGGGTATAGAAGTTCGCCTGGGTTCAGGTGTTAGAGAAATTGAGGGGGAAGCGCGCGTTAAAGCTGTTATTACTCGGGACAAAGAAAGAATCCCTTGTGATACCGTGCTTTTTTGTACAGGTATAAAGGCTAATCTAGGGTTGGCATTAGATTCAGGGTTAGCTTTTGGTAACGGCATTCACGTTGACGAAAAATTACAAACCTCTGATCCTGATATTTATGCGATAGGAGAATGTTGTGAATATGAAGGTCAGACTTATGGTCTTGTGAGTCCAGGGTATGAACAGGCATCGGTTTTAGCCGAAAATTTATTAGGGGGTGATGCAGTCTATAGAGGTTCATTAGAGGTTGCGCGTTTAAAAGTAATTGGTCAGGCATTAACGAGTTTAGGGCAGATAGATAATCTTCCTGTTGGGCCAACATTTAGGGAAGTCATTTATCAAGACAAAAAAAATAAACTTTATAGAAAGATAGTATTACAGAAAAACAGAATTGTAGGGGCTTTATCCTATGGTGATTGGGAAGAGATGCCGCGAATTCAGGAAGCTTTTCAGCAAAAAAGAAAGATATGGTTCTGGAATGTGCTGTCTCTGCGTTTTACTGGCAGGCTATGGTCGTCGGGTGATACTAACGACGTTAAACAGTGGCCAGGCTCTGCTATTGTTTGCCAGTGTAATAATGTAGATGTTACTTCATTATTAAATAGTATTGATAAGGGCTCCAGTTCATTATCTTCGCTTCAGGATGATACAGGAGCAGGAACAGTTTGTGGTTCATGTAAGCCCTTGTTGATGCAGCTTGTTGATGATGCAGGAGAGCCATCCGCTGAGAAGGGATGGATGCCAGCATTTTTATTTTCAATTATTGCAATGATATTGGTTGCTTCTATTACAACAATACCGGGTTTAGAAGTAAAAGAAAGTGTACTCATCAAGGATTGGTTTGAAAGCATCTGGAACGATAAGTTCTATAAGCAAGTAACAGGCTTTACTTTGTTAGGGTTAAGCCTATTAGGTTTGTTAATGTCCTTGAGAAAACGTTTCAGGCGTTTTTCTTTTGGTGAATTTTTTCAGTGGCGATTATTGCATATCATTCTAGGTGTTCTTTGCGTTACGTTATTAATTTTTCATACTGGTTTTCATATGGGTGAAAATTTGAATCGCCTTTTGATAATGGACTTTTTGGCGGTCGTTTTATTAGGAGGGCTTACCGGGATCGTTATTTCCTTTAGTCATAAATTAAGTTTGGGGACGGCAAAAAGAACAAGAGAGTTATGGGGATGGTTGCATATATTATTTAGCTGGCCTTTGCCGGTTTTGATTATTTTGCATATTGTAACTGTGTATTATTTTTAATGTCTCAAAATATAGAATTAGATTTATGAAGAAATATTTTTGGGCAGTCTGGGTTTTGTTATCGTTGGTATTGGCGGGTTATTACGCTTATAAAATATTATACGCAGAAGATAAGACGGAATTATTGATTGGCAGTGCGACCTATGGGCACTATCAGATAGAAATGGCCTGTGAAACATGCCATACAGATCCATTCGGCGGTAAAGAAGTTCTACAAGATGCATGTGTTAGTTGTCATGCTGAAGAGCTTGAAGAGGCTCATGACTCCCATCCAAAGAGTAAGTTTACCGATCCGCGAGAAGCTTACCGTCTTGAAATACTGGATGCACGTTATTGTCTTACTTGTCATACAGAGCACCAGCATGAGCAAACCAGAACAATGGGAGTGACGATTCCTGAGGATTATTGTTTTCATTGCCATACCGAAGTAGGAGAGGAGAGAGAAAGTCATAAAGGTTTAGCGTTTGATAGCTGTGCATCGGCAGGGTGTCATAACTATCATGATAATCGAGCGTTATACGAAACTTTTCTGGTTAACCACTCTGGTAAGCCCAAAACGTTTGAACCAGAGGTTTTAGGTAAACCCAGCCATGCCCAATGGACCGCTATGAAAAATATGTTAGGGAAAGATATGGTGCTGCCGGTCAAGGGGCAACCTTTTGAGCCAGACGCGAAAGATCTGGCTGTAATTAATGCTGATATTGTTCATCAATGGCAAAGTAGTGCTCATGCTGAAGCAGGTATAAATTGTTCAGGCTGCCATCAACAAAGTGGACAGAATAATACAGAAAATACCTGGATAGAAAAGCCAGGTGTTAATGAATGTAAAGCCTGTCATAGCGAAGAGACAAAAGGCTTTTTGACAGGTAAGCATGGAATGCGTTTGGCTTTAAATGAGAATGATTCTAAACGAAACACTTTAGCTATAACTCCAGGGGAGTCGCATCTTGTGTTCAACAAAAGTGCATACGATATCCAACATGGGTGCAATAGCTGCCATGGAGCGCATGATTTTAATACTCAAAAAGCTGCCGTAGAGTCGTGTTTAATGTGCCATAACGATGCACATTCGGTTGCCTATCAGCAATCGCCTCATGGAAAAATGCGAAATCAGCTGATTTTACAGGGTTTAGACAATGCTAACGCTGTTACTTGTGCGACGTGCCATATGCCCCGAATTGAAGCAGGAAAGGTTGGCATGCAACTTGCCAAAGAGAGAGTAGAGCAAATGCTTGCTACTCATAAGCTGCCAGAACATTTTGGTTCTCGGTTTCCGGATGGTGAAGATGATCAAGTTGCCTTGTTGAAAAAAATATCGGAAATGCCGCTGATTACTGTTCAACATAATCAAAACTGGAATCTGAGACCTAATGAAAAAATGATTCGACCTGTTTGTTTGAGTTGCCATAGTTTAGAGTTTTCAATTGATGCATTAGCAGATCCATTGTTGATAGAAAACAATTTCAATGGGGAGCCATCCATTCATATTGAATCTGTAGATTGGGCATTAAAACGTGCTAACTGAAAAATACTGGTTGATAAGAGTGAAAGCTATTTTGTTAATGAATTATCTACTTAAGTACTAGAGGGCACTCTTATGAAAAAAAGCACATCAATATTTCTGGGTTTTTCATCGATAGCAATGCTTTTCATGTTATCAGGTTGTAATGAAGAAGCATCTGTTGGAGGTATTGCACCAGAAAAATATACTGATTCATTATTTGCTGTGATGAAAGCAGATAGAACTAACTATACAAAGCTGGTTGTCAAACGTTTAGGGCCAAAAGGTGCTGGTGTAGTAAAACCTGATGAGCATTGGGAAGACTTCCCTAACGGCACATTATTGCCAGCCCAAATGTTTAGAGCAGGTGCTGAAGCAGTAAAAGAAATGACCGATGATTTTACTTATTCATTGCAGTCAGAGTGGCCTATCAATAAACAGAATGCACCAAAAACTCCTATGGAAAAAGAAGGATTGCAATATATAGGAGCAAATCCTGGGGAAAATTTTTATGGTACTGAGGAGTTGGGAGGTGTTAAATATTTCACGGCTGTTTACCCGGATGTTGCAGTATCTGATGCATGTACATCCTGTCATAACGAACACAAAGATACCCCCAAAACAGATTTTAAATTAGGTGATGTAATGGGTGGTGTGGTTATTCGTGTGCCACTAACATAGATATATAGCTTGGGGTTCTGTTGCTTTATTTGTCAGAACCTCTTTTTTTAATGTTAATCATGTCTACTTGAAATGAGTCATGTTCAAATTTAATTTCACGACTAAAATATTATTGATATCTTCTGTAGTTGTTTTTTTGTTATCAGGTTGTGGTTCAGGATCTGAAGAAACAACAAAAACAGTAGCGGTTAATACTGAAGAAGAAACCCTCGGCGGGGCGACCTATAAGCAATACTGTAAAGTTTGTCATGCGCAAGCTTTGAATGGAGCACCTATCCTGGGTAATAAAGTAATGTGGTCACCAAGGCTTGCAAAAGGAGAAGGTCAATTAATACAAAGCGCATTCAATGGTTTTGGGTTGATGCCTGCAAATTTGGGGCGAGAAGGTCTTGATGAAGAAAAAATTACTGAAGCCGTTAAATACATGATTTCTGCAGTAGAGTAAGACAAAGAATAATCTTTTTGAAGCAAGGGGGGAGTTATGTCAGTTTATGATGCAATTGGTGGAGCAGCAGCGGTAGATGCAGCAGTTGATGTTTTTTATCGTAAAGTTCTTATGGATGATACTATCAGCCATTTTTTTGATTCGGTCGATATGGACTTACAGCGCGCCAAACAGAAAGCTTTTTTGACAATGGCTTTTGGTGGCCCTAATGAATATACTGGTGCTGATATGAGAGAAGCACACAAAAAAATGGATTTAACTGAAGCGCATTTTAATTCGGTAGCAACTCATCTTTCAGATACATTGGCTGAACTTGGCGTTGCCCAGGAAAATATTGATGAGGTTATGAAAATTGCATTGTCTGTTAAAGACGATGTGTTAAATCGATAAATAAATGATATAAAAATGAAAGTTCATGAATGGATCAACCACAGTATCATTTGAGGGAAAGCAATACTCGTTAAGTGATAACGAAACAATTCTGGATTGCTTACTAAGACATGGCGTAGAAATATCTTTTGGTTGTCGGGCTGGGGTATGTCAAAGTTGTTTACTCAAGATTGATCGATACGATACGCTTCCTGCAGGCCTGTTCCAGACAGGATTAAAACCGGAACAAAAAAGTGAAGGTTATGTTCTGTGTTGCCAATCCAAACCTCAGGAGTGCGTTTCTTTAAAGCGTATAGATCAAGCTAAAAATCGTTATGAGGCTATTGTATTGGAAAAAGAATGGCTTAACGAGAGAGTTTTTCGCTTGCGTTTGCACTGTAAATTACCTTACAGACCGGGTCAATATGCGGTACTTTGGCGTGATGAAACTTGTGGCAGAGCATATTCGTTAGCAAGTAGTGACCAGGAGGATGAATATCTTGAATTTCATATTAAATACTTTGATGATGGTCGGTTTAGTTCCTGGGCAGCGAATGAGCTGTGTATAGGTGAAAAACTGACTATACAGGGTCCATTGGGTACTTGTTTTTATTCGCAATCAGCACAACAACCATTATTGATGATGTCTTCGGGCACAGGGCTGGCACCGATTATTGGTATATTAAAAGATGCTTTGTTAAAAGGACATTTAGCTTCCATTGATGTTGTCGTTAGCGCTAGAAAAAGTAGTGAGCTCTATTATTGTAATGAACTTATCGAAATGGCTGCTAATCATAAGCAATTGAATATTTATTTTCTGGCGCAAGATAATGATGCTGGGGTATCTAATATTTTTCAAATTGATCCGTTTGAATTTGCTAAAGAGAAAATAAAAAATATCACAGAAAGAAAAATATTCTTATGTGGGGCTGAACAATTTGTTTTGGATCTAAGAAAGAAACTGTTTCTTTCAGGTGTGAATTTTAATGCAATTTCTGCAGATGCATTCCTGAATTTTAAAGAAGATTAAGTGACGTCACCATCTTCAAATGTAAGCGGTTTGCTTTTCCAAAGGTTAATCTGCATACCAAATCTTGAACCACTGGTGACTTCGGTAACTCTGTGAAATTGGCTGGCATCGAAAATAATGATTCTGTTATAAACAGCTTTTATGCGTTCAACATCTTCACTGTTTTCTGAAGATTTAATTTCTAGAAAGCCGCCGGTAAATTCGTGCGGATAACCGTAGAAAACAGTGCCTGCAACGGGGTGAGCATATTTTTTTTGTGTCTCCGCCAGTTTTTCATCCTTATCTCTATGCCAATCCAGATGATTCACTGGTGTGTTTGAGTCAAGTATATTGCACCAATATTCAAAGCCAGCTATATCGTTAGAGATTGCTTGTGTTTGCCAAATCATTTGAATAATGTATTCCCAGTAGTTTTTGGGCTTTTGCTTTTTCCACCCGTCCCACCAGTGGAATTTACCTATCATTTTCTCCCACTCCTCTCTTTTTTTGAGAAAGTCGAGAGTTTTCTGGTCGGGGCAGTAATTATCCTGGATAAACACGTTTGTATTCTCTTCAATAAATTAATCAGTTGCTACTTTTTGCCAGTCTTTAAAGTTAGGCATTAAGTGCTCAAAACCACCACTCTCTTTGAGCATAATAGATATATCACCGGAAATTGAGATGCGTGGTTTGTTTGATTGATTAGGTTCCGTTTTATGCTTGGTTTTAGATGGGAAAATAACGATCCAGTCTTGCTGTGGATCCACCATGATTTTTTTGCCATTAAAATTATTAGGCTTTTTAATTAACGAAAGCTCAAATTTATCCAGGCCAAATAATTCAGGTGCAATTTCATTGGGATGATTATCAGTTGTGAACATAATGCCACCTGAATTTTGCGGTTTGTAAAGGTAATAAGCATAACTGATATGGGATTGAGCATGTGTGTGTGTGGCAATACTCTTACCTTCAACGGTATAGGTTGCCCATGAGCGTTGAAAAAACAGGTCAACTTTGTCGCGATTGATCTCCAGCAGGTCAATGTACTGATATATTTTTCTGGAAATCAGTTTATGTAATTCAGCAAAATTGGGGTCACGTAATAAAAATTCATTATTTTTAGTATCGCCAGTCCAGGCACCTGAACCCTGAACAGGATTTTTTTTTGCTTGAAGCTGGATGATCTCACACCAGCGTTTGCGAGTTTCACTATCAATTTTTATTTCATCGATAGCGACCATCAAAGGGAATAAAGCATGTGTTTGCATATTAAGAGAAATCCTTAACAGTTAAATCGGTTAGAACTATAATGTAAAAAAAGAACATGAGGTTGATATTTACAATAATCTTTGATGCAAAATAAATCACATTAGAGGATTACTTAATGTGATATTAGTTGTTAAGGTTGTGTTTTTTTCTATCCATTCTTGAGCAGTATCAATTTCTTCTTTGAGTTTGTTTTCTATAGTTTTTTTGTCGTCTCTATATGTTTGCAGATTAAATGCTTTACCTGATTTTGAATGTTTATTGAGAGTTTCATCATTTAGTTGCGCTTGTATCTGTGTTTGAGTGAGTGAAAGCTCGAAATGATTAGCGCACGCTGTAACTGCTTCCAAAGAATTTGCGACAAATACTTCAAAGTCGAGAGACTTTAAATGCATCGGATTTTGCTCAAGTATTTTAATGCATTGAAGCGTTCTTATACTCCATACATAAGCAGCTATTTCACTTAAGGAGTCTATCTTTTTCTTAATTGGTATTGGAAAATAGTCTGGATTTTTTTTTGCGTCTGTCAATGCAACTTCTAAAGCAGTTTGTAACCATTTTTTTCTTGCATCATTTTTCAATACAGCAGTAATAAAACGTGTTACAGAAGAGTGGAGTAACAAACCCTTATTGGCCATTGTTCTTTTAAATAACATTGAAATTAGATTATTACAGTAGTCATCAGCTTTAATTATAATTTTCTGATTTTTCCAGCTTCTGTTCAGTAGAATAAAAATAGTATTCAGGAGCTCTTGCATTGAGTTTTCATCTATTGCTAAGCGTTCCTGCATCGCAACCTGATTTAAACAAAAAGGTTCTCTTAACACGAGGGTAGTATCTTCATCATCTAATAATCTTGAAAGTAAAGTTGATCCACAAAATGCTGTATGAAAAATAAAGCAGGGTGAATGATCTTGCGTAAGAGTATCGTTTGGAAACTCTTTGTTTAGCAAGTAATTTAACTGGGAAAAGCTTGTTGATAGTGGTTCAATATTTTGTCTTAATGCTCTACCGCCGGATAGAAAGGAAGATTTTGAATAACAGTAACGATCCATTTTAATAAATTGAACGAGATCATTTTTAAAATCTATTTTTTCAGAAAACCAGCTAGCGTCACCGAGAAGTTGCTCTAAAGATACATTGCTCATTAGACAGTTAATCACTTAATTAAAGAGGTGAGAAGACAAGTATATAGAAGCATGATCAGATATGGATAATAGGTTTGCAATATAGTGATGTTATATAAAGATACTATGAATCATTTTCATTATAAGCTCAAAGTATAAAGTTTTTTCCGACTTATTTGTTTTATCAGGCAGAAGCTCAACTCTTGTCATAATTTTGTAATAAAAATGTCTTATCGTTCCGGCCTTGCAAAAGGAGTGTGAATTATGAATTCCACTTCCGTGAAGGTTAAGCAAGCTTTCCGGCTATTTGTAGTCCATCAATTGAGTAAAAATCCATAGTTTAAAAAAAACGTCATGGTTTTTCTGTACCGTGGCTATAAGCGTTGCTCAGTAGTAACAATAAATTACACCCAGAATCAAGAGACGATTAATGAATACGTTTTACCAGGTCTTTACAGCGAACAGATTAATGAAGTATGTACTAGCTTTCTTATTAATATTAGTTGCGCCTAGCTTGATAGCCCAGGAGCTGGATGTAGAAGAGGTAACTATCGTTGGGGAGTATATTCCGGACGAAAAGCTCGAGACATCAGAAGTTTCAGACATTCTTGATGCAGAAGACATTAGCATTGCCGGTGATAGCAATATTGGTGATGCCTTAAAGCGTTTACCAGGAGTGAGTCTGGTTGGTGGTAAATATGCTTATATAAGAGGCTTGGGAGATCGTTACTCTTCTACTTACTTTAATGGAACACCTATACCTGGGATTGAGCCTTTAAAGCGAGCAGTTCCGTTAGATTTATTTGATTCGTCAGTAACCAGTAGCGTACTGGTTCAAAAAACTTATTCACCAAATTATGGGGCAGGCTTTTCTGGTGGTGTTGTCGATATTCGTTCGGCAAATGTTCCAGATGAAAACTTTTTTAAACTTAAAATTAAAACTGCCTATAACTCTGAAACTACTGGCAAACAAGGGCTGACCTATGATGGTGGTAATAAAGACTGGACCGGTTATGATGATGGAAGACGTGAATTACCTGGTGCAATAGAAGCTGAGTTTGATAAGTATCCCACTATTCAGCGTTTTTATACTGCTCAGCCAGATCCATTGCCGCTCTTTGGAATATCAGATGCAGATCTTCCTTTGATTAATGCTGCTTCTGCCATACCTGCTTCGTTATATAGAACAGACTGGACACCACAAACCAAAACTTTCGATCCAAATTATGGGGTTTCATTTGCCGCCGGTGGTGAGTTTGAATTGTTTGAGGGCGTTTATTTAGGTGGTTTAGCCACCGGCACTTATGATAATTCTGTTAAAACACGTTATAGAAAAAAAGCTCAGTGGAATATACCTACAAAAGTGATACCAAATATACAAAGTGGTTCTGCGACTGGTATTGTGCCTTCATCATTTGCGGATATTTTACCAGAAACGATTTCTCCAAGTATGGCGGTTGATACCTTAATAAATTCAACACGAGAAAATGATTCAGACAACTTTAGTTCAGATAACGGTTTAGATGTTGAAGGTGTGACTCAAACCATAAACCAAATTGATGTGACCGGTTTAGGTATTCTTGGTATCAACTTTTATGATATGTCAAAAATTACACTTACAAGAATGTTACTTCGACAAACTTCTGACATGGCTCAAGTAACGCGTTCCAAAGCAGAAGTAGGTGGGCAATTTAATGATAGATTTGAACACTTCATTGAATGGGCAGAAAATGAAATAGCTGTCTCTCAAATAAGTGGTGAGCACTTTTTTGGGGACGCAGCTGTTAACTGGCGATATGCAGATATTAGCGGTGATAGGATTACACCGGACGTTACAAATTATATAACGGACTTCAATTCACCATCTTTACCTGTTGCTGCAGAGAAAGATATAGCATTTGCAGATATAAATTCTACTGTAAACCCTACTAGAACTTGGACTTTTCTTGAGAATAGCGGTAGAGACAAGGGTATAGATGTTGAGTTCCCGTTTTATTTTGATTTTGATTATTTTCAGGAGCTGACTATTAAAGCAGGGTATTCTGAGTATCGATCATCTAGAGACTACTCATCAGCACGTTTTGCCTATCAGTTCGCGCTGGGTGGTTCTGATGGAGTAGATGGTTTGGCCATTGAAGATGTCTTGGATCCAGCAGGTTGTACCTGGTCACTTGATACAGTTCCTTCTCCTCTTGTTGAGGATTTAACTGATAATTGCTATTTGAGGGATGCTCCTGCTCTAATTGCAGAAAGGGATCTTCTCGAAATAGGGTTTGGTATCGAAGTTACTGAAGGGTTTGGGCAACCAGATGCATTTACAGGAAAAGAAAGTATTGATGCTTTTTATTTGGGTTTTGATATTAAGTTTAATGAAATTTTTCGTTTAAACTTGGGTGCCCGTGATGAAAAATTTGATATGAGGGTTGTTACTACTACACCAATAATAGGGGCAACTGTAAGAGAAGGCTTTAGGGAGCTTGTTTCTGAGCTAGGCAGCGATGATCTTTATCCGGCAGCATCTTTTACCTGGAGTTTTGTAGAAAATATGCAGTTAAGAGCTGCATACAGCCAAACAGAAAATAGGCCTATATTTAGAGAGCTTACACCTGTTGAAGTTTATATTGCTTCAGAGGATGAGATATATTCTGGTAATAGGACTTTACAAATAACATCAATAGAAAATTTTGACTTACGTTATGAATGGTATTTTGGTGATGCAGACTATTTAAGTATAAGCTGGTTTAAAAAGAATATAGATAAACCAGTGGAAGTTGTATCTTCACAACCAGGTTCAGAAGCTGCCTACTTAACATGGGTTAATCGAGATGACGCAGTTAATAAGGGGATAGAAGTTGAATTGCGTAAATATTTTGATGATTACTGGCTGGTTATATTTAATACTACTCAATTGAGTTCAAATGTTGTAAGTGACGGTGGCAGGCTTCCCCCTGAAATTAATGGAGCCACAGGTGAGGAAATTGGAGAAGGAGAAGAGGTAGATCCAGTCGATGGTAGACCTTTGCAAGGCCTTTCGGAAGAGCTTTATAACTTTCAATTTATCTACGAGGGTGAAGTTAGTACATTTGCATTATCTCTAAATGGTTTCTCAAAACGAATTCATGAAATTGATTACACCCTAAGAGAAGATATTATTTATGAAAACCCGTTCTGGAGTTTAAATGCAAACTGGAAATACAGTTTTGGTCCAGAAGACGATCGTTTTACATTAGGTTTTAAAGTAACAAACTTGCTCGATGAAAAAGTAGAGCGCGTGTATGAGTTCAGGGACTTGCCTTCTGAGACTTATGATGTCGGCCAAACATATTCGCTTTCTTTACAATGGAAACATTCATCTTGGTAAGGTTGGTTAATATACAAAAAACTCCCAATGATTTATAAAAATTTCAAGGGGTTATAAATGCCCCTTATGTTCCATAAATCTATCTTCGTTTATTAATCGTTTTGTCATAATTCGTCTATATATTGCACTCCACCTATGGAGTGTTCAGCTTTTAAAAAGTCTTTGAGCATCAAAAACTGGGTAAGCTTAAAACATATGATTAATTATTTTTTAATGTATTTAAGTCAATAATTTTTTATCACAGATCTTATTCATTCTTTTCCGGAGAATATTATGCGTAATTCTATCAAGCTTGCTGCTGCTATTGCTGCTGCTGGTTCAACTTCAGCTTTCGCTGTATGTCCTACTGACACAACTTCAAACGCTGCTCTTGCAGGTGCTTTCCCACAGTTCAGCGACGTTTGTGTACTTGACAAAGCGACTGCTTATACTTCAGACCTTACTTTAACTTCAGAAAACCTTTGGGTACTTCAAGGTAAAACCGAGATCGGTACTGACGTAGGTATCGGTGGTACTGTTACTGCTGGCCCAACATTAACTATCGAAGCTGGCACTACTATTATTGGTAATGATACTGACGATGCAGCTCAAGATCCAGATCGCTTGGTTATCAACCGTGGTGCTAAAATTAAAGCTCAAGGTACTGCAGGAAGCCCAATCCGCTTCACTGGTCTTCAGAACCTGGCAAGTGGTGCAACTACTCAAGCACAATGGGGTGGTATCTACATTAACGGTCAAGGTTTAACTAACGAATGTGATGACGCTACTTTCAGTGGTCAAGACCAGAATGGCGATCCAGTACCTACAACTGCTACAGGTACTTGTGAGCGTAACGGTGAAGCAAACACTGGTACTTACGGTGGTAATGACAACGCTGACGATAGTGGTGAGATCTCTTACGTCACAGTTGCTTACGCAGGTGACGCATTTGATCCAGCAACTGACCTTAACGGTGTTGCTTTCCAGGGAGTTGGTTCAGGTACTAAGGTAAGCAACATTCAGGTTCACGCTAACGTTGACGATGGTGTTGAATTCTACGGTGGTGCAGTAAACGTTTCTAACCTGGTTCTTACTGACAATGGTGATGACTCTTTCGATACAACTGGTGGTTGGGTTGGTGAAGCTCAGTTCGTTGTTATCTCTCAAACAAACAACGCTGGTAACTCAGAAGACCGCGCTTTCGAATCTGATAACAACAAGTCACCTAACGACGCTCTTCCACAAACAAATGCTACAGTTGCTAACGTAACTATCGTTAACACTGGTGGTGTTGGTGCTGACGTATTAAAAGTTCGTCGTGGTTCAGCTTTAGACTTATCTAACGTTGTTATGTATGCAACTTCTGGCACTTGTTTCAATATCGACGATGGTGACGGTAACGGTAGTTACCAAAGTGTTCCTGTAGCTGCAGGCGCTGATGTTGCTGACTTGGAAGGTTTCTTCTATGACTGTGCAACTGTAACTGATAACGCTGCTGCTGTAACTTGGATTGCAGACGAAGCTGCTGGCCTAACTTCTGGCACTAACTCTCTCGATGGTTACATCAACGGTGCAACTGAGAATGGTATCGCAACTGCTGACTTAAGCGGTTCTTCTTTCTTGCAAGACGTTAACTTCATCGGTGCGGTTGCAAGCTGTGAGCAAGACTGGACTAAAGGCTGGACTCTAGCTAGCACTCTTCCTGCTGTTGCTGCTGACTGTGACGGTGTAAGCGTTCCTGCTCTTGGTTGGGCTGGTCTTGTTGCATTGTTTGCTGGTTTAGCAGGTGCTTCACGTCTAGTACGTCGCATCAAGTAATTTTGAGTAGTAAGTTCTAAACTTACAGCTTAAGAAAGCTTAAAAAAGCCCGCGCTGTTTACAGTGCGGGTTTTTTAATGGTTTTTTATTTATGTTATAAAATGAAGAACTTTGAAATAATAGTGTCGTTTATTTAAATTCAGGTAAATATTTTGATAAATCTTCCAGAGCAACTTAGTCAAGCACAATCTCTTTTCGAGGCTCAAAAGTATCTTGTTGTAAAGCAGGCAATTTCTAAAGAAAGTGCAGAATTAACTGCACGTTATATGCGCCTAATGGATGATTATCACAAGCCTTTATTAGTATTGGAAAAAAAGTATGGATCAGTTGGTCGTTATGTTGACCCTCTGGCAGAGAGTATATTGGAAAAGCTTTTGCCAATTGTTTCAGAAAATACAGGGCTAACGTTATTACCGACTTACTCTTATATTCGACTCTATAAAAAAGGAGCAGAATTAAAGAAACACCTGGATCGTCCATCTTGTGAAGTGAGTTGTACGTTATTTTTATCTGGAGATTACAACGAAGGTTATGATTGGCCAATTTATGTTGAAGCAGATGGTGAGGAACGGCGGATTGATCTGGAGCCAGGCGATATTATGATTTATAGAGGATGCGAGGTGCCGCATTGGCGTAAGCCATTCGAAGGCACTGAGTCAACACACATATTCCTTCATTATGTCGATGCTAATGGTCCACATTCCCATCTGGCTTTTGATGGACGAGATGGTTACGGAGCACCGCCTAAAGCTAAAGCACCGCCAAAGTTATAAAAACATTAGGATTTACAAAGTAACAATACTAACGCCAGGCTGGGCCATGAACCCACGTTACCATACTGAAGCGGCAGCCTTTTGTAACGGGTGTTACCTGATGCAATGCATAGCTTGGAAAGACAATAGCTGAACCCGCTTCTTGTGTTTGAGTAACGGGTCTACCGTAATTAAACTGGAGTTCGCCACCCTCAAATTCTTCAGCATTATTGAGTGGTATTGAAATACTTAGTTTTCTGGTTAGACATTTTGCGCCAATATCAAGATGCCAGAAGTAAGTGCCATCATGTCTTTCATCGTATGCAGCAACTTGAGCTGGCTCCAGAATACCGTTGGTGAGGTCATAGTTAAACTCTTTATTGGCAGTCTGAGCTATTTTGATTAGCCTATCCATAATCCATTTTTCCTTTTCTATATCGACTCTGATAATGGCAGACCTTCTTATATTGTTGTTTACGATGTCCTTATCATCAAAAGCAATCAGACCATCTTTAGAATCAGATTTGTTATATAAGTTAATAATATTTTTGCATTCTTCGGGGCTAAATGCATTAGGGAAAACCAGAGGAAAGAAGTGTGATTTTTCTGAAGAACGAGAACTTGGATTTGACATAATGATAAAAGCAGATTGGGTAAAAATAGCATAATTATTCGCTATATGATTTGGTATAGCAACTTATATGGCTTCAAATTAACTTTAACAGTACAATCATACTGTTATTTTAGTTCTAATACCTACTTTAATCTAATCTGGTAATTTATTTTAAATGAGTAATCCGAATATTGTCATTATAGGCGCAAGTCATGCTGCAGCTGAAGCAGCACCGTTATTAAGAAAAAAAGGCTGGAATGGTGGGATTATTGTTATTGGTGATGAGCCAGGTATTCCTTATCAACGTCCTCCTTTATCCAAAAAGTTTTTACAGGGTGATTTAGAGGGTGATAAGCTGGCAATAAAAAAGGCTGGTATTTATGAAAAGTCAGACGTTGTATTGCGTTTGGGGGAAAAAGTTGTCTTGTTGGATCGTGAGAACAGGAGCATTCAATTGGAGTCGGGGGACATAATCAGTTATGAGAAATTAATTCTGGCGACTGGTGCGCGGCCTCGCCTTCTGCCAGTTGATGGTGCTAATGCGAATAATATTTTTTATTTAAGAACATTAAATGATGTTGAAAAAATAAAGCATTCTGTACAAGAGGGAAAGCATTTTTTAATTGTAGGAGCGGGTTATATAGGCCTGGAAGTTGCAGCTACATTAACAAAATTGAATTGTAAGGTTAAAGTTGTAGAAGCAATGAGCCGAGTGTTAGAAAGAGTTACAAGCCCGGAAGTTTCAGAATTTTATCAGGAGTTACATAAGAAGAATGGAGTAGAAATAATATTGAGTCGTGGACTTACAGAATTTGAGCATAGTGATACTGCTTCATACGCAGTTTTGGATGATGGTGAAAAATTAGGGTTTGATGCGGCAATTGTTGGTATTGGTGTGATACCCAATGTATCGCTAGCAGAGGAAGCTGGGCTTGAGTGTAGTAATGGTATTGTAGTTAACCGGTTTTGCCAGACTTCAGATTCTAACATTTATGCCGTGGGAGATGTTAGTAATTTTCCTTCAGAAATTTATGAGAGAAGTATGCGTTTGGAGTCTGTGCCTAATGCGGTGGCGCAATCTAAAACGGTTGTTGATCACATAATGGGTGATGCTTTGCCATACAATGAAGTACCCTGGTTTTGGTCGGATCAGTATGATGTAAAACTGCAAACGGCAGGGGTATTACAGGGGTACGATCAAACTGTTAAACGATCTATTGATGAAAATAAGTGGATCATTTTTTATTTAAAAGCCGGGCAATTAATAGCGGCTGATTGTATAAATTCACCTGCAGAATTTATGGCGATTAAGAAAGTATTATCTTTAAAGCCTGCTCCTGACATTGAGAATTTGAAAAATACAGAAATACCATTGTCAGCAGTTTTTTAACCTTTTCTCTGCAATAAAATTTTACCTTTTACAGAAACTAATCACGTTAAGATTTATCTTAGCTAAGGTATTTTGTAAAACCTGGTGAATAAAATATAATCTATCGTAGCTTGTTTTGCTTGCCAGTATTTGCCAGATTGAAATTAAAATAGAAGATTAGAAAGAGAGCAGATTAAATATGAGTAATCCCCTTCGTCTTTATAAAACCTTTTTGTTAGTCGTTTTCGCGCTAATTATGGTGTCTTGTGGAGTGAATCCGGTAACGGGGAAGCGCGAGGTACAGTTTATCTCTACTGCCCAAGAGATTCAGATGGGTAAGCAAAATTATATGCCAGCGCGTCAATCACAGGGTGGGGATTATGTAGTCGATAAGAGTATTACTGCTTATGTTCAACAGGTGAATAATCGCTTAGCGGCAGTTTCTGATCGTCAGTTGCCTTATGAAATTGAAATAATTAACTCATCAATACCTAACGCATGGGCTATGCCTGGTGGAAAGATGGCAATTAATCGGGGATTGTTAACTGAGTTGCAGAGCGAGGCGGAACTGGCTGCAGTATTAGGTCATGAGATAGTTCATGCTGCAGCAAGACATAGTGCGCAGAGTATGGAGCGTGGTCTTTTTTTGCAGGGAGCATTAATTGCCACTCAAATTGGTACACAGGGCAGTGAATATGGCAATTTACTTTCTGGTGGTGCGGCAGTAGGAGCCCAGTTAATTAACACAAAATATGGACGAGAAGCTGAATTGGAATCAGATCATTATGGAATGGAGTATATGGTAAAGGCTGGTTATAATCCTCAAGCTGCAGTTGATTTACAAAAAACTTTTGTTAGATTGTCTGAGGGCAGACAGACTAACTGGTTGGAAGGCTTGTTTTCTACTCATCCCCCTTCAACAGAAAGGGTTATAAAAAATCAGGAAACAGCAAGGAGATTAGGTGGGCAAAACCTTGAATACGGTCGTGAGCGCTATAAGAGAGCAATTGCTACTTTAATAAAAGATAAACCAGCATATGATGCGCTTGATGATGCATTAGAAGCAGCCGAGAAAAAAGACTTTTCTAAAGCCAATGCATTAGTTGATAAAGCCATACGCTTGCAACCGAGAGAATCCAAGTTTTATGGTTTAAAGGGGGATATTGCTTTACATCAAAAACAATACAAAAGTGCAGTAAGTTATTTTGATCAGGCAATCAATTTATATTCCAATTACTTTGCATTTCATTTAAATCAGGGATATGCAAAACAAAAGCTCGGTGATACTACTGGAGCAAGAAGAGCGTTTGAAAAAAGTAATTCATTATTGCCCACACCTAACGCTCAGAAAGCTTTAGGGGAGATAGCATTGGTCAGTGGAAACAGGCAGCAGGCGATACAATATTTTTCCAGTGCAGCCAAATCAAATTCAGCAGTGGGTAAGCAGGCGTATGCTTCATTGGTTAGGCTGGATTTGCCAACAAATCCAGCCAGGTATATAAAAACATCAATAAGTTATAATGCGCAAGGAAAAGTACAAATCACGGTTGGGAATACAACGGGTTTGGCAGTGGGTGGTATAACCCTTCAGGCTTATTATGTGGATGTAGCAGGCAGGCCAATTTCATCACCACAGACATTAAGGGTTAGAAAAGCTTTATCCGCTTCTGAGGGTGTGAGAATCCCAACCAATTTTAACGAAGCAAATGGATTAAGAGTAAAAGTTGTTGAGGCTAAAATTATTAACTAATTTATTCAGGTTGAGTTGTTCATAGCAATGATTGAATTTAACCCATGCAAATTAATTTTTAGGTGAACTAATCATCAGTAATCATTTATTGTTATTGTAAACCCACCAATTTGTATAAAATAACAACAATTTCCACCTGTTGGGTAATTTTCTAGATTTCCTTCTATTTTCTTTTATAGCGTCTAAGCTTATAGGTGACAGCAATTGAAGTTTATTGATGAATTAAGTGTTGCTGTTAGAAAGTGCGCTGCATATTCTAAAAAATTTAGAGGGATATTTTAAGTTTTTTCCTCTGATTATAAAGATGGGCTATTCGAGGAAAAAAATGAAAACGATTAACTTATTATCATCAGCTTTATTAATAACAATTTGTATAAGCTCTACAAGCACCCTTGCCGAATTTGATGACATGATGCTTGATGAAGGTGATGAATTTATTCTTGATGAGATTATAGTTACTGCAACCAAAAGAAAAGCTAGCTTATTTGATGTCCCTATTTCTTTATCTGTTGTAAACCAGGAAAAACTTGAAAATGCGCAGTCAGTGGATATTCTCTCGTTATCACAACTGGACGCATCATTTTCTTATGTTCAAGTGCAATCTCCGTCAATAGCAACATCTTTCTTTTTACGAGGTCTTGGTACTCAAGGAAATAACAGTGGATTTGAGGGGTCAGTAGGAATTTTTATTGATGGTGTTTATCGGCCACGAGCAGGAGATGCATTAATTGAGTTCCTTGATATAGAGCAAATAGAAATACTACGTGGTCCACAAGGTACTTTATTTGGACGAAATACCTCGGTAGGAGCTCTGAATATAAAAAATCAAGCACCCAAGCTTGGAGTAGAAGAAGGTTTTTTGAATCTCACTTTGGGCGATTACGATTTAATGAGCTTAAAAGGGGTATTAAATGTGCCATTAGAAGACTCAATGGCATTACGGTTTTCAGGAGCCGTTCGTACAAGAGATGGTACTATTGATCATGCTGTACCTAATCTTGAGGAGAGTAATGATGTTGAGCAGTATCTTGCGCGCTTACAGTTTTTGTGGAATTCAGATATGTATGAATTGAGCTCAAAAACTATTATAGATGCATTTGAATCGGATAATGATTGTTGCGGTTCGGTTGTTGTTGAAGATTATGAACCATTCATTCCAGGTGTACCTAGTGCAGATTTAACTGACCTAGCAGGAGTTTTAGAAACTAATCCTGAAAAGCGAATTTCTTCAGAGGGACTTAATCGTCAACAAACAACCGAGCAATATGGTATTTCCAATGAGCTTGTGTGGACAATGGATAGCGGAGTTGAGTTAACCTGGTTACCAGCTTATCGAAAATCAATTGCAAAGCGCTCAGGTGATAGTGATTTTATATCTCGGGATTACGTGAGACTTCATCCATCAACAATCAACTTTGACTCTTTCACCAATGA
Source organism: Cellvibrionales bacterium (assembly GCA_041941365.1). Taxonomy (GTDB): domain Bacteria; phylum Pseudomonadota; class Gammaproteobacteria; order Pseudomonadales; family UBA7434; genus UBA7434. Next base: position 240,451 of record JBGTQK010000002.1, on the reverse strand, counting down.
ATTTCGTTTGCAAGGAAAGATTGCAGATGATCGAATAGATTGGTTATTTGGTTTATTTTATGCAGATGAACAGTTGGAAGATAACGTTACAATTGCTTCAAATGGGCAGGATACACTCGACCTTTCGACAGCGTTAAGTAATATTATCTTTGTGACAGCTGCATCTTTCCCAATTAATGCATTCGCAAATAATAAATTTCAACAAGATGCAAAAAATCTTGCGTTCTTTACACACAATATTATTCAGTTAAATGAAGCTTTTTCGTTAACTTTAGGATTACGTTATATTGATGAATCTAAGAAGGGTGGGTTGGCAAGTTCTAAAGGAGAAAACGATGCATGTAATAGTGCTGAGGGAGAAGAAGCAAATTTCTTTGGACCAGCTGAAGCCGCGGCTCTCTTAAGAGGGATTTATTTAACAGCTTATTGTTCCCCAGCTATAACACCAGCAGGTATAGCTACTTTGCCAGAAGTGGCTTATTCAACTTTTCCTGATGAACGCTTTGATGACGACGCTTTAACTTATACGGTTTCATTATCCTGGAAGATTAGTACTGATTGGTCTGCTTATATTTCCAACTCCGAAGGTTTTAAATCAGGAGGCCTTAATCTCGATGTAACTGTTGGTGGTTTTAATCGACCTATCTTTGAGTCAGAAGTAGTTAATTCATGGGAAATAGGAACAAAAATAAAAGCGTTAGATGGTGATTTATTAATGCAAATGTCATTATATTCAATGGATATTGAAGACTTTCAAGTCTTAATTATTCCTCAAGAAAAATTAAGTTTCCAGACATTTAATTTAGATAACGTAAAGTCAGAAGGTATAGAGTTTGAATCTTCTTATAATTTTATAGATAACCTAAATCTGAATGCTAAATTAGTTTATAAAGATACGCAGATTGGAAATAACTGTACCAAAATAGCTGATCCGAAATTATTAGCGCTTTGTGATTCTGATTTGTCCAATAGCCCAAGGTGGACGAGTGTTACATCGATTAATTGGCGTATTCCTTTAGAAAATCATACGTTAACATTTTTGCCTAACTTCCGATATGAATCCAGAAGTCAACCAGACCCATCTGATCCTGATTTTTTTCAGTCTGACAACCTGATCATTGATTTTGGTATCAAATTAGCAAAATTGGATGACAAGTGGGAAGCAACATTTTGGGGTAAGAACATAACAGATGAAACGAAAATACAATTTGCTTTTCCTCCTTTTGGTGCAACACTTACTGGAGGCGAAGCTAAAAGTGCTTATCTTAATGACCCAAGAACGTTTGGCGCAAACTTCAAATACAACTTCTAAGTTTTATTACGCAGTGCTCCATGTACCCCGGCTTAAGCTGGGGTTTTTTTTGTTAGTCAATATATTTGCAACTTCCATTTTATATGATTGCTTTATGCTAATATTCTTTCTTTTTTATACGTAGTATCGATTATGATCAATAAAACAAGGTCTGGGCCCACAAAACCTCAAGCCTTAAAAAAAGTATTAAATCCGAAGATCTCTGTTAAGTTAGGTGAGAATGCATCGAAAAGAGTAAGTTCAGAGCCAGTTGAAAAGAAAGTCTATGCTTTTAGCATACCAGAACGGCTGGAAATCCTGGATGTACTTCAAAGCAGAGAGTGCCTAACATTCAGAGAGTTAGTATCTGAATTAAATATTAAAGGGCAAGAAAAACGTTCGGCGCTTAAAAAACGTGTTAGTGCAATGCATCGTGACGGACAAATAGTAATAAATGAAAATGGAGCTTATACGCTAGCGAAAGAAGATGATTTTATAACAGGAAAAGTAGAAGTACATCGAGATGGATATGGTTTTCTACTCCGAGAAGATGAAGAGGATATTTACTTATCATTTCGAGAATTAAGAGATGTTATTCATGGTGATATTGTTAAAGCAAGTTTAATAGGGTTTAACAAAAACCAGCAACTTGAAGGAAAGTTAATTGAAATAGTTGAGCGTAAAACCGAAAGAATTGTAGCTCGATTAAAATTTGACAAAAAAGAATTGTTAGCAATACCGGATAACCCTCGTATTCGTCAAACGATCAAAGTTAATAAATTTGCAGAAATTAATAATTTATATTCAGAGAATAAATTAGAAGAAGGGGATTATGTTGTTATTCAGGTTGATCAGTACCCTTCAAAAGAGCAATTGTTTAATGGCCATATTATTGAATGGTTAGGAAGCCCTACAACAAATACTGTCATAATTGATGTTGCATTGAGAACGCATGATATTCCTTATGAATGGCCAGAAACAGTAAGTCAACAAGTTTCTGCATTAAGCAACACAGTTAAAGAAGAAGACAAAAAAAACCGTATCGATCTGCGTGATTTGCCATTGGTTACAATAGATGGAGAGGATGCAAGAGATTTTGATGATGCTGTATATTGTGAGCCGGCTGATAATGGTGGTTATCGTTTGATAGTGGCAATTGCAGATGTTGCAAATTATGTTGATTATGGATCATCGTTAGATATGGAGGCGAGATCGAGAGGTAATTCGGTGTATTTTCCAGGGCGTGTAGTCCCTATGCTGCCGGAAATACTTTCGAATGGACTTTGCTCTCTAAATCCTGAGGTTGACAGGCTTTGTATGGCAGTTGAAATCATATTATCCGCAGAAGGTGAAATGGATTCTTTCGAGTTTTTTGAAGGGGTTATGCACTCTCATGCCAGATTAACTTATACTGAAGTAGCAGAAGTGTTAGGTTTGCAAGGCTTGCAGCCACGCAAGGGATTATTACAGCGCTTGCATAAAGTGCTGCCTCATTTAAATCATTTATATAATTTATTTGAAGTTTTAACTACGCAAAGAAAATTTCGTGGAGCTATTGATTTTGAAACGACAGAAACACGGATTGTTTTTGATGCTGAAAAGAAGATAGAAGAGATTATTCCTGTAGTTCGAAATGATGCGCATCGTATCATTGAAGAGTGTATGTTGTGTGCTAATGTCGCTGCGGCAAAGTTTTTGGAAAAATCCGGGCTAGATGGATTGTACCGTGTTCATGAAGGGCCAAAAGAAGAAAAGCTTAAAAATTTGCGCGCTTACTTAAAAGAATTAATGTTAAGTCTTGGTGGTGGTGAAAAACCAGATCCCAAAGACTTTCAAAATCTGATCGCTTCAATAACAGAAAGGCCTGATGCACACTTAATTCAGATTATGTTATTGCGTTCCATGAGTCAGGCAGTTTATTCACCTGAGAATGAAGGGCATTTTGGGCTTTCATATGAAGCTTATACACATTTCACTTCCCCAATTCGCCGCTATCCAGATTTGTTAGTTCATCGAGCGATTAAATATGCAGTTCGCAAGCGTCAAAAAACTGAGCATATTCGGAAAGTAAAAGGCGCCGATGTGATTGCAAAAAAAGAGATTTACCCTTATAAGACCGAGGAAATGGTGGCGGAGGGTATTCATAGTTCAATGACTGAGAGGCGTGCTGATGATGCTGTACGCGACGTTGTTACTTATCTTAAGTGTGAGTATCTATTGGATCAGATAGGCAATACTTTTTCTGGCGTTATCTCTGGTGTAACTGGATTTGGATTGTTTGTTGAATTAAAAGATCTTTATGTTGAAGGATTAATTCATATTAGCGAGCTGGATGAAGATTATTATCGTTATGATCAGACAAATCAGAGATTGGTTGGTGAGCAGTCAGGGCGTATGTTTAATCTTGGCGACTCATTAGATGTGTTAGTTGCCAATGTGGATATGGATGAACGAAAAATAGACTTGTGTTTAATTGATCGCCAGGAAGTTACTCGGCAACCAAGAAGAAAATCGAAAAAGAAAAGTCAATCCAACAAATCGCGCACCCCAAAGAGTAAGGCAAGTAAAACGCGAAAAAAGAAGGGAAAAACAGTAAAAAGAAGGAAATAAAGAATGGCAAAAAAAACGCCAGCTTACGCTGGCGAAATGAGATTAATACTCAAAATTGTTTCAAAACATAAAGGGAGGTTGAGAAACAATGATTAAGTTAGATTATAAAAACATACTGTAAAACAGAAATAAATGGGTCCTAAAATCCCCTTAGTGTAATAAGTTTGTAATATAAACAAGATGTTTACTATTTAGATTATTATTGAGTGTTTTGTTATTTTTCCCATTTTGCTGTGCCTGATTGCCCATCTCCGGATGAGACAGTAACAGCTAACTGCTCAATAGTTTCACAATTTATTTCTGGCAAGTGTTCAATAATTCTCTCGAGCAAATAATGTGAGAAAGTTTCTACAGTTGTATTGGTTATAGGCAGCAATAAAGTATCTGTTTTAAGGAATTGCATTTGTTCATTATTAAATTTCACAAGATAATTGTTATGATCTTCAGTGATTGTTATGAACGGGGAATTCGCGGGTAATATTAAGTATTCATCAAGAGAATCACAGATCTTGCGAATGAGAGTTTTAATTTCCTGATAGTTAAAGCATAAACCATTTTGATTAACACTAGCTACTAGTTGAGCTTGAACTCTATAGTTATGACCATGTAGACGCTCGCGATGGGACTGATCAAAAATCGTAAAGTGTGCGATAGAGAATTTAAAATCTTCTTTATTGACATTTATGGTTGCATGTTTCAAACGGTTTCACCATTATTGTTCGTTTAAGCATAAATATTTGGTTAATCTAATTTACGTTCAGGCATTATAATAAGGATCAATGTTTTATTGTAGTTTTTTAGTTGATCGTATGTATGAGGTTTTAGTCTCTGATGGAAAATAAATTATTAATCATAACGGGTGCTAGTCGTGGTATAGGCAAGGCAACAGCACAATTATTTTTAGATCAGGGTTATGAAGTTCTGAATTGTTCTCGCACAGACCCAGAACTTGAAAGTGTTCAACATTTTAGTGTTGATTTAAGCAATATTGATTGGCTCGAACCTATAAAACAATTAGTTATTGATAAGGCCAGGTTAGCTAGTGAGATTTGTATAATTCATAACGCAGGATTATTACTAAAAGATTCTCTATCTTCTATTGAACCATTAAATTTTCAAAAAGTGATGCAGGTTAATGTGATTGCAGCCAGTCAGCTTAATCGATTATTGTTTCCGTATTTGCAAAAAAAGTCATCCATCATATTTGTTGGTTCGACACTTTCAGAAAAAGGCGTCGCTAATACCTGTTCTTATGTAGCAGCGAAACACGCTGTTGTTGGTTTAATGCGTGCTACATGTCAGGATTTAAAAGGTAAAAATGTTCATGCCACTTGTATATGCCCAGGGTTTACTAAAACAGATATGTTGCTGGATCATATCGGGCATAGCGAAGAAGTAATAGCAGCGATTTCAGGTAATGTACTTTTTGAGCGATTAATTGAACCTGAAGAAATAGCAAAATTCATGTTATTTGCAGCACAAAACCCTGTAGTGAATGGCTCGGTACTCCATGCAAATCTTGGGCAGCTTGAAAATTAAATATATCAATACGTTATATATTTTTTAAGTTATCTATTTTTAAATATTTACTTAAGTAATTTGTTAGAATATAAAAAGGAATCGTGTCAATTAATGCAGAGCACATCTTAAAGAGATAATTACTTAGCATTAGAATAAGCAAAGTTTTTAACGCCATTTCTCCTCCGAGAAACGTTGCTCCGAAAGTAACACCAATGACAACAATAGAATCAACCATCTGACTAAACAGTGTGCTAAAATTGTTTCTAAGCCATAGATGTTTACCTTTGGTTAATCGCTTCCAAAAGTGAAACAAGCGCACATCAACATATTGAGCGGCAATGTAAGCCATCATTGACGCGAAAACAGCACCCGCTGTACATTGATAAATTAATTGAAACAATTCGATACTGTTTTCGACAGAAATACCAGAAGGAAGGTTAACGGGTTCTGCTAGTTGTAGTGTTTGCCAAGGTGGCATATTATCTGGTGCAATACCGGGTACAGCCTGGCCAATCCACATAAAAGCAAAAATAAATAGATTCAGCGCCAGCCCTACTGTAATGACGAAATTGGCACGTGCACGTCCGTAGAGTTCACAGATTAAATCTGTACACAAAAAAGTTAGTGGGTAAGGTAGCACACCTAACGCTAGTTGTAATGGCCCGAGTTGAATAAAACGGGTAATGCCAATAACATTTAATAGTGTCATGCAACAAATAAAAAAAGCCGCGAGTATAAAAAATACTTTTTCTCGACGATCAAACAAAATTTGCGTATCTTTTGAGTTTGTCATTGGCTTTCAATCGTATATGATAATTGCCCATTTTATGGCTATAGCCTATTTGATGATGTATAGCTTATCATGCATCTCCGTAAAAAAAACATTGTTATATTGAAATAGAAAAGTCAAATGAAAGATATGAGCAATAAAGAGTTTATTTATGGAATAAATTCTATCAACGATTTTTTATCGCATTATACAAATCGATGTATTGTTCTTTATGTTGATAAAGTAAGAAATAATAAACGTGTTAGTGATTTAGTTGATATAGCAAAAAAAAATAATATTGCTATTGAGTTTTGTAATAGTGACGATATTGATCGCTATTTGAATGAAGGCGTAGGGATAGAAAGCGTCAATCATCAGGGGGTATTGTTGTGCTGCAAAGCTAATGTTGCAAAAGATGAAGATTATATTATTTCCTTAATAAAAAAAAATAACGAGCCACCTCTTATCCTGATTTTGGACGGTGTAACTGACCCGCATAATCTAGGTGCTTGTATTCGTTCTGCGAATGCTTTGGGGGCTATAGCTGTTATTGTGCCTAAAGATAAAGCTGTTGGTTTAACTCCTGTGGTCAGAAAAGTAGCAAGTGGAGCTGCTGAAGTGACTCCTTTAGTTATAGTAAAAAACCTGGCACGGTTTATGAGGCGTTTACAGGAGCTTGGTATTTGGATCATGGGGGCGGCAGGTGAAGAACAACAGTTGCTATGTGATTTAGATCTTAAAGGTGGCATAGCACTTGTGTTAGGGTCAGAAGGGAGCGGTCTGCGTAGACTAACACGAGAACACTGTGACCATCTTTTTGCTATACCCATGACTGGCACTGTGGAGAGTTTAAATGTCTCTGTAGCTACAGGGATATGTCTTTATGAAGCTTATAGGCAAAGGGTAGAGCATTAAAAAAGCGGGACCCTTTATAGTCCCGCTTACTGTAATGCCGGAAATTTTTATGACATCTGTGATTGCAGGTAATTTTCCAGCCCGACTTTGTCTATTAAACTCAATTGAGTTTCTATCCAGTCTACATGCTCTTCTTCAGATTCAAGAATATTTTCCAGAATTTCTCGGCTAATGTAATCTTTGACTTCTTCACAATAATCTATCGCTGCACGTAAATCTGGTATAGCTTTGAGTTCGATTTTGAGGTCACATTCGAGCATTTCTTGAGTGTTTTGCCCTATGTAGAGCGTATCAAGTTTTTGAAGATTGGGTAAACCTTCTAAAAATAATATGCGTTCGACCAATTGGTCGGCATGTTTCATCTCATCGATCGATTCATGGTATTCATGATCAGCCAGTTTTTTAAGTCCCCAGTCTTTATACATTCGGGAATGAAGGAAGTACTGGTTTATAGCAACTAATTCATTGCCAAGAATGATATTGAGGTGTTCGATGACTTTTTCGTTGCCTTTCATTGTATATGCACTCGATAAAATTAAATCTTCAAAAAGGTTTTAGTATCCTGATAAATTTTGGGTGATAGAGCGTGTAATGTCAATAAGCTATTGATTTTATTAAGGAAATAGGAATGAGAATGGTTTTGCTTACGATTATATTGATTGATCGCGCCGATACGTTTTCGAAAATTGGGTAACTAGTTGAAATTAAAGTATTTTCTTTTAGAGGAGGTGTTTAATTATGTAGCTCAAATACAAATAAATTAAGCAGCGTAAAAAAGATCCGGGTTTTCACTTGCGAGCTTTTTAAGATTAATATGTAGAGCGCTATTGGCTTTAGGAAGGCAGGAACCACAGTTTGTGCCGAGATTTAATGCTTTTTGTAACGCTTTTAAAGAGTGCGCGCCACTTTCAATCGCTTCGGAAATCTGTTGGTCTGTTACTTTATTGCAAATACAAATGTACATATAAATATAAATAAAATCATTAAACTTGAAATTATTATATACAAATGAGAATCAATGTCAACTGTATATCGATCTTATTTGTATTTGCAATACGTTTTTGTGAACTTGTTTTATAATTGCTCTATAATTCCATTCAGTTGCTTTGCCTGAATAGTGTTGGATCGCAATTTGCGATAATAGTGAACATGCAGTAATAAATGGAGGTTAAAACTGTCATAAACATGTTTTAACCTGAAATTTACGAAATACTATAAGTAAGTGATTACTAATCTAGATAAGGTAAAACACAATTCTAAGAAATTAATGTAGAGAAAAAATATGAGTTCGTCATCACCTCAGCGCCCTCTTTGGGTTGACATGGCTTTATCTGTCATTGAGAAAAGAAAGCATGCAATTTGGTTAATTATTGCAACAGCTTTATTTATACCTTTTTTTGTACCCTGGCGTTTATATATGGATCAGCCGATTTTTGAGACCTGGTTATTTATGGCCGATAACTGGTGGTATACAGCAGCTGTTATTGCCATGTTGGTTTATTATCTGGCAGCATTTAGATGGATGGATAAAGCAAAAGCCTGGGCGAACTAATAAGCAGATTTTCAAGGTTAAGAAATACTAAGTTTAATCTTTTTTATTAGGAAGATGGTTTATCCAGTTTTTCAGGTGGCCACCCGCCTAACGCTTTCCATCTGTTAACAATATAACAAAAAAGATCAGCGGTCTTTATAGTGTCGTAGGTGGATGTGTGAGCTTCGTTGTTATCAAATTCAATATTGGCGTAGTAGCAAGCTTTAGCCAGTACGGTTTGTCCCAGTGCTAAACCCGCAAGTGTTGCAGTATCAAAACTGGAAAAAGGGTGAAATGGGCTTGCCTTCTTCAAATTGTTGCGCTCAATAGCAGCATTTAAAAAACTCAAATCAAATGCAGAATTATGTCCTACTAGAATGGTTCGTTTACAAAGGGACTCTTTCTGCGCTTCTTTTATAATTTTAAAAAGTTCTGCTAGTGCTTTCTTTTCGTCTTGAGCAGGTCTTAGTGGGTGGTAGGGATCAATTCCGGTAAATTCCAGCGCAGCTTTATCAATGTTGGCGCCTTCAAATGGTTTTATATAGTATGTATAGGTTTGTTTGCAGTAGAGATCACCTTCTTTATTCATATCCAGTACAGATGCAGCGATTTCCAACATTGCATCTGTTTCTGAATTAAAACCGCCAGTCTCAATATCGACAACGACAGGGAAGTACCCCCTGAAACGTTCACAAAGTGTTTTGTTGTTTGATGAGTCTTCATCATTTGAAAGGAGGTTTTGACTTTCTGTCATATTTTTAAGTTTGAGAGAAGGTGTAAATAAACTAGATCAATTTCCATGGGAGTGTTTCACCAGCACAGAGTGGAATTAGAGTATTCTGTTCTAACGAAGAGGTATTTAGATACATTGTTAGAGATTCCGGAATAGTAGTCGGCTCTTTAATTAATGTGATGGTTTCTTGATTAATGGGCAAGCCATAAAAGTTTGCACCATATTCGCCAGCAAATCCCTGTAATTTTTCAAGAGCGTTAGCTTGTTCGAAGGCGGTTGCATATAATTCAATGGCATTATATGCAGTATAGGCTCCTGCACAGCCACAGTCAGTTTCTTTTTTATCTTGTGTATGCGGCGCAGAATCAGTACCAAGAAAAAATTTAGGATTTCCACTGGTAGCCGCTTTAATTAAAGCATTTTGATGCTTTTTTCTTTTTAGTACAGGAAGGCAATAATAATGAGGCCTTATCCCCCCGGCAAGTAATTGATTACGATTAAATAATAAATGATGGGCAGTTATTGTTGCGCCTATTTTTGGGTGACTTTCAAATACATAATCAACAGCATCTTTTGTTGTAATGTGCTCAAACACGATTCTTAATTCTGGAAAGTCTTCGATGATTTTATTGAGAGTTTGTTCAATGAATACGGCTTCTCTATCAAATATATCTACTTCGGGAGATGTTACTTCGCCATGAATGCAAAGTACCAGATTAAGTTCTTGCATGGATTCTAACGCTTTGTATATGTTTTTCTCGGAAGTAACGCCAGAATCAGAGTTGGTCGTTGCGCCTGCTGGATACCATTTGAAGCCAACAACATGTTCAGAATCGGCAGCCTCTTTTACCATAGCTTTTGTAGTGTTGTCAGTAAGGTAGAGAAGCATGAGAGGATCGAAATTGAATTCAGAGGGTGTTGCCTGAATAATTCTATTCCTGTAATTAGCAGCGGCATCAGCTGTTGTTACAGGGGGTAACAAATTTGGCATTACAATAGCGCGATTAAATTGTTTTGCCGCATCTGACACAGTTCTTTTAAGCATGGCATTGTCACGAAGATGAATATGCCAATCATCGGGTTTCGTGATTGTTATAGAAGTGTTATTGGGAGAACTGGATGTTTCAGAGTAAGTCATTCTATCATTGAATTGAACGTGTGGATTTTCCTTGCACAATATCACATCGTGCAACAATTATCTGTGCGTTTTGTTGAGTCTACTTAATAATTTATAAAGCTTTGCTTGTTATTGCCGAAAAACTAGGGATAAAGAACCGGTATTATCGAGGCTCTGAGAATGAAGTTTTATGGAATAGTATTTATTGTTTTTAGTCAGCTTGTCTCTATGTCATCCGCTTTGGGTGTAACTCACTACCCAAGAATGGATGTTTCTCAATGGAAGGTGCATTCAGATGTCCTGGCTTGTGAATTGAGTCAGGATATTCCTGCTTTTGGTCGAGCAGTGTTTGATCGTAGGGCTGGTGGGAACCTGGCTTTTTATTTATACACTTCGTCCAATCCGTTCGAGCAGGGCCGAGCGGCACTGCAGTCATTACCACCAACATGGAACCCAAATATGTCCAAGGTGGACTATGGCTTTATTGAAACACGGGCTGGTGATCACCCCGTTTTATTAGACAATCGGCGTTCAGCAGCATTATTGGCTGAGCTTTATGATGGCAGGGCTCCCCAGTTTTTAAGGCGTTCCTGGTATAAAGATGAAGAAGCAGTGAAAGTTAAATTATCCCCAGCTACGTTTCGATCAGCTTACGATGAATATATGCGCTGCCTTGCTCAATTGGCACCTGTTGGCTTTGATAAGCTTGAGCGTTCTCGAATCAATTTTGCATCTGATAGCCCGGATTTGACCGAAGAAGCCAAGGCCTGGTTAAGTATTCTGGCAGCTTATATAAACTCAGCGACCAATGTCTCCAAATTATATATTGATGGACATACTGATAACACGCACCTTTCAACCTACAACATCAAGCTTTCTCAGCAAAGGGCAGAATCAACTCGCGACTACTTGAAGATTTTGGGCGTCCCCAGCGAGAAATTGGTCATACGCTTTCATGGTGAACGCTTCCCGGTTAAAAGTAACTTGACTCCAACGGGTCGAAAGTACAACCGAAGAGTAACACTTCGGGTTGAACTTGATTCAATTCAGGTAGGAAATACCCCTACTGTAGCCAGTTTACCTCTGACCAAGAGCCCTTAACTTACCGGTTTTTTCTTCTGTCGGTAGTTCTAACGCAATTACCACATGTTATTTTCTGCTGATTTGGGTAAACTGCTCGGCTTTTCTATTTAGATTCCATTATTAAAAATTTCAGGTCAGAAAAATGAGTCGAGTTGATAAAGTCGTTCTAGCCTATTCTGGCGGATTAGACACTTCCGTAATTGTAAAGTGGTTGCAGCAAACCTATGAATGTGAGGTAGTTACATTTACCGCAGATATAGGTCAAGGTGAAGAGGTGGAGCCGGCCAGGGCCAAAGCCGAAGCGCTTGGGGTTAAAGAGATATATATCGACGATTTACGAGAAGAATTTGTTCGTGATTATGTTTATCCTATGTTTCGTGCTAATGCAATCTATGAGGGGGAGTATTTGCTAGGAACCTCGATAGCCAGACCTCTCATTGCCAAGCGCATGATAGAAATTGCTAATGAAACAGGTGCAGATGCTATTTCTCATGGTGCAACCGGTAAAGGTAATGATCAGGTACGATTTGAATTAGGTGCCTATGCACTTAAGCCGGGTGTTAGAGTGATTGCGCCCTGGCGTGAATGGGATCTTAATTCCAGAGACAAATTAATGACTTATTGCGAAGAGCATAATATTCCTGTTGAAATGAAAAGAGGAAAAAAGTCGCCCTATTCAATGGATGCAAACTTGCTTCATATATCTTATGAGGGTGGAAATCTTGAAGATCCATGGTCAGAGCCAGAAGAAGATATGTGGCGTTGGTCAGTTTCACCCGAATCTGCTCCGGATAAACCAACATATATTGAGTTAACTTACTCGGCAGGTGATGTAGTTGCGATAGATGGAGATGAAAAAACACCAGCAGAGGTTCTAACGCTTTTAAATAGAGTTGGTGGTGAAAATGGTATTGGGCGATTGGATATAGTAGAAAACCGCTATGTTGGTATGAAGTCTCGAGGCTGTTATGAAACACCCGGAGGCGCAATACTTTTAAAAGCTCATCGAGCAATAGAATCTATTACTCTGGATAGAGAAGTAGCACATTTAAAAGACGAATTGATGCCTAAATATGCTTCACTGATTTATAACGGTTATTGGTGGTCACCTGAGCGAGAGATGCTACAAAAGTCGATTGATTATTCTCAATTCTCAGTTAATGGTATTGTGCGTTTAAAATTATATAAGGGTAATATAGAAGTGGTTGGAAGAAAGTCTGACCAGAGCTTGTTTGATAGTACAATTGCAACCTTTGATGATGATGAAGGGGCTTATGATCAAAAAGATGCTGAAGGATTCATTAAATTAAATGCACTACGATTAAGAATTGCTGCAAATAAAGGTAGAAATCTCGAATAAACCGGTATTTTATCGCTAAAGATAGCTACTTTTTTTTGTAAAAGCCGGTTTTTTCAACCGGCTTTTTTGTACCCAAATAACTTTAGCGACTACACTTTATAGTATGTCTATTTACAATTTAATAATAAAGAAGCTGGATTTTACTCACGGTTTTTTTGCAAGCCTTCTCCATCGTCTAATTTATAAGGTTGAAAAAAAAGCCGCAAAATATATTTTGTCAGTTTTTTTCTTTTATGTAATCACACCAATATACGCTCAAGATATCGTTTGTGAAGACTGTACTGAAGATATTGAAGAGAAAAAGTCTGGTGTTGATATAACACATGGCTATCTAACGAAAAGATTTGATGGTATAGCGGTATGGGTGGATAATTTTTTTGGTTCTGAATTAGAAGATCAAGAAAGAGCGCGATCTTTTGTAAGGTTTCGATTGGAAAATGAATTTGTTGAGGGTGGTGGAGATGATTCGCGTCTTAGGATAAGAGGCAAGTTATATTTACCTAAAACAAGAAATCGTTTGAACCTGTTTTTTTCTGAGGAAACGGATCAAGAGAATAATGAAAGTTTAGGGGAAACTGATACCAGAGACTCAGAAGCTGGTTCTAGCCAATTTGGCCTTGAGTTTCTAACAAAAGAAAATAGTCGATTGTCTACAGGCTTAAGAATAGGTTTACGTTCGGGTGATGAGTTGTTGTTAGAGGCTCGAGTTAAATATGATATAGTCCAGAATAAAAAATTTCTGATAAAGCTGTATGAGCAATTGTATTGGCAAGATACTATAGGGTTTGGCTCTAAAACAACGTTGCATACAGATTTTCCCGTTAGTGATAAAAGTTTATATAGGTGGAGTAATCAATGGCATTACTATGAACCGTTTAAAGGAGGTTTTTGGCATTCTTCTTTTTCTCATAGTTATCGTTTTTCACCTAAACATGCATTAACACAATATTATGCTTTGAATGCCGAAACAGATCCCAGTTATTTAACGTTAGATCATGGTCCGGGTTTTTTGTTTAGGGTTAATACCTGGAAGAAATGGTTTTTTATCGAATTGGGTGCTCGTTATGTATGGGAAAGATTGGAATTAGAAGAAGAACGCGAAGGTGTTTTAAAAGTAATTGGTCGTTTAGAAATTCTTTTTGATGAAAATTTAAAAGAATAAGAGTGAATTAACGCTATTGCGTTACCAACGATATTTATCGAAGTTTTCCGGGTTTGCCCAATGTTTTGAGTTATTCCATTTTCTTTTTTGATTGTAGCTCTTGATACTATAACTATAAACAGAATAATGAGTATTATTGATATCCCGGTTTTTGCTAAAGCCTAAAGCGATTAGTTGAGTGTGATCTATAGTTTGTGAAGCATGATAAATTATAGATATTTCTTTGATTAACCGGTTTCTTAGCAGCTCTAACAGATTAATTATTTGTTTGTCAGACATATTTTTTGTGCCATCAACAATAATTAGTCCATATGTTTGTAATTGTTTTATAGCTGGGAGATCAAATAAAGAGGAATCAATTTTATTGTTTGAAACAAGGTGCTCCTTTAGGTTAATAGTCTCAACGTTATTTTTGTATGTTTCGTTTGTGGTGCCAAGCATCAAGGTTTTACCCTTACTCGCTAGTCTATTTAATAATTCTATTGGTAATGAGGCGCTCATAATGTCTGGTAATGGCTGATTCTTGGTTTTGAATGAATAATAGCAGGAAGGGAAATGTATTATACAAAGCAGGTAAAAGGTTGAAGGCTAAACATGCTCAAGTTAGACCTGAGCAATAAATGGATCTATATGCAAATTATGCATAAAAATAACATAATTTATTCAATAATATTCTAAAAAGCAAAACACTTAACATTTTACTTTAACTTCAAATTTTACCTAGCTGTAATAACTATAAAAAAGCTCCTGCTACATTGTCTCATAGTCACCTAAGTTACTGATTTTAAGAAGAAAAGCAACAATTATCGCTGCTTGCATAGTTGTTATATCAGACGTATAGTGGCAAAAAGTGTATGAAAGTGGAATTTAGTGGGGTATTTTCCCTTAAATGAAACTTTCTGTTCGATATTTGTTCGCTGCTGTTTTAAAAAAAATCTCCTAAATAGAGTGATTTAAAGGCTATTTTGATGTTTAGAGGTATAAATCCAATCACCATGGATGCGAAAGGGCGCTTCGCAATGCCTAGCAAATATCGAGAGATATTGGCTAATGCCTCTAATGGAGTAATGGTTGCAAATATTCATTTGAGAGACAAGTGTTTGGTGATTTATCCAACACCTGTCTGGGAAGATATAGAACAGCAACTACAAGAGCTTTCGACAGTCAATCCTGAAACCGGGCCATTAAGAAGGTTGATGCTTGCTTATGCGACGGATACAGAAATGGATAGCAATGGTCGTATTCTATTACCAGCTTCACTGCGTGAACATGCTTGCTTGGAAAAGAAGGTTGTGCTTGTAGGGCAGGGGCGTGGTTTGGAGCTTTGGAGTGAAGAGCTCTGGAATGAAGAAAAATCATCAGGTTTGATTAAAGCTCAAGAAGTAGTGATGCCGGAAGAAATTTTCTCGATACGTTTCTAAAACGGTATCGAAAGTACTAAGCAAGAGTTTAAGAGTGAAATAGAAAATGCAAAACCACTTGCCGGTGATGCTTGAAGAAACTGTTAGGCACTGGCTGCTTGAACCCGAAGGGTGCTATATCGATGGCACTTTTGGTCGGGGTGGGCATAGTAAAGAGCTATTAAAGCATTTGAATGAATCTGGACGATTGTTGGCTTTTGATCGAGATAGTGAAGCTGTAAATGCAGCTAAACAGATTGCTCTTGAAGATAGAAGGTTTTCAATCTGCCATGGTGATTTCGCAAATATGAAATCGATTGTCAAAGAGCAGGGCTGGGTTGGAGAAGTGTCTGGTATCTTACTGGATCTAGGTGTTTCTTCTCCACAGTTAGATCAAGCTGAAAGAGGATTTAGCTTTATGCGCGAAGGTCCTCTGGATATGAGAATGGATACTTCGCGGGGTGAAAGTGCTGCTGAATGGCTTGCAAGAGCAGATGAATCTGAAATAGCAAAAGTCTTGTGGGAGTTTGGTGAAGAGCGTTATGCGCGAAAAATTGCTAATGCCATTGTTGAGGGTCGTCAAAAAAATTTATTGGTAACGACTTCAGATCTGGTGGATTTAATTGAATCGGTTGTTAAACAAAAAGAACGGGGTAAGCACAAGGCAACTCGTTCGTTTCAGGCAATCAGAATTTATATAAATCAGGAGCTACAACAGTTACAAGATGTCCTGGAAGACTGTGAAGAGTTGTTAGCAGTTGGTGGACGTTTAGTGGTAATTAGCTTCCATTCACTTGAAGATCGCATTGTTAAACGTTATATGCGTGATATGGCAAGTGGTGACAAGCTGCCATCATATGTGCCTGTTAGAGATAGCCAGTTAAATCGCAAATTTAGAATTATTGTTAGGGGAGAAAAAGCTTCTGAGAAAGAAGTTATAGATAATCCTCGGGCAAGAAGTGCAATCCTAAGGGTTGCTGAAAAAATAGAGTAGTAAAAGTTTGGTGTCATTATATTCTGATAATTGCTTTATGAATAAAAGCGCATAAACATGGAAAAAAACGCCAAAGAAACCAAATATATGTACATATTAACGCTGCTTTTCTTGAGTGTTCTATTAACAGCATTAGCCGTTGTTTATAGTGCTTTTTTATATCGTCAAAATTTTATTGAACTAAAAAAACATGTGGATATTGAAAGTGAGCTCTTGGCTAAGCAGGGTCGACTATTTTTGGAAGAGAGTGCTTTGTCGTCCCCATTGATTATTGAAAGAAGAGCAATTCAAGAATTAGGTATGCAATTCCCTTCAGTGAAAACCCTAAAAATAATTTCTCCTGAACCAGTTTCATTAGCGCTGGAATATTCAAACTCTACTGAAGTCATAGGAGACTGAAGATGTTTGTTAGATATTTCAAGAATCGCTGGCGTATAGATCTAATTATCTTTTTGATTGGTATCAGTGTAATGCTGCTTATTGCCAGACTTGCTTATGTTCAGTTTATTGATCAAGAGCATGGCCAGCTCTTTTTGCAGAGTAAAGGTGAGAAAAACACTGTTCATACTCAATTGATTGCTGCAGGAAGAGGAAAAATTTTTGATCGCCATGGCAAGTTGCTTGCTTATAGTACGCCGCTCTACTCTGTTTGGCTAAATGTATTGCATTTTGAAAATAAATCAGGGGATATCGAATTTCTTGCAGAAGAGCTGAATTTGCAGAAAGAAAAGCTAATAAAAAAAATTAACTCAGGGGGTTACATTAATCTTGCTCACTATATTGATAGTGAGCAGGTAAGAAAAATTAAATCAAAGAAAATAACAGGTTTGAATTACGAGCTTGAATATAAACGATATTATCCAGCAGCAGAAATTGCCTCACATATCGTGGGTATAACAGACAGGGATGATAAGGGGCAAGAAGGCATTGAGCTGGCATTCAATCATATTCTGGAAGGGAAGTTTGGAAAGCAGCAAGTAATGCGTAATAGACTTGGTGCACCAATAAAAGATATTCAAATGTTGAAAGCTGCTAAATTGGGCGATGATTTGACTTTGTCTATCGATATGCGATTGCAGTATCTGGCATATAAAGAATTGAAAGCAGCTGTTGAAAAATATAAAGCGACTTCAGGTTCAATTGTGTTGCTTGATGCTAAAACAGCAGAAATTTTGGCAATGGTAAATCAGCCCTCATATAACTCAAATAATCGCAAAGGTCTTAAATACGAAAACATGAGAAATCGAGCGATTATTGATGTGTTCGAACCAGGCTCAACGGTAAAGCCATTTACCATAGCAGCGGCGTTAGAATCAGGGAATTATACACCCAATAGTGTAATAGATACTTCTCCAGGTTTTATAAGATTGGGAGGAAAAATAATACCTGATCCCAAAGATCATAAAGAGTTGAGTCTCGCTGAAGTTCTGGTGACTTCAAGTCAGGTTGGTACTACAAAAGTTGCGCTAAATATGGATATTAACGAGATAAGAGATATGTTCGTTAAAGTCGGTTTTGGAGAATATTGCGCAACAGGTTTTCCTGGAGAGAGTATTGGCTTTTTACCTAATTACCAGAAGTGGAGTGAGATTCAACGTGCTGCACTTTCATTTGGGCATGGAATGGAGGTAAACGCACTACAGTTAGCAAGGGCTTATGTCAGTATTGCTTCAGGTGGTTTAAGAAAAGAAATTTCATTGATCAAAAGTAAAGACAGGATTGAGGATGCAGTAGATGGCCAACGTATCTTTTCTAAAGAAGTTGCTAGAGATATAAAGTTAATGATGAAAGATGTCGTAGAGCATGGAACGGGAGTATTAGCTCAAATACCCGGGTTTAGTGTCGCAGGAAAAACCGGAACAAGTCATCGTGTGGGTAAGCAAGGATATTTGAAAGATAGTTATCGTGCAACCTTTGCAGGCATGGTGCCGGCCTATAATCCAAAAATCGTAGCAGTTGTCACCATAGAAGATCCAAAGGGTGACAAATATTATGGTGGAGAAATAGCGGCTCCGGTTTTTTCCAAGGTTGTGCAGTCAGCACTAAGAATTATGGATGTTAAACCTGATAAACCAAACGAGTTATTACTTGGAAAAAATGTTAAAGAAAAAAATTATATTAAGCCGAGCCTGACTTTAGATAAGGGGGCGGCTTAATTATGAAGTTAGTCAATATATATAAAGATTTAAAACAAGAACGATATAAAAATATAGAAGTTAAGGGTTTAAGTCTGGATAGCAGAAAGGTAATACCGGGTGACGTATTTATCGCTTTAAATGGAATAAAAACTTCTGGTCTTGATTATATTGATGAAGCGATAGAAAGGGGAGCAGTTGCAGTTTTTTTTGAGGGTGGCGAAGAAAAAGAACTGGAAAATGATGAGTACAAAATTCCTGTAATATCGGTTCCTGATTTAAAAAAACAGACTTCAGGTTTTGCGAATAAATTTTATCAATCACCTTCAGAATCAATGGAAATAGTCGGGATAACTGGTACAAATGGAAAAACAAGCTGCGCATATTTTATCTCATCTATGCAAGCAGCGTTAGGAAGAAAAAGTGCAGTAATCGGTACTTTAGGTGTTACCAGTTTTTTTGATGAAAGTCAGGGTGTAATAGATACTGGCTACACAACTCCAGATGCAATAGCTTCGCAAAAACATTTACATAAATTAAAAACTAATGGTTGTACTCATGCAGCATTAGAGGTTTCCTCTCATGCGCTCGATCAATTCCGTGTTGCTGATATTAAAATTAAAACAGCCCTCATAACAAATTTAACCCGTGATCACCTGGATTACCACAAAACTTACGATGAATATAAAAATGCCAAAAAAAGTCTTTTTGAATTTGCATCTGTAAAAAGAATAGTAATCAATATTGATGATAAATTTGGTAGAGAGTTGTATGAGCTCAATAATGCTAAAGAACGTTCACTGCAAAAAGAATGCGTAACTTATTCTTTGAAGTCAGAGGAAGCAGATGTTTATGCAAAAAACATAACAATGTCTTTAAGTGGCATAAAAGCAGATATAACGGCATTTGATGAAACTCAAAAAGTTTTTGTTTCTCTGCTTGGCGAATTCAACTTATCAAATTTACTGGCAGCTATTGCTGTTTTACTTAAAGAATATGGATTGAAAGATATAGTTAGCGTTTTAAGCAATATTCAACTTCCGGCAGGAAGAATGCAAATCGTTACTTTATCTGAATACCCTATTCAGAATGATATTTTGGTTGTTGTTGATTTTGCTCATACACCAGACGCTCTTGAGAATTTACTTAAATCAATAAAAGCACATACAGATTATGCATCAAATCGAATCAGTTGTATTTTTGGGTGTGGCGGCGATCGTGATAAAGGAAAGCGTTCTGAAATGGGTGCCGTAGCAGAACGAGAATCTGCAAAGGTATTTCTAACCAATGACAACCCTCGTTCAGAAGATCCTTTATCAATTGTTGAACAGATAAAGTCTGGTATTAAGAATCTTTCAAAAGTAACCGTAGAGCTTGATCGAGCAAAAGCGATTTCTGAAGCTGTATTGCAAGCCTCGGAAGGAGAGATCATTGTAATAGCTGGTAAAGGGCATGAGAAATATCAGTTAATTGCAGGTAAAAAATATGAATTTGATGACTATCAAGTTGCACAAAAAGCCCTGGAGCAACGTTATGCGGCTTAGGTTTTTTCTAGCAAAAGTTGTGGTTTGTAGAGTTGTATCAATTATAGAGAAACAAGCATGCTGATTTGGCTGGCTGAGTATTTACAACAATTTTATGGCGCTTTCTCAATGTTCCAATATTTGACAGTGAGAGCAATCCTTGGAGTATTGACAGCTATGGGTATTTCATTGCTGATGGGGCCAACCATAATACGATCGTTACTTCGTCGCCAATTAGGGCAGTCAGTGCGAGATGATGGTCCGGAATCACATTTAGATAAAGCGGGTACACCTACAATGGGTGGCGCTTTAATCATTTTCAGCATTTGTTTAAGTACTTTATTGTGGGCAGATATTGCAAATCGTTATGTTCAAGCGGTATTGGCTACAACTGTTTTATTTGGTTTGATTGGCTGGATCGATGATTATAAAAAAATCATTGAAAAAAATTCGAAAGGGTTGGAGGCGCGATGGAAATATTTTTGGCAATCAGTTTCAGCGTTAGCAGTAATTATTTTTCTTTACTCGACATCATCTACACCTGCAGAGCATCAATTGATAGTGCCATTTTTTAAAGATTTTTCTTTAGATCTGGGGTGGTTCTATATCATATTGGGTTACTTTGTTGTTGTGGGAGCGAGTAATGCGGTTAATCTAACGGATGGACTAGATGGTCTTGCAATTATGCCGACGGTAATGGTGGGTTCTGCTTTGGGGGTTATAGCTTATCTTGCAGGCCATACAGAATTTTCCAGCTACTTGCATATACCTTATATCTCGGGTTCTGGTGAGCTTGTCATATTTTGTGGCGCTTTATTTGGTGCAGGTTTGGGTTTTCTATGGTTTAACACTTATCCGGCTCAAATATTTATGGGCGATGTAGGCGCGCTTTCACTGGGAGCAGCGCTAGGTTTGATGGCAGTGATCACTCGACATGAAATCGTTTTTTTTATCATGTCAGGAATATTTGTTATGGAGACATTATCGGTGATTATTCAGGTGGCATCATTCAAGTTGACAGGAAAAAGAGTCTTTCGAATGGCGCCTTTGCATCATCATTATGAATTAAAGGGCTGGCCAGAGCCTAGAGTGATTGTTCGTTTCTGGATTATAACAGTGATACTTGTATTGATAGGCTTATCCACTTTGAAAATTAGATAGTGTGTTAGATAAAGTAAATAGAATTATATGAATCTTATTCAAACAGATAAAAAGCGAGTGGTAGTCGGACTGGGTGTAACTGGCCTTTCTACTATGCGCTTTTTAAAGTTTAAAGGATTCAGCTTTAGTGCTGTTGATACGAGAGATACGGTTGACAATATAGAAGCAATTAAAAAAGAGTTTTTTGATGTGAAATTTGTTTTTGGTTCAGAGGCAAGAAACTTTATAGATGAGGCAAGTGATATATATTTAAGCCCGGGTATATCGATAGAAGATCCTGTTCTGATTCAGGCTAAACAGAATGGAGCAGTTATAAGTGGCGATGTGGATTTATTTTTTAATGAGGTGAAGGCGCCAGTCATAGCAATAACAGGATCCAATGCAAAAAGTACAGTAACTACTTTATTAGGCAATATGGCTGCTACTAACGATATTGATGCAGGGGTAGGTGGGAATCTTGGTATTCCGATGCTGGATTTATTAATGGAAGAAAAAGAGTTATATGTTTTGGAACTTTCGAGTTTTCAGCTTGAGAGGGCCTCAGACTTTAATTTGTTGGCAGGATGCATTTTGAATCTTTCAGAAGATCATATAGACAGACATGGATCAATGGTGGTTTACCATCAGGTTAAACAGAAAATATATCGCGGTGCTGAGTATGCGATTTACAATCGTGATGATTTATTAACGGCACCATTGAGTAGAGTTGGTTTAAAACAAATAGGTTTTGGATTGAATAATCAGGGTAACGATGAATGGGGTTTAATAAAGGAAAATGACAAAGAATATATAGCTAAAGGCGAAGATAAAATACTGGATACTTCCGAGATAAAAGTTTTTGGAAAGCATAATGCTATCAATATTATGGCGGCTCTGGCGTTAGCTGAAGTGGCAGGTTTCAATAGAGCTAAATCTATTGATGCTGTTAGAAAATTTGAAGGGCTGTCTCATCGTTGTCAGTTTGTGAAAGAGTTGCAGGGTGTTCAATTTTTTAATGACTCCAAAGCGACTAATGTGGGGGCAACTGTAGCGGCGGTTAAAGGGTATTGTGATGAGTTTGGTGGTACATTATTTCTAATACTTGGAGGGGTTTCAAAAGGAGCTAACTTCAAGCCATTAGCCGAAGAGTTAAAAGGCAAGAAAGTTAAATGTTTTGTTTATGGTCAGGATGCAACACAAATAACGAATGCTTTAAGTGAGCATTCAGTTGATTTTGAACGGGTTGATGATCTGTCGCTAGCGATCCATATGGCCTATATCAACGCTTTTAAGGGCGATATAGTACTGCTTTCTCCAGCTTGCTCAAGTCTGGATATGTTTGCTAATTATGAAAAGCGAGGGGATTTCTTTTCACAAACCGTAAATAAATTGCCAGAGAAGGATTGCGGATGAGAACCCAGGCTAAATCAACTCAGTTCGCAAACCAGAATATTAATGAAGGATTGGATTATTTTCTTTTGCTTGCAGTTGCATCTATTGCAGCATTAGGTTTAGTGATGATTACTTCGGCATCGCTCGATTATGCCGGTCATTTTTATGGTCAGCCATTGTTTTATTTTTACAGGCACATTTTTTATATCTGCATTGCATTAACTGCTGCAATAGTAGTATTCCAGTTTCCAATTTCTTTTTGGGAAAAATTTTCTGTCTTTTTATTGATAGCCGGTTTTCTGAGTTTAATGATGGTGCTCATTCCAGGTATTGGTAAGGAAGTAAAAGGAGCATCACGCTGGGTAGCATTAGGGTCGTTAACAATACAAACTTCTGAGTTTGCCAAATTTGGCCTGGTAATGTATTTAGCTGGCTATCTTGTGAGACAGCAAGAAAAAGTTAGAAGTCATATAGCGGGTTTTATCAATCCAATGTGTGTTGTTATTTTAATGATTGTGCTTTTAATTTTGCAGCCGGATTTTGGTTCAGTTGTCGTTTTGTTAAGTGCCGCGTTAGGTATGCTTTTTTTAGGGGGAGTGAGGTTAACTCAATTTGTTTTATTGATCGTCATGAGTTTTGTTGCAATCTATTTTATGGTGGTTGATGTTGAGTATCGTATGGATAGATTGATTGCATATTTAAATCCATGGGAGCATGAGAGTGGTAAAAGCTACCAACTGGTGCAATCCCTTATCGCTTTGGGTAGAGGAGAATGGTTCGGTCTTGGATTAGGTAATAGTGTCCAAAAGTTATTTTTTCTGCCAGAAGCGCATACAGATTTTGTCTTTGCCATATTGGCTGAGGAGTTAGGTTTCGTAGGCTGTATAGCCGTATTGTCAGTTTACACTTTTATGATTTATAAATTTATTCAAATAGCTCGAAATGCAGAAACCGCAGGGATGCTTTTTGGAGCATATGTAATTTACGGTGCAACGATTATTTTAGCGCTACAAATGTTTATTAATGTTGGTGTCAATATAGGTTTGTTGCCCACAAAAGGTTTAACGTTACCTTTGATTAGCTATGGTGGCAGTAGTTTACTGGTAACAAGTATGTTTATAGCAATTATTTTTAGAGTGGATGTGGAAAGTAAAGCTTTATTAAAGAGAAAACAAACACGTAAAGGTAATACGATTAAGAAAGAAGTTAAAAGGAAAGAAAAGCTACCTCGTTCAAGAGGTAAAGTGTATGCCTGATCTGACAAATAAAGTGTTAATAGCTGCGGGTGGAACAGGTGGGCACGTTTTTCCAGGCTTGGCTGTTGCAAATGAATTAAGGAAAAATAGTATTGATGTTGAATGGATTGGTACTCATAAAGGCTTAGAGTCAAAAGTGGTACCTGAAAATAAAATTCCATTTAACGTGATTAAAGTAAAAGGCGTAAGAGGCGCAAGTTTACTTCAGAAGATACGATCAGTATTTTTGCTCTTTTCTGCAACTGCAACGACAGTTCGTTTAATTAAAAGAAAAAATATTGTGTGTGTGTTAGGAATGGGGGGCTTTGTTTCAGTAGCAGCGGGTATAGCTGCTGTAATTAGTAGAAAGCCTCTCATTTTGCAAGAGCAAAATGCAATAGCAGGAACAGCAAACAAGGTATTGGCAAGATTTGCTAAAAAAATATTTGTCGCTTTTCCTGGTGTTTTTGCTGGAAAAAGCAATGTTGTTGAATCGGGCAACCCTTTAAGACCTGAATTTATGGAAATAAAGAAAGAGGCAAAAGGAGATAAGCATACATTTAATTTGTTAGTGGTTGGAGGAAGTCTCGGAGCGAAAGCATTGAATGATGTTGTTCCAGCAGCTATCAAATTAATCAATAAAGATGTTTATTCTTCAGGGTTGTTTGTCTTGCATCAGACGGGCGAGAGAGATGTTAATAGTGTCAAAAAGGTTTATGCCGAGATAACAAATGATCAATTTCATTGTGAGGTGATAGATTTTATCGATGACATAGCGAGTATTTATGCAAAAGCAGATTTAATAATAGCTCGAGCAGGCGCATTAACTGTTAGTGAGATTTCAGCTGTTGGATTGCCAGCAGTATTTATTCCTTATCCTTACGCTATTGACAATCACCAATACCACAACGCTCAGCATTTGGTTGCTGTTGGGGCTGCTGAATGTATAGAGGAATCTCAACTAAATATAGAAGTACTAACAGATAAGCTTGTTGAGCTGTTATCGGATCGGGAAAAGTTAAGCGAAAAAAGCGCGCAGTCTCGATCATGGGCGAAAGTAGAAGCGACAAAGATTATTGCGGACTGTTGCGCGGAGTATGTCTATGCCGGTTAACAAGCCATTAAATCAATCTATGAGAAGGATTCAGAAGATCCATTTTGTAGGTATTGGTGGTGCCGGAATGTGTGGCATAGCTGAAGTGCTTATAAATCAGAACTATCAAGTAAGTGGGTCTGATTTGGCTTCTAGCCATGTCACTGAGAGGTTAAGCTCGTTGGGTGCAAGTATTTTTTGTTCTCATGATGAAAAAAATATTGAAAACGTTGATGTGGTTGTTATTTCTTCTGCAATCAATAATACGAATCAAGAAGTTATTGCGGCTAAACAAAAAGGTATACCGATAGTGCCTAGAGCAGAAATGTTGTCAGAGCTGATGCGTTATCGATTTGGTATAGCTGTAGCTGGAACACATGGAAAAACAACCACAACAAGTTTGTTGGCATCAATTTTTGGTGAGGCAGGTGTAGCACCAACTTTTGTTATTGGTGGTTTGCTTAATAGTGCAAATGCTAATGCACAGCTGGGATCGGGTGATTATTTGATTGCCGAGGCTGATGAAAGCGATGCTTCCTTTTTGCATTTGCAGCCAATGATTTCCGTTATTACAAATATCGAAGCAGATCATATGAGTACATATGAAGGAGAGTTCGATAAATTAAAGGCTACATTTGTAAAGTTTGCACATAACCTTCCATTCTATGGGTTGCTAGTAGTCTGTGGTGATGATGAAAACATACTTTCATTGTTAGATGATTTTCATCGTCCTGTAAAAACTTATGGGTTTTCAGAAAAGTGTGACTACAGGGTTTTAAATTACTCTACTACTGGTTTGAGAAGTGAGTTTCATATTCAGTTTTCAGGGCAGGAAAACCCAGTGTATGTAACACTCAATATGCCTGGTAAGCATAATGCTTTGAATGCAACCGCAGCATTTGCCGTTGCAAGAGAAGAAGGTGTAGAAATAGGAGTTATTCTAAAATCGTTAGAACGTTTTACTGGTGTAGGAAGGCGTTTTCAATTTTCAGATAATCTCTTGATCCAGAATAAAGCTTTTGGCTTGCTCGATGACTATGGACACCATCCAACTGAAATTGCCGCTACAGTTGCTGCTGCAAGGGAAGCCTGGCCCTCACGGCGTCTTCTTATGGTGTTTCAGCCGCATCGGTTTTCCAGAACAAATGACTTATACGATGAGTTTGTAAGAGTTTTAAGTGAAGTTGATACACTTGTCTTGTTAGAGGTTTACTCTGCCGGAGAAGAAAGAATACAAGGTGCAGATGGAAGGAGTCTGGCAAGGAGTATTCGTCGAAATGAAAAAGTAGATCCGGTCTTTATTGAAGATAAGGTCGAGCTGCATAAGGTCTTGACTGATTTGATAAAGGAAGAAGATATAGTCATTTTCCAGGGGGCTGGCGATATTGGACGATTGGCATCTGATTTTGTAAAAACTATGGCGGCATCAAAATGATTATAAGAACAAGAAAAGGTGCAAGTAACAGGAGCTCCCGTTTTCAACTGGATGAAAATGGTATTTTAAAACCAGTTCGTTTCTTTGTTAGAAATATTACACCATTGTTCTTTTTATTAATTGCAGGATACGGGATTTTTCTCGGTGTTAAGTATATTGGCTCGCAAAAACTTGAAGCAATTGAAATTTATGGCATTCAACCAGTGGTGGGTGAAAATATCAGTCTATTAGCTGGTGGATTAAATAAAAAAGATCTAGAGCAGCTATTAGTTGATTATCAAAGTGAAAGATATTGGTCGTTAGAACTTGGTGAGATAAGAAATAAAGTAGAAGCGCATCAATGGGTAAGTAGTGCTTCTGTAAGACGGCAATGGCCAAACAGTCTAGTGGTAACGATAGACGAAAATGTGCCGGTAGCGAGGCTAAATGAATACCAATTGCTTACAGAATCAGGAGAAATAATTGATCTGTTAGAAACTGAAGCTTTTTCAAGTTTGCCGATGTTTCGCAACAAGTTGTTAAAAGTAAGTGAAACTAAAAAACTACTTGAGTGGGTTGAAATATTTAACCGACTACAAAAGCTTCTTAAGTCGCATCAATTGAAAATTACAGAAATAGGAACAACGACAGGCCAGGATATCTGGCTGACTTTGCAAAACAAGGTTCGTATTGAGTTGGGCACTGAAAATATTGAAGATCGTTTAGTGCTGCTAATTGAGCAAATAGATAATGGCTTGATAGAGGATTGGCAGCAAATGGCAGTAGCTGATCTTCGTTATAACAGTGGTTTTGCTATTTCCTGGCGTGATCAGGGTCTTCTTGAGGATTCCACCAAAAAAATAGCCATTGATGCTGTGCATCACCAGGGTGTTACCGAGAATGTATCACCATTTGAATTTAATGCTGAAAATAGATAAAGGCAAAAACTATGTCTGAAATTATTTCAGGAAAAATGATTGTTGGATTGGATATTGGGACATCCAAGGTCATTGCTATCGTTGGTGAACAACGTGACGATGGAGAAATCGAAATTATAGGAGTGGGCGCCAGTTCTTCCCAGGGATTGAAAAAGGGGGTTGTTGTTAACATCGAATCAACTGTGCATTCGATACAGCGTGCTATTGAAGAGGCAGAGTTGATGGCTGGCTGTAATATTCATTCTGTTTATACAGGCATTGCTGGCAATCACATAAGAAGCCTGAATTCGCACGGAATTGTTGCGATAAGAGAAAACGAAGTTGTACAAAACGATATAGATAGAGTGTTAGATGCAGCGCGAGCGGTTGCAATTCCTGCCGATCAAAAAATTCTGCATGTTTTACCTCAGGAATACGTTGTTGATAACCAAGAGGGAGTAAAAGAACCGTTGGGAATGTCCGGTGTTCGTCTCGAAGCAAAAGTTCATCTGGTAACGTGTGCCATGAACGCTTCACAGAATATCGAAAAGTGCATAAATCGATGTGAGTTGGATGTAGAAGAAATAATTCTTGAGCAATTAGCGTCGAGCTATTCTGTGCTAACAGATGATGAGAGGGAGTTGGGGGTATGTCTGGTAGATATCGGTGGTGGAACGACAGATATAGCCGTGTTTACCGATGGAGCAATCAGGCATACATCAAACATTCCAATTGCCGGAGACCAGGTTACTAACGATATAGCAATGGCACTAAGAACACCTACTCAATACGCAGAAGAGATAAAAATTAAGCATGCTTGTGCGCTTGCTCAATTAGCTACAGCAGATGAAATGATTAAGGTTCCGAGTGTGGGTGATAGACCTGCAAGAGAAATTTCAAGGCAAACATTAGCTGAGGTTGTGGAGCCTAGATATGACGAGCTATTTACTTTGGTTCAGGCTGAGCTAAGACGCAGTGGATATGAGGATTTAATTGCAGCTGGTGTCGTGTTGACTGGTGGTACATCAAAAATGAAAGGTGCTGTTGAGCTCGCAGAAGAAATATTTAATGTGCCGGTTAGGTTAGGTACGCCTCAAGGCATTATTGGTATTCATAATATTGAGAAAAATCCGGTATATGCAACAGCTGTTGGTTTGTTGCTCTATGGTTTTCAAAATGAAACAAGCGGTATTCCTGTAAAGGGAATAACTGCTGAAGGAATTATTTCAAAAATGAAATCTTGGTTTTCAAGTAATTTTTAATTTTTCATCAAAACGAGGGTCTGGTTATGTTTGAGTTAGTTGATAATTTACCACAAAATGCAGTAATAAAAGTCGTCGGAGTAGGTGGCGGCGGCGGAAACGCAGTAAAACATATGATTGCTAATGATATTGAAGGTGTAGAGTTTATCTGTGCTAACACAGATGCTCAGGCGCTAACTGATATGGCGGCAAAAACTGTTCTTCAAATAGGTGGCAATATTACAAAAGGGTTGGGAGCTGGTGCTAATCCTGATGTAGGGCGACAATCAGCTATAGAAGACAGGGATCGTATTGCAGAAGTATTGCATGGTGCTGATATGGTTTTTATAACAGCTGGTATGGGTGGTGGTACAGGAACCGGGGCTGCACCTGTGATCGCAGAGGTTGCTAAAGATCTGGGTATACTTACTGTGGCTGTAGTAACAAGGCCATTCAGTTTTGAAGGCAAAAAGCGTATGCAGTTTGCAGAAATGGGTATTATGGAATTGCAACAGCATGTCGATTCATTAATTACAATTCCTAACGAAAAATTATTGGCAGTAATGGGTAAGAATACTAGCTTATTGGAAGCATTTAAATCTGCAAACGATGTGTTGTTGGGCGCTGTGCAAGGTATAGCAGATTTGATTATCCGACCTGGAATGATTAATGTCGACTTTGCTGATGTCCGTACTGTAATGTCAGAAATGGGTATGGCAATGATGGGAACAGGCAGTGCTCAGGGGGATACCAGAGCAAGAGAAGCTGCTGAAGCTGCTATCAAAAGTCCGCTACTGGAAGATGTTAATCTTCAGGGTGCTAGAGGAATTCTGGTAAACATCACTGCAGGTATGGACTTATCGTTAGGTGAGTTTGCAGAGGTTGGTGATACAGTTGATGAGTTTGCTTCAGATAATGCAACTGTTGTTGTAGGTACGGTAATTGATCCTGACCTTACAGACGAAATAAAAGTAACCATCGTTGCAACCGGCTTGTCAGATTCTGTAAAAGAAACAGCTGTTCGAGACGTGCCAAAAGCTGCGCCAACATTGGGATTTGGCGAGCCTAATTACGCTGATTATGACTTGCCAGTGAGTATGCGTCACGATGAAACTCGACCCAAGGTTGCGCGCTCAGTTGTCAGTAATGAGCAAGTTGCTAAAGATGCCGATAAGAAAGACGAGAATTTCCTTGATATTCCAGCTTTTTTAAGACGTCAGGCAAATTGATATAGTCGTAATCTGCCAGAACCCTACTTTCGAGTGCAGTTTTCATTGAATTTCATTAAAAGCTGCGCTCGAAAAAAAATTGGCGACATATGTCACCTATATTGAAACCAGGTTTTATTCTATGTCTCCAGGGTTTAAATTACTGGGCACACTGCCAGATTTGTTGGCTAATCATACAAAAAAGTGTCATTGTAAAATTGTTGGGTATTTCCTTGTGACAAACTGCCAAGCTGAATGGCAAATTAGTCATAAGACTGACAAATGACACAAATGAAGAGGAGATTTATCGCTTATATTTGATCATACGCTTTTATTTAATTGCGCATTGGCAGTACCATCAGCAGCCTTGCTGATGATCTGGAAGGATAACGAGGGATAACTTAAATATAATCCCGATTATCACAATCTTTGTTACTCTCAGTATGGGATCAAAGAAGTGCTTTGTGAAAACATAAGGAAAAGTATTTAGGTTTATGGACTTGAACCGGATTCGTAAAGCAAAAAGCGCTAAGCACACAAATTGGAGTTGCAAATGATCAAACAACGTACTCTTCGAAATAGCATCCGTGCTACGGGTGTTGGTTTACATACCGGGAAAAAAGTATTTATTACTTTACGTCCTGCGCCCGTTGATACTGGTATTATATTTCGTCGTACTGACCTCGATCCTGTTGTATCCATTCCTGCATTAGCTGAAAACGTTTCAGACACTCAACTTTCTACCACGCTTTCTTATGATGGCTCAAGTGTATCTACTGTAGAGCATTTGTTATCGGCCCTTGCGGGTTTAGGTATCGATAATATTTATGTCGATATAAATGCGGCAGAAGTGCCAATTATGGATGGCAGTGCGGGTCCATTTGTATTTTTATTGCAGTCAGCTGGTATTGAAGAACAAGAAGCACCGAAGAAATTTATTCGTATAAAGCGCGAGGTTACTGTAACTGAAGGCGATAAGCGAGCTACGTTTACACCGCATGCTGGTTTTAAGGTGGGTTTTACCATTGATTTTGATCACCCGGCATTTAAGGGTCGCACGGCTTCAGCAGAAGTCGATTTTGGCTCCACTTCTTTTGTTCGTGAAGTCAGTCGGGCGCGAACATTTGGTTTTATGAAAGACTTTGAATTCCTGCGCTCACAAGGTCTTGCGTTAGGTGGCAGTATGGATAATGCGATAGTTATTGATGATTATCGGGTGCTTAATGAAGATGGTTTGCGATACGAAGATGAGTTTGTTCGCCATAAAGTACTCGACGCCATTGGTGATCTTTATTTATTGGGTCGGAGTCTTATTGGTAACTTCAATGCTTATAAATCTGGCCACGCACTGAATAACCGTCTGTTAAGAGAGCTGATTGCTCAACCAGATGCATGGGAAACAGTGATTTTTGATAAAGAGCAGGAAGCGCCTATTTCTTACGCAGTTCCTGTCGGTGCGTAAACACTTTTAATGACTCCCTTGCTTCCTCATTCCACTCATTGATATGATGCCGCTTTTCCCAAAGCGGTTTGACTGTATTTGTCAGGTGCCATTCATTTAGTGATGCCGTTCACAATGTAGAGTCTATGAGAAAATATATTCAGCTAATTGTTGTTGGCTATTCGCAGAACGCTCGTTCATCTGCTGTACTAATAGGATAGTCAAAAAAGCTTCAACAGGCTTTTCTGTTTTTAGCGGCAAACTCGAATTAATAGAAAATAATTGTCAATGAAAGTAATTTTATTAAGGAATTCAAACCATACTTCACGAGTCATTGAGTTGTTCGGCAAGCGCTCGTTAGTTATCTCAAGTCTATTGCTATTGGCTTTTATTGGTTGTATGAGCGTGTCTGCCTATTTGGGTGGTGTGGTTGGAAAATATAACAGTGAAAAGTCTTTCCACGATCAGTTACACGCTAATAAAGCAGAATATAGCGAAGCCAAGTTTAAAATCGATGCCGAAGTGGAAGCTTTAACTCAGCAAGTAGTGAGTTTAAAAGCGCGTTTGATCAAGCTGGATGCACTCAGTGAAAAAGTCGCCCGAGCAGCCAAGCTGGATAATGGAGAGTTTGATTTTAGTCGTTTACCTGTCGGTGGTCCTGAAATAGGGGTTGATACAGTTGATGCCAAGAAAGATGACAAGTCGTCAGCCGAGAAAAACATCCTCTCCAGTGATTCAGTCAATCTTTATAATTTGCTTGAAGAATTTGATTATTTGTTGAGTGATAGAGAATATCAAATGTCTATGCTTGATCGCCAGATGTTGGCCAAGCAGGTGAGGTCAGAAGGATTGGTGACAGGAAGGCCTGTTAAAAAAGGTTGGATGTCATCGGCGTTCGGTATGAGAAAGGACCCTTTTACCAAAAAGGATGCCTGGCATAATGGTGTCGATTTTGCGAGTAAAGATGGTGGTGAAGTCATCGCTGTAGGAGGAGGTGTTGTGACAGCCTCTGAAAAGCGCTATGGATACGGTAATATGGTTGAGATCAGCCATGGCGGTGGAATCGTGACTCGATACGGCCATAATAAAAGGAATCTGGTTGAGGTAGGTGATGCGGTTAAGAAAGGGCAAGCAGTTGCCTTAATTGGTAGTACAGGTCGATCAACTGGCCCTCATGTGCATTTTGAAGTGTTAAAAAACGGAAAACATATTAATCCTGAGCGTTACATCTATCGTTCAAGTCTATAAGCGTGTTTTTTTAATGCGTCAGGACTTGATTATTCATCAATAATCCCCACCTGTTTTCTATCTGATATTTTGCCAGCATGGTATGCTTTGCCCCCTTTCTGGTGGCAGGATAATAAAATCATTTGCATGCAGTCGTTTGCATAGGTTTCCAGCCTACCCCAGGCATAACAAAATACAATTACATCAAGATTACTATGGTTAATATTTTTAAATCAGTTTTTGGGACTCGTAATGACCGCCAGCTTAAGCGAATGGGTAAGCTGGTTGATAAAATCAATAAGCTGGCTGAAGAGTACCAGCAATTGGATGATGAGGCATTAAAGACAAAAACAGCAGTATTAAAACAAGCATTGGCAGATGGAAAGTCATTGAATGATTTATTGCCTGAAGCATTTGCGACAGTCAGAGAAGCCGGTACACGTGCTCTTGGTTTGCGCCACTTTGATGTGCAGCTTATAGGTGGTATAGCCTTACATGAAGGGCAAATTGCAGAAATGCGAACAGGAGAGGGTAAAACACTGGTAGCCACATTACCGGTTTATCTGAATGCATTATCGGGCAAAGGTGTGCATGTTGTTACGGTAAATGATTATCTGGCTGAACGTGACGCGAACTGGATGAGACCGCTTTATGAATTTTTGGGTCTCAGTGTAGGCGTTATTTTTTCTGGACAGGATTATGAATCCAAGAAAGCAGCTTACCAATGTGACATAACGTACGGTACAAATAATGAGTTCGGTTTTGATTATTTAAGGGATAACACAGCTTTTTCGTTAGAAGACAGGGTGATGAGAGGGCTTAACTTTGCAGTTGTTGATGAGGTCGACTCTATCCTGATTGATGAGGCGCGTACACCTTTAATTATTTCAGGGGCTAGTGCTGATAGTTCGGCGATGTACAAGCGAATTAATGCGATAGTGCCAAAGTTAAAGCGTTCAACCGATATTCCCGAGAAAAAGAAATTCGAAGAAAAAATAGAACCGGATGGCGATTTTGTTGTTGATGAGAAAAGCCGAACCGTCGAGTTAACTGAAGCAGGTCATCAGTTTGTTGAGAGTTTGTTAATAGAAGATCAACTTCTTGAAGAAGGGGATAGCCTTTACTCCGCAAAAAACCTTGGGTTGTTACACCATGTAAGTACAGCATTAAGGGCACAACATCTTTTCACAAAAGATGTGGAGTATATTGTCAAGGATGGCTCTATCGTATTAATAGATGAGCATACCGGGCGCACAATGGCCGGTCGTCGTCTTTCAGATGGCTTGCATCAGGCATTAGAAGCGAAAGAAAACGTAAAAATTCAGGCCGAGAGTCAAACGTTGGCATCAACAACGTTTCAAAATTATTTCCGTCTTTATGAAAAGCTTTCCGGTATGACTGGTACTGCCGATACAGAAGCGGCAGAATTTCATCAGATATATAATCTCGATGTCGTTGTTATTCCTACCAATAAGAAAATTGAAAGGCAAGACCTTAACGATCTGGTTTATCTTTCAGTAGAAGAGAAGTTTGAAGCAGTAGTAAAAGATATACGTGAAGCGATTGAATCTAACGCACCAATTCTGGTGGGTACAGCTTCTATTGAAACTTCTGAAATTTTATCGAAATTTTTAAAGAAAGAAAAAATCCCTCACCAGGTGCTAAATGCAAAGTTTCACCAGAGCGAAGCTAAAATAGTTGCCCAGGCAGGTCGTCCAGGTACAGTAACTATTGCTACTAATATGGCGGGTCGTGGTACTGATATAGTGTTAGGTGGCAATCTGGAAGCGGAGCTGGCTGAGTTGGAAAATGCAAGTGAGGAGGAAATTGCCGAGCGAACAGAAGCTTGGAAGCTGCGTCAGCAACAAGTGCTGGATGCCGGTGGTTTGCATATCTTCGGAACCGAGCGGCACGAATCGCGTCGTATAGATAATCAGTTGAGAGGGCGAGCAGGTCGCCAGGGTGATCCAGGTGTTACACGTTTCTATCTTTCTATGGAAGATAACCTGATGCGTTTATTTGCTTCAGACGGTGTTCGCAACTTTATGAAGAAGTTAGGAATGGAGCGAGGGGAAGCGATAGAGCATAAAATGGTGTCTAACGCAATAGAAAAAGCCCAGCGCAAAGTTGAAGGGCGAAATTTTGATATTCGTAAACAGCTTCTTGAATTTGATGATGTATCAAATGATCAGCGCCAGATTATCTACCAGCAACGAGATGACATTCTGCTTTCAGAAGATATCGTAGAGATGATGGATAGTATTCGCGGTGATGTTGTGAATGACTCTATCAGTCAATTTATACCACCACAAAGTCTGGAGGAACAATGGGATATTCCTGGTCTGGAAGAAGGGCTAAAGAGTGACTACGATATAGAATTACCCATTGCCAAATGGCTGGATGCTGAAAAAGGTCTTGTTGAAGAAAGCTTGCGAGAAAGAATCGTTGAAGCTGTAAAAGAAAAGTATCTTGAAAAGATAGAGCCTTTGGGGGATGCTGCCAGACGTTTTGAAAAACAAATCATGTTGCAAGTGTTAGATCAATTGTGGAAAGAGCATTTGGCTACAATGGATCAATTGCGTCAAGGTATTGGTTTGAGAGGTTATGCGGGTAGAAATCCCAAGCAGGAATATAAAAGGGAAGCTTTTGAATTATTCCAATCGATGTTAGAAAATGTCAAACTTGAATTTATTCGTTTTCTTTCTTTAGTGCAAATTAAACCACAAGATGATCCGGATGCAATAGAAAAACAAAGACGAGATGAGCAAGAAAGCCAGAAGATTACTGCCAGTCATCCAGGGGCTTCCCTAGCTACAGGAGAAAGCCAGGAACAAACAGCAGCTTCTTCAAATACAAATGAGCCTATGGTTAGAACAGGTCGTAAAATTGGCAGAAACGAACCTTGTCCTTGCGGTTCTGGTAAAAAGTATAAGGCCTGTCACGGTAAAATGAGCTAACAGCATTGTAATGTTAGAAGAAGCATCACATATATTGTCTATTAAGGGTGTTCGTTGGGGAGGTGTTGCTGCTGGCATAAAAAAAGCAGGCGAAAATCAAAAGCCCCAGCTTGATTTGGCGTTAATGGAAATTGAAGCAGGAAGTTCTGTTTCAGCGGTATTTACCCAGAATTTATTTTGTGCAGCGCCTGTTGTTTTAGCAAGAAAGCATCTTTCAGAGTGGTCTTCATGCGGCGAAGCGTTGTATTGTCTGATTAATGCGGGAAACGCCAATGCAGGAACAGGTGAACAAGGATATGAAGCTGCTCAACGCAGTTGTCAATCAATCGCTGAAAAACTTGCTATTTCTCCATTTAATGTACTTCCGTTTTCGACAGGTGTGATAGGTGAGCCATTACCTGTTGAAAAAATAGAACAGTGCTCCCAGATGTTAATAGATAGTCTTAACGAAAATGGTTGGCAGATTGCAGCAAATGCGATTATGACTACTGATACTTGCCCAAAGCTGGTTTCCCGTCAGATTGATATAGAAGGGGAGAAAATAAATCTTACTGGTATATCTAAAGGTGCTGGTATGATCAAGCCTGACATGGCAACTATGCTTTCCTATATCGCAACTGATGCTCAAATAGAGCAGGCTTTATTGGATGAGTTGTTAATGGCGGCAGTAAAAAAGTCATTTAACCGTATTACTGTAGATGGAGATACCTCAACAAACGATGCTTGTGTACTTGCAGCTACAGCAAAATCTTCCATTAAAGTTCATAAAGGAACGGAAGCTTATCAGATTTTTGAGCATGGTTTGACATTATTGCTGC
Source organism: Cellvibrionales bacterium (assembly GCA_041941365.1). Classification (GTDB taxonomy): domain Bacteria; phylum Pseudomonadota; class Gammaproteobacteria; order Pseudomonadales; family UBA7434; genus UBA7434. Next base: position 204,224 of record JBGTQK010000002.1, on the reverse strand, counting down.
AAGATTTGGCAACAGCAATTATTCGTGATGCAGAAGGGGCGACAAAGTTTATAACCATTCATGTAAAAGGTGGTTTAAACGAAGATGAATGTTTACAAGTGGCTTATGCGGTTGCAGAATCTCCATTAGTTAAAACGGCTTTTTTTGCCAGTGATCCCAATTGGGGGCGAATTCTTGCAGCTGTTGGACGTTCTGGAATAGGATCGGCGGATATTTCAAGTAAAGATAAGCTGGATATTAATAAAATAACAATCAGTATGGGGGAGCACTGTATTTGTGAAAATGGAGGTCGTTCCTTCAGCTATGATGAGTCTATCGCTACACGTATAATGGAAGAAAAAGAAATTATTCTAACGATTGATTTGGGTCGAGGTGAATACAGCGAAACCGTATGGACCAGCGATTTATCTCATGATTATATTCGAATTAATGCGGAATATCGTACCTGACTAATAGAATAACGACAAAATCCATGAATGAAATACGTGTCGCTGTTGGTGTTATCCTTAATGATAAAAAAGAAGTGCTAATTGCTTTACGTCCTGCGCACGTTCATCAGGGAGGGTTGTGGGAGTTTCCAGGAGGTAAGATAGAAGAAGGTGAAACAACTCAACAAGCATTAACAAGAGAATTGCAAGAAGAGTTGGATATAACAATAAAAGTAAGCCAACCGTTATTGATTGTAAAACACAATTATAGTGATAAAGCTGTTCTGCTTGATGTGTATAAAGTAACTGAATTCACTGGCTACCCAAAAGGTCAGGAAGGTCAGGAAATAAAGTGGATGCCATTAGCGCAGTTAGATGACTATAGCTTTCCAAAAGCCAACGATGAAATCATAGAGCATTTGTTAGAGAAATATTGAATAGCCAAAAAAGGCTATTAATGTTTATCCAGGCTCTCGCTAAAAATATCATCAAAGTTTGATGAGCCAGCTATTTTGTTATCTTCGTTTGCCCAGCCAATAAAATCGCCATCTTTACAACGCTTGGAACAAAAAGGGCGATACTTGAACTCTTCTGACCATACAACTGTTGCATGGCAGGTTGGACATTCAACAGAAAGTTGTTTTATCGTATTTTTAGCGGTCATAGGCCTGAAGATAGTTAGCTGAGTTTTGATTATAACGAGTCCAAGATGTAAATAAAGAAATATTCATTTTCAATTCTATGTCGATAATTAAGATTAATTTGTTGCTTTATTGTAATAAAAGAGACATATAGAGCAAATAGAATGCTTCGCTATCTATTTCATTAGATTATTCCCTGTTTCAAAATTGTTCTGGTTGGCATAGGTCATATGCTTTTCAGATGCTTTCAATGGTAAACAAATCATGAGTAAAATATCCAGAAGATCGTTTGTTAAAAACAGTGTCTTTGGCGGACTCGGTCTTAGCTTATTCGGTGGTTCAACAGCTATAGGCTCTCCCCTTATAGCAAGTGCTATAGAGGATTTTGGCGAATTATTACCTCCAGATGGTAATGGATTGATGCTTCCTCCAGGATTTACCGGGCGTATTATTGCTATTAGTGGTCGGGCTGTAACGGGTACAAATCAAATCTGGCATAATTTTCCTGACGGAGGCGCGACTTTCGCTACGGAAGACGGTGGCTGGATTTATGTATCGAATGCTGAAATTCCTTTTTTCCTTGGTGGTGTAAATGCCGTGCGTTTTGATGCACAAGGAAATATTGTTGATGCCTATCCAATATTGCGTTTAACTAACGTTAATTGTGCAGGTGGTCCTACACCATGGGGAACCTGGTTATCTTGCGAAGAAGTTCCTTTAGGTGAGGTCTGGGAATGTGACCCTTATACCCCTAACTCACAAGGTATTGTGCGCCCTGCTATGGGTAAATTCAAGCATGAAGCAGCTGCAGTTGACCCTGTACATAAGGTTATTTATCTAACAGAAGATGAATCGGATGGTTTGCTTTATCGATTTATACCAGACAACTACCCGGATTTATCCAGTGGTAGATTGGAGGCGGCAGAAATACTTGATCCTCAGAATCTAGGATCAATAGCGCCTGGCCAGATTAGAGGGCTTGCATGGCACACTGTCCCACGACCACAAGCTACTATCTTTAATCCGACGCGTAACCAGGTGCCTGAAGCGACAAGATTTAATGGTGGCGAAGGCTGCTGGTATGAGAATGGTCTGGTTTACTTCACTACCAAGGGAAGTAATCGAGTCTGGAAAATCGATACAGTTACCCAGGAAATTTCAATCTTTTATGATTTGGCTACCAGTAGTAATCCGGAGTTATCAGGTGTAGATAATGTTTGTGTTTCGGCTTCAGGCGATGTGTTTGTAGCAGAAGATGGCGGTAATATGCAGATTGTTGGTTTAACCTCAAGCGGCATAGTGAAACCGGTAGTGCAGATACCCGATGTGCCGGATTCAGAAATTACTGGCCCGGCGTTATCTCCGGATGGAACAAGGTTGTATTTTAGTTCTCAGCGAAACCCGGGTGTAACCTATGAAGTTACAGGGCCATGGGTAAAAGAACCTACCTCTCCAGCTGAAGAGAATGTTCCAATGTTTAATGGAATAGCAGCAGGGTTAATGGCTGCAACATTGGCGTTAGTGGTTAATCGCATGAAGTAATAACCCCGGAGATTTTTAAGTAAATACTCTACAGCTTCACTTAATTGCTAGTACTATTTTCCTTGTAGCCACTCTTCAATCCAGGTGTTGGTTTGTTCCGGGTTTTCCAGAAGAAACCAATGTCTGTGGTTCGGCATTTTTATGACTTTTGAGTCGTTTCTTTTATCTGTATGCTCTAACCAGTTTTGTGTGTGGAGCTTAATAGGTGAAACCCCTGCATAAATAAATAATTGTGGACAGTCCGGTCGGTAGTCAAAAAAGACTTTGCTCCATTTGCCTGTAAAGAAATTTTTCCAAAAGCTGAAATAATAATAGTTCGAATGAGTGTTTATCAGATCCCTTGATGGGCATCGCATAATTCTGGCTAAAGCCTGAGTAAAATAATTTGAAAGCCTGGGTGTGCAGTCGCCAATCATGTACATAAAAGCCAGGTACCATTGATAGATAGTCACTTTAAACATATTGAAAATATTCAACGAGCTGACATTTCCGGATACATCCAGTGTAACCAGTTTTTCGGTTTGCTTCGGTAGTCTGTCTTGTACACGATAGGCAAGATAAGCCCCCCAGTCGTGCGCTACAAGAATAAAAGATTTTTTATTCATATCAGACAATATAGAGCTGATTTGCTCAATAATGGCATTTTCCAGATCATCCAAAGATACAGAAAGTCGGTTTGGCGTATGTGTTGCAAACTGAGAGTAATCAAAAACAGCGCAGTGGTAGTTCTTTTTAAAGTATTCTATCTGGTGTTGCCACAGTGTGTCGTTATCGGGCCAGCCGTGTAAAAAAACCATTAATGGGCAATCTTTTTCTGGTGCGTTAATTATTTTGTACATAACTATGGCCTCTGTTTTCCCCGTTTAAAATGACTAAAGATTATTTCGAATTTGATATTTTTTCTTCAGCAAGTTCGTTGTAATAAATATTTAAATCGGATACTGCTTGTTTTAGATGCTCTAAAGTTGAATTGTTAATGATGATATCATGTGCCAGTTCTTTTTTTTCATTTCTTGGCATTTGCGCGTTGATTATAGATTGTATTTGTTCAGCAGTTTTGTCGTCTCTCTCACTGCCTCTTTGAATTTGGTCTTCGTGTTCGCTGTCAATCAATAATATGCGATCTACCGGGTAGTGTTCAAGATTTTCCATTAATAATGGTACTTCAAGTATGCGATAGCTGGTTTCCTGTTTTTTTGATGGTAGATTAAGCTGTCGAAACATTTCATCCCGGATTGCAGGATGCGTAACAGATTCCAGCCATTTTTTTTCGTTATTGTTGGGCGAGCCATCGGGGAAAATGATATTTCTGAGTTTATCACGATCTAACGTTTTATCTTTGTTGAGTATGCCTGCTCCGTAGCGATCTACAATGCTAAGGTAAGCAGGTTGATCTGGTTCTACGACATTTCTGGCTATCTGGTCCGCATCAATTACGGTAACGCCTAAATCACGAAAGTAATTAGCGGCAGTTGATTTGCCCGAAGCAATACCACCAGTGAGTCCAACGACAAAAAGACCGGGTTTATTCATAGCAAAAATACAAACTTCTTACTTATGTCAAAATAAATGAGCATTTTAAATTTAAAGTACAACTATTGAAAGTAACTTAAATAGAGGAAAATATAGCCGGAATTATTGCAAATAAAGCATTAACTGTGCGAGATTTGCAGAGAAAGTAGATTGGCTAGGCGCCTAAAAAAAGTTAGACTTGCCAGTTGATGAAGTTTTCCAATATGGCCATTTTATGAAATCAAGATTCCTGTGTATTGCTCTTTATGCGTTGCTTATCGGAGGTCTGATAAGCTGTAGTTCGGGTGATCCGAATGCAGTATCCGGTTCTGATAGCGATGGATCGGGTGGTGGCTCTTCGGAGTTAGATGGCCTTGAAGACAGGTTGTCAGTTGGCAGGGCATTGCAGGAAGCCTTTGTGTACCCGGAGCTTATTTTTGAGTTTATTGCATTTATAGTAAATGAGCTAGAAACAGGTACAGAAGCATTACCATTATTTGCCTGTGATATAGGAAGTTTAACGGAAGTCTCAAGTAATGATCCGCTTGCCATAGGGCAAATAAATAACCCTATAGATATTAAGATTTATAATGTCAATTTTGTTAATTGTTATGTTGAGCGTTTTATTGTTGCAGGGGCAATAGATTTTACTTTTCAAACAGGAACGGATGCGAGTACTTCAAACTATGTTGGAGAGATTACATTTAATAATTTTCGTTTTCTTGAATATGGTAGTATCACGGTAAATGGGACAATAAATTATAATATAAATTTTAATGCTGATGAGCTTAATTGGTTGATCATAGATGGAGGTAATTTACAAGTTGATTTTGATACCCTGAGTCCATTTGAACAAACGCAATCTACCTATACATTTACAACGAATAGCATTAACTATACTACACCTGTAGACATCAATAACGGTAACGCCCCGCAAAATTCTTTAGAGTTAGGTTTTACAATAGATAGTGGAGCTTTAGGCACAATTTTTAATGTAGATACAGGCGAAGATATTTTGGCAGATGATGGCTCCTTTTCAAAAGAAGGGCAAATTGAATTAACAACTGCAACAGGCTCAGAAGTTAGTATTACAGCTGAACCGACTGGTTCTAAAACATTTGATTTGACAGCTGTTGATAGTAATGGCGGTGCTGTGGCCGTTGATGCCAGTACCTGGTGCGAGTTAATGGCGAATCCAACAACTGATTTCCTGATCCCTAATGGTAATACTTGTATAAGTGAATAAATCGAATCCATGAATTTTACCGGTAGCCATATTCTTTCAATTGACCAGTTCGAGCGACAGGATATAGAAAGGATTTTTGAAGTCGCTCGATTGATGGAGCCCTATGCGCACAGACAAAAAATAACAAGAGTGTTAGAGGGCGCCATTTTAAGTAATATGTTTTTTGAGCCTAGCACTCGTACGCGAGTCAGTTTTGGTTGTGCTTTTAATTTGCTGGGTGGTGAGGTGCGCGAAACAACCGGTTTTGAAAGCTCTGCATTTGCCAAGGGTGAGTCGTTATATGATTCAGCCAGAGTGTTAAGTGGCTATAGTGATGTCATTGCCATGCGTCACCCCAAAGAAGGTTCGGTTAGTGAATTTGCTGCAGCCAGTCGTGTGCCTGTTGTGAATGGCGGTGATGGTACGAACGAGCATCCAACACAGGCGTTACTGGATCTTTATACCATTCAAAAAGAGATGACGGCAAAAGGGCGTAGTCTGGATGGGCTACGCATAGCGATGATCGGTGATCTTAAGTATGGCCGCACAGTGCATTCGTTAGCCATGTTACTTTGCTGTTATAAAAGTGTCTCTTTGCAGTTGATTTCACCCGAAGCATTGTCAATGCCGGATTACGTCATAGAAAAACTGAAAGCTGCAGGGCATTCTGTTTCTGTTTCTCAAATGCTGGAAGAAAGTATTTCGCATGTTGATATTGCCTATTCAACACGTATACAAGAGGAGCGATTTGGTTCTCAGGAAGAAGCTGACCGTTACAGGGGTAAGTTCAGGTTGAATCAAGCCGTTTATACACAGCATTGTGAGCCTAACACAGTGATTATGCACCCATTACCAAGAGACTCGCGCGCAGAAGCCAATGAGCTGGATACCGATTTAAACGAAAATCCCAATCTGGCTATTTTCAGGCAAACGGATAACGGCGTTGTTATCCGTATGGCCTTATTTGCATTGGTGCTTGCTGTAGTCGACAAACTGGATGAGGGAGCACGCCCAGTACCCTGGTATACAGGCAGTCGTTTTTAATTGCATACCTTGCTGCATGGTATGCTTTAGCATAAGCTCAATACACTATTTTAAAACATTAAAATCATTTAGAGCCTGATTTGAAGGAAACGACTGAATCCACTAAACCTCCAATTAAACCACCAAGTTTAATAAACTCCAGTATTGTTGTTGGTTCAATGACAATGCTTTCTCGTATTGCCGGTTTAATTCGTGATGTGGTTTTTGCGCGCATGCTAGGTGCAAGTGATAATGCTGACGCTTTTTTTATTGCATTTAAAATTCCACAGTTTTTACGCAGGTTGTTTGCTGAAGGCGCTTTTGCACAGGCTTTTGTTCCTGTTTTGGCAGAATATAAACGTTCGAAGAATGAAGAGAATAACCTGGAAGCAGTACGTGGCTTGATTAATGCTGTTTGTGGCGCGTTGTCTGGCACATTGTTATTGCTAACCAGTTTTATTATTTTGGCAGCACCACTTGTAACCTTTGTTTTTGCGCCGGGTTTTGCTGATCAGCCTGATAAATTTGATATTACGGCTTCGATGTTGAGGATAACGTTTCCTTATCTTTTTCTCATTTCGCTTACAGGCTTTGCTGGCGGCATACTCAATAGTTATGGTCGATTCGCTGTTCCGGCATTTACGCCTGTATTGCTTAATTTTACATTAATCGCCTTTGCGCTCTGGGTATCACCGTATCTGGATGAACCAGTGTTTGCCCTGGCCTGGGGAGTTTTGTTTGCGGGTTTTATCCAGTTATTTTTTCAAATACCTTTTTTGGCTAATTTAAGTTTACTGCCAAAGCCTGTTTTAGACTTTGGTCATCCAGGGGTAAAAAAGATAATAAAGTTGATGTTGCCAGCAATATTTGCTGTATCGGTAAGCCAAATAAATTTATTGTTAGATACTGTGCTTGCTTCATTTTTGCCTGGTGGTAGTGTTTCATGGTTATATTATTCAGACAGACTGGTAGAGCTACCCCTGGGTGTGTTTGGTATTGCGATTGCAACAGTTATATTACCTGCACTATCCATGATTGATTTAAAAAATAAAAATGAACAGACGGCAGAGCAATTTCGTCAAACCTTGTTATGGGCGCTGCGCTGCATTTTGTTTATAGCTCTGCCGGCAACAGTAGCATTGATTATTTTAGCTGAACCTATTTTGTTTGTTTTATTTCAATATGATGCGATGACGCCTAACGATGTTAATATGTCAGCTTTCAGTTTGCAGGCTTATGCATTAGGTCTATCGGCATTTATGTTGATAAAAGTATTGGCATCCACTTATTTTTCACAACAGGATACCCGCACTCCAGTAAAGATAGGTGTTATCGCAATGGTAGCCAATATGTTGCTTAATCTTTTGCTTGTGGCGTTAATGCACTTCAAGTTTGGTATAGGTCATACAGGCCTGGCGTTGGCGACATCGCTTTCGGCAATGCTCAATGCCTATTTACTGTATAGGGGCTTGGTCAGGAAAAAGCAGTTCTTTGCAGAAAAACCTTTGTTAAACACTCATTTTTTGTATTTCACCATTAAGATTTTAGTGGCTGCAATATTTATGGGGGGAGCGCTGTTAGTAATGATGCCAGAAGGACAATTTTGGGTTGAGGCGAATTTTTTAAACAGGGTACTGTTTTTAGCTCAGCTCTGTGGATCGGGGCTATTAGCATTTATTATGGTTGCTCTGGTATTAGGTTTGAGGCCTCGAGATTTTCGGGCAGCGAACTCTCAGTCTGAGCTGACTCGACAATAATTTCTATTTTTCATCAAATAACCCGAAATGCCGAAAATTCGGCGTGAAAATGTCGGGTCCTCATGTCTGCCAAGTTTTCTGGTTTGTATCTGCGTTTATAATCGCTTGTTTTTAAATAATCGTGCTCCTTAAATGGCTATTTTTTAATGTTATGTTAATGCATAACAATCATTGAGGAGGCATAAATCAGGTAAATCGCAAAGTCCGTGAGATTGTTTAGAGGTATTCATTCATTATCATCAAAGGCTGAATTAATGCAGTCTGCCGTGGTAACCATAGGTGCGTTTGATGGGGTGCACAAAGGACATCAAGCGGTATTAAAGCATGTTATGGCCCTGGCAAAACAGAATGAAGCCTTATCGGCGATAGTTACCTTTGAGCCTTTGCCCAGAGAATATTTTGCACCTTTATCAGCACCGGCCAGATTGATGAGTTTTCGGGAAAAGTTTGAAGCTTGCAGACAGTTCGGTTTGGATGCGATGTTACTGGTACCGTTTAACGATAGGATGAGAAACACATCTGCGGAATCATTTATACAGAGCGTTTTGGTTAACGGCTTTAATTGTAAGCATTGTATTATTGGTGATGACTTTAAGTTCGGTCGAGATGGTCAAGGCGACTTTACATTCCTTCAGGCAATGGGGATGGAATACGGTTTTAAAGTTGAAGCGATGCCGACACAACTTGAAGAAAACCAGCGTATTTCGAGTTCGTTGATAAGACAATTATTGGAGGCTGGAGATTTTGTTTCTGTTAAATGCCTTCTTGGTAGAGATTATGAAATTACGGGTCGCGTTGTGTATGGTAAGCAGTTAGGCCGTACTTTGGGTTTACCTACAGCTAATGTAGAGTTACATCGTTTACGAACAGCAATGTCAGGTGTATATGTTGCGCAAACTCGAATAGCTGACAATGAAGACTGGTTGCCGGCTGTTGTTAACATAGGTACAAGGCCAACGGTTGAAGACAGTATTAAAGCCATACTCGAAGTGCATTTAATTGGACAAGAGCATATCGATTTATATGGTAAGCGGATTTCTACCCGGTTTATACAAAAAATCAGGGATGAAAAAAAGTTTTCAGGTCTGGATGAACTAAAAAGTCAAATCCAGAATGATATACAAAACGCAAAACAGCTACTTGGTCTTTAAGTTATATGACTAACGGGCTGGGTAACAAAGTGTAGTTATGAGAAACAAGTAATGAGTAACGACAATCAGTACAAAGATACCTTAAATTTGCCTAAAACCGGTTTTCCGATGAAAGCAAATCTGGCACAACGCGAACCTGCTCGCCTAAAAAAATGGCAGGCATCGAATTTGTATCAAAAAATTCGTGAGCAATTTGCAGGTCGGGAAAAATATATTTTGCATGATGGCCCACCTTATGCCAATGGCGATATACATTTGGGACATGCACTGAATAAAATTTTAAAAGATATCATTGTTAAATCCAAAACATTACAAGGTTATGATTCTCCCTATGTGCCCGGGTGGGATTGCCATGGTTTGCCTATTGAACACAAAGTGGAAACAAAAATAGGTAAGGCAGGTGTCAAGGTTGACTACGCAACCTTTCGTAAAAAGTGTCGTGAATACGCAAATAAGCAGGTGGAAGGCCAGAAAAAAGGTTTCGTACGTCTGGGTGTTTTGGGTGATTGGGATAATCCGTATTTGACAATGAATTTCAAGACAGAAGCAAACATTGTCAGGGCGTTAGGAAGAATAATTGAGCGTGGTCATTTGGTTAGAGGTTTTAAGCCGGTCTATTGGAGTGTGGTAGGTGGTTCGGCACTGGCAGAAGCTGAAGTTGAATATCAGGATAAAACTTCGTTTGCGATTGATGTGGCATTTGCAGTCAATGACGAGAGTGCTTTTTCTGAAGCAGTAGGCGGGATTGGCGGAGAAGGTGAATTAAATATTGTGATATGGACAACTACGCCGTGGACATTGCCGGCAAATCAGGCTGTGTCTATTCATCCCGAATTGAATTATGTTGTTATAGAGGGGACATCGGATCATTTTGGAAGTGACGAAGAGAATAATAAAAAGCGTTTAATTGTTGCAGAAGCTTTGCAAGAACAAGTGATAAAGCGTTTTGATCTAGAGTCTGCTAAAGTGGTTGCGACGTTTAATGGTGCAGCAGTTGAAAATTATCTGTTGAAGCATCCATTTTACGAGAAAACTGTGCCGTTGATTTTGGGTGACCATGTAACAACTGATGCAGGTACGGGTTGTGTGCATACAGCGCCTGATCACGGCATGGATGACTTTGTGGTTAGCAGAAAATACGGTATAGAGACCTTAAACCTGGTTGGTGAAAACGGAGTTTATAACGAAAGTACAGAGCGATTTGCTGGAGAGCATGTATATAAAGTCGATCAGAGTATTGTTGATTTGTTAAAAGAAAATGGAAGACTATGTGCTGAAGAAAAAATTGTGCATAGTTTTCCGCATTGTTGGCGAACAAAAACACCGTTAATTTTTAGGGCTACTCCTCAATGGTTTATCAGTATGGATAAGCAGGGCTTATTGGATGATGTTAAAAAAGCCTGTGATGGTGTTGAGTGGAAGCCGGGTTGGGGAAGAGCTCGCATAGATAGTATGTTAGATTCCAGTCCGGATTGGTGTATATCGAGGCAGCGCACATGGGGAGTACCTATCACGTTGTATATTCACAAAGAGACACAGGAATTACACCCTAAAACTGTTGAGTTAATAGAAACTGTTGCATTAAAAATAGAAGAGAAAGGGATTGATGCCTGGTATGAGATTGATGATGGAGAGTTATTAGGTAGTGAGGCTGATGTATATCGTAAAGTAACGGATACTCTGGATGTATGGTTTGATTCTGGAGTTACCCATTATTCTGTATTGGATAAAGTGGACGGCTTACATTGTCCAGCTGATCTATATCTTGAAGGTTCTGACCAGCATAGAGGGTGGTTCCAGTCATCACTTAAGACTGCAATTGCCATGTATGGAGAAGCACCTTACAAAGCAGTGTTAACTCATGGTTTTACTATTGATGCTGATGGCCGGAAAATGTCTAAATCGTTAGGCAATACGATAGAGCCCCAGGCAGTTATGAATGATTTGGGTGCAGATATATTGCGCTTATGGGTGGCGGCTACTGATTTTAGCAGCGAGATGTCTTTGTCCGATGAGATACTCAAAAGAGTTTCAGATTCTTATCGAAGAATTCGTAATACTGCGCGTTTTATGCTTTCAAATCTTGAAGGTTTTGATCCCAATACGGACTTGTTAGCAGATGATGATCTGTTGCTTCTGGATAAATGGGCGATCAATCAGGCGACTAAATTACAGGACGAAATTATCGAGCATTACAATCAGTTTCAGTTTCATTTGATTTATCAGAAGCTACATAATTTCTGCGTTGTGGATATGGGTGGTATTTATCTGGATATCATCAAAGACAGGCAATATACCACTAAAGCGGATAGTGTTGCACGGCGTTCAGCGCAAACTGCACTTTACACCATAGTGCAGGCGTTTTCTCGATGGATTGCGCCAATTTTGAGTTTTACGGCTGACGAAATCTATGAGTTTATTCCAGGTAATTCAACCTGGGAAACGGGATTTTCATCAATATTCCTTGAAGAGTTATATCCATTAAAAACTTTATTGGAAAAAGGTTCAAGAGAAGAAGCTTTAATGGATGATGTATGCCGTGTTAAAATTGCTATTAATAAAGCGTTAGAAAGCAAGCGGGCAGAAGGTGTTATAGGCGCTTCTCTGGAAGCTGTTGTAACACTTTATGCAGAGCCAGGATTATTAGAATCTATTTCACAAATTGGAGATGAATTGCGCTTTGTATTAATTACTTCTTCTGCCAGGCTTGAATCGTTAGATTTGGCTGGAGAAAATGCGCTCCAGACAGAGGTTGAGGGTTTGAAGGTTGTTATTGAAAAATCTATGGACAAGAAATGTGTGAGATGTTGGCATTATCGTCCAGATGTTGGTGTTGATAATAAGCACCCGGAATTGTGTGGGCGATGTGTAGAAAATGTGGATGGAGAAGGTGAGGTGCGTGCTTATGCCTGATCAAGGTTCAAAAACGGCAATTTATAACAAGCTCTGGTTCTGGTACGGTATTGCATTGTTTGTTGTTTTGCTTGACCAGGCTACAAAATACTGGGCTTTCATCAGCTTCGATGAATATCAACGAGTTAACGTTCTGCCAGTATTTGATTTTACACTGGTTTATAACAAAGGTGCAGCGTGGAGTTTTCTGGCTAATGCGGGTGGTTGGCAACGTTGGTTTTTCGTATTGATTTCTACGGTTGTCAGTATTGTTTTGCTGATCTGGATTTCCAGACTTAAGCCAGAAAAAAAATGGTTGCTGATTGCATTGTCTTTGGTATTAGGTGGTGCTCTAGGTAATCTGATTGATCGTATATACCTCGGTAAAGTAATAGATTTTTTGCTTTTTTATTACAATGATAATTATTTTCCTGCCTTTAATATAGCTGATTCGGCAATTACTGTCGGCGCAGGTTTTATGTTATTGGATATGTTTTTTGGTGAAAATAATTCAGAGCATTGAACTGAGGTTGTTAAATTATGACATCTGATATCATCAGAGAAAAAAGTAAAGTAGTGCTTCACTTTTCTTTAGCGTTAGAGAATGGAGAAGTTATTGATTCAAATTATGATTCAGAACCGGTAGAGATGGTCATTGGTGATGGTAATATGTTGCCTGGTTTTGAAGCAGAGTTATTAGGATGTATTGCAGATCAGGAAAAAGAGGTAAAAATCATTTCTGAAAATGCTTTTGGTGTGCATAATAAAGATAACATACAATATTTTACACAAAATGTTTTTTCGGATGACTGTGACTTGCAAGAAGGAATTGTTATAGCATTTACTGATAAGTCGGGTTCAGAGGTTCCCGGTGTTGTAAAAAAAGTATCTGACGAAAAAGTTGAAGTGGATTTTAATCACCCACTTGCTGGAAAAGATATTTACTTTAAATTTAAAATTCACTCTGTAAATAGTGAAAATTGATTAACTGTAAATGTAATTGGAGCTAAGAGATGCAATTAAAAATGGCTAATCCTCGTGGTTTTTGTGCAGGAGTAGACCGTGCAATCGATATAGTTAATCGGGCATTAGATATTTTTGGCGCACCAATTTATGTGAGACACGAAGTAGTGCATAATCAATTTGTGGTAGATGAACTTAAAAACCGTGGAGCAATATTTGTTGATGAGCTGGATGAAGTGCCCGATGATGTCATTGTTATATTTAGTGCGCATGGTGTATCGCAAGCCGTTCGTCAGGAAGCCAGGCGCCGCCAATTAAAAGTGTTTGACGCGACATGTCCGTTAGTCACCAAAGTGCATATGGAGGTTTCCAAGTACAGCAGTGAAGGAAGAGAGTGTATTTTGATTGGACATCAAGGTCACCCAGAAGTTGAAGGGACTATGGGACAATATGATCACAGTAAAGGCGGTGATGTTTATCTGGTAGAAACTGTGGAAGATGTAGCGAGCTTACAAGTAGAAAATGAATTGGCATTATCTTATGTAACTCAAACAACCCTATCGATGGATGATACAGCTCTGGTGATCGATGCCCTAAGAAAGAAGTTTCCTGCGATCTCTGGTCCACGAAAAGATGATATTTGTTATGCGACACAAAATCGTCAGGATGCAGTAAAAGAATTAGCCAAAGCATGTGATCTGGTTCTTGTTGTAGGGTCGCCCAATAGTTCGAATTCGAATCGATTACGTGAACTTGCCGAGAGGTTTGGTGCCAAATCTTTTCTTATTGATTCAGAAAAAGATATTCAAATCTCATGGTTAAAAGATAAAAAGTCTATTGGAATAACAGCGGGTGCATCTGCCCCGGAAGTTCTGGTTAAACAAGTTGTTGATTTTTTATGTCAACATGGAGCAGAGCCACCCAAAGAGCTTGCTGGAACGCCTGAAAATATTACGTTTTCTCTTCCCAAAGAGCTGCGAATCATTCAGTAAAATCATAGCTGTTTCTTATATTACCTCTTGAATAATCCCATTATTTTTGGGTATTTCTACCCAGCCTTAACGTTTATCGGTTAATTACTACCGTTCGTCATGGATTAACTGGCGATATTCTTATTTACGACCCAGACTATAGTTGAGAAAGAACCGGTTTATCTTTTTGAGATAGGCTGGTTACATATTTTTAATATAAAGTGCTATAAGAGATTTTTGAATTGATTAGCTACAGTAAACAAGTCGTAATGAAACAGAGAAAAATCAAAAAAATATTAAACAATCGTTTCGTATTCTCTAATGGATTTACGTTATTGGAGCTAATGATTGTTTTAGCGATTGCAGGTGTTATCGCAGCCATAGCTGGTCCCAGCTTCCAGTCTGTTATCGTTAGTTCGAGCATCGATACGCATCGAGATGCATTGGCAGCCGGTATAAAGAAAGCCAGAGCTGAGGCTTTGTATCGAAATAGTACTGCTGTGATTTGTGCAAGTACAGATCAAAATTCTTGTTCAGGAGGTTCAGATTGGGATAAAGGCTGGATCATATTTTCAGATGCCAATACAAACGCTTCCTATGACGCAGGCACTGACACGCTTGTTGATGTTTTCTACCCTAATAACAAAATTAGAGTAGGTGTTGATGATTCCAGCTCAGGAACAATTACTTTTAATCAGAATGGTCTGTTACAGCCTGCCGGGGCATTAATGATTGGTCTTTGTGATAAGGACACCAGCTCAACTATTCCTGGCAAACCTGTTGAAATAAATACAACTGGTGGAATACGTTTTCAGGGTGATCCAGGTTGTTAGTTTTGAGAATTGAAAAAGGTAAAAGTTGAAGAAGCATAGTATGAACTTAAGTATTGAAACAGAAAAAATATTTTTTGAATATCCTCGGCAAAAAGGGTTTTCACTCATTGAAGTCATGGTGACAGTGTTTGTGATGGCAATAGGTATTATGGGCGTTGTAGGCATGCAGTCGGTAGGTGTTACTGAATCCAATAATTTATATTTCAGAACGGTAGCCGATTTTCACTTGAATGATATTGCGGATCGAATGAAAGCTAACCGAAAAGAGGCATTATTGGGATATGGATATTCAAATCTTGATACAAATTCTATTGGAGGCGGTAACAACTGTAATTCTTCAATATGTACGACTGAACAAATGGCTTCTCATGATGCTTTGCAGTGGACAGAAAGTATTGAGAACTCGAATTTACCAAATGGCGAGGGTTTTGTCAGATTAATCGATCGTTATTCAAATACCTTTGGCGACACTATCACTGCTGAATATGAAGTATCAATATATTGGAGTGAAGAACGTGGCAGTTCGGGAGGTGGTGCTGGAGCAGAATGTATTAATGGTGTTTCCGGAAATAAGTCTTGTTTTGTTCTAACGGTACAAATTTAATAATTTCAGTAAATGGTAATTGAATTGTTATGAGCTCTATTAATCAATTAATTTCAGCAAAAAGATATCAGATTGGCCTTTCGCTAATTGAATTAATGGTTTCGTTAGGGCTAGGCTTATTTATTTCAGCTGCCGCTATACAGGTTTTTGTGGGTAGCCGACAATCTCATGATGTGATTCAGGCACAATCTTCAATGCAGGAAGGTGCACGTTTTGCTATCTATTTTATTGCTTCAAGTGTTAGGGTTGCTGGTTACATAAACCCTGGAGAGTTAAGTGAAAGTGTTGATGATGTTTTTGCCAGCAGTCTTATTAATAAAGTGTTAGTTGCAAAAGAAGGAACTTCTGATAGTAACCCCGAAGATTCTCCATGGGAAGCCTATTCTGGTTTTGAAGCAGACGCAGTCGTCTCGGGAAGTGCAATTACAGGATTAGGTAGTGTCACTGTTAAATCAAATACGGATACTTTAACCATTCGTTATCAAGGAGATAGCGATGGGCTTTTACTGGATTGTGAAGGAATTCAAATTGATCCTGCACAGAATATAGTGGCAGTAACTTCTTTTTTTGTTAGTAGTGATGATCAGTTGTATTGCAAGGTCGATGTAGTAGATACAGATACTAATACGCCAACTTCAGGAACAGCAGTAGCATTGGTGGCGGGTATTGAAGATATGAAAGTATTGTATGGTCTGGGTAATCCGGAGGTAGAGATTGCTGACCGCTTTTTGCCTGCGCAATATAAAGATAGTGCATCAATGACCACTGATGATTGGAAAAATGTAAGTGCCGTCAGACTTGGTTTATTGGCAGCATCTGAAAATGCGTCTCTAGTTGACGGTGAAGTGACACTTGATTTTTTAGGTGAACAGATTACCCCCTCAGATGGTAAGGCGCGGCAGGTTTTTTCTCAAACAATCGATATACGCGGTATTTGATAGCCGATCTGTCAGGAGTCCTTAATGATTTTTATTAAACATAAAAAATATTCAGTACATAAAAGAAAAAAGCAAACAGGTGCTGTTCTATTAATAGGTTTAATTCTTTTATTTATTATTACTCTGGTTGGTGTCAGCAGTATGCAAACAACAATACTGGATGAAAAGATTGTGAGCAATATGCAAAGTGCAAGTCTGGCGTTTCATGGTGCGGAAACAGGATTGGTCAGTTGTGAAAGTATGATTCAACAGCAAGGTGAAATAACAGCAAGCAATTTAGGTTCTTTACCAGAAGGCTGGAGAGATGATGCAAATTATTGGGACAATAACGGAACTGAGTCTTTTATTGATCCCAAGTTACCAACTAATCAGCAGCCACGCTGTATTGCTGAATTCATAGGTAATGGAAGTTCCAATGTTGACGTAAAAGCAGGTTATGAGGCCTATGACCCGGGGTCACGTTTGCTGTTTCGTTTAACTTCTTATTCTACAGGTGGAAACACACCCTCAGAAGCAATGTTAGAAAGTTTGTTTGTATGTCCAGGTGGCTGCTCTGACAATATTGAATAGCGATAGTTGCGTTTAGTGAATTTAATTTTGATGAGCATTTTGATGAGCATTTTGATGAGATTATATGATATGAAAACTGCAAAGGTTAAAAAAACGTTCTCTTCACTGATGAAGTACTCATTACTGTTTATGGTTTTTCATATAGAAATGGTTTTCTCCCAAACTACCCTGAATCTATTTGATTTGCCGCTAATTGGTTCTAGAGAAGAGCCTTCAAATCTTATATTGACAATGGATGATTCGGGCAGTATGTCGCTTGGTAATTCCGATAATGTCGGGACAAATGATAGGAATGAGGTTTATTATTTTTCGTCACATTATAACAAAATGTATTATGACCCAACGACAACATATAAGCCCCCCATTGATCATTTAGGTATTTCTGAGGGGGATGCTCAATTTAATGCCGCAATTAGAGGGTATTACGCTAAGAGCCCTAGTGATCAACGCACTTTTGATTTGAGTGACGACTTTTTTGCAGTATGGAGACATAGATATAATTTATCAGGCTCTGACGACATAGTAATGGTCGATGTAGATATTAGTTTTTTTGATCCCTGCAACAGGGCTGAGCTCTGTGGCTCGTATCAACCTGTGTGGGATACAATCACAATATGTGGCATTTTCTTTTGTTTTGATGTTCCTGTTTTTCTGGGATTTCAACTTGTCGGGAACCCTGCTTTTTATTACCAGTTTAATTCAGGAACAGGTTGTAATGAGGATAATCCTACTCATGCAGAAGCAGAAAGTTGTTATACGCGTGTGGAAGTGACTAGCCAGTCTGCAAGTGAGCAAACCAACTTTGCGAACTGGTTTCAATACTATGCGACGCGTATGGATGCCAATAAATCTGCTCTCTTATTAGGGTTGGAAAATGCTGATCCGACATTGCGGGTAGCGCGTGCGCGAATTAATGAAAATATAATCGAATCAGGGCCTGTATCCTCTTCATTACAAAACAGGCTTTCAACGTTAGACACTACTGAGCGAGAAAATCTGTATGATTGGGTGCGTTCAATTCCTACAAATGGAAGTACGCCATTAAGACGATCTGTTTATTCAGCAGGGGAGTTTTTTAAAACTGATAACCCCTATTATGAAAACCCTGAAGATGAAACAGGAGATATATTGGGTTGTAGAAGCAATATTCACTTATTAATTACTGATGGTTTTTATAATGGATCGTTTACTCAACCTTCAAACTATCAGCCAGATGAAGACGGTGTCACACTACCAGATGATACGGTTTACAATACAGCTCAAAATCCTATTTTTCCAAATGCCTCTGACACGCAATCCCTTTCAGATTTGACTTTCCATTACTGGGCAACGGATCTACATTCATCTGACGACCCTGTGAACCCTTATCCTGAAAGCGCGCAAGATGATTTCTTTAATCCAGAGGTAGATCCTGCAACTTGGCAGCATATGCGTTCATATGCTATTTCATTTGGTGCAGAAGGTACACTTGAGCAGGACGACGCAACTTATCAAGGTTTGTTAGATGGCACTATACAGTGGCCTACAACGTTCACTAGTAATGCGACGACAATTGACGATTTATGGCATTCGGCAATAAATGGACGAGGAAGATTTTTGTCTGCGACAGACTCTAACGAATTGGTTGACGCTGTTGAAGCAATGATTAGCAGTATCCCTTCCAATACTGGTACTAACGAAGCGGTGGGCATTTCTGGTACTTTATTAGAATCGGGTAGTAAACTTTTTCTTGCTAAATTTGATCCAAAAACCTGGACTGGTGATATAGAGGCTTTTGAAGTTTCCGACGGTTCGAAAGTGGACGATCCGGATGCCGATTCAAATGATTGTGATGCAAAATCAATTGGCAGCAAATGTTCGGCGACGCCAGAATGGAATGCCTATAAAGAAAATGAACCCTCTGACCTCAGCCCCGATTCCAGAGAGATTTTAACTTTTAACAGAATAGGTTCTGGTAACAAAGGTAATGATCGTGGTGACGGTATTAAATTCAGATGGGCTGATCTGAATACGACGACACACCAAGTGTATCTTCGTAATGGTGATAGTGCGGCCATAGGAGAAAGCAGATTGGATTATATTCGAGGTGATGCATCAAATGAGATAGAGAATGGAGGAACATTTAGGACAAGATTACCTTACGACGAGAAATCTGTAACCAGAGTTGGAGCAATTGTTCACTCTAACCCTTCTTTTGTTGGCGATGGACTCAGATACCGTTTTCCTGATGATCTGGAAAGCAAGGCCTATACGATACCATCGCGAGACCCTATGTTATATGTAGGTGCTAATGATGGAATGTTGCATGCTTATGATGCGGAAACTGGCCAAGAACAATTTGCTTATGTTCCTTACGAGGTTTTTGAAAATCTGCATAAATTTACTGACCCAAGTTTTTCTTATTATCCATTTGTTGACGGATTTATTGATACACAGGATGCTTACTTTAGTGGCCAATGGAGAACGATGTTAGTGGGTGGTTTGCGTACTGGTGGGCAGGGCTACTATGCGCTGGATATCACCAGCCCTCAGAATGTTACCGAGAATAACGCAGCTGCATCTGTGATATGGGAGTTTAGTGATGAAGATGATGCAGATATGGGGTATACATTTGGTAAACCTGTTATTGTTAAATCCAATCTGGGTACAAATGGTCGATGGGTTGTACTATTGGCCAATGGCTATAATTCCAATGAGGCTGATGGGCATCAGGGAACAGGAGAAGCTGTGCTCTATGTGTTAGCGGCTAATAATGGTAATGTACTTAAAAAGATAACCTTGCCAGGTGATACCAGCAAACCAAATGGCTTAGGGGCTCCGATTGCTGTGTCAGATATTGATGTGAACAATTTCAGCACAAAAGAAGGCTCAAGTACGGATAACGATAGATGGACAGCAGATTATGTTTATGCTGGTGATTTGCAGGGTAATCTGTGGAAATTTGATCTATCCAGTAAAAGCAAAGGCGACTGGAAAGCAATAAAAATGTTTGAAACCCCTGGGGAACAACCGATTTCAAGCAGACCTTCAGTGGGTTCTTTTCCAACTGTAGGGCCTGATGGTAGCCGTGAATCCAGAATAGTCTATTTTGGTACAGGAAGTTATATGAGCCAAAGTGATTTATCGTCGATAGATCAACAGGCATTTTATGCCATTGTTGATAGAGATGAGTGCACTTCATTAACAACTGCCTGTATCGATGATAATGATCTGGTAGAGCAAACTTTACAGGGAGATAATACATTATCTGCCAATCCAGTTCCTGCTGATGGAGATGGTTGTAAGATAAACCTTGAGCCAGGTGTTAGTGGAAGTGGTACTACCCAAATATCTGAAAGAGTTGTAAATAGCAGTGTTGTTGTAGATGCTTTAGTTCTATTTCCTACAATAAGCCCTGAATCAAGTTCCTGCGACTCTGAGGTAGAAGGCCATATTTATGCCATGAACCGTTATACTTGCGGCGCAGTCGGTCGGCCTATTTTTGATACCAATGGGGACGGTGTGATAACAGAGGGGTCTGGTGGAGATTCGAGTGATTCCAGGCTGTCAACGGGGGAAAATAACCAGCCAATTTTGGCTGCTTCCGGTGCTCCAGATAAATTTGAAGCAGTTGTGCTTACTGCAAAAGACAATACGCAGGTATCCACATCGCCAACTATTGGTAGAGTAAGATGGCGCCAGATAAAATGATTCAATGATATTTTGAGTAAAACTTATTGATAGAGATTAAAAGGTACGATATGAATAGACAACCAATGAGATTGCATGTTATGAAAAAGACGATGTTTATTTTTGCGCTTATCCTATCTTTTTTAAGCTTTAAAGCAAATGCATCATTTGATGAGTATGAGTTAGTGATTCTTAAAGTAGATACTGCTAACAATACTATACTAACAGCAGGCATGGGAGAGCCAACCAAAGAATATAGAATGGCTTACGATATCAAGATTTATATGGGTTCTGGCCAGCAGGGAACACCAGCAAATCTGGATATGGGTGATAATATTGAGGTCATTGCCGATCGAGATAATGCTGTTATAAAAAAGATTTTCTTTAAGTCAAAAGCAAGTGATGAATTAAGAAAATTGATCTATGAAAAGTTTTATAGATAAACCAGATTTAAAAATGTTTTTACAGGTGGAGAAAAAATGCGCGGATTTACCTTAATAGAAGTAATGATTGTTGTTGCTATCATTGCTATTGTAGCGGCAATTGCTTTGCCTTCCTATCAAAGTCAAACCAGAGATGCTCGTCGTGCTGAATGTGCTTCTGTATTAATGACGGCACGTCAACAGATGGAACGACATTATTCTAAAAACTACACCTATGTTGGTGCAGCAGCCGGAACGACTTTTCAATCAAGCACAGATTATTACAATATTACAATGCCTGAGCCAACAGCAACCACCTTTACCATTACTTGTGCGCCTCAGGGAGATCAGGCTAATGATGGTTGCGGTAATTTAACGCTAAATCAAGCGGGTATTAAAACAGCTCAGAATGGCACAGTTGCAAACTGTTGGGGTTAGCGCTATCTAACAATTAGCTTCAGTGCCATCTTTGTCTTCAACGATGCCATCTTTATTGTAATCCTTATAAAATCTGACTCGACCCTGTCTGTTAATCACAATTCCTCTGGCAAGGTCTGGCTGTTTTTGCTTACTACAAATAATAAAACGACCAAATTCTCTGGTTATTCCAGTGGGAGAAAATCTTAAAAAATTTCTCCCGCCAGAAGCTCTCCAGGTGATTTCCATAGTTTTGTTTGCCGGGAAATCGATTTTTTCAAGAAGAACATCCTCGGGGTCTAATTCTCTGTTGTTATTTTTATCAGTCATAATCATAGCGCCGTTCATCCAGTTGTTTTCACAACCTGTAATACCATAGGGGCATAAAACAACAATAGTATTTTTGGTAATTGCAGAGATACGAGTATTGTTTATTGATCGACTGAGCCTATCCTGTATCAGGTCTGATTGAGTATGTTTAATAAGATGACTAAAACTTGCAGGGGCTATACTTGCAAGAATAGCAATGATTGCCAGGATAACTAACAGTTCCAATAGGCTAAAACCCTGGAATAATTTGAATGGCTGATCGGTTAATTGGTTTTTCATAATGACACACTCCTTGTGCTTTATTGGGAAATCCATTTCTGTGCTAATTAACTTTTCTCTTTGCAATAAAAAAGCTATTTAATATAGCTATTAGTTATTGTTGATGGGCGATGAGAAAGCCGGGATTGTAACAGTAATCTTCAAGTTGTCCAGTTATTCATCCAGATCAAGCTTTGATAATCGATAACGAAATGAGCGAAAACTCATACCAAGATATTTTGCTGCTTCAGTCTTATTCCATCGACATTTTTCAAGAGCATTAATAATCTCGCTTTTTTCAATAGCTTGTAGATAGTCATCTAACGATTGATCTGGTTGTCTTTGTGAAAATGTTGGATGCTCAGGCTCATTATTTTTTAAGTTTGATTCAGTTAGTGCATTGAAGGGTGGGGGAGTATCTATAACTTGAAACTCTAGTTCATTTTCAGTAATTGTTGAATTAGAACAAAAAGTAGATGCTCGTTGTAATGAATTTTCCAATTCTCGAATGTTTCCAGGAAAGTGGTGAGTTTTAAGCTTTTCAATTGCTGCTTCACTAATGGAAAGTTTTGGTCTTTGCTGTTCTTCAGCAATTTTATCAAGTATACGATTAGCTATATGTTCAATATCATCGATTCTTTCTCGCAATGAGGGAACAACGATTTCTATGACATTTATTCGATAATATAAATCATTTCTGAAAACACCTTGCTCTACAAGTTTGGCCAGATTTTTATGCGATGCACTTAAAATTCTTACATCAAATTTAATTTCTTCATTCCCTCCAACAGGTCTAACAGATTTTTCCTGTATTGCTCTTAGTAATTTTACCTGCATGCTGAGAGGGAGATCAGCAATTTCGTCAAGAAATAAAGTACCTTTATGAGCAGAGATAAATAGGCCATCCTTATCAGCATGAGCGCCTGTAAAGCTACCTTTTTTATGCCCAAAAAATTCGCTTTCTACAAGTTCTGATGGAATTGCTCCGCAATTGACTGTAATAAATGGTCCGGAGCTACGGCTGCTTTTTTGATGAATTATTCTTGCGCATAGCTCTTTACCAGAACCTGATTCTCCAAATATATAAACAGGTGCTTGAGATCTGGAAACTTGAAGAATGGTTTCATGTAGTTTTTTTGCAGAGTCAGAAGAGCCGATAAATTCATTTTCGGCTACAGAAGTGGAAGGGCTGAATTCAGTTTTGTTCAATTCAATACCTGAGAGAATCAGTGCTTTCAATTCATTAATTTCAATAGGCTTGCTTAAAAAATCAAATGCCCCTCTTTTTAGTGCCTCAATTGCAGTATCCATATTGCCATGTGCGCTGATCATTGCTACTGGTGTATTCGGATAATACTTCACGATATGAGAAATCAGGTCAAGCCCATCGCCATCGGGTAGGCGCATATCAGTTAAGCAGAAATCGTATCGGTTGTTTTTTAGCAGGGTAATTGCATCAGTCAGTGAGGGCGATGAGTTGCTGTTTATACCCATACGTTTTAACGTTAGCTCTACAAGAGAGCATATATCAGGTTCATCATCTACTATAAGGACTCGTTTGTTATTCATAATATAAAAGTAGATTTTCGTTATTTATTAATCAGATTTTTCCGAGATGGTGCTTCTCGAAATATGAGGAAATTGTATTCTAAAGCTGTGACTACTTGATAATAACTTATTTGCAAGTTCGTTTTCAATTTCAAGGTTGTTTATTTCAGAGTGAAGAGTGTTTGATTCTATATAATAGATTGAGGCTTGATTTGCTATACACAACTCTCGACACATATATAATCCTAATCCTGTGCCTTGTTGTTCGGTTGTCATAAAGGGCTCAAAAAGTTGAGGGATTAAGTTTTTTTCTACACCCTTCCCAGGGTCAATAATATCTAGAATAACTTTATTGTCGCCATCTGTGTGGAGATAGATATAAGCCTCATTTGTTTTTATTTGCATGTGGCTATATCGGATAGCATTATCAAGTAGGTTAGTTAAAATCTGTTGGAGATGATTGGTGTCAAACTTTACCTTAACGTTAGATTCTGAAATAAGGTGGATGCTGGACTTGTTTAGAGACTGGTAATCACGAATAAATTCTTTAAGCCATGTATTTAATTCAAAGGTTTTAATGTTGGCCGGATTACCGCGGGAAATATTCATTACATCATTAATAATGTTTGAGCATCGTTTAGCCTGGTCAACAATTATCTGACTTAATTTCTTATCTTCTTCAGTTGTAGCTGTTTCCTGAAGTAGCTGTGCCGCATGGCTGGCTGCACCTATAGGGTTGCGTATTTCATGAGCTATACTTGCAGCCAGTTTTCCCAAAGATGATAATTTTAATTGCTGGGCTTCCTGGGCTATTTTTGAAAGGTCTTCTAAAAATATAAGTGCTTCTGAATGGATATTCTCACTTAATTTAGACCATGTTAAGCGAATTTTTTTACCTTCGTGTTCAATATCAAGCGATGTTTTTTTAATAGCGTCTTTGTTTTTTTCACTAAATATTATTTGGTGTTGATTCATGGCTTCAGAAGATATATCTTCCAGGCTGTAAGTGTTTTCCCCTGCATTAATATTAAGAAGATTTTTGGCAGAATTGTTCATCGTAATGATTTGGCCATTTTTTATTGTTATAAGAATACCTGTTTGCATTCGTTGAATAATTTCAAGATTTAAAGCTTGCAAGTATTCAGCGTGTTCTGTCTTTTCAGAAATTTCTGCTTCACTTGCTTTCACTCTTTGTGAAAGATAATTTATAAAAGCGCTTGCAGTAAAAAGAATTATTCCCAACCAGCCTGTGGAGACAATGCTGCTTAACCCGGAATTATCGTAGATGATGTTTTTGATACTAAAGATTAGCAATAGAATACTTGAGAATGCAGGGACTAGCAGGAAGTATTTTTTTGAAAGAAAGATCGTGCCTGCGGCAACAGAAACGACAATGATTGCTGAAAAATCAGAAGCAAAATCACCACTAATTTCACTAATGTATTGTATGAAAAATAAATCAGAAGCGATAATAAGCAGCAGATAAAAAGTGTTAGGCTTCCATTTTTTTACTGAGATAAAAAATAAAACCAAAATATTTATTGCTGAATAAATTAAAGTGGCGCCCTTGAAGAACAGTGGTCGATCTGAACCAATGCCTGTATCCGTAAAAAACAAAACCCAAAATATGATTGCTATGCCTATACGGTATAGCATATATACTGTTAGAATCGAGTGTTGACTATCAGAAAAGCTTTTAGATGGTATGGCTGAATCTATATTGGCCATGTTGTTTGTTTTCGATTAATCATAGATAGTTGGGATTGGCTGACGTTTATGTTGAGTTGCAAGATAAATATTGATGATTTTTCCGGTGACAGAATCATCAACAGGCTTTCCTTCCAGAAAATCATCGATATTATCATAAGTCAGTCCTAACGCCTTTTCATCTGATTTTTGAGGGTCAAGACTTTCTAAATCGGCAGTGGGTGTTTTGTTAATGATTTTTTCTGGTACGCCCAGAAAACTGCCAATTTGACGTACCTGTCTTTTACTGAGACCGAATAGAGGAATAAGATCACAAGCACCGTCGCCCCATTTTGTGTAAAACCCCGTCACATTTTCAGCAGAATGATCAGTTCCGATGACAAGTCCATCCAGTAAACCGGCGATTTCATATTGAAGTACCATTCGAGTTCGGGCTTTCACATTTCCTTTTACAAAATCACACTTTATTGGGTCGTTAGGAAGTAAGTCAAATTTTTTCAGTGCTTCACATGTTGTATTGTTTATAGCATCAGCGCCCGGCTTTACATTTGTTGTAATACAGTGAGAAGGTTGAATAAAATCAATAGACAATTGAGCATCTTCTTCATCTTTCTGTACATCATATGGTAAACGAACGGCTACAAAACGATAATTATTATCCTGATGTTCCTCATTTAGCTGTTTAACTGCAAGTTTTGCCAACCTGCCGCAGGTTGCTGAATCAACACCACCACTGATTCCTAATACAAGCGTTTTCAGGCCTGCATTTTGTAAGGTTTTTTTGATGAAATCTATTCTTCTCTGTACTTCAAATTCAGGTTTAATTTGAGGTTGTACTTTCATCTCATTAAGAATGGTTTGTCGATCCATAATTGTCAGAATCCCAAAAAAATAAACGGTTTGATAGATGCTATCTTACTTGCAGATAGCGTTTGAGTCTAATCGTGAATACGAAAAATGTCTATAACTAGTTCAGGGTTTTAAAAAAATAAAGCTTGCAAAACGTCCTGTTATTTTTTGTCTTCGATAAGAATAAAACAATTGATTTTGTGTGTGTGTGCAGTAGCCTCCGCCATAAATATGATGAATGCCTGCATGGTTTAGTTTTAGCGTAGCAATTTGATAAATATCGGCATAATACTTGTTAATATCATTTTTTGATTTAATAAAAGCATTTTTCATCTCGTGCTTTTCTTTTTTTACTTTTGAATCTGCTGGAGATTTATTCTCTTCAGATCTACAGAATACTGAATACACATCTTCTCCTACTTCAAATTTTTGAGGTCCTATAGCTGGCCCAAGCCATGCAAAAATAATAGCGTCCTTTTTTCTTTGAAAGAGAGAAGCAGCAGTTTTTTCTATTATATTATCAGCCAGGCCACGCCAGCCCGCGTGAATGGCAGCAATGAGTTGACCAGTTGAGTCGCAAAGTAAAATCGGCAGACAGTCAGCAGTAAGTATTACGCAGACCTGTTCTTTTTCTGAAGTGATGCTGGCGTCTGCTTCAGGAAAATGGTTTGGGTTGTTTTCTTTTCCTATTTCATAAACGATTGAGCTATGTGTTTGTGTTAGCCATTTCCAGTTAGTCTTAGGGTTTTTTAATCGATAATAGGTGGAAACAGCTTGATTTAAACGACTTCTATTTTCATAAACATTATCGATACTATCACCAACATGAGTAGCCAGGTTAAATGAGGTATAGTTACCTTTACTAACACCGCCTTCAATTGTACTAACACCTGCACAAACATTATCTGGAGCCGGCCAGAAAGGACAAATTATAGGGGGTACTTCATTCATTGTTGTTTGAGGGTGTTTGCTATATGTTTTGTGATGGCGAGACTGTTGGGCGTATCTCCGTGTACACATAGAGTATCTACTTCCAACTTAATGGTTTTATTCTCGATAGTATCTACTCTTTTATAAGAAGCAATATTTATTGCTTGCTCTACAGCTTTTGATACATCAGTTATTACAGCCCCGCTTTGTTCTCGAGAGGCCAATAATCCTGCACAAGTGTAGCGACGGTCACAAAAACCTTCCCTAAAAAGCTTAATTGAATAACGATCACAGTAATCAATAAGCAGTTTTGTTGGAAGGCCAATAAGTGGAATATCACTATATTTCTGTTTATAGAGCGTTAGAAATTTTTCACATATTTCACTGCTTGTTGCAATATCATGATATAGCTGACCATGAGGTTTTATACTATACAGAGGTATTTTGTATTCATTACATTTAAGTAGAGCCATATCAATTTGCTCTTGTAAGCTAATATCAAATGCTGTGACGAGGAGTTTCTGAGTATCTAACTCTTGATTGAGATTAAAATAGGGTTTTCTTCCAAAGTATTGTTTATCCGGATATGCTGGATGAGCACAAACAAAAACGTTATTTATTTTTGCCAGTTTAGCTGTTTGAGTAAAAGTCTGCTCGTCGCCAACGTGTCCGCCACAAGCAATATTGGCTATATCGATATATTGCATTAGCTCTTCGTCATTTTTTTCGCCTTCTCCGAGATCGGCATTTAAAGTGAGTAATGTCATGACGGATGTAAATTGAGTAAGAGGCGTTGTTTGGAAGACTCCTGCTTTTTTAATGCCTGTAAAGCCGTCTCTAACGAGCATGGGGTAAATTGAAAGGAGGAGTTGATGGGAATTTGTGCCAGATATGGTAAATCTGCTGCAATCACTTGTCCGATACGCGGGTAGCCGCCAGTTGTTTGTGCGTCTGAATTAAGAATAATAGGTTCTCCACTTGGTGGGATCTGAATAGTGCCAGGTATGACAGCGTGTGAGTGCATTTGACCTGCAGCTCTTAGGCTAAGAGGCTCTATGATTTCTCCCATTAATCTTAATCCCATTCGGTTACTATCTGATGATATATTCCAATCACATTCCCAGAACTTCTTTTTTGCGTGTTCATCAAATATTGAAAAATCTATTCCAGGAATAACGCGTATGGAATTCGGAGGGTTATCCAGTCTAATACCTTTATTTTTTATAACATTATCGGATTCGTTAGATTGTACTTTTATAATGTCACCTGCTTGAAGAGCTCGTCCGTTAAGACCACCAAAGCCGTTATTCAGGTCGGTTGAACGTGAACCAAAAATGAGAGGTACATCCAGGCCTCCTTTAAAGCTCAAATAGGCAGTTCCGCTCTCAGCAGTGGTTTGTAATATAAGGCGTTGATTTTTTTTTGCTGAATATACCCAGCCGGAATGCACCATTTCAGCTGAAACATTATCGACATGGCTGATATTTTCATTATTAACAGTACAGAGTTGAGTTGTTAGGGCAGATGAAAACTGGTGGCCGATAAAGCAGAAATCAGCGTCAGTTAAAAATTCGATTTCAAGAGTTCCTCTGAGAAATTCAATGGAAGCAGCGCTCTCCTCGTTGTCAAGTAAAGCATTAGCATAGAACAGGGCATTTTTATCCAATGCACCAGCACTGCTAATCCCGAGATGGCGATAACCTGAACGGCCATTGTCCTGAATTGTTGTTAAATATCCTGGTTTGATTATCTTGATCATATTTCTAGACTGCTTTAAATAGAACTCTATCGCCTGGAGAAAGCAGGCATGGAGCAGGACGAGAACAATCAAAAAGTTGATTATCTTTGGAAATACGACGCCCAATGATATGCCAGCCACCAGGTGAAGCAGAAGGATAAATACAGGTATGATCGCCACCAATAGCAACTGAATTAGCAGGAATACAAATACGTGGTGTAGAGCGTCGAGGAGTAATTAGTTGCGGATTAAGCCCATCCAGATAGGCAAAGCCAGGCTGAAAACCCAAAAAGGCAACCGTATACACTGTGTTGCTGTGCAGGTTAATTACTTCGTCAGGTGTAAGACCATGAACTTCAGCGATGTATTTTAAATCTGGTCCAAAAGCTTCACCGTAAACTACTGGGATCTCTATGGTTTTCTGCGCTGAATTATCGTCAATTTTATGGGAATTATTTAGTTGTGAGAGGCAAAATTTATCGAGTTCCTTTAACCAGTAATGTACAGTATTCTGTAGAGGGTTGAAGATAAAGGTAAGATTATTTTTACCAGGTACGCAATCAAGCAGGTATATACCCGGTTTGGCTTTTTCTTTATTAATGAATTGTTGTAAGCAGGCTGTATGAAGCAGTAAGGTGTTCTGTTGTAGAGAAAATTGTAACGAGCGATCACCAATGTCTTCATTTTCAAATTTGAGTACAATAGCGCTTTCTCCATAGGGGGTTAAGCTGTAAATTGGTTTATATTGGCCATTTTTTGAAGGCTTTTCAGTAATAAATTCCGCTTTTGTTGATGTGTTAGAAGTTTTCATTGATTATAAAATAAAGAATTCAATTAATTATATTTCCTGAACTGTAATCATATGTCTAACTCCAATTCAGATCAATTATTCAAATACCCAATGGGTAAAGTGCCAAGCTTCACATTTGATGAAGAAGTTGCCAAAGTCTTTCCCGATATGATTGAACGATCTGTGCCAGGATACAGTACAGTTGTTTCAATTAGTGGTGTGCTCTGTCGCCAATTCTCAAAGCCTGGTACGAAGCTATACGATCTGGGGTGCTCTCTTGGAGCTACCAGCTTTGCATTGGCAAAAAATGCTGCGGAAGGTTGTCAGATAGTTGCAGTCGATAATTCAAAAGCAATGATTGAATCATTGCGGCATATCATCAATAAGTTGGATGAAGTGATTGCTTTACAGACGATTTGTGCAGATATTTGCGACATTGAAATAAACAATACATCGTTTGTTGCATTAAATTATACATTGCAGTTTGTTTCTTTAGATAAAAGACAAACCCTAATTAATACTATATTTAATGGAATGATAGAGGGAGGAGTGTTAATTCTTTCCGAAAAAATAGCCTTTAGCGAGAGCTCTGTTGATCAGTTGTTTACTCATTTACACCATCAATATAAAAGTGCAAATGGTTATACCGAATTGGAGATCAGCCAGAAAAGAGAAGCCATAGAAAATGTGTTAGTACCAGAGCGGTTAAGTAAGCATATTGAGCGGCTAAAGCAAGCAGGCTTTTCCAAAGTTGATGTCTGGTTCCAGTGTTTTAACTTTGTTTCTATTGTGGCTATAAAATAATAAAAAAGAGAAAAATAAGTTTATGAACATAGAGGCAATGTATAAAAAAAAATATTCCGCTTTGATAGAGCGGTTGCAAGAATCTGAAATGGAGTCGTTCGCTGAAAAGTTGCCTCAGCTAATTACCCAGGGTTTTAGTGTAAAACGTTATGGTGATCTACCCAGATGGCAAGATGCTATGGAGGAATTACCGGCATTAAGTATTGAGTCAATTGATTTAATGCAATCTGCAATTACGATACAGGCCAGGTTAACAGAAGAAAATCAGAAATTGTTAAAAAACATATTAATGAAGTTTCATCCGTGGAGGAAAGGCCCCTTTGATATTGGTGGAGTTTATATTGATACTGAGTGGCGTTCAGATTTTAAATGGGATCGATTAAAAAAAAGAATTCAGCCGCTGTTAGGAAAAAAAGTGTTAGATGTCGGTTGTGGTAGTGGCTATCATTGCTGGCGCATGGCGGGCGAAGGCGCTGACCTGGTAATAGGTATAGATCCTACTCCGCTTTTTGTCTTGCAGTTTTGGGTATTGCAGTTTTATATTAAAAATCCGAATGTTTGGGTTGTGCCCGCACGGATGGAGCAGCTACCAACTGATATCAAAGCTTTCGATACGGTTTTTTCAATGGGTGTTCTGTATCATCGCCGATCTCCATTTGATCATTTATTGGAATTGAAAAATGCGTTAGTGAAGGGTGGGCAATTGGTGCTCGAAACTTTAGTGATAGAAGGGGAAAGAGGTCAAGTGTTAGTTCCTGGAGAGCGATATGGAAAAATGGGTAACGTATGGTTTTTACCATCAGTGGATGAACTGCATTTTTGGTTGTTGAAGGCTGGTTTTGTCAATATTGAACCGATGGATATAAATAAGACAACAATTGAGGAGCAGCGCTCTACTGAATGGATGACATTCCAGTCGCTAAAAGATTTCCTGGATAAAGACGATGTGAATAAAACCGTAGAAGGTTATCCTGCACCTTTGCGAGCTATTTTTACAGCGACAAAAAAATAGGTTAATGAAGATGCGCTAGTTGAAAATGACTTACAGGCTAGCACAATAAACAAGTTATTAATGTATTATGCAATAACTTCATTATTTTTGATTGTTAAAACACAGTTTATTTTGGAAGGGTAAAATATGCTACAAACAGGTAATCATATACTGCACCTCTTGCAAAAGTGGTATCCCCTTAAAGATGAAATGGAGTGGGTGTTAGGTGTGATTTATAAAACGGAGGGCTCTTGTTATCGGAAAGCGGGAGCTATGATGTTATTTAGTGATCTTGGTCATCAGTTTGGGGTTTTAAGTGGCGGATGTCTGGAAAAAAACGTTAGAAATCACGCACAAAAAGTCATGGTAACAGGAGAGCCCGTTAGCCTGCGTTATGATGATAAGGATGAGGATGATGTTGCCTATCAATTGGGTGTAGGGTGTGGTGGAGTGGTTTACCTTAAGCTATTACCTGTGAATAAATTAACGCATTATCTTGCTTTGGATAAAGTTTACAAAATGTTATCGAAAGGCGATGCCTGTTGCTGGATGCAAAATTTTGTTGATTCTTCGAAAGCGATAAATACAAAAGTCAGCAAAACTTTAGTAACTAAAGATAAGCAAAAAACAAAGATAATAAAGAGAGAAGATACTATTTGGCTTTATGTTTGTCTAACACCGCCTCCCCATATCCTGATCATTGGGGGAGGAGTTGATGCCATTCCTATGACTCAATTTGCAACACAGTTGGGATGGCAAGTGTCATTATGGGATCCTAGGCCAGGTTATGCTCGAAAAGATTTTTTTCCACACGTCAACACAATCGTTAAGTTGGAACAAAGAAAAGAATTAAAAACTTATGCAGTTAACAATAAGGTTGATGCAGCAATATTGATGTCTCACCATAAAACGATAGATGCACAAGCATTAAATGCCTTGCACGATTGTTCTTTAAGATATTTAGCGTTACTTGGCCCCGCTCATCGTAAAGAAGAAATAGTAGAACTTGCAAAAGTAGAAACGGAAAATATCGATGCTGTATTTTCAGGGCCAGCCGGTTTTGATATTGGTTGTGATTTGCCGGAAAGTATAGCTCTTTCTATTCTTGCTGAATGTCACTCTATTATTTATAAAGGAACAGGCCAGGCGTTAAGTTATGCAGCACTGATCTCCAATGGTGAAGTGGCCGCATAGTTATTGTTGTAAAATAAAAAAAGAAGGAAATATTTCTGCCTTATATATTGACATTTTAATCTAACGAAGCGATAAGATCTTTTATCCTTTTTTTACTTTCATCTAAATCTAGTGGAGATGATTCCTGTTTTTCGATCAGGATTTTTTCAGGTTGGGAAAGTGTTTCACCAGCTCTTACTTGCTTTTTAAGCGTTTCGTAGTGTTCGGTAAATGCAGGGAAAGATTGTTTTTCGTTGAGATTTCTTAAGTTGAACCAGCCGGTTTTCTTTCCGGCGTAGTAAACAATGGGATGGCTCCAGTTAATATTTTCTTTAGGTGTGCCGGCAAGGCAAGCTTCTTTATAGGCATCTCTTATTGTTGGTAAATTGAATTCAAGAACATCGCATAGTTCTATGAATCGATTAAGAGCAGGCATGTATTCAGAGCTTTCAATAATTTGTTGTGTGGTCTTTAACAGTGTGTCATTTGAGTAATTTTTTAACGCGTTAAGCCACAGCTTTTTTGCCTGATTAAGGTTTTCTGTATCTGGCAAGGCAGCATAGAATTGATTGTGGTAATTAATTCTGAATAAGGAAAAAACCTGATTGATCGTGTCAATCAGGTTTGAGTAGTCATTCGATTCTTGTTTGGGATTATGGGGGTTAGATAAAGGCTGATCTTTTTTAACTATATCGTCTTTTCCAAGTCTTATCAGTTCATCAGATGATTTCATAATGATTAAAGCACCTTAGTGCGCCCATGAGCGATCTGTTAGGTCTTCCTGAAGCGAGCGTTCCCGAGTTTTTTTATTTTCTGTGGGCGTGCATCTTTGTGACCAGGCTTTTTTAACGTACTGGAGGAATTTTGTATTCCATGAATGATGCGCCTCCTGACGGTCTTTCCAATACAACACAAATTCGGGGATGAGCATGCGGGCAAAATTAAGATCAATGTTGGCAATGCTTAATACATCAAAAACATCACTGTCGGGTTGCCAGTTGGCAGTTATTTGCCTTGGTTCAGTGTCATATTTTAATGTGTTGGTGTATCTTGCCCACTGGTTTTTTACATGATTAACAAATTTTGAATTCCAGGTATTTTGAGGCTCTCCTCTCTCTCGCCAATATAAAATAAATTCGGGTACTGCATCATCAATAAAATTCTGGTGTATACCCATGCGTTCAAGAATTTCAATTGCGTCTTTATGTGGATGCCATTGATTAATGTTTTGCAGCGGGGCTTGAAGTTTTGGTTTGGATTGTTCTGCCTGTTTCTGTTGCTCTTGCTGCCATCGTCTTGTGACATGTTGAAAAAATTTGCTGGACCAGGCATGAGAAGCTTCATTACGCTCTTTCCAGTAAAGACAGAATTCTTCGATACAATCCTGTGTATAGTTTGGTGGGATACCGGCATCACCAAGCTTTGACACTACTGCATAAGAAGGTCTCCAGTTGTCGGGCAAGCGATGAGCTCCAAGGCTTTCTGTGCTTGTTTGAGAGGTAGATTCGGGGGCAGGAGGCTGCGTTTTATTGATAGTGTTAGCTGCTGTATTCTGTTTTTGATTAATGGCATAAATAAAAGGCGTATTGCTATGCTCAGGGAAAGAATTCAATAGCAGCATGCCAAGATCTTGCAGGTTTTGTAATGTTCTGCGTATCGCAGCAGGTGACCAGAATGGTAAATGTAAGCTTAATTCTCCAAGGGATATGCTAGTCCATCGGAATTCAGCAGACAGGTTGGCTTCTGAAATCTGTATGCTTAATTGATTCAGTTGTTGTAAGTGTTGCAATAAAATTGCAGATTCCAACCCAATAGTAGCTGCGAGGGAAGGAGAAAAAATAACAGGTCGTTCAGGAAATATGGAATCAGACATCGGTAAACTTATAGTGCTTTTGCAATTTGTTTTTCTCGGCCGACCAGTATACTAATGCCAAGTGCTTCTTGCTAGCGATGAAACAGTAAAAGTAGCCCTCAATGTAACATGTGGGGTGAGAGATAGAAATAGAGACAAATTCAATATGGCAAAAACTAAAACAGCCTACGTTTGTAGCGATTGCGGGTCAGAATATACAAAATGGCAGGGGCAGTGTGTCGATTGTGGTGCATGGAATACACTCTCGGAAGTCAAACTGGTCAAAGGTTCAACTCAATCACGCCAGGTCGGTTACGCAGGCAGTGCAGCTGTGGTTCAAACGCTTGACAACATTGATTTAGCCAGCGTGCCCCGCCTGAGTAGTGGTATGGCTGAATTTGATCGAGTTTTAGGCGGAGGTTTGGTTGCAGGTTCGGCTATATTGATTGGTGGTCACCCTGGAGCGGGAAAGAGCACGTTGTTATTGCAAGTGATGTGCAAGTTGGCGGAGAAGAATACTGCATTATATGTGACCGGGGAAGAGTCACTTCAGCAGGTTGCTTTACGAGCTCATCGGCTTGGAATAGCAACAGGTAACCTGCAAATGATGTCAGAAACTTCTGTTGAAAACCTGATTATGCAATCAGAAAAGCTCAGGCCAAAGGTAATAGTTATTGACTCCATTCAGGTAATGCACAGTGAAGCTATACAGTCAGCGCCGGGTAGTGTTTCACAAGTTCGTGAGTGTGCTGCGTTTATTACGCGCTTTGCCAAGCAAACTCAAACCATAGTTTTTCTGGTAGGGCATGTAACCAAGGACGGCAGTCTGGCTGGTCCCAAAGTACTGGAGCATATGATTGACTGTTCACTCTTATTGGAAGGGAGTTCAGATAGTCGATTTAGAACATTACGTGGCCAAAAAAATCGTTTTGGTGCAGTCAACGAGCTTGGTGTATTCGCAATGACTGAGCAAGGGTTAAAAGAAGTGAGGAACCCGTCAGCGATATTTTTAAGTAGAGCTGAACAGGAGTCTCCCGGTAGTGTGGTGGTTGTGCTTTGGGAAGGCAGTAGACCAATGTTGGTAGAGATTCAGGCGCTTGTTGATGAGGCAGCTATTGGAAATCCCAGGCGAGTGACAGTTGGCATTGATAACAACCGATTGGCTATGTTGCTTGCTGTACTTCACCGTCATGGAGGTTTGGCTGTGGGTGCTTCAGATGTTTTTACAAACGTTGTCGGCGGTGTTAAAGTGTTAGAAACCAGCGCTGATTTAGCCTTGTTACTTGCAATAATCTCAAGTTTTAAAAACAGGAGTCTGCCAAGAAACCTTGTCGTATTTGGTGAAGTAGGGTTGTCGGGTGAGATTCGTCCAGTGCCAAGTGGCCCCGAGCGTATTCATGAGGCGGCAAAACATGGTTTTACCAAAGCCATTGTGCCAGTTGCTAATGTACCGAAACAAAAAATATCAGGTATCGAGGTGATAGGAGTGAAAGTACTAGGTGATGTGCTTTCAATTATTGATTAACGTGTTATTTTTTTCTTGGCTTTAAAAAGTTTTCATTAAATTCAACATTACTTACAGGACGGCTATAGTAATAACCTTGAGCATTTCTACAGCCCATCTTAAGTAAGTGTTTCATTTGTTCCTTGGTCTCAATACCTTCAGCAATGATATCGAGCTTTAACGTTTTTCCTAAATTAACAATAGTCGAAGCTATGTTGTAAGAGTTCTGATCATAATCCACCTTTTCTATAAAGGTTTTATCAATTTTTAAGCGATCAAGAGGGAAGTTTTGTAGATTGGAGAGAGAGGAATATCCTGTGCCAAAATCGTCGATAGCAATTTTGCAGCCATGACTTTGCAGCTTCTGTAGTGTATCCAGAATGACTTTCTCACTCGATGTGCAGGCCTCTTCTGTTATTTCAATTTCCAGTAAGTGTGGTGGAATTTCAAATTTATTGAGTGTTTCAATAACATAGTTGGCAAATTTGGGTTCTGTTAATTGTGAGCGAGAAACATTAACCCCGACCGGGCAATCCATCTGGCAAAATTCTCTCCATACTTTCATTTGTCGACAGACTGTTTCAATAATCCATAATCCGGTTTCATAAATTAAACCGCTCGATTCCAGGATAGGTATAAAAACAGCGGGTGAAACGGATCCCAGTTCTTCGTTAGACCAACGCATCAAAGCTTCTACACCAATCAGTTTATTGGTTTTCATATCAAACTGGGGCTGGTAATGCATAGTGAATTCTTTGTTTTTTATTGCATTATTCAGATGATTTTGCATATTAAGTTGTTTTGATCGATCATGGCTGAGCCTATGATCAAATGACTGCAGGTTGTTTCGCCCTAGCGCTTTTGCAGCATGCATTGCAGTTTCAGCACGTTTAATTAATTCTGTACTGGAGATGGTCTCAGAGCTAAATGAAGCGAGGCCAATACTGCATTTGAGTTGTAGTTCGATATTTTCTATTAGAAAAGGAGTTTTGATTTTTTCTAGGATGTTTTTTCCTATTAAGTGGGCATTTGAAAAATCTCCAATATCACTGAAGGCTATAGCAAATGAATCTCCGCTTAATCTTGATGTCAGACTTGCTTCTCTAAATGATTTTTTAAGACGGGTCGCAACATTCAGTAAAGCAACATCACCTAGGATTTCCCCATGAACTTCATTTATTAATTTAAAATAGTCGATATCAATATAAAAAATAGCGCCAATTTTGTTGTTGTCGTTAGCAATTTTAATATGCTCATCAAGCGATTTAATAAATGAAGATCGATTCAAGAGTCCAGTTGTATGGTCATGAGTTAGGCTGTGTTCTAACTTTTCTTTTATGTTGCCTATTGATGCGATTTCATGGCAAAGAAAATAATAGTACGTTGATCCATTTTCATTTTCTTTAGCTTCAGCAGAAATCCAGAAAGAGCAATTCTTTTTTGAACCTGATGTCAGGTTTACCTCACCACTCCAGTGTTTTTCGTAAAATAATGTGTGCCATATATGATCACTGGTTTTTTTGTCCAGGTTATTGGATAAAAAAATATCTTCTAGACTGCCTGAAGTGAGTCTGTCTATACCCAATGTTTTTTTGAATGCTTGATTCGCAAAGATTATATTTTTGGTGGCATCAATGATTACCATTGCATTTGAAGTGAATTCCAAATAATTTTTTGCTAGATCATTGTGAGATTTTGCCGTTGATTGCAGTTCTTTTATTCTTTCGAGTAATAAAAGACAGTGTTGTTTAGTTTGTGTGTTTGCAGGATCGTCCTGAAGAAAATTCGATGCTTCATGGTTATCCAAAGTAACGGGCAACACTTTTATAGAAAAGCGTTCCGTAGCATTCATGTATTTGGATACTATGGTTAACTGTTGAGGCGTTTTGGTTCTGATAACCAGCTGAATATTTTCAATCAGGCTGCTTTTTTGTTCCGGGATAAGGCCGTTTATGAATTCATGAAATATGGATTCTTTTGAAAGCGATATATTAATTGAGTTCGGGATTAACAAATTAATATTGCTTTCACCCACAAATGAAAGGTTCTGATCTACAGCAAGAATAATAGATGGCTCTACATGCTCATCATTAAAAACAACCGAGTGTGTATTTGTATTCAGTGTAGAGAAGTTTGAATCCGGTTCAGTCTCTATACTGTTCGCAAAATGGCTTGTTTGTCTTATCATTGGTGCTACTCAGACACTTCTTCAGTATACGCAGTTGAATTGGTTTTGAGGAAGAGGGCCTGATACTGTATATCAAGTTACAATCGCAAATATTGTCAGAATAAGATACCCAGGTGTTGTAGAGAAGCTTACATAACTTGGTCAATTTAATAAGTAATAGCTAATAAAAACACTTTCCCCGTTAATAAAAGCTTAGACTTTGTGAATGTAATTGCGAATCTATGGAGTGTTGTTTGGTCAAAAAGCGTAACTGGTGCACATGTTTTGGGCGTATAGTGATTGCTATCCGAGATGGAACAGCAAAATAGTTCCACGAAAGTGATACTTTTGTTTAACAAAACATACATTCAGGATTGTTAGCTTAAGCGAGCTTTTTGTATTTGACCCTCTTCGGTTGAGCCGCTTCACCTTTCCTATTGATTAAATCATCACGGTATTCACTATAGTTACCTTCAAAGAAGACGATCTCGGAGTCATCTTCGTAAGCTAGAATATGTGTGCAAACCCGATCCAGGAACCATCGATCATGGGAGATGATCATTGCGCACCCAGGGTATGAGAGGAGTGCCTCCTCCAGTGCACGGAGTGTTTCAACATCCAGGTCATTAGAAGGTTCATCTAAAAGTAGAACATTGCCTCCCTGTTTTAATGTGCAAGCCAGTTGCAAACGTCCTCTTTCACCTCCAGAGAGTTCACCAACACGTTTTTGTTGGTCTGTTCCTTTAAAGTTAAAACGTCCTACATAAGCCCTTGAAGATACTTCATAATTGCCAATTTTGATAATATCGTGGCCGTCTGAAACTGCTTCCCAAACGGTTTGCGAATCTTGTAGGGTATCTCGCATTTGCTCAACATGAGCAATTTTAACGGTTTCACCAATTTTAATTGTGCCGCTATCCGGTTTTTCAATACCTGTAATCATTCTGAAAAGGGTGGATTTACCAACACCATTCCCACCGATAATGCCAACGATAGCGCCTTTGGGCACAGTAAAGCTGAGATTTTCAAATAATAAACGGCCATCAAAAGACTTGGAAATATTATCTAACGTAATTACACTGTCTCCCAGCCTGTCACCGGGTGGAATATAAATTTCATTGGTTTCACTGCGGTTTTGAAATTCCTGTGAATTAAGTTCGTCAAAGCGCGCCAGGCGGGCTTTATTTTTTGCATGTCTGCCTTTAGGATTCGCGCGAACCCATTCCAGTTCAGATTTTATGGTTTTTTGTCTTGAGGCTTCCTGCTTTTCTTCCATTGCCAGGCGTTGTTCTTTTTGCTCCAGCCATGAAGAATAATTTCCTTCATAGGGAATGCCTCTACCTCTGTCCAATTCCAGAATCCATCCAGCGGCATTATCTAAAAAATATCTATCGTGAGTAATTGCGACGACCGTTCCTGGAAAATCTTCCAGAAATCGCTCAAGCCAGTGGACGCTTTCAGAATCAAGATGGTTAGTGGGCTCATCAAGTAAAAGCATGTCAGGATTAGATAACAGTAATCGGCAAAGTGCAACGCGGCGTCTTTCTCCACCAGAAAGTTTAGATACATCGGCATCCCAGGGTGGTAGACGAAGAGCATCAGCAGCTACTTCAAGCTTATGTTCCAGATTGTGTGAGTCGGCTGCAGCAATAATATTTTCGAGATGTTGCTGTTCTTTTGCCAAGGCATCAAAATCTGCATCGGGATCACCGTAAGCAGCGTAAACTTCTTCCAGGCGTTTTTGAGCGTCGACTACTTCAGAAAGGCCATCTTCAACATTACCCTTAACGTCTTTATTTAAATCCAGTTCAGGTTCCTGAGGCAAATAACCAATCTTAATATCTGGTTGAGGTCTGGCCTCACCAATATATTCTTTATCAATGCCGGCCATGATTCTAAGTAAACTCGATTTGCCTGCGCCGTTAAGACCTAACACACCAATTTTGGCGCCGGGGAAAAAAGATAAAGAAATATCCTTTAGAATTTCACGTTTAGGTGGGACGATTTTCCCCACACGATTCATTGTGTAGACGTATTGTGCCAAGTTGTTTCTCCAGCTTGATATTCTGAGGGATGAATTGATGAGCCTACTGTTAATAGTACTATTTGTATAACAGGATTAAAATAAAAAAGGTTTTTAATAGTTCGAATATAATTATATTTGCTAAAATAAACAACTAATAACAATTCCAATATGGCTGCCGTCAAAACTTTTTACAGAGTCGCCTCCATCGTAATCAATATCCATATAACGAATTCCAATAGGTATTTGCCTGGTAATCAGATAATCTCCTTGAATAACAAGGCCTGTTGTGTCATCAAAGTCAACATTTATTTTTGGGTCGCCATCAACATCTCGTTCGTATTTTGGGTTAAGGTGATGTGAGATACCCCCACCGATTCTGAACTTGTCATTTTTATAAAAGCCAATAACTTCCAGTGGATAGCGATAAAAGCCTGTGTCACCATTACTGCCATTGATTGAATCCAGGTGTATACCGAAAGTAGTCTGTAGTTGAAATGTGTTAGTGATATTAAATGCTGCGCCGGCTGCGAAATAGATCATTTCACCTGCGTCGATAGAGTCAGTATCGTCGTCGCCGAATATGTTCTCAATTTCTTCTTTGCTGATTTCATCGCCACCAAAAGTGATTCCCGCTGTTATAACAGGCTGCACATTTTTTTTGTTGGTATTCTTTTCTTCTGCAAATACAGTTGCTGACAGTATTACACAGGCTAGACATAGCGAGATATAGCGGATTCCTCTGAGAATATTATTTAAATAGCCTCTTATCATTCTCCTCAAGCTCCCCAGGTTTTTGATGTAGTCAATTTTTTTAGCGTATCATAAATGTACAGTTGATTCCGTATCATATTTAGGCATATTTACTCTGACTAACAATGATTATTGACGTAGTTTTTAGGGGCACTGTACTTTAAAATGACCTGTTTTTCTTTCCTGATCCGTACTAATTTAATGCCTGAATGATAATTTATCAGGTGGTTATCTTTTTTAGTTGTTACTGAATGGAGTTATTGAATGTTTGATAAAACAATGGCTATTGCTGGTTTTGATAATGAACTTGCTGAGGCTATCTCAGCTGAAGAAAGTCGACAAGAACAGCATATTGAGCTGATTGCTTCCGAGAATTATTGTAGTCCGCGTGTTATGGAAGCGCAGGGTACGGTCTTAACGAATAAATATGCAGAGGGTTATTCAGGTAAACGCTATTATGGTGGTTGTGAATATGTAGACCGTGCAGAAGATCTGGCTGTTGAGCGAGCCAAGCAACTGTTTAATGCGGCGTATGCCAATGTTCAACCTCATTCTGGTTCGCAAGCAAATGCTGCTGTCTATCTGGCTTTATTGCAAGCTGGAGATACGGTATTGGGGATGAGTCTTGATGCAGGGGGGCATCTTACTCACGGTGCCAAACCAAATTTTTCCGGTAAGGTCTACAACTCGGTACAGTATGGGCTAAATGAAGAAACCGGTTTAATTGATTACGAGCAAGTTGAAGCGTTAGCCAAAGAGCATAAACCAAAAATGATAGTGGCAGGCTTTAGTGCATACTCGGGTATAGTAGATTGGGAGAGGTTTAGAAAAATAGCAGATGAAGTAGAGGCATATCTTTTAGTGGATATGGCGCATATAGCTGGCCTTATAGCGGCAGGTGTTTATCCAAGCCCTATCCCTTATGCAGACGTAGTAACCTCTACTACACACAAAACATTACGTGGTCCTCGAGGTGGTATTATTTTAGCCAAGGAAAATCCGGAGCTGGAAAAAAAGTTTAATTCAGCAGTATTTCCAGGTGGCCAGGGCGGGCCTTTAATGCATGTTATTGCGGCAAAAGCAGTAAGTTTTAAAGAAGCGATGAGTGAAGAATTTATAGTTTATCAGCAGCAAGTGGTTTCTAACGCAAAATCTATGGCAAATACATTTATGGAGCGAGGTATTAAAATTGTATCCGGGGGTACAGAAAATCATCTGATGCTGGTGGATTTGATTGGTAAGGAGTATACAGGCAAAGATGCAGATGCGGCGCTAGGAAGTGCGCATATTACAGTGAACAAAAATGCTGTGCCAAATGATCCTCGTTCTCCGTTCATAACCAGTGGTTTACGGGTGGGAACTCCGGCTATTACTACTCGTGGTTTTAAAGAAGATGAGTGTATACAGCTAACACACTGGATGTGTGACATTTTAGAAGATGTGAATGAACAGTCTGTAATAGAACGGGTGAGAAATCAGGTGGCTGATTTATGCCAGCGTTATCCTGTTTATAAATAATTAATAAGCTGATATCAAGTTATGCGTTGTCCATTTTGTTCGGCAGAAGATACTAAAGTTATTGACTCTCGTCTTGTCGCAGGAGGAGGCCAGGTGCGTCGTAGACGTGAATGCCAGTCCTGTTCAGAGCGTTTCACAACTTATGAATCTGCAGAACTTCTACTTCCAAAAGTGATAAAGCAAAATGGCATAAGACAACCTTTTGATGATGAAAAACTACGCTCTGGCATATTGAGAGCGTTAGAAAAAAGGCCTGTCAGTGTAGAGCAAATAGAGGCTGCTATTGCCAGTATAAAACATAGTTTAATGGCTACAGGTGAGCGTGAAGTGAAGTCACTAAAAATAGGTGAGGCAGTAATGAATCAGTTGCGTGAACTCGACCATGTTGCTTATGTAAGGTTTGCTTCTGTTTACAGAAGTTTTGAAGATCTAAAAGAATTCCGTCAGGAAATCGACAAGCTTTCGGCGGAATCAACAGAGCTGAACAGTGATAAATGAATCTGCAATTGATAGTAATATTGGTGATCAATGATGCCAGAAGATTCCTTATTTAATGATCAGGACCATCGAATGATGGGTATGGCATTGGATTTAGCAAAGCAGGGGGTGTATACGAGTACGCCAAATCCGAGAGTAGGCTCGGTCATTGTTAAGAATGGCAAGGTTGTTGGTCAAGGGTGGCATGAAAAAGCAGGGCTTCCTCATGCTGAAATACTTGCCTTGAAAGAAGCAGGTGAGCAGAGTCAAAATTCAACAGTTTATGTAACTCTGGAACCTTGTAGTCAATCGGGAAGAACTGGCCCTTGCACTGAAGCATTAATAAAAGCTGGTGTTAAAGAAGTTATATATGCAGTTGAGGACCCCAATCCAGAAATGTTAGGTAAAAGTCGAAATATTCTGGAGTCCAGCGGTATTAGTGTTAAAGGAGGATTGTTAAGTGAGGAGGCTATGTCACTTAATAAAGGTTTTTTTAAGCGCATGCAGAAAGGATTGCCAGTAATACGTGCAAAAATTGCAACCAGCCTTGACGGGCGTACGGCGATGGATTCAGGTGAGAGTTACTGGATAACTGGTAAGGATTCCAGAAAAGTAGTACAGGATATGCGAGCACAAAGTTGCGTAATATTGACTGGAATTGGAACGGTACTTCAAGATAATCCTCGTTTAAATGTGCGCGAAGATGAAGTGGGTTTTCCAGTAATGAGACAACCTGCTGTAGCTGTGTTAGACAGCCATTTAAGAATACCGCTAGCTTCCAAAATAGTAGAATCAGCAAAAAGTAGAAAAGTTATTGTTTTTTATGGCGAAAGCGAGAAGAGTGTAGTTGATTTTTCCAAAAAAGCCGAACTGGAAAATGCCGGGGTCGTTTTGCAAAA
This sequence comes from Cellvibrionales bacterium, assembly GCA_041941365.1. Lineage (GTDB taxonomy): Bacteria > Pseudomonadota > Gammaproteobacteria > Pseudomonadales > UBA7434 > UBA7434. The sequence continues at coordinate 160,355 of JBGTQK010000002.1, read as the reverse complement.
AGTAGATTTTGCGAGTGATCAACAAGGGCTGGAAAAGGGGCTTGATCTCAAAAGCGTTATCACTGTTTTGGCTGAGTTAGAATACAACGAGGTAATGCTTGAAGCAGGTGCAACTCTTTTAGGTAGAGTGTTACAAGAAGGTTGGATTGACAAGCTTGAGCTGTTTGTTGCACCTAAAATACTTGGTTCAAAAGCACGGCCCTTAGCGGATATAAATTTTAAAATGTTGTCTGATGCAATGACTTTTGTGTGTGAAGGGTGTCAGTCAATAGGTGAGGATCAATGGTATACATTGTTACCAAAACAGATTATTTAATGCTTTAGTGAGGTATTGATTTTGTTTACAGGTTTAATACAAGCGTTAGGAAAAGTGACTTCTGTTCAGGAAATTGATGGAGATAAGCATTTTATATTTTCATCAAAAGCGCTTGATTTTGATCGGGTAGAATTAGGTGACAGTATTGCGGTTAATGGTGTTTGCCTTACAGTAAAGCAATTGGATGAAGATAGTTTTGGGGCAGATGTTTCTGTAGAAACTTTAAATTGCACGACTCTTGGTAGTTTAAACGAAGGTTCTGCAGTGAATTTTGAAAAATCCTTAACACCAGATGCTATGTTGGGAGGTCACCTGGTTTCCGGGCATGTTGATGGTGTGGGTAAAGTATTGAGTATTGATAAAGAGGCGCGTTCCTGGCGTTTTTCAATCGCTGCGCCCGAAGAATTTGCAAGGTATATTGCTCAAAAAGGCTCCATATGTGTAGATGGTACAAGCTTAACTGTGAATTCAGTGAATAATGAAGTCTTCGAGCTTAATATTATCCCGCATACTTTTGAAAATACCTTATTTTCGGAATATAAAGTAGGTACTGAAGTAAATCTTGAAGTCGATATAATCGCCAGATACCTTGAGCGTTTGTCACAACTTAAGTAAATAGAGCTGATCACATAGAGTAGTTATAAAATTATGCGCCCATTAAATACTATAGAAGAGCTTATTACTGACCTGCGCCTTGGTAAAATGGTTATCCTGATGGATGATGAAGATAGAGAAAATGAAGGTGATCTTGTTATAGCAGCGGAATGTATAACGCCTGAGGCTGTGAATTTTATGGCCAAAGAAGGTCGCGGTCTCATTTGTATGCCAATGAGCAGAGCGCGCTGTAGACAGCTGGATTTGCCTTTAATGGTAGATGATAATCGCGCTTCTCATGGAACTAACTTTACGCTTTCGATAGAGGCTGCAAGTGGTGTAACAACGGGTATTTCCGCAGCGGATAGAGCAACTACAATAAAAGCAGCAGCTAACAAAAATGCTAAGCCGAATGATATTGTGCAGCCGGGTCATATTTTTCCGCTTATGGCTCAGCCAGGCGGGGTTCTGGTTCGTGCAGGGCATACAGAGGCAAGTGTGGATCTTGCAAGATTGGCGGGATTTGATGAGACGGCTGTTATTGTAGAGATAATTAACGATGATGGAAAAATGGCTCGACGAGAAGATCTGGATATTTTTGCTGAAAAGCATGAACTAAAAATCGGTACGATTGCCGATTTGATTCACTATCGTTTATTGCATGAGAAAACGATTGAGCCGGTACAAAAAGGAGTAGTTAATACTGATTATGGCCAGTTAGAGTTATATGCTTTTAAAGATATGATAACCAACGATACCCATCTGGCATTAGTGAAAGGAAAGATTGATTCAGATTCACCAACATTAGTTAGAGTGCACACTTGTTCTGCTGTTAGAGATTTGATTGGTACCCAGATTAATGAAAAGCCAAGCTGGAATATGCAACGATGTATGCAAAAAATTTCTGAAGAAGGCGGAGTGCTGGTTTTATTAGCAGGTGACCTTGCAAAAGATTGGTTTGAAGATGCATTAATAGCATTAGGTAAGAAGTCGAAACCATATACACCTGTAACGAAAGGGACATCCTCTTTGACAATAGGTGTTGGATCGCAAATTTTGCGTCAACTGGGTGTGAAAAAAATGAGGCTTATGAGTCCTGAAGTGCATTACAACGCTATTTCAGGGTTCGATCTTGAAGTTGTTGAATGGGTTGATTGCCAATAAAACGATTGAAGTAACAATAGAAAATGTGTTGCAAATAGAAGTATTGCAAAATAGATTAATTAAGAGATAAAGTCATGGCAACAGAAATTATTGATCAACGTTATCAGAATTATCAGCGTCCTGATTCGCTACAAAAGCGACTTGATAATATGAAACATGTCAGCCCCAGGTTTGAGGCAAAAGATTTTAATGTTGCAATAGTTAAAGGTGAGTGGCATACCTATATTGTTGATAAACTGCTTGAAGGCGCGATTGATGCATGTAACGAACATGGTATAAATGATCAGTCTATTGATATTGTTCATGCGCCTGGAGCCTATGAAATTCCGTTAGTTTGTCAAATGCTGGCGAGAACAAAAAAATATGGTGCTATTGTTACTTTGGGAGCTGTTATAAAGGGCGATACACCACATTTCGATTTTGTAGCCGGTGAATGTGCAAGAGGTTTATCTGAAGTTTCAAGAGAGTATGAATTGCCGATAGGTTTTGGAGTGTTAACAGTAAACACAGTTGATCAGGCCGTGGCAAGAGCGCAAGAAGGCGAAGCAAATAAAGGGCGAGAAGCAGTGTTAGCTGCATTGCAAGTCGTTGGTTTATATAATGCAATAAGAGCATCTAACTGATTTTTAGATAAATAGCGTAATTAATAAGTTGTTATGAGTAAGCCAAGCGAAGAGCAAATAAAAAAAAGAAAAATAGCCAGTGAGCGACACAAGGCTAGGCATTTTGCTATGCAGGCTTTATATCAGTCACAGTTAAATTCACTTTCGCCGAATCAGATAGAAGCTCAGTTTCGCGTTGATTTTGATATGAAAGGTACAGATTTGGTGTATTTCAGAGAGCTGATACGTGGTGTAGAGGCAAATATTGATAAAATAGATGCAGAGCTTTCACCGTTAGCCAATGAGCGGGAGTTGCAGGAATGTGATCCCGTGACTCGTGCATTGCTGCGTATTGGTATTTACGAAATGCTTAATCGAATTGATGTGCCTTATAAAGTTGTTATCAATGAAGCGGTTAATCTTGCAAAAAAATTCGGGCCTGAAGAAAGCCATAAATTTGTCAACGGTTTATTGGATAATGCTGCCAGAAAGCTTCGTATTATGGAAGTTAGAGCGCAGAACTCACGTTGAGCCATAATCAATGGCTAAAGAGTTCGAAATAATTAATCAATACTTTTCTTTTTCAAAAAAAGATCAACCTTCCTACGAGAGTCAATCAGATACATCAGATGTGCTGTTAGGTATTGGTGATGATGCTGCTGCTGCTGTTATTTCATCTGGAAGAAAAATAATTGTTGCTACAGATACTCTGGTAGAGGGTGTACATTTTACAAAAGCAATGTCAGCACGGAACATTGCTTCTAGAGCAGTAGCAACGAATTTAAGTGATTTTGCAGCAATGGGTGCCAACCCAAAATGGATAACGTTATCTTTAACTCTACCCGAATTAGATGAAGGATGGTTAAAAGGTTTTTCAGAACGGCTGGAATTATTATGCGAGCGTTATAATTTATCTTTAATTGGAGGTGATACAACAAAGGGTGCATTTGTTATAACGCTGACAGTAATGGGAGAGCCATGGGATGTAGATTACAGCTTGCTATTGCGTTCGAATGCGAACTTGAACGATGATATCTGGTTGTCGGGTTATACTGGTTGTGCAGCAGCAGGTTTGTCACTGCTAAAAAGTTCCTCAATAAAAGAAAATGTATCAAAAGAAAGTGAGTGGTTAATATCGCAGTATTATGAACCTGAGCCTCGTTTATTATTAGCTAAACAATTAAGAGAATTTCATTGTGCGGCAATAGATATATCTGATGGCCTGCTTGCTGATGCAAACCATATTGCAGAACAAAGTCGAGTAAGTCTTTGTATAAATGGTGAGGATCTACCGGTTCACTCTTTTTTAAAGTCATTAGCAAATTATAAAAACTTGATTCTCGCAGGCGGTGATGATTACGAATTATTATTTACAGCAAATGCTCGTTACAGAGAGCAAATTAAAGCACTATCAACCGATGAGTTACCAATAACACTAATAGGTAAAGTCCAAAAAGGAAAGGGTGTGAAACTGTCAGGTCATGATTGGGTGTTTCCCAAAGACCTGGGTTATCAACATTTTTAAGTGTAGAGTTTTGAAAAAAATGAAACCAAAACAACCAGATTTAAAGTTTATATTAGCCCATCCGGCTCGTTTTTATGCTTTCGGATTAGGGAGTGGTCTATCTCCGGTAGCACCTGGAACCGTAGGAACACTTGCAGCAATGCCAATGGCTATTCTTTTTGCGCAGGTAAGTATTTATGCGCAAATGTTGATTGTTATAGCAGCGTTCATTTTAGGAATATGGTTTTGTCAAAAAGCAAGTAATGATTTAAAAATACATGATCATGGCGGTATAGTGTGGGATGAGTTTGTTGGTTTATGGCTAACATTTTGCTTTATTCCCACATCTCAAATGCTGGATTGGGAATATCTTGTAGCTGCATTTATTTGTTTTAGATTTTTTGATATTTTAAAACCATGGCCGATAATATGGTTTGATAAGCGGCTTCATGGTGGTTTCGGTATTATGGTGGATGATTTAATAGCAGGTCTATTTGCCGGATTTTCTATTTTATTCATTAACTGGTTTGTTTTATAGGCTTTGAATTATTTGATGATAAGAATATTTGTTCTCATTTATATTATAGAATGAGTTTAAAGCCATTAAAAAATAGTTAGATTATTTTTATGTGTATTTTATGTATAGCAATATAGTAGTTTTAACAGGTGCGGGCATTTCAGCTGAATCAGGTTTAAAAACATTCAGGGATAATGACGGTTTATGGGAGGGACATAGAGTTGAAGAGGTTGCAACGCCAGAAGCATTCATAAGAAATCCTGTTCTGGTACATAAATTTTATAATGCCAGAAGGGGGCAGCTTATTTCAGGTGAGGTTTTACCAAATGCTGCTCATTTTGCTTTGGCAGAATTTGAAAAAAATTGGCAAGGTGCTTATACGCTGATAACACAAAATGTAGATAATTTGCACCAGAAAGCTGGTAGTCAACGTGTGTTTCCAATGCACGGAGAACTATTAAAAGCAAGATGTGAATCTTGTCATCAGATCTTCGAATGGCAACAGGATATTTCAGAAAAAACGATTTGCACAGCATGTAATACGCAAGGCTCTGTTCGCCCTCATATTGTCTGGTTTGGCGAAATGCCATTATTTATGCATGAAATAGAGAGCTATTTGAATCAGGCCGACTTGTTTGTTTCCATAGGAACATCCAGCCAGGTTTATCCTGCAGCGGGCTTTTCTCAGCTGGCCAAGACTGCAGGTGCAAAAACAGTAGAATTAAATCTTCAGCCAGGTGCAACTGCCTCTACATTTGATGAATGTGTTTATGGTCCGGCAACAGAAATAGTGCCCGATTACTTTCAGCGTTTGAACTTGCAATAAGTGATTATGCTAGAATCTTTTTTTTATATTTATAGCTGTTAAAAGTATGAGTGATTTAGAAACAGATTTTGAAAAAATTATAGCCACGAACCTGCCTGAGGCGTCCTGCCGTTTGCCAGAAAACTATCAGGGCTCCCCTGAGGATATTGTTAAAAGGCATATCTATGAGCCGCCTGTAACAGAGTTTGATCGTGAAACTTATGAAAAAGCATTAGAAAAAATCAAGCCAGCTTTGCTTGAAGCTAACGCAACGATTATAGCGCATTATTATACTGACCCTGCGATACAGTACCTTGCTGAAGATATCGGTGGAATTGTTTCTGATTCTTTGGAAATGGCGCGATTTGGCGCCAATTGTGATGCTGAAACCCTAATCGTGGCTGGTGTTAAGTTTATGGGTGAGACAGCAAAAATTCTCAGCCCGGAAAAACGCGTGTTGATGCCAACATTGGAAGCAACATGTTCATTGGATCTGGGTTGTCCTATAGATAAGTTTTCAGCTTTTTGTGATGAGCATCCGGATAGAGTAGTAGTAGTTTATGCAAATACTTCTGCTGCAGTAAAGGCAAGAGCAGATTGGGTTGTTACCTCAAGTATAGCGTTAGATGTAATCGATCATCTTGATTCGCAAGGGGAAAAAATTATCTGGGCGCCAGACAGGCATCTTGGAAGTTATGTTCAGAAAGAAACAGGAGCAGATATGATCCTTTGGGACAGCACCTGTATTGTGCACGACGAGTTCAAGGCAAAAGGTATTCTTGATTTAAAAGCAATGTATCCGGAAGCTGCTGTGTTAGCACATCCCGAATCGCCTCAGTCGGTTCTTGATCTGGCTGATGCGGTAGGTTCAACCACTCAAATCATAGAGGCGGCAAGAACACTGCCTCAAAAACAATTGATTGTTGCAACTGACCAGGGTATTTTTTATAAGCTTTGTAAAGAAGCGCCAGAAAAGGAAATATTAATAGCACCAACAGGTGGTGCAGGAGCAACATGCAGGAGTTGCGCTAATTGTCCATGGATGGCAATGAATAATCTGGATAACTTATTAGACTCTTTGAAAAATGGCACTAACGAAATAGAAGTGGCGCCTGATTTGGCCAAAAGAGCAATACTGCCTTTACAAAGAATGCTGGATTTTAAAAATCAAATGGTGACAGGTGATTAAAAATTTAATTGATTTGGTTTTAAAAGGGAGGTGCTTGTGATTCGCGCCTATATTATCATTTTACTCTTTTTTGTATATCCTGTTCATTTAAATGCAGAGGCTATTCAATCTGAAAAGCTCACTTTTCAACTCGATAGAATTGCAAAGCTAGAAAAACCCTGGGGTATGACGTTTTTACCCAATGGCGATATGCTGGTTACCCAGAAATCCGGAACCTTGCATATCATACGCGACGGTCGCTTGTTAAAAAAAACTGTAAAAGGCTTACCAGTCATAAAGGAAAATTGGCAGGGAGGGCTTCTGGATGTTGCTATTGATCCTGACTTTGCTAACAACCGTTTGATTTACCTGTCGTACGTTGCTAAAGATAAAGATGGATACGGTACAGAAGTCTTGCGGGGCCGTTTATCAAAAGATAAGTTAAAAGATGTTGAAGTGATATTTAAGGCCTTACCCAAACAGGGCGGAGGCAGACATTTTGGTTCGCGTTTAATATTTGATAACGATGGATACTTGTATATTTCACTGGGGGATAGGGGGTATCGACCAAATGGACAAGATTTAACTACACATGCAGGTTCACTCATTCGTATAAATTCTGATGGCAGTATCCCTTCCAATAATCCCTTTGTTAAAGCGTCAGGTGTTCGCCCGGAAATATATACTTACGGCAATCGCAATATTCAGGGCATGACATTACACCCGGATACTGGTGAAGTCTGGACCCATGAGCATGGGCCACAGGGGGGCGATGAGGTCAATCTTATGCAGGCAGGAAAAAATTATGGATGGGCCGAAATTACTTACGGTGTAAATTATGTTATCGGTACAAAAATAGGAGACGGTACTGAGCGCGAAGATGTTACCCCGCCAATACATTACTGGATACCATCGATAGCACCTTCAGGAATGACTTTTTATGATGGTGATTTATTTCCGGAATGGAAAAATAACCTTTTTGTTGGTTCATTAAAATTTAGGCAACTGGTTCGATTAACTGTAGAAAAAAATAAAGTAGTTGCTGAAGAGCGTATTGATCTCAGAAAATATGGACGTGTTCGTGATGTGCGTCAGGGACCTGATGGAAGGCTATATTTTCTGGCTGGAGGAGGTAAAGGCGGAGTATTCAGGATGTCTCCTAAAAAATCTGATTAATGAAAAGTTTTAATTTGAATAGTTTTGATGTTCACTAAAAAGTGTCTGAAAAAAATTATTTAAACCGTTCAAGCATTTTTTCAATACCATCAACCTGCTTCATGCGTTCCTTTATTTTTGCACTGGTTTTAAACTGGTTGCCAGCTATATTAAGTGCAAAACCTAGGTGATTCCTTGCCTGTGTAAGATTTCCTCTTAGAATAAAAAATTCAGCACGTGATTGGTGAAGCCCTAAAATATTCTTTGCCAATCCCTGACTTTCAGCTAACAGATACCATATATCTTCCTGGTAGGGTCGAGTACTGGCCAGTGCTTGTAGGACTTTTGATGCAGCTTCTGGCTTTTGATTATCTATAAGCGTTTCGGCAAGTTGCATGCTGATCGCATAGTTATTGGGGGTAATGCTGTAAAGGTCTCTGAGTCGTTTTTCGGCTAGTTGATTATTTTTTGCTGTGATGTCTATTTCAATATCCAGTAAAGAGTAGGCAATTCTGCCTGGCACTTGTTGTAATAAAGGGTTCAGGGTTTTTCGCGCTTTTTTCCATTGCTTATTGGCATTTAAAGCCATTGCGTAAGCATAACGAGCGCTTTCTTTAGTGATTATATCGGTCTGGGATGTTTTTAGTTTTTGAGCAGTTTCAAATTTTTGTCGAAAGTGTTTTGCTATATCGTTGGTTGTAACTCTCTTATTGATTAAATCCTCAAACTCTATTTTTGAACGAATGATTGCATAATCCAGTGTATTGGTTATTCCATCTTTATTCGTTAGACGAGCCCTGTTTTCAGCATCTGATATTCTGGACTCTGTAATAGGGTGAGTAAGTAGAAATTCGGGTAAGCCCTGGCCGTAAAGTCTGTAAGTGTTCTGCATAACCCGAAACATATCTGCAGCTGCTGTCGCATCATATCCAGCCTCAACCATTGTTTGCATGCCAATCCGATCAGCTTCTCTTTCATGTAAACGGCTATATCTCAATTGCGAGTCAAGAGCCAGTGCTTGAGATGTAGTGATAACAGCCGGAATTGCATCGCTATTATTACTGGCAGCAGCAATCGCAATACCAGCCAGTAATGCCAGAATATTGGTTATACTCGATTCACGAGCTGCTTCTACACTTCTGGCAAAATGCCTTTGTGATAGGTGAGCGAGCTCGTGACTAACGACAGAAGCAATTTGTGCCTGGTTTTGAGCATTTAGAATCAAGCCGGTATGGATACCGACAACACCACCTGGTACCGCAAAAGCATTGATTGTTGGATTATCAACAATAACGAGTGTTAAATCTTTTTTTTCAAGCTTTGAGTGGCTGGCCAGTTCATAAAGTAAATTTTCAAAATACTCGAAAACCAGAGGATCATCTAATTGATTAACACTGTTTCGGTAGCTTCTTAACCAGGCTTGGCCTAACGCATATTCTTCTGCTGGTGTCATTAACCCTGCACTGCTATCCCCCAATACAGGTAACTCAATGATGTTTTCTGTCGATATCGATTGAGTTGAAAACACGAAAGCGAAGGCCAAAAAGATCAGCTGTAATAAAAGCTTAATAGCCTTGTTGTTTGAGGATGGTTTTAATTTCATCAATGCAGTTTTTGTTGATAGTAAAAAGCAAAATCACTTATTACATTTTTAAGGTTAAGATACTCAATTGCTTAAACAATTTTGAAAATTCTTAGTTATATTGGTTCCATAGAAAGCATCATTTCATTTGATTTTATGACATTTTTATGAGAGGAATGCTAAAAAGATGACAATTTCAATCAATAAATGAGTAGATGGAGAGAGTTTATCATTATTATTAATTAAAAAATAAAGGTTTAGCGAATGCCTACTACGAGAGAATGAAAATTGGCAGCAAAAATGCTATTGTTTTTTGGCATGACAACAGTGCATTATTGGAAAATATCCTTTGGTTAGATTAATACGAACCAAAATTGAAGTAATAATGGTTCTGGAGCAACAATGCTTAATGTTTTAAAAAAATGGTATGACAAGCGTTTCCATGACGAGGAAACAATTGTGCTTGTGGTCATGTTGATCATAGCCGTTTTGGCACTCTATTTTTTCAGTTCGGTTCTTACTCCTGTGATTGCAGCTTTGGTTTGGGCTTTTTTGCTGCAGGGTGTAGTGGTTCAGTTGAGCAAATTTAATGTCCCACATATGGCATCTGTTACTATAGCTTTTTTGATGCTGATCTTATTAGAAATCGTGACAGTTTTTGTTTTGTTAACGCTGGTTCTGAATCAATTTGATAATTTGATAAAAGAGCTTCCACAGTTGATAGGTTTATTACAGGAATGGTTGGTAGGGCTTCCTGAAAAATACCCTTCGGTAGTTACAGAAGAGCAGGTAAACGAATGGTCCCAGGCTATGAATACAGAGATTGCAAATTTTGGGCAATGGGCTTTGTCTTATACACAGTCTAATGCGCTGAATCTGGTGAGCTTTATGGTTTATCTGGTTTTGGTACCCATTTTTGTTTTCTTTTTTCTTAAAGATAAAGATGAGCTATTAAACTGGTTTGGTAGTTTCTTGCCGCATAGACGCCCGATATTGAATCAGGTGTGGGAAGAAATGAATGCGCAAATGGCCAATTATGTGCGCGGCAAATTTATTGAAATGTTGATTGTTGGTGGCATTTCATTTGTAACTTTTGTGCTTTTCGGGCTTAACTATGCAGCATTATTGGCGATCGCAGTTGGAATTTCAGTTATTGTGCCCTATGTAGGCGCATTCCTTGTCACAATACCTGTAGTATTTGTTGGATACATACAATGGGGCTGGGGCGGAACGTTTATTGGTTTGTTTGTTGCCTATACCATAATACAGGTGTTAGATGGTAATGTACTGGTTCCATTACTCTTTTCAGAGACAGTGAATTTACACCCTATAGCTATTCTGATAGCCATTATGTTTTTTGGGGGGATATGGGGTTTGTGGGGGGTATTTTTTGCAATTCCTCTGGCAACGCTGGTAAAAGCGATATTAAATGCCTGGCCTACTCATCTAGATGAGCAATCTCTAAATAAGGCCTAGTTTTTTTCCAGCTGTCATTATTTCGGGTTGTAGCTATGGCAAATCAATTAATAAAAATAAGCTTTCTTTTCCTGCTTGCCTGTCTATTTGGTTGTGCAACAAGCTTCAATCAAAAAGAGCAGCCTATCTATACTACTCACTTTGCCGATTCTGGTGAAGTTTCAGTATTGAAAAGTATCAATGACCCAAGGCATTATCGTTATATACAACTAAATAATGGTATAAAGGTTTTATTGATCTCAGATGAAAAGGCCGATGTTGCAGCTGCAGCTTTAAATGTTAATGTAGGCTCAAGACATGATCCTTCTGACAGACTCGGTCTTGCTCATTTTTTAGAGCACATGCTGTTTTTAGGGACAGAAAAGTACCCGGAGCCTGATGATTACCAGAAATATATAGCTTCTCATGGCGGTAACCATAATGCGTTTACCTCTTTTGAAAACACAGTGTATTTTTTTGATATAGATCATCAATACCTGGAACCGGCACTGGATCGTTTTTCGCAATTTTTTATATCGCCTTTGTTTAATGAAGAGTATGTAAAGCGAGAAATGCAAGCTGTCGAGTCAGAATTTCGTGCCCGTTATAATAATGAATACAGGCGAGTTATTGATGCGGTTAGGGAAATCATTAATCCGAACCATCCCTATGCGCGTTTTTCGGTAGGTAATCTTCAAACGTTAAATCATCCAGATATTAGAAATAGACTTATTCATTTTTACAAAGAGCATTACTCTGCCAGTCGTATGACATTATCTATTTCAGGTAATCACTCTTTGGATGTGTTAGAGGAAATGACGAGAGAAAAATTTTCGAGTATTTCTACAAACAATAAAGTGATAGATCGTGTTGATGAAAAGGTCTTCAATCGACTCGTTAATGAAGAGTCAAACAAAGTTATAGCAGCCGAAACCCGAAAGCCTATGCGACGTATGCATCTGGCATTTCCAATAAAGGATTATTATAAAAACTATTCATCAAAATCTTATACTTACCTCGCACAAATGATTAATGATAAAGGTGAAGATAGTCTTTTTTCTGTGTTGAAAACCCGAAATTTGCTAGAAGGTTTATCGGCTTCGTTAGGAGTTCGATACAATGGTGGAGCAATCTTTCAAGTAAGTTTAACACTGACAGAAGAAGGATTTACTAATTTGGATACGATTGTTAATAGCTTGTTTTATCATGTAAATAAGATAGAGCAGGAGGCAATTAATGAACCACATAAAGTGGTTCAAAGGTTTGAGGGCTATCGACAATTGTCAGAAACGGCTTTTCGTTTTTATTCTTCGTCCCGTGTAGTTTATCAGGTCATGCAAGCAACATCTAACTTGCAACACTTCTCACCTGAACACGTTTTATTTGCAGATTATAATTTCGAAAATATTTCATTACCTTTAATCACATCGGCTACAAAAGAAATAAGTCCGAATAATATGGCTGTGGTTATTAATTCTGAAAATTTGCCTGATTGGGCAAACATTAATAAAACAAGCCCTTTTTATCAAACTGAATATGGGCTGGTTGATATACCTAAAGAATGGTTGGAAAGTTGGCAGGCAATACGATTTAATGAAAAAAGTGACGCCCTGCCGAAGTATGCATTTTTAGGAGAAATAAAATTACCGGATGAAAATGAATTTATCGCCAAGGATTTTGATTTGATCGTTGATGCGGGTGATTTTAATAACAAGAAGCTTTCCAGCGAAGCGCTTGAAAAAATTGCCTCTGAAAAAGGCTTTGAAATATGGTTCAAGCTTGATACAACTTTTGATAGCCCAGAGGCTGATATGAAAGTTGCATTTATAAAGCCGGAGGAAATAAACAGTGCGAAAGATTATCTAAGTCGTATATTTTATGCAACATTAGTAGAAGAGCAACTAACAGAAATACTCTATCCTGCGTATAATGCGGGATTAAGTGCAGCATTTTATCCACATATTCGTGGTTTTACACTTGCCATCTCTGGTTATAACGAAAAGCTCAATAGCCTGTTTTATGAATATATCGAGCATTTGGATAACGTAGTCATTGAGCAAGAGCATTTTGAGCGAATAAAAAAAATGTTATCTCAAAGTTTTTTGGGTCAAGTGTTAGGGGCGCCAGGTAATATTCTTGCCGAATCAATTGGCTATGAAATCTTTGATGGAAATTATCCACCGGAGGTATTATTGGATGAATTGCAGAGATTGCAGGTTGAAGATATAGAGCAATTTTCTTCAAGGTTTGCAGAAGATTCATTTCTCCAGATTTTAATTCATGGGAATATGGGGAGCGATGAGGTAGAAGGCATTTATAATGCGGTTAACGAAATTCGACATTGTGAGTGTGAGTTAAGCTCGAGAGGAGATTACAACGTTAATCTTCTCGAGCCTGGATTACTACACAAGACAAAAAAGTTAGAACATCAGGATTCTGCAATCAATTGGTTTTTTCAGGCAGAAGATGAAACGTTTTATTCTACAGCAGCCACTTTGCTGACTTCAAAAATTTTATCGCCAGCCTATTTCAATCAGTTGCGAACTGAAAAACAGCTTGGTTATCTTGTTGCAGTTTATTCAGAAATGCACCATAAACGATCGGGTATTTCCTTTTTGGTTCAATCGCCCTCAGCTAGCGAAGAAAAATTGTATAGAGAAACGAAAGCATTCATTGACTCATGTCAAGAGTTTTTCGATGAAGAAACGTTTAAATCTCATAAAGCGGCATTTATACAAAAACTTTCTCAACCTGATATCAACCTGAATGCCAGATCGGAACGTTATTGGCAGGAGCTGGCTTTGGGTATAGAAACATTTAATTATAAAGACGAAATAATAACGCAGCTTAATCAGCTGGATTATTCTGATTGGAAAGAATTTATAAATCGTTTGTTTTTTAATGCTTCAAGAAGCCTATTATTAACCACTGAAAAGAAATCTTTTGATATAGAGCCTAATAACTAAAACATAAAACTTTATATTTTGTAGATTCGTTAAAAAGAGATTGTCTCCAATCACGATAAAAGATAATCTATATTTACTTTTTCTTTAGAAAGTACGGACACAATATAAACAAATAGTAAAACTGTCCGATATAGATATATTGGGTATGTCGTTAGAAGTTTACATTGAGTAAAAAAACTTCTTAAACACGATGGTTTTGAAAATAGATGTATTATTGATCAGTAGCAAAGGTTTCTTATTATGCAAGAGCATGACATTGATCCACAGGAAACGACCGAATGGATTGATTCTTTGGGATCAGTCATTAGACAAGGTGGTGTAGGGCGAGCAACTTTCCTTCTTTCAAGACTCGCAGATTTTGCTGTTGATTTACGCGTACCCATGCCAGCTGCAATTACGACGCCTTATCGCAATACAATTGCTCCAGCCAATGAAAAAATGATGCCAGGCGATATGTTTATGGAGCGGCGTTTGCGTTCATTGACGCGATGGAATGCATTGGCAATGGTCATGCGTGCTAACGATAACGATGAAGGGTTAGGTGGACATATATCAAGTTTCTCTTCTGCTGCTACGCTTTACGATATCGGGTTTAATTATTTTTTTAGAGGCAGTGAAGGCGAGCAGGAAGGTGACTTGATTTACTATCAGGGTCATATTGCTCCCGGGATTTACGCGAGATCCTATCTTGAAGGAAGGATAACAGAAGAACAGATGGATAATTTTCGTCGTGAAGTTGATGGTAATGGTTTGTCGTCTTATCCACACCCCTGGTTGATGCCTGATTACTGGCAATTCCCGACAGTATCAATGGGGTTAGGACCAATACAGGCAATTTACCAGGCGCATATAATGAAGTATCTCGATAAACGCGAGATTGCCAAAAAAACTGATCGTAAGGTTTGGTGCTTTTTGGGAGATGGCGAATGTGATGAACCTGAATCGTTAGGCTCGATTGCGCTGGCAGGTCGTGAAAAACTCGATAATCTGATTTTCGTTATAAACTGTAACCTTCAGCGGCTGGATGGTCCCGTTAGAGGAAATGGCAAAATTGTTCAGGAGTTAGAAGGTGTATTCCGTGGAGCAGGCTGGAATGTCATTAAAGTATTGTGGGGCAAGCTTTGGGATCCACTTCTTGAAAAAGACGAAACAGGTTTATTACAAAAGCGTATGGATGAAGTCTGTGATGGCGAGTTACAGAATTACAAGCACAATGGTGGTGCCTATACGCGTGAACATTTTTTTGGCAAGTATCCGGAGCTTCTCGAGCTGGTAAAAGACTTATCCGACGATGATATTATGAAATTGAATCGTGGTGGGCATGACCCTTTTAAAGTTTATGCCGCGTATGCAGCAGCAGTAGAGCATAGAGGTCAGCCTACAGTGATTCTTGCTCAAACTGTTAAAGGCTATGGAACAGGAGAAGCAGGTGAGGCGCATAACGAAACACACTCTCTCAAAAAGCTCGATAATAAAAGTCTTAAACAATTCCGCGATCGTTTTAATATACCTCTATCAGATAGTGAACTAGAGGCTGTTCCTTATTACAAACCTTCACCTGATGCACCAGAGATGGTTTATTTGCGAAATACTCGTAAACGTCTCGGAGGTAGTATTCCCAAACGTCGTAGTGACTTTGAGCCATTGAAAACACCTGAGCTCGATGCTTTTTCGGCACAGCTAAAAGGTTCCGGTGAAAGAGAGATATCATCAACTATGGCTTTCGTTAGAATATTATCTACATTAGCCAAAGACAAACAGTTTGGTGAAAGAGTTGTTCCCATTGTTCCCGATGAAGCGAGAACTTTTGGTATGGAAGGTATGTTCCGGCAGTTAGGAATTTATTCATCGCAAGGCCAGCTTTATACTCCGCATGATGCAGGTGGTATTATGTTTTATAAGGAAGATGAAAAAGGGCAAATTCTTGAAGAGGGTATCAATGAAAGCGGGGCGATGTCGGC
The DNA here is from genome assembly GCA_041941365.1 of Cellvibrionales bacterium. Lineage (GTDB taxonomy): Bacteria > Pseudomonadota > Gammaproteobacteria > Pseudomonadales > UBA7434 > UBA7434. Next base: position 144,566 of record JBGTQK010000002.1, on the reverse strand, counting down.
ATGGATTGCAGCGGCTACTTCATACAGTGCGCATAATGCTCCACTAGTACCTTTTTATATCTTTTATTCCATGTTTGGCTTTCAGCGTATTGGTGATCTGGCATGGGCGGCAGGCGATAGTCAGGCAAGAGGTTTCCTTATTGGCGCTACTTCAGGTAGAACAACGTTAAATGGAGAAGGTCTGCAACACCAGGACGGACATAGCCACATCGTCGCCTCTACTATTCCTAATTGCGTATCTTATGATCCTGCATATGCGTATGAATTGGCTGTAATCATTCAGGACGGTCTCAAACGAATGTACGAGTTACAGCAAAACCGTTTTTATTACATTACTACAATGAATGAAAACTATATTCAACCAGAAATGCCTGAAGGGGTTGAAGCAGATATTATCAAGGGGATGTACTTGTTGAGTCGATCTGTGACAGCGCATCAAAATAAAGTCCATTTGTTAGGGGCGGGAAGTATTTTACAAGAGGTTCGTGCAGCTGCAGAAATGCTGAATAATGAATGGCAGATAAGTGCAGATGTCTGGAGTGTCACTAGTACAAACGAATTAAGAAAAGATGGGTTGGACTGTGATCGCTGGAATATGTTGCATCCTAACGAAGACAAGCGTGTTCCATATATTACTTCACAGCTTGCTGAGGAATTGTGTCCTGTCATAGCTGCAAGTGACTACATGAAGCTTTACATGGACCAATTAAGGCCCTATATACCTAACACATTCAAAGTGTTGGGTACAGATGGTTATGGTCGTAGCGATACGCGTAGTAAGCTCAGACGGTTTTTTGAAGTGGATCGTTACTTTATTGTTTTTAGTGCGCTTTCAGCACTGGTCGAAGAAGGAAGGCTGGATAAAGAAGTGCTGGTAAGTGCAATGCAGCAGTACGGTATTTCGAGCGAAAAGCCTAATCCACTTTACGTATAGGGGTCTTTCTTATGCATTTGAAGGAAAGCAATAATATGTCCGGGTCAAACAATACAATTACTGTTCCTGATTTGGGTGGGGCAGAGTCAGTAGAAGTAATTGAGATTTCCGTCAATCCAGGTGACCAGATTCAGGAAGGCGATGCGCTTATTGTCGTTGAGTCAGATAAAGCATCAATGGATATTCCTTCGCCACAAAGTGGAACGGTTAAGTCAATAATAGTGACAATGGGTGGTACGGTGAGTGAAGGAGATGCCATTCTAGAGCTTGAGACTTCAGGGATGGAAGAAGAAGTGGACAGCCAACCACAAATTAACGATACAACAGAGCCACCTTCAGATCATTCGATAGAGACAGCTGAATCGTCAGATAATGTGGTTGAAATTACACCGGTTGAATCCGGTGAACCAGTGTTGCAAACTCAAACTGTTGTTATTCCGGATCTCGGTGGTGCAGATTCGGTGGAGGTGATCGAAATACTGGTTGCTGAAGGGGATCAAGTGCAGGAAGGCGATGGTTTGTTAGTAATGGAATCCGATAAAGCATCTATGGATATGCCATCACCTTCAACAGGAGTCATTGAAAAAATAATTGTTACGATTGGACAAACTGTTACTGCGGGTGATTTGGCATTTGAAATACAGGCAAATGTAAAGAGTGAATCTCCCCAATTGGCTCCTGAGCAGGAACATAATACAGACAAACCGGTTCAACAAACTTCAGCAAAACCGCAAGTACCTGGCTCAGAAACTCCTCAAGCTGCGTCAACATTAACAGAAACAAAACAACGATCTTCAAATGTATCAAAAGATGCGCAGGATGTTTATGCAGGTCCGGCGGTGCGCAAGTTGGCCAGAGAGCTTGGTGTAGATCTATTGAAGGTTGAGCCATCAGGCCCAAAAAATCGTGTTGCAAAAGAAGATTTGCATAGCTATGTTAAATCGTTAGTTTCAGGTGATGGGGCTGGATCGGGTTTGGGTATTCCGCAGGTTCCTGATGTTGATTTCGCACAGTTTGGAGAAGTAGAAATACAAGCAATGAGTAAACTGCATAAGTTAACAGCACAAAATATGCAGAGAAGCTGGTTGAATGTACCTCATGTCACTCAATATGACGATGCAGATATTACTGATCTTGAAGTATTCAGAGCGAGCTTAAAGCCAGAAATGGAAAAGCGTGGCATAAAAATATCACCATTACCTTTTATATTAAAAGCAGTTGCATTGGCATTAAAAGAAAATCCTGCCTTTAATGCATCGTTAGATAGTGATGGTGAGTCTATTGTTTATAAAAAATATGTCAATATTGGTATGGCAGTAGATACTGAAGCAGGTTTATTTGTACCGGTGCTTCGTGATGTTGACCAAAAAGGTTTATGGCAAATAGCGGAAGAAGTGATTGATCTTGCAACCCGTGCTAAGCAACGTAAATTAAAACCTAATGAAATGCAAGGTGCGTGTTTTACTATTTCCAGCCTTGGCGGAATAGGTGGTCGTGGGTTTACCCCGATTGTAAATACACCAGAGGTTGGTATTCTAGGTGTTTCAAAATTAACAACCCAGCCTGTATTTAAAAATGGTAATTTCGAGCCACGCAAGATGTTACCATTATCCTTATCTTACGATCATAGAGCTGTAAATGGTGGTGATGCAGGGCGTTTTCTTACTTTTGTGGTTGAACAGCTTTCGGATACAAGACGTTTGATTCTTTAAAGAAAACAGAGTTTAAAAAGGCCTCTAACGTTTGTTAGAGGCCTTTTTATTTTTAAAGCAAAAAGAAAACTGCCGTCGTTTTTACATTTACTGTTGTAAAAGTAATTATAGAAATTCATTAATAGTATCGACAATTTCAGTAGCATTCATTTTGTTTGTTATCTTTCCTACGACTTCACTATTTTCCGGATCTACAAGTAAAATAAAACCTGTTTTACCACCGTTATCTTCATAAAATTCGCCCAGACCGATTGCACTAGCCATTAATTCTGATTGGTGTCTTGTCATATCATTTGTCAGATTAAGTGTAACAAACAAGACATCTTCCATATCCAGGCCGGCCTTTCCACGTGCTTTTTCCAGTTTGGGCTTTAATGCCTGGCAGCTGCCGCACCAGTCAGCGTAGAAATCTACGGCATATATCTTAGCGCCGTCTTCGGCAGCATGGATATTAAATGAGTGTATTAATAATAAGCAAAAAATTGCAAAAGAAGCGATAAGTTTATTCATTGCAGGCACCTTAAAAAATGTAATAAAAATAAAGAAAGCGATTATTAGTCTTTTTTTGTTATCTTGAGTTCCAGAATAAATAAAAATTTTATGACAAGGGTATAATACAAACCAAATAAATAGCCTGATTCAATCACTTATAAGATGCTAAGAATAATGAGGAAATTGCCTTTATGAATCCATCTGATAACGCTAAAGCCTATTGGCAGGCGAATGTTCGTTTAATTATAAAGTTACTGGTGGTCTGGTTCTCTGTACCGTTTTTAGGGGGGATTGTGTTTGTTGATTTTTTTAACCAATTTAATCTAGGGGGCTATCCGTTAGGTTTCTGGATTGCCCAGCAAGGATCAATCTATCTTTTTGTTGTACTTATTTTTTTCTATACAAACCGTATGAGTCGTCTTGACGAAAAATTTTCGGCAGAAGAAGAATAATTAGAAGGAGAAAAAAATGAGCTTGCAACTATTAACTTATTTGGTGGTGGGTTTTACTTTTGCGCTTTATATTGGTATTGCGATTTGGGCTAAAGCGGGTTCTACCAAAGAATTTTATGTTGCCGGTGGGGGAGTTAATCCTGTATCAAATGGTATGGCGACTGCTGCTGACTGGATGTCAGCAGCATCATTTATATCGATGGCTGGTTTGATCGGTTTTTCATATCAGGGTTATGGAGGCTCAGTTTTTTTGTTAGGTTGGACAGGCGGTTATGTTTTGCTGGCAATGTGTCTTGCACCTTATTTAAGAAAATTTGGAAAATATACTGTGCCAGAGTTTATTGGTGATCGTTATTATTCAAATGTAGCGCGTATTGTTGCAGTTATCTGTCTCATTATCGCTTCTATAACTTATGTAATCGGTCAGATGAAAGGGATAGGTGTCGCATTTAGCCGGTTTCTTGAAACCAGTTACGATGTAGGGTTAACCACTGGTATGCTTATCGTATTCTTTTATGCAGTGTTAGGAGGGATGAAGGGAATAACCTATACTCAAATAGCCCAATATGTCGTGTTGATTTTTGCTTATACAATTCCGGCTGTATTCATTTCATTACAATTAACGGGAAATCCCATTCCACAGTTAGGTTTGGGTAGTCCTTTGTTATCTGACGGTATTTATGTGCTGGATAAATTAAATCAGGTGGTTACTGAATTGGGATTTGCTGAATACACAACTTCAACACGGTTAAGTACACTAAATATGTTTGTCTATACACTGACATTAATGATAGGTACAGCGGGTTTACCGCATGTAATTATCCGTTTTTTTACTGTTCCCAGTGTTAAAGATGCGCGTAAATCAGCAGGTTGGGCGCTACTATTTATAGCGATCCTTTATACCACGGCTCCTGCCGTTGCAGCCATGGCGCGTTTGAATCTGATTAATACGATAGAGCCACAATCTGGTCAGTATTTGAAATACGATGAACGTCCTGCCTGGTTTAAAAACTGGGAAAATACCGGACTGTTGAAGTTTGAAGATAAAAATGGTGATGGACATATTCAGTATAGTGCGGATAAAACAACAAATGAAATGATTAAAATAGATAACGATATACTTGTGCTGGCCAACCCGGAAATTGCCAGGCTACCAAATTGGGTTATAGCGTTGATAGCGGCAGGTGGTTTGGCTGCAGCGCTATCCACTGCCGCAGGTTTACTGTTAGCAATATCCTCTGCAATATCTCACGACTTGTTAAAGAGTGTGATAAAGCCCGATATCACAGAAAAACAGGAGTTGAATGCTTCACGAATAGCAATGGCAGTAACAGTGTTATTGGCAGGTTATCTTGGGTTTAACCCTCCTGATTTTGCAGCAGGTACGGTTGCCCTGGCATTTGGTTTGGCTGCTTCATCAATTTTTCCTGCGCTTATGATGGGTGTGTTTTACAAACGTATGAATACTCAGGGTGCGATAGCTGGTATGTTATCCGGGATTGGAGTAACGTTATTCTATGTGTTTCAACATAAAGGGATTATGTTTATAAAGAGCACAGCATTTTTAGGGGATATGAGTCCGAACTGGTTTTTAGGTATAGAGCCTAACGCTTTTGGTGCAGTTGGTGCCGTTGTTAACTTTGTTGTTGCATTTATTGTTGCTAATATGACTGCCGAAACGCCGAAAGAAATCCAGAAGCTGGTTGATGATATTCGCTCTCCAATTAAGGCAAAAGATGCGATAGTACATTAACTCTTTTAATTTGAATATTACAATAAAATAAAAAGGTGATAAATTGAATTTTTTTAGAGATATGCATGTAGTTACTGCCATGATTGTATCGCCGATACTTGCAGTATTGTCTTACCTTTTTATCGATTATCTGCTTGGTGAGAGGCCGCATAAAGCGATAGCAGGAAAAGCTTATCCGATGCTTGTAAAATCCAATTGCCGTTTTGAAAGTGGAGAGTGTCATCTTGAAAATACTTCTTTTAAGGTGAAGTTAAAGGTAGAGCAAAGGGAAAATAACAGTTTATTGTTATTGGACAGCTCGCATGTCTTACAAAATGTCACCATTGGTTTTGTCGATAAGGATATTGCGGTAAGTGAGCCTTCCAATATGCTGGCAACAAACCAGCAATATGATCAATGGTCTATTCCTCTGCCCGTTTCAGTCGGCTCGCAGTCAATTGCACGTTTGGCCTTGCAAGTAAACAATACTTTCTATTATGCTGAAACCCCAATGATTTTCAGTGAATATAAAACGGTTTTTAATAAAGATTTTCGTAAAAAATAACTGGAAATTATAAAATTGCTCCAAAATATGAAAGTATTAAAAAAAGGTAACAGAAAAAATTATGTCTGATAAAACCATTTATCCAGTCTTCGAAAATATTAAACAAAAAACTCATGCAAACAGGCAGCAGTATGAAGCAATGTATCAGCGTTCTATTGAAGATAATGAGGGCTTCTGGAATGAAATGGCTGAAACCTATCTGGATTGGTACCAAAAATGGCATACCGTTAGCGAGTATGATTTTACAACAGCTGAAATAAAATGGTTTGAAGGCGGTAAGCTGAACGTTTCAGTAAATTGTATTGATCGGCACTTGCCTCATAGAGCTAATCAAACAGCAATAATTTGGGAAGGTGATAATCCAGAAGATTCGCAGAAAATTACTTATCAGCAACTTCATGATAACGTTTGTCAGCTTGCTAATGCTCTGCGTAGCATGGGTATAAAAAAAGGTGATAGAGTTTGCTTATATATGCCGATGATACCAGAAGCAGTTTATAGTATGTTGGCTTGTACTCGAATTGGTGCTATTCATTCAGTTGTGTTTGGTGGCTTTTCTCCAGAGTCTATACGGGGACGTATTAATGATTCTGAATGTAAGTTAGTCATTACAGCTGATGAAGGTGTTCGAGGAGGTAAAACCATACCGCTAAAAGCTAATGTCGATGAAGCCTGTACAGAGACGCCATCAATAGAAAAAGTGTTAGTGTATAAATTGACAGGAAGTTCGATTGAATGGCAAGAAGGGCGTGACCTCTGGTATCAGGAAATTGTTAATCAGCAGGAGAAACAATGTGAGCCAGAAATTATGGATGCAGAAGATCCATTATTTATTTTATATACTTCTGGCTCAACCGGGAAGCCCAAAGGTGTTATGCATACAACAGCAGGTTATTTGTTATATGCGACGTTAACATTTAAATATATATTTGATTATCAGGAAGGCGAAGTATTCTGGTGTTCAGCAGATGTTGGTTGGGTAACAGGCCATACCTATCTGACATACGGCCCTTTGTCTAACGGTGCAACTACATTAGTATTTGAGGGTGTGCCTACTTACCCGGATGCAAGTCGGTTCTGGCAAGCAGTCGACAAACATCAGGTCAATATTTTTTACACAGCACCTACTGCACTGCGAGCGTTAATGGGAGCGGGTGAAGAATATTTAAAAAACAGCTCGCGAGATAGTTTGCGCATTCTGGGTACAGTGGGCGAGCCGATTAATCCAGAAGCATGGGAATGGTATTTTAAAGAAGTAGGTAAGGAACGTTGTCCTATTATAGATACCTGGTGGCAAACTGAAACCGGTGCTGCAATGCTAGTGCCTCTACCGGGTGCAATCGATGCAAAACCTGGTTCTGCTGCTAAGCCGTTTTTTGGCGTAGAGCTTGTGCTTCTGGATGACTCTGGAAAAGTGTTAGAAGGTGAGGCGTCTGGTAATCTTGCTATTCCTCGCTCATGGCCCGGGCAGATGAGAGGTGTTTATAATAATAAGGCACGTTTTAAAGAAGCTTATTTTTCGATGTATCCAGGTTATTACTTTACAGGTGATGGTTGCAGGCGAGATGCTGATGGTTATTACTGGATCACCGGGCGGGTAGATGACGTAATAAATGTTTCCGGTCATCGTATGGGAACTGTAGAAGTAGAAAGTGCATTGGTATTACATGATGCTGTGGCTGAGGCTGCAGTTGTAGGTTATCCACATGATATAAAGGGCCAGGGTATTTATGCGTATGTAACCTTAATGGCTGGTCAGGATTATACTGACGACTTGAAAAAAACGTTAGTGAAGCATGTCAGGAAAGAGATAGGCCCTATTGCATCGCCGGATGTTATTCATTGGGCACCAGGATTGCCAAAAACCCGTTCAGGTAAAATTATGCGACGAATACTACGTAAAATAGCAGAAAACGATTACAGTAATCTGGGGGATACCAGCACACTAACAGACCCTTCTGTTGTGCAGGATTTGATTCAAAGCAGGGCTTAGCAAAGTGTTTTTCTTGGTTGTAACATCTTCATAATACAATCTGATTAATAGGGTAATATGTATGACCTTAAGGTTAAAAAAAATTAATAGTTAAGCCTGGTTTATTTTCTTAATGAATAAATCATAATATTATTTTCTCATTATGCAGTTTAAAGACAGGTGCATAAATTGCAGAGTAGATATAGTTGATAAGATTAAAAATGAGTTATTAGAAACCATATAAAACAGATAAAGTATATTAAGAATGAACACAAAATCATTAGATGATGCCATTGATCGTGCGCTTACCAGAATAAAAGAAGGTGTACCTGAGATGGCAGATAACGAGTATACCTCTGATGTTACACGCTACACAGATGTTTCACGTTTCAATCGCGAACAGCAAGCTATTTTCCAGTCACTGCCTAACTATGTTGCTCATGTTAGTGAATTGCCGGAGCCAGGAAGTTTTGTTCGTCGGGAGCTGGCAGGTGTTTCTGTTTTACTTGTCAGGGGTGATGACGGTCATATTCGTGCGTTTGTTAATGCCTGTCGACACAGAGGGACTCAATTGGTTTCTGATCAAGAGGGATGCAGTAAACGCTTTGTCTGTCCCTATCACGCTTGGAGTTATAATCGCGATGGTTCATTGGCGGCAGTGCCATCTGAGTTTGGTTTTCCAAACTTGAACCATGAAGAGAATGGCTTGGTAGAGCTGCCTCTTTGGCAACGTAATGGTCTTTTATGGACGCTTCTGAATAAAAATAAAACGTTTGATTTTGATGCTTTTTGGCAACCGATTGCATCCGAGATTGATTCTCTTAAGCTGGAAGATTCTATAGTGTATAAACCATCTACTCGAGACTGGAATGCTAACTGGAAACTGGTGGTGGAAGGTGGCTTGGAAAGCTATCATTTCAGAAAAACACATGCAAAGACCATTGCTCCTTATTTCGTTGGCAATAATTCGATATATGATGCATTCGGGCTACATTCCCGATTGTTACTTCCAAGAAAAAACTTTACTGAACTAGAAAATAAATCGCTAGGTGAGCGTTCAATTGCGGGTTACGCACATATAGTTTATACGCTTTTACCTAACATGTCGCTTCTGGTTCAGGAAGACCATGTAGCACTGATTGTGTTTACTCCAAAAGCAGTAGATCAAACATCTATTTCGATTGCTATGCTTGTAGAAAAAAGTGTGTTTGATGAAAAGGCTGATTCTCATTGGGAAACAAACAGTAAGATTACAAACGTTACACTTAATGAGGACTTTGAGATAGGTGAAGCCATTCAAAGAGGAATTGCTGGGGACCATCTCGGCCATCTGACTTTTGGAAGATTCGAACACGGCCTGGCTTCAATTAACAGGTCGATTGACTTGGTTATGGAGTCTAATCAAGATTAGTCTTGGTTTCAGGCGCTTTCCGGTGATTTGTCTATGAAGCTTTTCCCAATGCGATCTTAAAGAGTAAGTTATTTTATAGTTGATGAGATAAAGCCCATCTCGCATAAATTTTATGCAATGTCCAATTTTTTTCAGTGAGTAAATCGTTTTACATACTAAATATAATAAAAAGAAACAGAGAAAATTTAATATTACAAATAATAGATTTATAATCCGCCTCGGTAGTAGTTACACACTATAACCCCTGGAGGATACCATTATGAGTAAACAAAAAATTTGTGATGTGTCTGAAATTGAATCTGAAAAGCCTTATGCTTGCACAGTAGCAGGCGAAAATATTCTAATTTTTAAGTTGGATGATGGATATTATGCTACACAGTCCAAGTGTACGCATTTGTTTTTCCCACTTAAAAATGGAAAGATTATAGAGGGATGCAAGGTACGTTGCCCATTTCACCATGCAGAGTTTGATATAAGGTCGGGCCAGGTAGCTCAGTGGGCCTGTTTCCCGCCAGGTATACAATTAGCTAATGCGTTTAGACCGGAAAAAGGGTTAAAAACTTATCCGGTTTCGGTTGAAGATAATAATATATTTATTGAGCTACAGCAGGAAGAATTAAGCAGCTAGTTATTTTGCAATTAATCTGACAAATTAAATTAGCTTAAAACGGTTTGTGTATAGGCAAGATATCTTGCTTAAGCAGTTATTGTTAAATGAAAATAGCGGGAGTTAAAAAGGTGGAATACATCGATGGTTTTGTGACAGCAGTTCCCAATGAAAATAAGGAAAAATATATTCAGTTTGCAAGAGAAACAGCAAAGGTTTTTAAAGAATATGGTGCAATTCGACTGGTAGAGAATTGGGGAGTTGATGTGCCAGAGGGAGGCAAGACATCGCTTCCAATGGCAGTAAAATGTGAAGAAAATGAAACTGTTGTGTTTTCATGGGTTTCATGGCCATCCAAATCTGCAAGAGATGAAGGCTGGGCCAAGGTTATGGAAGATGATCGAATGCAAAGTAGTGATATGCCTTTTGATGGTAGCCGAATGATATTTGGTGGATTTCAAATGGTGGTTAACGAATGATATATTAATCAGTATTAACTCGGAGGTAGTATGAATATATATGTGAAGGTGGTGTTTTTGTGTATTGGGTTGCTAGGTTTTAGTCTTGTCTATGCTACAGAAAAAAAAGAATTAATTAAGAGCTATGATGAAACGTTAGAGGTGAGTAGAAAAGTAATGGGATTTATTGAAAAGGGTGATTATACTGGTGCATATAATGCAGCAAAAAAATATTGGCCATTACCGGCGCACGAAATAGACGCATTAGCTTATCAAACAAATCAGCAGATGCCACTTGTTTTAGGGCGTTTTGGTAAGTTTGTTGAGGTTGAATTTGTTAGTAGACAAAAGGCTGGAGAGTCATTTGCTAGAGAATGGTATATTCAAAAATTTGATAAGCATGCTTTAGTGTGGTTATTTACATATTATTATGGAAAAGAAGGTTGGTCACTCAATGCGGTAGAGTTTAGTGATGATATTAACGTTTTATTCTACTAGTGTTAAATTTTAGTTTAATTGGGGGAATTCTATGCCAAGTATTCTAATTAAAGTAAGACAGCAATAATAGTTTATTAGTTCATGAGCCGCACAGATTTGAGTGTGCTCCTGATCGAGGGTTTCCTCAATTTTATATTCATATTAGTATTGATTGTTTTTCTGGCCAAAGTATTGGTACGAAGAAAAAACTGCATAAAATGATTATTAAGAATCTAGAGCCTTTCAGTATCTAAGAGTCATGTGAAAGTAACGCTCCCAGAAATGACAGCTGAAAATTAGGTTATTAGAAGTGGATATGCTGCATGTGTTATTGATCTTGATTATAAAGTAAATATTAAAAGAGTTATTGAGGTGTGTAAATGATAGCGTTTGTAGTTGGGGCTATCCTGGCAGTTGTGATTAGTATTTTTGCTAAAATCATGCGGTTTGATCGTGATCGTAGTTTTTATGCAACAGTGCTGATAGTGATTGCAAGTTATTATATTCTTTTTTCATTCATATCTTTTGAAGCTATTTTTATTGAAATAGCGGTAGCTTCTGTCTTTACCATAATTGCGGTTATAGGTGTATTGCGATGGCCTTTGTTATTGGGTATTGGCATTTTGCTCCACGGCTTTTTTGATCTTACTCACAATCACTACATAAGTAATTCAGGGGTTCCCGCCTGGTGGCCGGCTTTTTGTGCTGGCGTTGATATTGTATTGGGTGTTTGGGTTATATACCTGATTCAAATAAAAAAATACTTAGAGCCTAAAAATACCTAAGAAACTACATGTCGAACTGGTTTAGAAGCTGAAATAAGGTGCCATAGGGATTTTGTAATTTCGAAAAGCATATTTAATATTACCTATATAGGATAAATTAAGTATACTGTTTGCCATTATCTAACATATTTGAAGAACGACCTCTTTGCTGAGGAATGTTTTTTTAATAGGCAAAATACTATGATCACAAATTTCAACTTCTGGCCCAATGATCTTCCTCGTGATGCCATTGTTCTATATGGTCAGGCGGTGCAAACTATTGCAGGTGCAGACGGCGATTTAACGTTTGAAGAGGAAGGGCTTTTTTATTTAGAGGCGCGATGGAGAGGAATAAATGATGATGTATTGGCAGAGTGGAGAGACTTTGCCTGGAGTGAGGCAAATCTGGAAGAAATTATACAAAAGTTAAAGCCTTCTTTATCAGATAAAATGATAAAGTTACTTCTGTTTGATTCGATTCGTGTTGCGATGGAAGATTCAACCTATTCATTGCACGAACAGGACGCAGTTAGAAATGCTGCTGAAATGTTAGATGTTGATGATAAAACTGTTGTTGAACTGGAAATACTGGCTTCAATGGATAAAAATGTTTTTGATCTAAAGTATCTGACATTTGGCTAAATACGATAGAAAAAGGATATACTAATTATCGGCTATCTTTATAAGAAACAGATCTAATCTGTTAGTAGTGTTAGTCGACTAGAGCAGGGTTGGGTAATTATGATTGATATTGCTGCTGTTACCGAGTTTTTAGGCTGGTGTACATTGATTAACACGGGTTTATTGCTGTACTCAACTATAATGATGGTTTTTTTCAAAAATTTTGCCATGAGAATTCATGGGAAATTGTTCAATCTTGGTCAAGAATCCCTCGAAACCAGCTATTTTAACTTTCTCGGTAATTTCAAATTGGCAATCATTATCTTTAATCTTGTTCCTTATATCGCTTTAAAGTTAATGGCATAAATTGAGATTAAGCTAATATATAAAGAAAAACGAATGAATCTCAAATTATCACTTATTGGAACAGCGGCGTATACGCTTGTTACCTTCCCTTTAGCAATCCTATGGCATGTGGTATGTTTTAAAGATATTTATACGAACCTGGGATATTTTGAAGGTGAACCAAACTTTCTATTGGGTTTGCTAACAATAATGATACAAGGAGCCGTTTTATCCGGTTTGTACCCTTATCTAAATTTCGCTGGAAACAGCATTTTCTGTGGGCTGAAATATTCATTAGTTATGGGTGGGTTCTTTTGGACATCACATGTTTTGGCGTTTGTCGCCAAACAAACCGTGAATAACGCCATGCTCTTTATTACTATGGAGACTTTTTATCTGTTTCTTCAATTTGGAATATTTGGAGTTTTAATTGGTTTAATCTATTCAAAACAGGATAAAACATAGCGTTTTATTTCCGGGCTCATATTGGCCAAAGCGCTATAAAAAAACTATCCAGAACCCTATAATGATGAATCTATGCAACCCACACGTATTTTAGTCAGCATTGCTGCAATTATTGTCATTGTCGCCGGATTAAAAAGCGCGTCATCGTTGCTAGTGCCTTTTCTGTTAGCCTGTTTTATCAGCATACTGTGTGCACCTTTGATGGGGTGGATGACACGGTATAAAGTGCCTGTCTGGTTATCAGTAACGCTGATTGTACTTTTGTTATTAGGTATATTTACTGTCTCTGGAACATTACTGGCAGCATCAACCCAGGAGCTGCGTGAGAATATTCCGGTATATCGCGAAAATTTCGCTCTGGCACTCGATAAACTAACGGTAGACCTTCAAAGTATAGGTATAACGATAGATCGAAGTTTATTAGAGTATCTGGAACCGGGTTCAATGTTTGCCTGGGTTGGCACGGTGTTTTCCGGTTTGCAAACAATGCTGGTGAATTTTGTGATCATTATTTTTATTGTGGTGTTTATATTACTCGAAGCCAATACATTTCAAAATAAACTGGAGAGAGCGTTCTCCAATAAAGATTTATCCAGTTATATGAGTCGTTTTTCACGTAATATTAATAAGTATCTTGTGATTAAAGCCTGGGTTTCATTGGCAACGGGAATTATGATTGGGGTATTAGTCTGGTTGATAGATCTGGACTATCCCATGCTTTGGGGTCTACTGGCTTTTTTTCTCAATTTTGTGCCAAGTATTGGTTCGTTATTGGCCTCTATTCCAGCCATAATACTGGCGTTAGTCACTGGAGGCTGGATACTAACACTAAAAACAATCGGTGTGTTTTTATTTGTAAACACTCTAGTGGGTAACATTATTGAACCCCGTGTTATGGGGGTTAATATGGGGCTTTCTCCATTGGTGGTTTTCTCTTCGTTAATTTTTTGGGGGTGGATATTTGGCCCAGTGGGTATTTTACTTGCCGTACCGCTCACTATGGTATTACATATAGCGTTCGAGTCACATAATGATATGCAATGGCTTGCAAAATTACTAAGTCGTTAGAAGTAATAAAGTTCAAAAATATCGTTTTATTGTTCTTCTTTATCTAGATTAAACTGTTTTCGCAAAGCAGGAGCTTGTCTGCGAAACTGTTCACCATCACCATAATCTACAAAGTTAGCATACCGGCTATGTGTGCCTCTTAACTTATTGGCATGTTTTATTGGGCACCAATATTGCTCTGTTCTGGCAGCCACTTCACGAGTATAAGCAATTATGCCATTACCATATGAGCAATAGGCACAGTTAATTTTTTGTATCGTATTAAGGTAAGATAAATGGTTTCGGTCAAATACCAGATACTGTGCTCGTTTAACTTTTGGGATATTGTAAACAGGAAAGCAAATAAACTGATAGAGAGTTACCATTATATCCAACAATATAAAAGGGATAATCAGTGAATATATGACGGGAGTGGTTAAAATGACAAGCCAGCGAGCATGGCTTATATAGTTGAATAAGTTTTGCTTGAATTCTAGGTTTTTAATATGAAATTCCTGATCAAAAATAATTTTTCCATTTTTAACATCAAAAGGCAGTTTTTTATTTTGCTTATGAATTTCTTCTTCGATTTTTTCTTCAATTTTATGGAGCTCTTCAATTAAGTAACGTAGAGTTTCATTCATTGTATTTTCCCTTTGCTGGGTTGTAAGAGGTTTTGAAAATGGATAATTCATAGTACTGATCAATTATTTATATAAAACGCAGATTAAACAATCAATACAAAGTGATTTAATGATTTAAATCAAAATATAATAGCAATAGATATAATTCGTTAGTAAGTTATAGTCAGGTTTATAGGCAGAATGGAAATTTATAGTTGAATATTTTTTGAAGACAGGTCAAAGCAGCTCATAAATAAGCCGGCATAAAATATGAAAAGGTATGAATTGACATAGAAAGCAGGCTTTAAAATATAGCTCGTAAATTCAACAATCTTGAGCTATTAAGCGGTTTAATGTATTGATTGGTAAGGGTTTCACACGAGTGTAATTTTATTTAACAGGTATATAGCTTGCCAAAGTCCATCGTTTTGGCATGATTTTGAATAGTTTGTTAAATGGGGTTAATATAGAGCAGAAATCGAGTCTTATCTCATTAAAAAGGCCAACAATAATCATTTAATTTGCTGCCCGAGAGGAAATTATGTCGACGAATGTACATTACCGAACTTGCTGTTTATGCGAGGCAATGTGTGGTATTGAAATAAAAACAGAAGATAAAAAAATTATAAGTATAAAAGGCGATGAAAAAGATCCTTTAAGTCGCGGCTATATATGCCCAAAAGCGGTAGCGCTTCAGGATTTGCATAATGACCCGAATAGATTAAAGCACCCTGTTAAACGAACAGAAGATGGATGGAAGCGTATAAGCTGGGATGAAGCATTTGACGAAGTAGCAAATAAGTTGTTTGCGGTGCAAAAAGAACATGGCAATAATGCTGTTGCTTCTTATTTAGGAAACCCAAACGTTCATAGTTATTCAACGATTCTATATACGCCTCCTTTTCTTCATAGTTTAAAGACCAAAAACAAATTTTCTGCAACTTCGGTCGACCAGTTACCTCATCATCTGGTCTCTCAACAATTGTTTGGGCATCAGTTGCTGATTAATATCCCTGATATAGATAACACCGACTATTTGCTAATTCTAGGTGGAAATCCATTGGCATCTAACGGTAGTTTAATGTCAGTTCCTGATATAAAGAATCGTTTAAAGTCAGTAAGAAATCGTGGTAAGGTTGTTGTCGTTGATCCTCGCCGTAGTGAAACTGCGGATGTTGCTTCCGAGCATTATTTTATCAAACCAAGTACAGATGTATTATTGTTGCTTGCTATGATAAACACAATTTTAACTGAAGGATTAACACGATCGAATCATACTACAGAGTTAATAGATAATCTGGATCAGTTGCCAGATTTATTTGCGGAATATACAGCTGAGCGTGTGGCAAGTAAAACCGGTATAGAGTCGGAAGCTATAAAAAACATAGCTCGAGAATTTGCTGCTGCGGAACGCGCTGTTGTTTATGGAAGAATGGGAGTTTCTGTTCAGACTTTTGGTGCGTTATGTCACTGGTTAATTGCAGTGCTTAATATTATAACCGGGCGTTTGGATACAAAAGGCGGGGCTATGTTTCCAAAGCCTGCAGCAGATATATTAACTCAATCTTCACCAGGCAGATTTGCACGTAACAAAAGTCGTGTTCGCGGTTTGCCTGACTTTGGTGGAGAATTCCCGGTTTCTGTTCTGGCTGAAGAAATGCTTACCCCGGGAGAAGGACAAGTTAAAGCGTTATTGACTTCAGCGGGTAATCCGGTTATTTCGACGCCGAATGGTCGTCAGCTTGAGAAAGGGCTAGAGCAGTTAGAATTCATGGTTTCTATTGATATTTATATTAATGAAACAACAAAGCATGCGAATATTATTTTGCCACCCGTTGGACACCTGGAAAGAGATCATTACGATGTCATTTTCAATTTGTTTACGGTGCATAACACCGCGAAATATTCTGAGGCATTATTTAAAGCTGAAGAAGATACACGTGAAGATTGGCAAATTATGCTTGAGTTACAGAAACGTCTCAACTCTTTGCGAGGAAATAGTTCTTTCAAAGAAAAAATGGGCTTTACGTTGAATAAAACATTAAAACCCACAGGCATGCTTAACTTCTTACTTCAAACAGGTCCTTACGGTAATAACTTTAATCCGCTTAAAAAAGGGTTGTCATTGAAAAAGTTAAAACAACATCCGCATGGCCTTGATATAGGTGAGCTGAAACCTTGTTTGCCACAACGTTTGTTTACCAGGAATAAACGTATCAATATTACCCCTGAGATTTATATAAAAGACATATCGCGTGTCGAATCAAATTTCTTTAAACAGGAAGTTGATGAATTACCTTTTCTATTAATTGGACGTAGGCATATTCGAAGTAATAACTCGTGGATGCATAATAGCCATCGTCTTGTAAAAGGAAAGAAGCGCTGTACTGCAATGCTTCACCCGGATGATGCGCTAAATCTGGGCATTTCAAGTAATGACCCAATAAAAATTGAATCGCGTACTGGAGCGATAGAAATTGAAGCTGAAGTTACCGATGAAATAATGCCAGGTGTTGTAAGTGTACCACATGGTTGGGGGCATACACGCTCAGGTATTAAAATGGATATAGCACAAAATAATGCAGGCGTTAGTACTAATGATATTACTGATGATCAGAGAATTGATCAGCTGAGTGGTAACTCTGCATTAAATGGTGTTCCAGTGAAATTGGTTTCGTTGGCTTGATGGTAATAGTCTATTGATGGAGTGTTTGTAAATCTAGACTTTTGTTAAGTCCTGGCCTTTTGTTTCTGGCAGGGCATGAAAACCAAAGAAAGCGGCAAATCTTAAGCTACATACGATGATGATGGCTAATACCAGATCATCCAACCATATTAGTAAAGCCGCAACGGCGAAATTACAGATAATAGTTGAAATTTTTAATAAGAATACCATGATACCGCCAAATGTTGCGCGTAACTGGGTGGGATACAACTCTGTCGATATGGTTTTAATGCCTACTGTTAGTGATGTCTCGAATATCCATGAAGCACTAAAAACAAAAGCAAGGCTTAGGGTTAGCCATAACTTGCTGTCGATATAGTCAGGCAGGATATATAGAAAGACAATGGATGATGCACCCAGAATATTAAATAGGTTAATACAAAAACGACGTCCGTAACGGTCACAAGTCCACCCTCCAATGAAAGTTCCTACCAGGCCAACTAAGCCGCCACCGACAATAATAAAGCTGGCAACCCATTGTTCCATTTCAAGAATGGTTACAAAAAAGTACATCATGTAATACATAGGTGCTGCTCGAGATATTGTAGCCAGGCTATAGGAGCTTGCCATTAACAGGGTGCGCTTTTTGTATTTTTCGCTAAACAATTTTTTCCACTCGATTTTTTTTTCTTTATCTTTTTCAAAAACCTCGGGCTCATCCAATGATTTGATAACAAAAAAGACAAATGGAAGTGATAATATGGGTATTGAAAGCCACATCCAGCGCCAGTTATCTTCTATACCAGCAAGAAAAACAATAAATAGCATAGGGCCGCCATGCCCTATTGAGTTTAAGAGGACTTGAAGAGTCATGCCTTTTGCGCGCTGCTTTGCTGGCAGGTACTCACCGGTCATAACGGTTACTGTTGTCAGTGCAACGCCAGCAAATGCAACAAAGAAAAATTGAGAAAGAATGTAAGCGAGTAATGACGGCGAAAGCGCCGTAGTAACGCAAAACACCAGAGACATGTTATAGCAAATTATTGTTAAACGTCGCCTTCCTAACTTGTCAACCCAGCGAGTTAAAAAAATGGTTCCAAAAGCGCCAAGAGAGGTCCAGGCAAACATTGAGGCAAGTTCTTTCTCACTGAGCCCAAAAGACTTGGCTACATAGGGAGATACAGCTAAATTGATTACCATGCTGTAGCCTACACCCATAGAAATAAGTAATACTGAAACAAAAGCTTTATTCTTAAGTAATGAAAGTGTTGAGTTATTAGTGATTGAATTCATTTATTATTATGTTTATAGAGATAAAAATGGCATAAAAAACCTGAAAAAAATCAGCATTTTTTTCAGGTATTATGAGAGAGCTAAGAAAAAAATACGACCTTTTACAGTGCCGCTTTAATTGCATTAACCCTTTTTTTGTTTACACCAAAATCCGAGTAGCCTAAGCGTGAGGCCGAACGTATGTGAATTTTGGCGTTATCTTCATCAATACGAAATTCAACATCGTCAACAAATCGCATTATTTTTGAAGTGTAAGTGGCATGTATATAATTTTCACTTTGGCTTTTTACTTTGCCGCCAGTACTCTCAATAGCTGAAATAATATTTTTGACAGCTTCAGTTGTAGTTACTGATAAAGGTATTGGCTCTACATAATGTTTTGAATCGTCAGGGTGTTCTGAACAAACGCAATTGGGGCTTTTGGGGCAGGGTTTCAGGCTCATAGTACTATTTTCTTCATAAGTATGTGATGTGCAGCTGACAAGAGATATTGTGCAAAGTATAACTAGATATACTCTCGAAAAATACATTGATACGCTCATGTTATACTATCTCCAGAATAGAATTTACTGTCAGGAAAATATAACCTATTTTCTATTTGATAGGCAAATGATTAGTCGTATATTTTAAATAAGTATTTTGAGGCAAAGCCAAATGAAGATATGGGTAGATGCCGATGCCTGTCCCAATGTGATAAAAGATATACTTTTTAGAGCAGCTGAACGTACCCAGACAGAGGTTACTTTGGTTGCAAATGCTTTTGTGAAAACACCTCCCTCCAAATTTATTTCCAGTATTCAGGTTATGCCTGGTTTTGACGTGGCAGATAAT
The DNA here is from genome assembly GCA_041941365.1 of Cellvibrionales bacterium. Lineage (GTDB taxonomy): Bacteria > Pseudomonadota > Gammaproteobacteria > Pseudomonadales > UBA7434 > UBA7434. The sequence goes on along the minus strand of JBGTQK010000002.1, from coordinate 125,100 downwards.
GAAATTATAAAGCGAATGAGTCAAAAGGATTTAGTAATAACAAGTGATATACCGTTAGCCGATGAAGTAATTGAAAAAGGAGGTTTGGCACTGAGCCCCAGAGGTGAAAAGTATACAAAAGAAAATATTAAATCGCGTTTAACAATGAGAGATTTCATGGAAACTCTACGAGGGAGTGGTATCCAGGCAGGAGGTCCTGCATCGTTGAATCAGAATGATAGAAAAATGTTCAGTGGGCATCTGGACTCATGGCTGGCTGGAAAGCAAAAAGAGAATGCGGCAAATGAAAAACGTTAGTATTTTTGTAGATGTTCAAAATATTTATTATACTGCCAGAGAAACTTATAAGAAAAACTTTGATTATAATGCTTTTTGGAAAAAAGCGACTGAAGGCCGAAGCCTGGTGAGTGCTTATGCTTATGCTGTTGATCGAGGTGATGAAAAACAAAAGCAATTTCAGAATATATTGAGAGCCATTGGCTTTGAAGTAAGATTAAAACCTTATATTCAAAGGTCGGATGGTTCTTCTAAAGGTGACTGGGATGTGGGAATTACTATAGATATTATGGAAAGTGTTGAGAAAACTGATGTGATTGTTTTAGTATCAGGTGATGGAGACTTTTCGATACTGGTTGATAAAATGAGAAAGAAATATAATAAAGAAGTCGAAGTTTATTCTGTTGAAAAATTGACAGCATCCAGTCTTATTTCAGCGGCGACTACTTTTTTCCCAATTTCTGATTCATTATTATTATGAGTTATCTTTCTGTTGAGCTATCAATAAATATGATCAATGATAAGTTATGAGTGTTTTATCTTTTTTATCACCCTTAGGGCTGATTAATGCCATAGCAAAAATATATCCTGCGGAAGTTTATAGAAATATTTCATGCGGTGATAATGAAAGGCAATCTTTTGATCTTTATTTGCCAATAAACAAAACAGACAAAAAGAATGCAAAAAAATCTGATGATAAAACACCAGTGATTGTGTTTTTCTATGGCGGCAGTTGGAATGCAGGTGAGAAATCAAGTTACGAATTTGTTGCCAGGCGCTTAACCAATGAAGGTTATATTGTTGCTGTTGCTGATTATCGGTTATATCCCGAAGTCACTTATCCGGATTTTTTACACGATAGTGCGAATGCAGTGAAGAAAGTGACTGAAGAATTAAATAAAGCGATCTATAGAAACTATAACCCTGAAGAAAAAATCATATTGATGGGGCATAGTGCTGGCGCATACAATGTTGCCATGTTAGCTATGGATGAGCGTTGGCTAGAAGCGGTTGGTGTGAATCGGGATAACAATGTATTAGCCTGGATTGGCCTTGCCGGTCCTTACGATTTGTACCCAATAACAGTTGAAAATGTAAAACCTGTATTTCATCACCCTGATTATCCGGAGCAATCTAACCCAATAGAATTCGCGCATCACAATAGGTTGCCTGCACTTTTGATTGCACCAGAAAAAGACCATCTGGTAAATATAGAAAAAAATACTATGTCACTAGCCGAAAAGCTCAAAGAAAATAATGTATTGAGTGAAGCGTTTTTAATTAAGCGAAGTAATCACATTACCTTGGTAGGGTCTTTCTCACCCATACTTTTTTTTACAGGCAGCGTTATTGCACCTATAAAACATTTTGTTACAACGATAACAGAAGCTAAACGTTATGATTAAAGGCAGGTGTTTATGTGACACAGTAAAAACAGGTGCGCATACACAAAAAATAGAATGAAACAATATTGAAATGGAAGAGTTAAAAATACTTTACAGGGATGAAGACCTAATTGCTATTCATAAACCGATTAATTTATTAGTGCATAGAAGCCCAATTGATAAAAAAGAAACACGTTTTGCACTCCAATTATTACGAGATCAAATAGGTCAGTATGTCTATCCAGTGCATCGTCTGGATAAGCCTACATCAGGTGTATTATTGTTAGGCCTTTCTCAGGCTATAGCAATTGCGTTACAAAAAGATTTTGAGCAAAGAAATATAGAAAAAAAATATACAGCGATTGTTAGAGGGTTTACACCAGAGACTTTAGAAATAAGTAATCCGGTTAAATCTATTGTAGATAGGTTTGATAAGAAAAGTAAAACGCAAAAAAATCGAGAACCAAAACCAGCAAATACAGTGCTTAAAACAATAGAGCAATATGAAATTCCTTTTGAAGTCGATAAATACCCTGTTAGTCGCTACAGTTATGTGGAGTTAATACCATTAACAGGCAGGCGTCATCAGCTACGTTATCATATGAAGCATATATCTCACCCCATTATTGGTGATGCAAAATATGGTAAAAGCAAACACAATCTTTTTTTTGAAAAGCAATTTAATGTAAAACGCTTGTTTTTATGTGCAACCGGTTTGAGCTTTATTCATCCTCAAACTAAAGCTCGAATGGCAATTGAAACTGATTTGGATGAAGATTTTAAAAAAGCATTGAATGAATTAAATGCTTTTTAGTAAAGTATTTTTTAATTCTTATGAAAGTGTTTTTAGGAAAATTGCGAATACAACAGTGAATATAGCCGTAAATTTCACTATATTTCGCAATTTCCCAAATAAACTTTTTTGTTAGCTTGCCAGTACTTCCTGGTGTGCAACATCCTGATAGGCGTGAGTCAGATCAAAGCAATATTGTTCCCATTTTTCACACATTTCGATAGTTTTATCATCTGTCCCTAGTAATGTACCGTGATCAATAAATTGATTAAGCCGCTGAATTAAAGAGACGATTACATGATCAGGTGCGCCGGTAAGCAGATTTCGAATGAATTCGTCCATGGGGTACCATTTTGTTGCTGCCTGAATATCCATAAAGATACGTGTTAGAAGCAGGTTCTTCGGCCCTTCCCATGCGCCACTTAAAGTAACTGCATCGCGATAAAGCCTTGGGTGATGTGAGAAACACTCCATCAAGCCGTGGCCGCCAAACATAGACATCGCCAATTCGCTCACCATAACCGCATCGGTTGTTGCCACCATTTTATGTAGCATAATAAGCATTCGTAAATGGAATCGATGATGTTTCTCTGCTAATTCAGAATGAAACATTTTTTGTCCTGCGTCCATCAGTTCGTTTTTAAGTATTTCACTCTGTAATTTAAAGGAAGTGGCTGTTGTTCGTTGCGCGTATTTATCGAGTTTTTTAAACTGTGCAGCAACAAGCCCGTATTTATTGATTGTTACACCAAACGCTGTTCGTAGCTCGGCATATTTTCTGGCTTCTTCAACAACGCGAAGCATTTGTGCACCTGGTCCTGTACCACTCATAAAGCGTGAGTGTGATAATACAATACCGATAATATTAGATAAGCCATCTTCCAGAGGGCCAAGCGCGTAAGCTATGGAGCCGTTATAACAGATTTCTCCTGTAGGGAGTTCTCGCGTACCCAGCTTGGATTTAATTTTGTTGATAACATAACTGTTACGTTTCTCTTTTTCTTTATCGCCAGGTAACCACGATGGAACAACAAACATGGCAATTTTTTCGCTACCTGTAGGTTTTGCTGTAATTACCGCATAGTCGCAGTGAGCAGCAGATGTATAGTATTTGGTACCATAGATTTTCCAACTGCCGTCATCCTGTGGTACAGCTTCAACAAGGTTGGCTTGAACATCTGAGCCGCCTTGCATTTCTGACAGGAACTGACCACCTATAGCAAAATCGCCATCAATACCGTTGGTAAGGTGTTGATGAATACGTTTTAGTTCTGGTGTGTCAGCAAATTTATCTAATAATAATATCAATCCACTGGTACAACAGTGAGCACAGTTAACACCAGCCTCACCCAGAGCCATCATGAGGTAAATTTTGATAAAACGTGACCAAGGATGAACGTCATCTGCAAAAACAGCGTCTTGCCACCATTCACGCTCAAGCTCAAGGGTCTCAGGTGGGCGTACAATACGGTCAATGCGATTATTATGGCCATCAAAGTGGACCAGATAAGGCGCTTTCTCATGTACACCTGCAGCATCTGATAATTTCTTGTATTTATTAGTATGCTTTTCTCCAAACTGTTTTAAATCAGCTAGTATTTCTGGTGATAACTCCCCGGCATAAGTTTTTATCGCTTGTTTAATAAAGGGAACATCCTCATACAGATTAAAATTATTAAGCCACTCAAGATATTCATCAAAATTATAAGGGTTATTTCGATTGGGTAGCGACATAGAAATCGGCTGTACTTTGGCTAGAGACATAGCAGGCACCTTTGAAAATAGTAACAATTTATGTGCACTTATAATGCTATAGCTTGGATAAAAACAGCAATGTCCTAAAAACTCAAGTTGATGTCCAATCACCTCATCGTTTATTCTTCTTAAAGCCAATAACTTAAAACAATTATTTGAGTAGAAACGAAAAATTCATGTCCATCGTGTCAAAAGGCCTCAAGCCAACGATTAAAGCCAGTTTCGTTAGCGAAACACTGGAGGGTTATGTTTATAAAGGTGGTGATGCCGATGCGCTGCTAGAGTCTCTTGGATACGAGGGTATCGATCGGTCAAATGATTCAATGATCAGTGTTTACGATTACAACCGTATAACAGATGCTGTGCAAAGTGAATTGCAAGATGAAATGTTAGGTTTTACTTTATTACCCATGCCATTAGGCAGTCTTGGTTTTATCAATCGTACGATGACCAGATTGCCAACGCTTAAAGAAGCTTTTTCTTCTTTGAATGAGTTTTACAGTTTATTCAATAATAAACAAATGGCATTATCTGTGGAGCAGCAAAGCAATAATGCACGTATCAGCTTACACTGTCATTCAGAGCTACAAGTGCATTCACCTTTTTATAAACAACGGATGTTGTTAGGTACTTATAAACAAATGGCCTGGCTGGCAAAGTCAAAAATACAAATAAGTGCGGTTGCTTTTTCATTCCCTGTTGAAGTAAATCTTAAAGAATTCAGGTTTGTGTTTGCTTGTGATAATGTATTTCAGGCAGATAATTCTTATATAGAGTTTTCAGAACCAATATTATCTCTTCCAGTTGTTCAAGCTACAGAAGGTGCAGAGACTTTTTCTGAATACTCAAATTTTTATACGTTGCTTTGGCCTAACCTCGATGATCTGGTATTAAAAATTCGGGTTCTGGTAGGAGCTGATATTTCAAATGGGTTTCCAACTATTAATGTGCTGGCTGAGCAGATTGAAATGTCACCGCAAACGCTATCACGTAAACTGTCTGCAACGGGTACCACTTACCAGGCGATTAAGGATGAAATTCGTCAAGACATATCCATTGCTTTGCTCAGGAACAGTAAATTATCAATCAAGGAAATTGCGTTTAAGGTAGGCTTTAAGGAAAGTAGTGCTTTTAGTAAAACGTTCAAGCAATGGTATGGAATGGCGCCTGGTGAATATCGAAATAAACACTCTGGTATGACTTAAAATAAACTGCCAGAAAAACAACATAATAACTATGTTAATATAAACCATCTTTTATTTACCTTTGCTGCTCAAGTTTTAGTTATGAATACAGATTCAGAACCTTTACCACCTGTTTTGTTTGAACTACTTCCTTCTACTTCTAACAATCTTATAGGGCTTGTTACCTTAAACGCTGAAAAATCACTTAATTCCCTGAATATTTCAATGGTCAATTTATTATTGGCACAATTAAAAAGCTGGCAAGAAGATGAAAATATTGTAGCCATTTTTATGCAGGGTGCTGGCGAGAAAGCGTTTTGCGCAGGTGGTGATATCGTTCAGATGTATAAAGATATGGAGGTTGGTAATGACGGCTGTTTTCAATTTTTTAAAGAGGAATATCAGCTTGATTATTTAATTCATCAATACACTAAACCTATCATTGTTTGGGGACATGGTATTGTGATGGGTGGTGGTATGGGTATTATGAATGGTGCGAGTCACCGAATCGTAACTGAAAGAACTCGAATGGCAATGCCAGAAGTGATAATAGGTTTATACCCTGATGTTGGTGCCAGTTATTTTTTGAATAAAGCACCGGAAGGTGTAGGGCTATTTTTGGGAATGACAGGGGTAAAATTTAATGCCACTGATGCACTATTTGCGAATTTTGCAGATTTCATGATGTTGAGCTCTCAAAAAGAACAATTTATTAATGGACTGTTATCCGAAAACTGGTCAAATGATAGTTCTGAACATTACCAGCAAATAGAAAAAATGATTAATGCATTGCAATCGGGCTCAATTAATCATGAGATTACTTCAAATATAGAAGATAATTATGAAGCAATACAAAACGCAATGCAGCCGAGTTCTCTTTTAGAAAAAGTAGAAGCGATAAAGAATTTAAAAGGTATTAATGACTGGTTTGATGAAGCAGTTACCACTTTAGAAAAAGGTTGTCCGATTACATTATATCTGGTGGATGAGCAGATAAAAAGAGGCAAGAGTAAATCGTTAGCTGATATTTTTAGAATGGAATTGATTATGTCAACTCAATGTTCTTTGAAAGGAAATCTAAAAGAAGGTGTTAGTGCATTGTTGATTGATAAGGACAATAACCCGAAATTTAATCCTTCTACATTAGAAGAAGTTACTACTGAAGATGTAGAAGAGTATTTTACCCCGCCTTGGGAGGGTAAGCATCCATTATTGGATATGTGATTTAACACGAATATATTGATTTAAGGTTCATGTTTTATCAATGACACTGGATATTTAACGTTAACATACAAGTTAATTTTTAAATATTTATTTATGTTACTTTTTTTGCTGTAGAAAAAAGTAAGGAAGATATTAATAAAAATCTTTATTTAAAAAGAATAAAAAAATTTTACAAATGAATATTTCTTCTTTGTATAATCAAATCATACATACCGGCTTTTTGATAGAAATAATGACAGAATTAGAGTTTTAAAAAATTAACTGGCCTGAAGAGTATTTTATAGAATTTAAAACAGTGAAAAAATTATTTATTTCAAATCAAGGCATAACTTGGGATAGTGGATAGAAATATTTATAATATAAGAATAAAACATGGCATTCTAATTTTTATTAATACATGATAAGAAATTGTGACGAATATTTTAAACTATCTCAATGTCCTGGAAATAATCGTTAGCACATGAATAAAAATAGCCCACCCAAAAGCAACCAGCGTTATGGCTAATACACTCAACGCCATCAGCTCATTTTCTAAGGTACCGGTACTATTTTTATTAATCGAGTAAAGTGATCCATAGCCTGAAAAGAAAATAACAGCAGCAATGGAAAAATGCTTAAGCCGCAATTTTTCATTGTCCATTAGCTGGTCTGCAAAGTGTTTGATTTGATGAATGAATGTAACCATCTATTTAGTGTAGATGATTTCTTGAGAATGGTTACAAGAATGCCTTGGGTTATTTCAGCATTTTTTCCAGTGTTTTCAGGTAGATATCTTTTAGCAGGTTTAATTCTTCAGCATTAACCTGTTCATCAACTTGATGAATTGTTGCATTAACCGGGCCTAATTCAATCACTTGAGTACCTGTTGGTGCGATAAAGCGAGCATCGGAAGTACCACCTGCTGTGCTTAATTCGGTTTTAATATCAGTCACTTCTTTTATAGCATCAGAGACTGCTTCTGTTAGATTGCCAGGTTGGGTAAGAAATGGTAAGCCATTCACTTGCCAGCGTATCTCGTAATCGAGATTATGTTTGTCGAGTATAGTTATGAATCGTTGTTGAATATTTTCTACAGTAAGTTCTGTAGAAAAACGAAAATTGGCAATAATATCAACAGACCCAGGGATAACATTCGTTGCGCCCGTGCCACTATTCATATTGGAGATTTGGAAGGTGGTTGGAGGGAAGAAGTCATTACCTTTGTCCCACTCAATGGTAGCCAGTTCTGCCAGTGCAGGACTGGCTTCATGAATAGGATTACGTGCTAAATGAGGGTAGGCTACATGGCCCTGTACGCCATTGATGGTAAGTGTTAGACCAAGAGAGCCTCTTCTGCCATTTTTAATAATGTCGCCCGTCGTATTGGTGCTGGAGGGCTCGCCAACAATACACCATTTAATTTTAATATTATTTTTTTCGAGGTATTCTACAACCTTAACTGTGCCATCAACGGCTATACCCTCTTCGTCACTTGTGATTAAAAAAGCGATTTGCTGATAGTGGTCAGGGTTATTTTTTACAAATTCTTCAACGGCAACAACCATAGCGGCAAGGCTGCCTTTCATATCTGCTGCACCGCGTCCATGTAAAATACCATTATCCAGAGTCGCTTCGTAGGGCTTATGCTTCCACTGTTCAGGGTCACCTTCGGGTACGACATCAGTGTGCCCGGCAAAGCAAAGAATGTCACCTGAATTACCACGAGTTGCCCAGAAATTATCGACATCGCCAAAACGTAATGGCGTTATCTCAAAACCAATTGCTTTGAGACGCTCTATCATTATTTGCTGGCAGCCAGCATCATCAGGTGTTACCGACGCCTGACGTATTAAAGATTGAGCTAATTCTATTGTGGGCGATGTCATTGATGCCTATCCTTCATTATGCAATCTTGGGCAATAAGATTTACAGATCAATAAAAAACTAATTTTAAGAGAATGCGGTTTAAAGAACAACGAGATTATTACGGTGAATCACTTCGTTATCGCTTGCGTAACCTAAGGTTGATAACATTTCCTGGCTGGACTTGCCCGCGATTGCGTTCACTTCATCACAATTAAAATTCACCAGACCGCGAGCTATTTCAATACCTTCGGGGCTCAGACAAGAGACCAGATCGCCTCGTTTAAAGTCTCCAGTAGCATTGGCTATGCCGACTGATAAAAGACTAACACCTGTTTCAAGTAGCGCTTTGCTTGCGCCATTGTCGACCATGATTTTGCCGAATACTTTTTTGCTGGCCAGCCATTGCTTACGAGATGGAAGAGGTTTTTTGCTGCTTGTTAGCCATGTTCCCTGTTTTCCTCCATTGGCCAAATCCTGAATAATATTCTCAGTTTTTCCATTGGCAATAATTGTGATAGTGCCAGAGCGGGATGCAAGTTTTGCTGCACTGATTTTAGTGGCCATACCGCCGCGTCCCAAAGCCGAGCCGCTGCCTTTTGCTGCTTGCTCAAGTATAGGGTCATCAACGTCACAGGCATTGAGAAGTTGAGCGTCCGGGTTATGCCGCGGATCATCGTTATAAACACCATTCTGGTCAGTCAAAATTAATAATTTTTCAGCATCAATCAAATTGGCTACCAAGCCAGCTAATGTGTCATTATCGCCAAAACGAATTTCATCAGTGGCGATCGTATCATTTTCGTTAACTATTGGTATTGCCCCAATTTCTAACAATCTATCAATGGTTTGTCTGGCGTTGAGGTAGCGGTCTCGGGCATCAATATCTCCATGCACCAGTAAAACTTGTGCAGTCGTCAGGTTGAATTGTTTAAAGCGCTGTTCATAGCTTTGAATCAGGCCGGCTTGTCCAACCGCAGCTGCTGCCTGAAGATCATGCAGGGCTTCAGGCCTTGTCATCCAGTTAAGTCTTTGAATGCCTTCTGCAACGGCGCCCGAAGAAACCAGCACAATATCAATATTGTTTTCCTTAATGATATTCGCTATTTGGGGTACCCAAAGATCTAACGCATGATGGGCTAGCTGTTGGCCGTTATTGGTTATTAACGCACTACCAATTTTGATGACCCAGCGACGTTTGTTTTTATTTTGTGTTTGTGCAGCATTCATAGTCTATTCTTGTTAATGAAAAGTGATTGTTAATCTTTTACGTATTCAAATTCTACATCATCATCAAAATCATCGTCATCCTGATCGCCACCTTGTTTTCTGGCCATTTTTTCAATTCGACGTTTTTCGTAAAGTTCTTCTATACTGGACCGACTTTGTTCTTGCATCATTCGTTGAAATTCAGCTTCCTGTTTTTGCTTTTCTTTATCTTCAGATTCTTCCTGCCAAACGGTTTCCAGTGTATTCATCAGGTCATGTTTAAGTAATTCCAAACCGGTTTTACTCACAGCTGAAATTGCATAGATGTTATCGATTTCAGGAAATGCTTCTTTTACTATTTCTACTTGTTCGTTTATAGCATTTTGATCGAGCAAATCAATTTTATTAAGTACTAGCCAACGCGGTCTCTCTGCAAGTGCTGCACTAAAGTTCTTTAATTCTTTTTCCAGTTTTTGAATGTCTTCTATAACGGTATTCTCTAGTCCCAGAGCAGGAGAACCTATATCGACGATATGTAGGAGGATACGTGTCCTGGTCAGGTGTTTCAAAAAACGGATACCCAGACCAGCTCCTTCAGCGGCACCTTCTATAACTCCAGGAATATCAGCTACAACAAAACTGCGATGGCTTTCAATGCTTACAACACCCAGATTGGGTACGAGTGTAGTGAAAGGGTAATCGGCTATTTTTGGTTTGGCGGCTGAAACAGCGCTAATCAAACTGGATTTGCCTGCATTCGGAAATCCAAGCAGACCAATGTCAGCTAATACCTTAAGTTCCAGCTTGAGTTTGCGAGATTCACCTTCAGAGCCAGGAGTAGTTTGCCTTGGGGCTCTATTCGTACTGGATTTGAAACGTGTATTCCCCAATCCATGAAAGCCACCTTGTGCTACAAGCAGTTGGTTGCCTTCTGCAACCAGATCGCCAATTACCTCACCGGTTTCTTCGTCGGTTACTATTGTGCCTACAGGCACTTTAAGGATTTTATCAGCGCCAGCAGCGCCAGTTCGATTATTGCCTTGTCCGCTTTTTCCTGATTCAGCTCGATAACGAGGCTGATAGCGATAATCGATCAATGTGTTGAAGTTGATGTCGGCTTCTAAAAAAACACTGCCACCATCACCACCGTCTCCACCATCCGGGCCACCGCGTGGAATAAATTTTTCACGACGAAAGCTTAAGCAGCCATTGCCACCTTTACCTGCGGTTACTGTAATTACTGCTTCGTCGACAAATTTCATGCTATTTAATAGTGTTTAAATCGTAAAGTATAAGCTTGTAGAAAAGTATTTAGTGCAAAAAAAACCGCCATAAGGCGGTTTCTTGGTTTGTTAAGTGTGATTGTTATGCAGAGGGTTGTTCTGCTGCTTCGATAACACTGACAAACTGTCTGTTCTTTGGGCCTTTTATTTCAAATTTAACTTCGCCATCACTAAGGGCGAACAAAGTATGGTCTTTACCCATACCTACGTTAACACCTGGATGTACTTTAGTGCCACGCTGACGGACGATGATGTTTCCAGCAACGATAGCTTCACCACCGTATTTTTTGACACCAAGTCGTTTGGATTCGGAATCGCGGCCGTTACGCGTACTACCGCCTGCTTTTTTATGTGCCATGTTCGTCTAACCTCGTAAAATTGTCATCCAATCAGATGTTATCTATTTGCGGCTATTTATTTGCTTTCAGCTGCAAACTCTTTAGCTTGTTCAATCCAGTTATCTCTTTCGATGCGACCTTTAAAATTTAGCTTTTCATCCATTGCTGCTACATCTTCAGCAGTAAATGCAGCTATTTGTGCAAAGGTTGTGATGCCCGCATCATTTAATTTTTTCACGATTACAGGCCCAACACCTGAAATTCTCGATAAATCATCAGCGCCTGTCTTGGCTGTTGCTTCTTTTTCAACTTCAGGCTTTGGAGCAGCTTTCTTGGCTGGCAATGGTTTTGCGCCTGAGTCAGAAATAGAAGTGATCTTTAACTCAGTAAACCACTGTCTGTGGCCCATTTGTTTTCTATGGTGTTTACGGCGTCTGAACTTAACAATGGTCACCTTTTCGTGACGGCCATGATTGATAACTTCTGCCTGAACCTGTCCACCATCAACGTAAGGAGCACCAATTTTAACGGATTCACCTTCGCCTACCATTAAAACATCGTCAAAAGCGATGGTTTCACCTGTTGCGACATCCAGCTTTTCAACTTTTAAAGATTCGCCTTCTACTACGCGGTGTTGCTTGCCACCACTTACAATAACTGCATACATGTTTCTGCTCCGTGTTTAGGCCTCAGTTTTTGATGTCATTGGTCAATTGAGAAAATATGCAATTGACGCTTTTTTGATAGATAACTGCGGCAACGGTTAAAAAAGGAGGCGAATTCTATAGGATGAAGAAAATAAGCGCAATGCCCAACTACCAAAAAAAGTAGCAAAAACCAGATTTTTTTGCTATGACAGAGAAGGAGAGTTCTTTCGAGAATTACGGTATCACCTGATTCAAGAAGTCTGCTTGAATCAGGTGATAAGTAAAAAGAAGGGTTTTGCTTAAGCGATAGCTTTAATTTGTTCGTTCAGGCGAGATTTGTGTCTGGCAGCTTTATTTTTGTGGATGATGCCTTTATCAGCCATACGATCGATCACTGGAACAGCATGCTTGTAAGCTTCAGCTGCTGCAGTTTTATCACCAGCGTTAATAGCCGCAACTACTTTTTTTATGTAGGTGCGAACCATAGAGCGGAGGCTTGCATTGTGATTACGACGTTTTTTACCTTGCTTGGCACGCTTTTTTGATTGGGGCGAGTTAGCCAAAATAGTTTCCTCTAAGAATATATGTCTGAACGATTACAATAACTTTTTACTGTTCCAAAAAACAGGCGCGCGATTATTCAAATTCGGGCAAGCATTGTCAATAGTGTTTTCTGGAGTTTTCGCTATAATTCCAGCGTTTTGAAGAAAAAACAGCTTTAAAAAATAGAAAACTTACAATTTGGGAGATTTTAGTGTCTGCATTTGACGATTTTTATCCATTAAATATTGCGGTTTTAACCGTCTCTGATACCAGAACTGAAGCGGATGATAAGTCCGGTGCGTATCTGGTTGAATCGTTAACTGCTGCCGGGCATTTACTAACTGACAGACAAATCAGTAAAGATGATATTTTTCAAATTCGAGCGCTGCTTTCCATGTGGATATTTGATAATAAAGTTGATGCAGTGCTTATTACTGGAGGAACCGGTTTTAGTGGACGTGATTCAACACCTGAAGCGATTAAGCCCTTATTTGAAAAGGAAATAGAAGGGTATGGTGAGTTGTTTCGTGCTTTCTCATTAGATGATATTGGTACTTCGACGATTCAGTCGAGGGCTCTGGGTGGGTTTGCCAACAATACAGTAATTTTTGCGATGCCTGGTTCAACAGGGGCTTGTCAGTTAGCCTGGGAGAAAATACTTGTTGAACAGCTGGATAGTCGTCATAAGCCGTGTAACTTTTTTGGTGTCTTGCAAGCGAGCCTAAAAGCCAAAAAACAGCAAGTATAGAAAAAAGAAAAATTTATGCTTGAGTTTAAAGATGCACTAGAAAGAGTGCTAAATGATGCGACAGTTACAAACTATATTGAGCGCATTCCATTATTGGGGGCTAACAATAAGATACTGTCCGAAGATATTTCTTCGCCAATATCGGTTCCTGCTTTTAATAATAGTGCAATGGATGGTTTTGCGGTTAAAGCGGATTTAATCAATAAAAATGAAAGTTACTTCATATCACAGCGAATTACTGCGGGAGATATTGCGACTCCTCTGGAAGAGGGAACAGTAGCACGGATTTTTACTGGAGCTATGATGCCTGAAAATGCTGATGCAGTTATTATGCAGGAGAATGCAAAACTATCAGAAGATAATAACAGTGTTATCTTTATTGAAGATGCGAAACAGGGTATAAATGTTAGGTTAAAGGGGGAGGATATATTAGAAAATAGTTTGGCGTTATGCAGGGGGAGAAAGTTAACTGTTAAAGATATCGCCAAAATGGCTTCTATGGGTTTTGATTCGGTTCCCTGCTATGGCTCTTTGACAGTAGCAATATTTTCAACAGGTGATGAGCTGATTTCTCCAGGAGAAAAATTAAGGCCTGGTGAAATTTATAATTCAAACCGTTATGCACTTTCTATTTTTATTCAAAATTTGGGGTGTAAAGTGTTGGATTTGGGTAATTGTCCTGATAATAAACATGCTACTGAAAAAATGATAGAGAAGGCGTTGGAGTTAGCTGATTGTGTTATCTCTACTGGTGGTATGTCAGTAGGTGAAGAGGATTATGTAGGTGGTGTATTAAAAGCGTTAGGTAACGTTGAGTTTTGGAAGTTGGCAATCAAACCTGGAAAGCCTTTTGCCTTTGGAGAAATCAAAGGTACGCCTTTTTTTGGATTGCCTGGCAATCCTGTTTCGGCATATGTAACATTCCGCCTGTTAGTTATGCCCTGGCTTCTCAAAACATTGGGAAGCTCCAGCTATATGTTAGATGAGAGTGCTGCTGAGTCAGACTTTGCAGCTAAAAATAATGGTAAGAGGTTAGAGTTTTTAAGAGGGAAGGCAGTATTAAATAATAATGGAAAAATAAAAGTTTCTTTATATCCAAAACAGGGTTCAGGTATATTGAGCTCTATTGTGGAGTCAAATATATTGATACCTATAGAGCCTGGTGGAGAAATATCTAAAAGTGATGTAATAAAAATCATTCCTTTGCATCAGCAATCGTTAGTGTTAGATAGGTTGTGTTGAGCCATTGTAAAGCAGGCTTTTGCTGGCAAGATTAATCGGATGTATTTAACTTGCTATCCAGGAAATTATAATTAATAGTGAAACCGCCATAACCTTGGTCAAAGTCAGAAAAGCCTTCATTTTCCTCTCTATCTCTTTCGCTATAGCCACCATAAAATCTCAAGTATAAATTATTGCTCAAACTCCATCTGAGACCAAGCTCGCCACTTTGACGTGAGTCATCGTAATCACCGCCGGGTTCAGAGAAGTCAGTTGTCTCAAAAGTGCCGCGTATGCTTGCTCTTAAATTTCTCGAAAGGTTGTAATTAAACTCTGTAGTAATAAGCTGGTTGAGTTCGTCAGCAATGTTTGCGTTATCAGTATCATAGTCTGATAGCCGGTATTCCAGAACGTAGTTACAACGTCGGCAGATAAGATTGTTTTCATAGGAAAAAGCAGCTGTTAAAGCATCAACAACATCAGAAGTAGAAAAGCTTCCTGATGCAATAGATGAATTAATCAGTTGAAATTCATCATCAGTTAAGCCCGATAAGCTTCTTTCTAATTGTCGTTTATCTATTGTAAATAGAAAGGTCTGACTACCAGTGTCTTTTTGAATTTCTGCATTAGCCGATAAACTGGAGTTAGTATCTTTAACCTCATTGGTAATAGCCTCTTCTGAGCGACTGGCACCTACACTGATACTATATGAGAGCGTCCTTAAAGTCCGTTCAAAACCAACTAAAAACGTTTGGATGGTTGTATCATCATTTTCGTCGGTTTCTATGTCTCTATAGCTATAAGTTGTTTTGATATCTGTGATGGGATTGAAGCGATGAGTCCAGATGAGACTGCTAAGTATGCTTTCGGAGTCAGTATTTAAATTGTTTGTGCTTCTCTCAGATTCAGAAACATCAATTTTACTGAAGATGGTACTAAATTCTAAATTATCAACACCTGTTATATCGAAGAAGACAGAGGGGCCAGTTTTAAATTCCTGACGCTTAACCCTATTATCTGATATATCCAAATTGTTACGGTCAGCAATCTGGCGTGTTGCTCTATGTTCGGCAAGCCAATATAAGCGTTTATCGAGCAATTGAAAAATTAATGTACCTGAGCCAGTTAGTTCTGAGTTATCTTCGTTGGTATCATCTTTATAGTCTGTAAAACTGGTATTGTAATTGGCATTAATATCAAGCAGGTTTGTTTTTCCGTCAGCGTTGAACTCTCCAATTACAGTGCTGCTTATGTCATGTGTTTTATCTGGCTGCTGAAGGCTGTTGTTATCGTATTCGCTTTGCAAACCGATTGTTGCCTGATAGGTTAAAGTATTTGCAAAGGAGGGTTGTGTTGCAGCAACTAAGCAAGCGATTGTGGTCAGAATGGTAATTGTAGAGCGGGAAAATAAAATAATAATATTCATAGCTAAAGTTTTATAGTATGCAATTCAAGAGGCTAACTTGTGTATTTTTGAAAAACAAGACAGGCGTTAGTGCCGCCAAACCCAAAACTGTTAGACATTACACAATTTAAAGGTTTATCCTCTGTCTTCAAGGCGATGTTACTCTCTTGTGCGCTTTCGTCCAGAGATTCAATGTTAGCAGATGCGGCAACAAACTGCTGTTCTAGCATAATAAGAGAGTATATGGCTTCCTGGGCACCTGCTGCACCGAGGGAGTGACCCGTGAGTGATTTGGTTGAGCTGATAATGGGCAGCTCATCGCCAAATACGGATTTCACTGCATCAAGCTCAACAATATCTCCTGCTGGCGTGCTTGTGCCATGCGCATTAATATAATCAATTTTATGCTGTGCTGTGGATTTTGCTAATTCCATCGCACGAACAGCGCCTTCACCTGATGGGGCAACCATTTCAGCACCGTCAGATGTTGCGCCATAACCTACAACTTCAGCATAGATTTTTGCACCACGTGCTTTGGCGTGTTCGAGCTCTTCAAGAACCAGCATGCCTCCACCTGCAGCAATTACAAAGCCATCCCGGTCTTTATCAAAAGCCCTGGATGCTTTTTCGGGTGTGTCATTGTATTTTGTTGATAATGCACCCATGCTGTCGAAGAGGGAGCTCATAGTCCAGTGTTCATCTTCACCACCACCTGCAAAAACAATATCCTGTTTACCGAGTTGAATTAATTCCATCGCATTACCAATACAGTGTGCGCTGGTTGAGCAAGCTGATGAAATTGAATAGTTGACTCCCTTGATTTTGAAGCCTGTCGCAAGGCAGGCAGAAACAGTGCTTCCCATAGTCTGGGTAACACGATAAGGTCCTACTTTTCGTAAGCCTTTTTCACGCAGGATGTCAGAAGCTTCAACCTGGCTGGCAGAAGATGCACCGCCAGACCCGGCAATGATGCCTATTCGGGGATTACTGATTTGCTCTGTAGTCAGGTTTGCATCTGCAATGGCACTCGCCATGGAAATATAAGCGTAACCTGCGGCAGCTCCCATAAAACGCAACACCTTACGATCAATATAGTCGGATAGATTCAGGTTAATCTGACCACTGATATGACTTCTTAGCCCCATCTCAACATAAGAGGGATTAAATCGGATACCTGATTTGCTTTGTTTAAGTGATGTCGCCACTTCCTCAAGAGTATTACCGATTGAGGATACGATGCCAATTCCTGTTACTACTACACGTTTCATAATATGCTATCCAAAAATGAAAAAGTTTGATGTTTTTTTAAAGGCGTTACTCACCGTCGTTACGCTTAAATAATCCGACTCGAAGGTCTTTCATATGATAAATTTCCTTACCATCAGCCATCACACATCCATCAGCAATACCTAACACAAGTTTGGATTCCATGACACGCTTGATATCAATGTAGTAAGTGACAAGTTTAGTGTCAGGTTCAATCTGCCCGGAGAATTTTACTTCTCCTACCCCTAAGGCACGGCCTCTCCCTTTATTACCTCGCCATCCAAGAAAGAAACCTAATAATTGCCAGGCTGCGTCTAGTCCAAGACAGCCAGGCATTACGGGATCATTAATAAAATGGCAATCAAAGAACCATAAATCCGGGTTTATATCCAGTTCAGCATGTATCTGACCTTTTCCGTACTTACCTGATGATTCATCAATATTAATAATTCTATCCAACATTAACATGTTGTCGACAGGTAGTTGAGGGTTGCCTGGTCCGAATAATTCAGCGCGTCCACAAGCTAGAAGTTCTTCTTTAGTGAATTGAGAAGGCATTGGAGTCATGATTTTATGCATAAGAGAAAAGGCAGTTCCTGAAAAATATAGTGTGTGGGTTAAATTTGATTTGATTGTCTTTTGTTCAAAAATATTGGCATTATAACTTGGTAATCAAGTAGCGTCTCATTAAAGTGCACTATTTATTTTCTTGGGTTGGGCAGTTAGTCGTTATACTACGGTATTTCGGTTATTTCGTGCTAATGTTTTGATTGCAGTTAAAATTTTATAATCCTTAGTGGTTTTAGCTGATATCTATCAAGATAATTGTCGCCTTTAATCTTAATTAACTTAAGGAAGCGAGATGCTTTTTCCTATTATTTTATGCGGAGGCTCAGGTACACGTCTTTGGCCTCTTTCAAGAAAAGCTTATCCAAAACAATTTATAGATTTAACAAATAGTGGCCGCACCATGTTGCAATCTACATTGACTCGTCTGAATGGGCTTGAAAGCTCGGATCCTATTGTGGTCTGTAGTCATGAAAATCGTTTTCTGGTAGCCCAGCAATTACAGGAAATAGAAGTTAGAGCTGCAAGTATTTTGTTAGAACCAGCAGCAAAAAATACGGCGCCAGCTGTTGCCTGCGCTGCTTTAAAAGCATTAGACTTCAATAGTGATGCTGTAATGCTGGTTATGCCTGCTGACCACCTTTTGGAAGATATGTCTTCTTTTGAGCAAGCTGTTGAAAAAGCACTTATCGCAGCAAATAATGGTCATTTGGTGACTTTTGGGGTTACGCCGTTTAAACCGGAAACCGGTTATGGCTATATAAGAAAGGGAAATGTTATAGACGAGGGTATTTTATCTGTAGAGGCATTCAAGGAAAAACCTGATTCATTAACTGCGCAGCGTTATATCGATAGTGGTGATTTTCTTTGGAACAGTGGTATGTTTGTTTTTAAAGCTTCGAGCTATGTTGAAGAGTTAGAGAAGTTCTCTCCAGAAACGCTTGAGTCTTGCAGGCAGGCTTTACAAAATAGTCGAGAGGACCTGGATTTTTGCTGTCTTGAAGAGACGGCCTTTAAAACTTGTCCTGAAGACTCTATTGATTATGCTGTAATGGAAAAAACAGATCGCTGTGCTGTTGTAGAGCTTGAAGCAGGATGGAGTGATATCGGTTCCTGGTCAAGTTTATGGGATGTTCAAAGCAAAGATGAAAATGACAATGCGACAAGTGGCGATACCATTCTAGCTGACGTAAAAAGTTCTTTGATTCATAGTGAAGATCGATTAGTTGCTGTTTTAGGGGTAGACAATCTTATTGTGGTTGATACGCCTGATGCTGTTATGGTTGCAGATAGAAGTAAAGTACAGAGTTTAAAGAGTATTGTCAAAATGCTTGAACAGGAAGATCGTTCAGAAGCTGTTTTTTAATAAGTGGTTTATCGGTATTGGAGATCATATAAAACGATTTCAGAGGGTGAGCGTTTTCAAGTTAAAAAAATAGTAGTAAACCCGGAGCAAAACTTTCATTGCAAAAACGTCATTATCGTGCAGAGCATTGGATTATTGTATCTGGTATGGTATAGCTCGAGTAACATGTGAAGATGAAGTATTTGATGTGAACGAAGACCAATCAACATATATACCGCCAGGTAAAAAGCATCGCCTCGAAAATCCTGGCAAAATTCCATTACAGCTGATCGAGGTGCAGTCGGGTTCATATTTGGGTGAAGATGGTATTGTGCGATATGATAATGTCTATGGTCGCATGCAATAAATTATATTTGGAGTAAAGTAATGATTAAGAAGTGTTTGTTTCCTGTTGCTGGTTATGGTACCCGTTTTTTACCAGCTACAAAATCGATGCCGAAAGAAATGTTGCCTGTTGTAAATAAGCCGCTGGTACAATACGGCGTAGAAGAAGCGTTAGAGGCGGGCTTGCATGAGATTGGTTTTGTCACAGGAAGGGGTAAGCGAGCTATTAATGATCATTTTGATACTAACTATGAATTGGAAAAAGAAATCGAAGGGAGTGGTAAAGAAGATCTATTAATCGGTATTAGAGATGTTATCAATAAAGGTACTTTCTCTACTACTCGGCAACGTATGATGGCTGGTTTGGGGCACGCCATTCTGACAGGCGAAACATTAATGGGTGAAGAGCCTTTTGGTGTTGTGTTAGCTGATGATTTATGTTTTGGAGAGGGCCATGGCGTTTTAACGCAAATGGTTGACCTTTATAAGCAGTTTCGTTGCACAATTGTTGCGATACAAGAAGTGCCGGAAGACCAGATTGAAAAATTTGGTGTGATTGCCGGAGATAAAATTCGAGATGATTTGTACCGAGTGACTGATATGGTGGAAAAGCCAAAAAAAGAAGATGCGCCTAGTAATTTAGCCATCATTGGCCGATATATATTAACGCCTGATATTTTTGATATTATCCGTAGCACTCCTCCTGGAAAAAATAATGAAGTACAAATTACAGATGCATTGCTGACACAGGCGAAGCGTGGTTGTGTTATGGCTTATAAGTTTAAAGGAAAGCGATTTGATTGCGGCAGCATAGACGGTTTTATTGATGCTACTAATTATACTTACGAGAATGTCTATAAAAAGTGAATGAGTTAGGTAAGTGATCTCTTTGAAATATATTAGTAATGCTAGTTGTTAAAGATGTGGAGTGAATATAGATGTCTGACTTAAGTTGTTTTAAAGCATACGACATTAGAGGTAGGGTACCTGATCAGCTCAATGAAGAAATTGCCTATAGAATAGGTCGAGCATTTGCTGAATATATTCAGGCAAAAAAAGTATTTGTGGGTCATGATATTCGTTTAACAAGCCCTGAATTGTGTAAGGCACTTTCTAACGGTTTAATGGATGCTGGTGCAGATGTATTTGATATAGGTATGGTTGGCACCGAAGAAATTTATTTCGCAGCATTTAACAATGCTGATTATGATGGTGGTATTGTAGTGACAGCAAGCCATAACCCAAAAGACTACAATGGAATGAAACTTGTAAGAGCGGGAAGTCGCCCTATAAGTGGCGATACAGGGCTTCTTGATATCAAAAAGCTTGCTGAAAAAAGTGAGTTTAAATCAGTTGAAAAGAAAGGGGTGTTGCACTTCTTTGATAGCCGTCCGGAATACATAAAACATTTGTTAGGTTACATTAACCCTTCATCCTTCAAGGGTCTTAAGGTTGTCGTGAATGCAGGTAATGGTGGTGCAGGAGCAGTGATTGATGAGTTGGAAGCTGAATTGCCCTGTCAGTTTATCAAAGTGCATCATGAGCCAGATGGTAACTTCCCAAATGGTATTCCAAATCCTCTATTGATAGAGAATCGTGCTTCAACAAGTGAAGCTGTTATAAAGAATAAAGCGGATATTGGGGTTGCCTGGGACGGTGATTTTGATCGCTGCTTTCTTTTTGATGAGAATGGCGATTTTGTTGAAGGATACTATATCGTTGGGCTGTTAGCAGAAGCCTTTCTTGCAAAGTCTGCACATGAGAAGGTGGTTCATGATCCACGCTTAATTTGGAATACTCAGGATATTGTAACCTCACTGGGCGGTGAGCCAGTTATGAGTAAAACCGGGCATGCGTTTATTAAAGAGCGTATGAGAAAAGAAAATGCCATTTATGGTGGTGAAATGTCTGCACATCATTATTTTAGGGATTTTGCGTATTGTGACAGTGGCATGATTCCATGGTTGTTAATTGCAGAGCTGGTTGCCAAAAAAGGTAAATCACTTTCTGAGCTGGTTAACCAAATGATAAAAAGATACCCTGTTAGTGGAGAAATTAACAGTAAGGTTGAGGATGCAAAAAGTTTATTGGAATCTATTCAGAAAGACTATGAGGCAAACGCTTTGGAGGTTGATCATACTGATGGGCTAAGCATGTCTTTTGAAAACTGGCGTTTTAATTTTAGAATGTCAAACACTGAGCCAGTGGTTCGATTAAATGTTGAGGCGCGAGGAGATATAGCGTTGATGGAGCAAAAGCGAGATGAGTTGCTTGGCAAGATAAAAAAATAGAACCAGCTTATTTTAAAGTTTTGAAGCCTTAATTCTGTTCTTTAAAGCGTTTAATCCAGTCGTCAGTCATAGAATCAATTTTTTCAGGTGTTTCGCTGATTAATGCATCTGCAATTGGCATGCTAAGTTGTTTCCCTAATTCAACGCCCCATTGATCAAAAGCATTAATCTCCCAAAAAATACTGCAAACAAACGTTTTATGCTCGTAAAGCGCAATAAGAGAACCTAATGTAGCAGGATTAAGCGAATTCAAACCTATTAATGTATGAGGTCGATTTCCTGGAATGGCTTTATGTGAGGATAGAGCTTTGGCGGATTTCTTATCCATGCCAGCATTCAGCATTTCCTCATAGGCTTTTTGTTCAGTCTTACCTTCACAAAGAGCTTTGCTTTGAGCAAGGCAATTAGCAATCAGGTGTAAATGCCGATCATCTTTTTCCTCCTTATATTCATTAGTAAGCGGTAAAATGAAATCTACCGGAATTGTTTGAGTACCCTGGTGGAGTAATTGATGGAACGAGTGCTGCCCTATAGTGCCTGCACTTCCCCATATGACAGGATTTGTTGCATGTTGGACGGGATGTCCTTCTTGGCTAACGCTTTTGCCATTGCTTTCCATGCAGAGTTGTTGCAAATAGTCCGGTAAAAGGCGAAGTTTATGACTGTAGGGAATAATGGCCAGACTCTGAAAGTTAAGAATATTTGTATAGAAAATCTCTAACAGGGCCATCAAGCAGGGAATGTTTTTATTAAAAGGGGTGATCTTGAAGTGGTTGTCCATCGCTTCGGCACCTGAAAGCAATTGTTTAAAACCGGTTTCTCCTAGTGCAATGGCAATAGGCAGTCCAATAGCTGACCAAAGTGAATATCTGCCTCCAACCCAGTCCCACATCGGAAGAATGTTTTTGCTGCTGATTCCAAATAGCCTTGCTTTTTCGACATTGGCTGAGATAGCAATAAGGTGTTTATTGAGAGATTCTTCTTTAATGTTTTCAAGTAGCCATTTACGTGCTTGCTTTGCGTTTTCTAATGTTTCAACTGTGTTGAAAGATTTAGAAGCAATAATGAAAAGTGTTGTTTCTGCTGAACACCCGTTTAATACTTCAGCAAGTTCAGCGGGGTCAATATTAGCTACAAAGTGAATATTGATCGATGGCTGATTACTTTGAAGAGCAGTGCAAACCAATCGCGGGCCCAGATCCGAGCCTCCTATACCGATATTAACAACATCAGTGATGGGCTTATCGTTTGCACCAAGCCACTGCTTTTGCCTGATTTGCTCAGCAATTTCGCAGGTTTTTGCTAA
This sequence comes from Cellvibrionales bacterium, assembly GCA_041941365.1. Taxonomy (GTDB): domain Bacteria; phylum Pseudomonadota; class Gammaproteobacteria; order Pseudomonadales; family UBA7434; genus UBA7434. Next base: position 102,127 of record JBGTQK010000002.1, on the reverse strand, counting down.
AGCCTCTTGTGCTTCTGTTTGGTGTAAACCTTCTCCGTTTTGACTCCTTAGAGCAGTATGGTGAGCAGCACGCTTTTCAGTGTTATTGATGGCATGGCCATCAAACATATCGTTTATTTGTTTGGTTAGATTAATGGATTGAGCATACTTATAGCCAGCTTCAATTAGTTCAGTCTTTAATGGTGTTCTGTAAAAGTCGATGGTTAAATTATGAACTTTGAATAAGGTTTGACCTCTATCCATGCTGTTTGATTTTAAATCGTAATGGGAAAAAGGTTTTAATTCCTGAAGTAGTGACTGCATAGGAGAGATGGTAGACATAAGCTTTAGTGGTAGTTAAAAGTTTTAGCAACAAATCGTTGATTTTTCAAAGATTAAAGTTTGCTTTTCATGAAACGTGCTATTCTTGGGAAGGTTATCATTTTTTCTGATTTGCTAAATAGAAAGGTAGAATTTTTGTCTCACGTAAGAATTTTCAGACATTATATATCAGCACCTATTCTTGTGCTTGGAGCAATTGAGGTTTGCTTGTTAGTTATCGCTTTTTTTGCTGGGAACGCAATTCGTTTTCAGTGGGGCGATGCATTTGTTATCGATAATAAACTGTTAGTCAATTCATTTCTTTTTGCTTTCATAATGGTTTCCTGTACTTCAGCAATGGGAATATATACTGAAGGCAGGCGTGGTGGATCGATTGCTATGGCAGTCCGATCTCTGGTCGCTTATTGTCTATTGGGTTGTGTAGCCCTGACTATTCTTTATTATATTTTTCCAGTATTGCATATGGGGCGAGGTGTCCTCGCAATTTCGGTTGTCATTGCTTTAGTCTTGGTGGTTTTTTTTCGCTGGTCTTTTTTTAAGCTGGTTGACCCAAAGACAATTGGCAATAATGTATTGATTTTGGGTATTGGACAGTCTGCTAAGAAATTAGCAGAAGCGTTACAGGCAAATGATAGTTCAGTAGCCAATATTATTGGTTATATAAGAACGTCTAGTGACGAAGAAAAGGCAGTTGATGGTGGTGTGATCCAGCATGAAAAATCATTGATTGATATTGCAATTGAGCATAGCGTCAGTGAGATAATTGTTGCTCTGGATGATCGGCGTGGTTCAGGCTTAAGTCGTTTTCCACTCAAAGAGTTATTTGAGTGCAAGATTAAGGGGATAAAAGTTACTGAAGCAATAACCGTAATGGAGAGAGAGCTGGGAATCGTTGAGCTCAGTCAGGTCAGGCCTGGATGGTTGGTCTTTTCGGCGGGGTTTTACAATAGTGGTTTTTGGTCTGGTTTAAAGCGTATTATCGATATTTTTATAGCAATCGTCCTCCTATTGATACTTTGGCCATTGGTATTGATTTTTGCATTTGCAATATATTTAGAAACAGGCAGGCCAATCATATATAAACAAACACGAGTTGGACTTGAGGGCAAGTCTTTTGAAATTTATAAGCTTAGAAGCATGGTGACTGATGCCGAAAAAAATGGAGCTCAATGGGCTAGTGCCAATGACGCCAGAGTTACTCGAATCGGAGCAATAATCCGAAATACGCGTATTGACGAATTACCTCAATTAATTAATGTACTTAGAGGGGATATGAGTATTGTGGGTCCTCGCCCGGAGCGCCCAGAATTTGTAGAGAAATTAAAGCAAGATTTGCCATATTATGGGGAACGTCATCATGTTAAGCCTGGTCTCATGGGGTGGGCGCAATTGAATTATCCATACGGTAATACTGCTGAAGATGCAGCGAACAAGTTGCGATATGATTTGTACTATGTCAAGAATAGAAGTTTGCTGCTTGACATCATTATAATGGTTCAAACTGTACAAGTTGTTCTCTTGGGAACTGGGGCACATTAACATGAGTATTTTACGATTTCTTTTTATTTTTCTATTTAGTGGTTTTCTTTTTACTTCGGTAGGATGCGAGTCCCCCGTTGCAACTGTGGAGCAACCTACATCCACAGTTTATAAAATACCTGAATACAAAGTGGGAGCAGGTGACACGTTGAGGGTGGATGTTTGGAAAAACCCTGAGCTTAGCAGTCAGGTTTTGGTTCGCCCCGATGGAAAAATATCTTTACCTTTGATTGGGGATGTTGTTGCCAGCCAGAAAACAACTGATCAACTTGCTGAAGATATAAAAGTCAAGTTAAGTGACTATATTCGAACACCTCAGGTAGCGGTCATAGTTGATAATCCCAGTAGCGCTGACTATCAACGTCGTGTTCGTATAACTGGAGCTGTTGCAGCTCCTCGTTCATTACCGTTTAGAGATGGTATGACTGTGCTGGATCTGGTGCTTGAAGCTGGAGGTTTGAGTGAATTTGCTGCTGCCAATAAAACAAAGCTGATTCGAAAAAATGCCGAAGGAGCAACCGAAACATATTCAATACGTTTAAATGATATTTTGTCTAAGGGTAAGATGGTGACAAATTATCCATTAGCACCTTCTGATGTCATCAGTGTACCCGAGAGAAACTTTTAAGACAGGGCTTGTTTGTGGATTTAGTCTTTATTGTTGATTTTCTAAAGATTTTAGCTCGTGAGTGCTGGAAACATCGCTTTTGGGTACTGTTCTCGGGTTTTTTTATTGCATTAGGTACATTGGTTTTTGGTGCTCTATGGGAGGAAAAATACAATGTAGAAGCAACATTGTATGCAGACCAACAAAATATCATAGCCCCTTTATTAGCAGGTCAGGCTTCTGTAACAGAGGTGGTAGATCAATTGCAAGTAGTAAAGGACTTGATGCTTTCAGAACGTATACTCAATAAGATTGTTAAGGGTGAGATGTTCTTGAATGGAATAGATGACCCAGAAAAAGAAACGATTGTTACTGAAGAGCTTCGTAATGCGTTAGACGTGAAATCTCTAGGTAAAAATTATATAGGCGTCTCTTATTCAAATGCAGATCAGGATATTGCTTATAATGTAGTGGCTGATTTGATTGACTTGTTTATAAAGGAAAGCTCGGAAGCGAAACAAAGTGAAAGTAAGCAGGCTTTCATGTTTATCGACAAACAGGTGAATTCTTATAAAGAACAGTTGCGTTTAGCCGAAGAAAAATTAAAGAATTTTAAAGCAACTAATTTGGAAGGGAATGAATCACAAGTTCAAAGAGCTGTAGAAGAGTTTCGTTCAGCTGTATCAACACTTGAATTGGATCTGGATCAAGCCAATGAGCGTGTAAAAGCGCTGGAGTATGAAGTTTCATCTGAGAGCCGATACTTATCTCAAAAAGCTCGTTCTGAGGAGTATAGGGAAAGAATTCTTACAGCAGTGAATCAGTTAGATCAGCTGTTGCTTGACTTTACAGAGAGTCATCCCGATGTTATTAGTATGAGAGAAAGAATTAAAGCGTTAGAAGCTGAGGCGCGAAGAGCAGATGAATCAGGTGGGCTCTCAGTAAGTGTGGGTCCATCAAGGATTGAAAATCCGGTTTACGACGACCTAAGAACCTCATTAGCACAAGCGAAAGTTGAAAGGGATACGCTACAGAAGCGTATAAATGCAGTAAAGTTGCGTATTGCAGAAGAGACTTTACGCCGAAAAAGAATTGCTGAAAAGGCTGCTGAAGAAGCTGAGTTGACTCGTGATTACAATGTTATAAAAGTAAAGTACGAAGATCTGCTTGAAAGTAAAGAAAATGCTCGTCTATCAATGACGTTGGATATTGAGGGGCAAGGGCTGAGTTATAAAATTCAGGAGCCACCAAAATACCCATTATTGGCCAGTGGTCTCAGATTCATGCACTTTATATTAATTGGTTGTGCAGCAGCACTGGTATTACCCATAGGATTGGTTGTACTCTATATTTTTCTTGACCCTCGCGTGCGTTTTCCTGCGGTTCTTGATCAAGAATTTGATGTACCATTACTTGGTGCAGTGCCACATTTAACTTCATCGCCATTGATACGTATGCAAAAAGCAGATTTTAAAATGTTTTTGTTTTTAGCTCTTATCTGTGCATCTTTGTATGCAGCGCTGGTAGGCTTTTTACTGATTTGGGGATGATAAAACGATATGAGTAGTGAGAACAATCAAAAGAATATTGAGGTCATCAATCAGGGTATATCCAAAATTGATGAGCTTGAGGAGCGCATTTCCCGTCAACAGATTCGCGAGATGGCTGATATATATCATCTTGGTGAAGAAGAGCTGGATGAGAAAAAGATTATTCATGCGCAAATGCGCGATAAGCGTGTATTGAATATCTTTCGTGAAATCAGAACTAAAGTGATTCAACAAGCTGCTGGAACCAATTTTAGTCTGTTAGTGACCTCTGTATGCGGAGGTGGGGGCGCTTCTTTTGTCAGTACAAATCTGGCAGCATCAATAGCATTGGATCATGGAAAAACAGCATTAATTGTTGATTGTAATCTTTACTCTCCGTCGGTGGATTATTTGCTGGATCATGTCGATGTTGGTTTCTCTGATTTTCTTCAAGATCCAACAGTGACTCTAGAAGAAGTGATTTACGCTACAGGTATACCACGTTTGCGGATAATACCTGCTGGTTCGGGGACTGATATAGGACCTGAATACTATACCTCTTACCGAATGAAACAATTTGTCGAAGAATTGCGAGGTCGTTATTCTGACCGATACATTATTTTTGATGCGCCTCCAATTGGGAATGCAGCTGATGCTCGTATTCTCGCTGATCTAAGTGATTATGTTGTGATAGTTGTGCCCTATGGTATGGTTACTTTAGATCAAATAGAGACAGCGATTGAGAGTGTGCCAAAAGAAAAGCTTATAGGTGTAATTTATAATAATTGATATTAGATATTATCTGCCTGGTTCATCTTTTTCTCTCCCCTAACATTAATTATAAAGTCGTATTCCTTGCATTTTCATTGATGCTATAAATAGCGACCACTAGCGAAAATTTTTACAATTGATGCTAGAATGTTGCAGTCATCCTTTAATATTTTTAAAGGGAAATTTCTTCTTAACTCTGGATTATGTTTTTGTGTGTGGAATAGCTGGAATCTTGATGTCGGGTGCAATATCTGAGCCTGCTCAACAGTCTTTGCAGCAAATGGCTTCCACCTTGACACATCGTGGGCCTGACTCTGAAGGCTACTTTCTCAAAGGTCCCATAGGTCTTGCTCACACCCGCTTGAGCATTATAGATTTGCATACTGGCGAACAGCCCATTCATAACAACAATAAAACAGTATGGGTGGTATTTAATGGCGAAATATTCAATTACATAGAGTTACGTCAATCGCTCACTCAAAAGGGTTATAAGTTCTACACACAATCAGATACTGAAGTCATTGTTCATCTCTATGAAGAATACGGGGATGATTTTGTGAAATACCTCAATGGTCAGTTTGCGATAGCCCTTTGGGATGAAAATCAGCAAAGGCTGTTGTTGTTGCGTGACAGAGTTGGTATTGCACCTTTATATTACTGTTATAAAAATGGCAATCTTTTGTTTGCTTCTGAAGTGAAAGCCATTCTGGCTGTGTTAGATGAATCTCCAAGATTGAACGTTGAGGCCCTTAATCAGGTTTTTACCTTTTGGTCACCGTTAGCCGAGAATACCTTGTTTGAAGGAATTTCTTGTCTTGAACCGGGTAAATTGCTTGATGTGCGATTAACAGATAATAATTCGTTAAGCATACAGCAGCATTGTTATTGGGATTTGGATTTCCCATGCAGCTCGGAGGAGTATTTACAAGAAAATGATGCAGAGTTAGGCCAGAGACTTTACCAACACATAGTGAATGCAACATCGATACGTTTGAGAGCTGATGTGCCTGTTGGGGCTTATCTATCAGGTGGGCTGGATTCATCGGCACTGGTAAGTACGATTTCAAGACATTCTGAGGCAGAACTAAGAACATTTTCGATAGGTTTTGAAGAAAAAGCGCTTGATGAAAGCCATTATCAAAAATTGATGGTAGAGCATGTAAAAACAGATCACAGCCATCTTTCTGTTAGTAATAAGGATGTGGCTAATGCATTCTATAAGGGGATTTGGCATAGTGAAAAACCGGTACTGAGAACGGCGTTGGCTCCCATGCACTTGCTTTCCGGCTCTGTACGGCACTCCGGTTTTAAAGTGGTTTTAACCGGTGAGGGTGCTGATGAGGTCTTAGGTGGTTATGATATTTTTAAAGAAGCTAAAGTGAGACAATTTTGGGCAAAGCAGCCAGATTCTAAGTGGCGACCATTGTTGCTTAAGCGACTTTATCCTTATTTGAATTTATCAAAAGGTAGTGAATCATCTTATCTTAAGAGTGCTTTTGGCTTAGGGCTTGATAATCCGGTATTTCCAGGTTTTTCACACTTGTTAAGGTGGGATACAAGCGCTAAAGCTAAAGCTTTTTTTAGCAAGGATATGGCAGTATCAATAAAGCGTGATCCGGTAGAGGATTGGTTAAAACAACTTCCCAAACAGTTTTCTGAGTGGAGCCCGTTTAACCGCTCACAGTTTATAGAATTCAAGTTATTAATGGGCGGGTATTTGCTAAACTCACAAGGTGACAGAATGTTGATGTCAAATTCTGTGGAGGGGAGATTTCCTTTTCTGGATCATAATTTGATCGAGTTTGCTGCAAAATTGCCTGAGTCTTTAAAAATGAAGGTGTTAAATGAGAAGTATCTTCTTAAAAAAGCTTTCGCAGAACATCTGCCATCAGAGATTATTAATCGATATAAACAACCTTATAGAGCGCCGGATTCGCAGGCATTATTTGATACAAATGGTAATGCGAGATCTGAATACATTGATGAACTGCTGAGTGAAAGCGCGCTTTCCGACTTTGGATATTTTGATACTAAAAAGGCAAGTCTGTTAGTTAAAAAGGCAAGATCAGGAAGGCTGCAAAGCATCCGTGACAACCAGGCATTAGTAGGAGTATTGTCAACACAGTTGTGGCATCATCATTTTATAAAGAATTTTAAACATAGACTCTAAAATCGATTTAAATGAAAAACCAAGGGCGAAACATGTCAACAGAAGCAAAGTTAAGAGCATTTATATTAGAAAATTATTTATTCACAGACGATGAATCAGCATTAAAAAATGATGATTCATTTTTGGCAGAGGGTATCCTTGATTCAACGGGAATCATGGAAGTGGTTTCCTTTCTTGAAGAAACATTTGATATTAAGGTAGAAGATGAGGAAATGGTTCCAGATAATATGGATTCTATCGATAGCCTGAATCAATACATTAATAAAAAGAAAGCATCCTGAAGTGGGCATTTGGTGATTCTAGAGAATATAAAAAAAGTGTTAGGTCGATGAATGCTTTATTGGAAAGGTTAGCCTCGAATGCTTTAGAGCTAACTGAAAAAATAGCCATAGTCAATGATAATGGAGATCGGGTAAGTTATTCTGAACTTTGGCGACAGGTTAATATCGTATCGTCGTTCATTCAAATAAAGGGTTATAGAGATTCACATATAGGGTTATTGTCTGAAAACTCTTCAGATTATATTGCAGCCTATTACGGTATTTGGCACTCAAAAAATGTGGTGATTGCTTTTAATGTTGAACTTTCTCTTGAAGAGTTAGTGACGCAAATGAAACATGCAGAAATTAGTATTTTATTTGTCGATCAAAATTATAAAGCGTTAGAAAAACTTACAGAACGTCTTGAAAAGGAATCGACAACTGTAGTTGTTATTCAGGAAATGATTGAAAGAGATCAAGTTGGTATTTTAGAGACAGATAATGTACAACAAGAAAAACTACAATCAATCAGTTCAAATTCATCCGCCTTGAACCAGAATACTGACCAGCTTGCTGCAATAATTTATACATCAGGAACCACAGGGCAAGCGAAAGGCGTAATGCTCTCCGAGAATAATCTCTTTTACAATACACAAGCTATTTGTAAGGCTTTACCCATAGATACAAACGATAAAGTGCTGTGTGTATTACCCTTTTATTATTCTTACGGTAATTCGGTGCTACATACACATATCTTTAAGGGCGCTACGATTGTTCTGCAAAATTCACTGATGTATCCGGCAGTCTTGATAGAGAAATTAATTAATGAAAAAGCGACTTCTTTCTCGGGAGTGCCATCTACTTACTATTTGCTGTTATCAAGAGTGAAACTTGAGTCCTATCAATTTCCTCATCTGCGTTATTGTACTCAAGCCGGTGGTGCGATGATTCCGGAAAAAATAAATCTGTTCAGGCGCGTAATGGATGATATCGACTTTTATGTTATGTATGGCCAAACAGAAGCTTCAGCAAGAATTACCTGCTTGCCCAGCTCTGATCTCGAAGTAAAAGCGGGTTCTGTAGGTTTGCCACTTGAAGATATTGCGTTGAAGATATTGCCAATGCAAGACATAACAGAGTTGAATGAAGATGGCAAAAACAAGGTAGGACAAGTTGCTATTAAAGGCCAAAACGTTATGCAAGGTTATTGGCGGGATGGAAAAGTGACTCAGGAAGTAATTCAGGATGGTTGGCTTAAGACAGGCGATATTGGCTATCTTGACGATGATGGTTACCTCTTTCTGGAAGGCAGATATTCCGATATGATCAAGAGTGGTGCACATCGTATATCTGCATTACAGATTGAGAAAGTACTGATAGAGCATGAAGCCGTACTGGAAGCAGCCGTTGTTGGTTTAGAGGACGAAATACTCGGTGAGAAAATTGCCGGATTTGTCGTTTTAGCTGACAAAGTTGAACAGGAACAAAAAGAAATTCAGCGTTCACTAATGAAACACTGTAATCTTCATATAGCGAAGTATAAAATACCAAAAGCATTTTATTTTTTAGAGCAATTACCCAAGACGGCTTCGGGTAAGGTAAAAAAACATCTGCTTACAGCAAATAATTAATCATTAATTAAATAGGGGCAACATGTCGGAACAATCTATATCAGTAACAACTGCATCTCAATCCTCTAAAATGGATCAGTTGGCAGAAACATTACTAGCCATCGATTATGAATCTGAAGCTGACCGTTGTTGTTCAGCCATACGAGAATTGTTAAGGAAAAAACTTAAACGCCGTGGGCTGGTAGTTGCAGTATCAGGGGGTATTGATAGTTCTGTCTCTGCAGCGCTTGCTGTTAGGGCGCTAGGTCCAAAAAAAGTGTATGCTCTTTTACTTCCCGAAGTTGATTCTTCATCGACCAGTGAATCGAGGGGAAAACAATTAGCAGAACATTTGGGTGTTGACTATGAGGTTCAGGACATTGCTCCAGCGTTAGAGGCAATGGGCTGTTATAAATGGCGAGACGATGCGATAAAGTCGTTATTTCCTGAATATGGTGACGGATGGAAAAATAAAATTGTTATAGCTGGAGGGGATAAAGGTCAATTTAACCGCTTTAATCTGGTTGTCCAGGACCCGGATGGTAATATGCATGAAAAGCGAATGGGTATTAATGAATACTTACAGGTTGTTGCAGCGACCAACTTTAAACAACGTGTTCGTAAAACGTTTGATTACTTTCATGCTGACCGTTTAAATTATGCGGTTGTTGGAACACCCAATCGTATGGAGTACGATCAAGGCTTTTTTGTAAAAAACGGTGATGGTTCAGCAGACATTAAACCGATAGCACATTTATATAAAACACAAGTCTATGCAATGGCTCGTCATTTAGGATTACCAGATGAAATTTGTAATGCTATTCCGACAACTGACACCTATAGCTTGCCGCAAGGTCAAGATGAGTTCTATTATGCGCTGCCATATAAAGAAATGGATATTGCACTATGGCATTTAAATAATGGTAAGTCAGCAGCTGAATTAGCAGAAGCTTTTAGTGATGCTGGAAGGTCCATCACCGAGGAACAAGCGGAGTTTATCTATCAGGATATTGACAATAAGCGTAAGACAACGGCAATTCTGCACTGGCCTGCATTATTGTTGGAGAAAGTACAAGGGCCAATGAGTCTTCCAGAATAACCAGGAGAATAAGGCGAATCAAATGGCTAGCTCATCACTTTCAAATTGTCGCATAGCAGGAGTAAGTACCTGTGTGCCTGAAAAGGTTTTTGATAACCTTAATGATGCGACTGATATTCCAAAAGATGAAATACGCAAGGTTGTAGCGATGGCTGGAATCAAACAGCGTAGAGTGTCGGATGGTAATATTCTTTCAAGCGATATGTGCTTGCAATCGGCTAAACAATTACTGGAAAAGCTGGATTGGGAAACGGAATCAGTTGATGGCTTGATTTTAGTTACCCAGACTCCCGATCATTATTTACCGAGTACCAGTTGTTTAATTCATAGAGATCTGGGCTTATCTGCAAATTGTGCTACTTTTGATGTGGGTCTTGGTTGTTCAGGTTACCCGTATGGTTTATGGATGGCATCAATGATGCTAAACAGCGGCATGAAGCGTGTGTTAGTGCTGCATGGTGAAACCCCTAGTTTGTTTACCAGCCCGGAAGATCGCGCAACCTATTTATTGTTTGGGGATTCCGGTTCAGCTACTGCGCTTGAATACTCTGAGGGTTCAAAGCCGTTTCACTTTAATCTACACACTGATGGTCAAGGTTATGATGATTTGATTATTCACGGAGGTGGTTTTAGACAGCGTTTCCCGGAAAACCCTCGTGACTATTACTTACATATGAATGGTAGTGGATTATTTAATTTTACGATAAAGAGAGTACCAACTTTAATCAGAGATACATTGGAACTGGCTTCAAAACAGGTTGAAGAGATCGACTACTTTATGTTTCATCAGTCAAATCAGTTTATGATGAAGCACCTGGCAAAAAAATGTAAATTAAGTGCTGAGCAGACGCCGATTATTCTCGAGAAGTTTGGGAATAGTGGTGGTCCTTCAGTTCCATTAACCATTACACAATCGTTAGAAAGTGAAAGAGATAATGAGCTGGATGTGATGTGTCTTGGTTATGGTGTTGGCCTGTCGTGGAGTTCAGCGCTAGTAACTCTGGATTCTGAAGCACTATTATTGCATTCGGATGCTGTTGCTCCTTGTCTTGAAAAAGCTCGGTAGATGATGAAAGACTTTTCCAACAAAACATTACTGATTAGTGGCGCAAGCTCGGGGATTGGCTCAGGTATCTGCCGTAAGCTTGCGCAAGAGGGTGCTCGTTTACTATTGTTAGGGCGTAATATTGAAAAACTGACTCAACTTAAGAAAGAGTTAGAAGACAGATATTGTGGAGACGCCCTTGAAGGTAACGGCCATCAAATTATCAGCTGTGATCTTGCAGATGTAGATAATATAGGTCAGCAGATAAAGCCCCGCTTATTGGAACTCGCTCCTGTTTATGGGTTTTGCCACGTTGCTGGCCTCGTCAAAACTATGCCACTTAATGGTTTGAAACCAGCAGTTATAGCAGAGCAGGTGACAGTCAATACGTTGGCAGGCATTGAGCTTGCTCGTTTGGTAAGTGGGCGAAATATTATGTCGAGTGAGCATTCATCAATGGTATTTATTTCATCCATCTATGCTCATATTGCAGAGCCAGGACAGATTGCTTACTGTGCAAGTAAAGCAGCTGTCAATGCTGCAGTTCGGGCGATGGCTGTAGAGTTAGCTCCCAGAAATATTCGGGTTAATTCTGTTTCTCCAGGATTTGTTCGAACTGAAATGACAGAAAACCATGCAAGGTTAAGTGAACAGCAACTTCAGCAAATCATTGCGAAACACCCTTTGGGTGAGGGTAGAGTTGAAGATGTAGCCAACGCTGTAAGTTTTCTTTTAATGCCGGAAAACCGTTGGATGACGGGTTCAGATTTGATAATTGATGGTGGTTATACGGCTCGTTGACTACATTAAATTATATGTAATAGCCTATAGGAGAACATTGTGGCCGATAAAATAAGTATTGATGCTTTGCTTGATTTACTCTGTGAGCTTATGGATGAGCCAGAGGGTAGTCTAACACCAGAAAGTATTCTCGAAGATGTAGAAGGATGGGATTCACTAAGTGCTTTAACTATCATGGCAGAATATGATGATCGTTTTGAGATTGTTTTAACGCCAGATCAGCTTGAATCTTTTACTGTCATTGATAATTTCATCCAGGTAGTACGAGATCAGGGTTTATTGGTTTGATGTGAATCTATGAACTTTCAAAAATTAACAAAAGTCATGGCAAGAACGCTGGGTTTATCTTCAGAAAAGTTAATTGAAAGTTATAAACCAGCAACAGCGACTGATATTGATAAGCTCCTTGAATTCAGAAAACAGAATCTGGGCAATAAAATAAAATGGGATGATACTAAGTATTTAAATTGGCGATATAATTTTGATAATGACGTTCATAACCCAAATTTCAATAATAAAATATGGATTTTAAAGATCGATGGTCAGATTCTGGCAACCTGTGGAACCCAAAGCTTTGATATAAATATTGAAAGCAGCAGCTACAAAGCTTTACACCCTCTGGACTTGTTGGTCGCAGAGCGTTTAAAGGGTAAAGGCTTGGGTGCATGGATACAATTTGCATTAAAAGACAAATGCGAAATAATGATGATCATAGGGGCAAATGATAATTCAAGATCTTTAGTAAAACGGGCATTTCTACCTATGCCAAATCGTCAAGTATGGAAGCTTCTTTTAAAAATGGACCCTTTGTTTTTTCGTTTGTTACCATCAAAGGCTTTTTCCAGATTATTTGGTTTGCTAGTAAATATATTCTACCGTCAATATCGTTATTTCAGATATGGCAAAGCAGAAGGGATGGATATAAAAAAACTTGAGCTACTTCCAGATGCAATTGATCAGTTTAATCTGAATAAACAAAAATTAATTTTTACTAATCGAACGGCTAAACGATTAAATTGGCGTTATATGCAAAACCCTGGAGATAAATTTGAATGTTTGGGAATTTATTATAACGAAAAAATAGTAGCGTATTTTATTTATAAAAATGAATTTTCTGAATCGAAAACATTTTTGACGGCCAAAGTTGTAGATTACTTCTGGTTCTCAGAGGGTGTTGATCAAGCAGGACTTTTAAATGATGTTTTTATTAAAGTTTCATCATATTTTACAGCTAACAATTATGATTTGCTTGAAGTTCCTTCATATGGTAATACAATTAAATCGGTATTAAAAAATCAAGATTTAATAAATCGATCAGGAGAGTTTTTATTCTCATTAGACTGTAATGATGAGCGATTAAAGGAAAAACTTTCTGATCATACAATCTGGTTTTTGACTGATGCTGATGCTCATGGTGCGTCATTTGATTGAATAAAATTTAACATTTAATCCATTCTTTTTCAGCAATGGTTTGATATGAAAGAAGTGAATCGAGAAATAAGCAATGAAGAACTTGATCTTATTGAACCGCTTTCTTATTCAAAGCTGAATTCATCCCTTTCTGATTCAACAAAAGAAATAAGAATAAAAGAAGAAAAATGCATCAAGAATATTCGGCCTCAGCAACTAAATGAGTATTGTGATAAATATAAAGTTACAGAAGACGCTCTTTATTTATCAATCTATGCACTGTTAATAAATCTATATTGTCGTCCAGGTGCTGATTTTTTTATATTGTTCAGAATCGAAGCCCGCAAAGACCAGCTAATTATAATAAAACATAATCTCATAAATAATGATCTGGATTTCAAGGATCTACTAGATGATGTTTCCCGTCAAGTTGACTCTTCTCTTGAGATAACTAAAGAAGAAGACTTAAATCATTTATTTGAGGGTAGGATCTTTAGCTATCAATCCAGCACCAACTGTGTTGATAATAAATCTGACTATATTACCTTGGTTAATGAAAGTTCTGAGCTCTTTATCTCATTGAGTTTTGAGTTTGAGTCAATAATATTTGATAGCTATTTATTTCTTGATAGATTCGAAAATTTATTACTACAGGTTTTGGAAATCCGTGAAATAAAAAATTCAGAAATATTTTTTTTATTAGAGCAAGAGAAAGTATTTTATCAGCAGACAACACAACCCAGTTACGATGATTCTTGTTTAAGAGATTGGTTGAAGCGAGCTTTTGGAAAATTTGCTAATAATTGCGCAATAAAAAAAGGGAATGAAAGTATAAGTTATGCTGAATTGGAACAGTTATCTAACCAGTTAGCTAATGCTATTATAGAAAATTCATCATGCTATCACTTAAAAAGAATTGCTGTATGTGGAAGCCCTGGTATTGAATTTATTATTGCCATTATAGCTACTATAAAAACAGGCGCAGCATATATACCTATTGATATTTCATACCCTTTTGAACGTATTCGTTATATATTAGAAGACTCATCGGCGCAGGCAGTAATCGTAACATCAGAAATTTCTCAAAAAGTTGAGGAGATAAAGTCAGATATTGATATATACCATCTAAATATCAATGAATGGTCTTTTAGTAATATTTCAAAAGAATTCGACAGTGAAAATTCGTTAGATCTGGAAAATATTCTTTACATAATTTATACATCAGGCTCTACAGGAAAGCCAAAAGGGGCCGGTGTTAAAAATAGGGGAGAATTGAATTTATTATACTGGTACATAGAAGAGTTTGGTTTAACCAGTGTAGATAGTTTTTTTATCATTAGTGCTGTAGGTTTCGACTTAACACAAAAAAATATTTTCGCACCTTTATTGGTTGGTGGCACTATTATTTTTTCTGAGTCTACTGTATATGATGATAGTATTTACATTCAGGAGATAAATAACCACAAAGTAACTTGCATTAACTGTGCGCCAAGTGCTTTCTATCCTATAGTGGCGCGTAATGAATTTGAAAAGTTATCCAGTTTACGCCAGGTTTTCTTTGGAGGGGAGTCTATACGATTATCGGCTATGCTGCCCTGGCTTTCGAGTAAACAATGTAACGCCAGTTTAGTTAATATGTATGGTCCAACAGAGTGCACTGACATCGCAGCGAGTTACATTGTCAATGACCCGGAAGAATATATAAATTCGACTATTCCTATTGGAAAGCCTAACGATAATGTTAAATTGTATGTTGTAGACCAGCTATTCAGGTTAGTACCACCAGGTCTTATAGGTGAATTATGTATAGGAGGGGAAGGTGTTGGTATAGGTTATATTGGTCGTCCGGATTTGAATGCTGAAAAATTTTGTCATATGGATTTAGATGAAGGGCTAATTTATAAAACAGGTGATCTTGTCAGGTTGGGTGCTGAGGAGAATTATCATTTCCTATCCCGTATAGATTTTCAAGTTAAGTTAAGAGGATTAAGGGTTGAGTTGGGAGAAGTAGAGCAAGCGTTAAAGGAAATTGTTGCAGCTGAAGATTGTGTGGCGTTAGTAGAGAATGATAATTTAATTGTTTATATGTTAGTAAACAATATTGCTGATTTTATTGATTGGCGTTCGAGGCTGGCATCAATATTACCAGATTATATTACTCCACAAAAGCTCATTGCATTATTGCAATGGCCACTAACACCAAATGGTAAGGTTGATAGAAAAGCGTTACCGAAAACCAGGGATTACAAGCAAGGTGTAGGTTTTGATATTAGCCAGTTTGAGAAAAGGCTGGAGTTGTGCGACTGTGTTGAAAAGCTTGTCTTGATTACAGTTGGAGGCAATCAAATTCAGGAAATTGTTGCTTTTTTTACAGAAGCTCAAAATCTCGAATTATCAGGTAATTGTTTAGAAGCAGTAAAACGTTATGTTGAGCAACAGTTGCCAGAATTTTTGCATCCAGATAAATATGTACTACTTGAAAGTTTCCCTATCGAAAAAGGTGGTGAAGTCAACCGTCTTGCATTGTTAGATTCGATAGTAAAGCCAGCTGATTCAGAAGGTGAGAGGTTGTCTGATTCAGAAAAGGTTTTGATTGATGAAATAGAAAATGTGCTTGGTATAACTGGAGTAACATTATCAGATAATTTTTATGATTTAGGTGGTCAATCATTGGTAGCGTTAGCGCTTATCGAAAAAGTAGAAAAGCGTTTTGATGTTAGAGTTCCTCCAGCAGATTTGGTTGTCTCGCAAATAAAACAGTTAGCACAAACTTTAGATAGAAATCGTTCTTATCAGGATGGTTTGAAGTTCTATCACAGCGTAGAGCTGAATTCAAAAAAGCCGGAAATAACGATGGAACCTTTTTATTTTGAAGGAGAAGCCGGTTCCCTTTATGCTGTCTATCATAAGAATATTTTAACTTCAACAAAAAAGGATCATGCGATACTGCTATGTTATCCCCATGGACAAGAATATATGAGAGCACATCGGGCTTTTCGAATTTTGGCTGCAAAGTTTAATCAATATGGTTTTCCAGTACTTCGATTTGATTATAGTGGTACAGGAGATTCTAATATGCAAAATCCCAGATTGAATCTCTGGGTAGAAGATGTGGTAAGTGCAGCGAAAAAATTAACTGAACTTTCTGGTTGCTCTAAAATATCACTGGTCGGCTTACGGATGGGAGGCATTATTGCAGCGAAAGCGAGTGACGCAATATCGAATTTGGAAAATCTGGTGTTATGGGATTCGTTAAACTCAGGGGAAACCTATCTACAAGAATTAATAGCTTATATAGAATTAAATGAAAATAACCATTCAAATTTTGTTTCTGATAAGGGTTTAATTTGTATCAACGGCTTTTTTATCAATGAACAATTAGCAGCTGATTTAAAAGCCTATGAACTAAAAGAAAATCACATAAAGAGTAAAAAAATATTTCAGATTGTCTCATCAGAAACAAGGGCTTCTGAAGCCTTGAAAGATCAGTTAGAAGGTCATTCTGGTTATAACTATTGTTATGCGGAAGCGCCTGGAAACTGGAATTATGTAGATCATGTTGGAGGTATTATGGTGCCTCAGCCTATTATTAAAAATATTATCGAATGGTTTCAACATGTTGACTAACATACAAGAAAAAGTAGTTAGTATGGGAGAAAGCTGTACATTGAACGGCATTCTTTCTATTCCTCAAAAAAAAAATCAACACCTACCGATAGTATTGTTGTTTAATTCTGGAATTATGCACCATGTTGGTACTTGTGGTTTGAGCCTGAAATTAGCCAGACAGTTAGCGGCAAGTGGTTTTACTTGTTTGCGATTTGATTTTTCAGGTATTGGTGATAGTGAACCCAGAAGTGATGGTTTACCTTTTGAGCTTTCATGTTCGATCGAAGCAATAGAGGTGATGGATTTTTTGCAGGAAAATTATAAATCTGAAAAGTTCATTTTATACGGATTATGTTCTGGAGCTGACGCTTCATATTATACTGCTTTGAAAGATGATCGGGTGATTGGCATTGTACAAGTTGATCCTTATTGTTATCCAACAATACGATATAAATATCATTATTACTTACCTAAAATATTAGACATGCATAGATGGTACAGTTATCTGGCAAAAAAAATTGGATTGATAAAGCAAAGAAAAAAAAGTGGATATGAAGTAGCTGGCATTCATTCAAAATTTTTTGAGTCGCCAGATTATACGAGAGATTTTCCAAATAAAAGTGAAGTTGAAAAGGGGATAAAACAGTTACTGTCAAAAAAAATAAATATACTCAATATCTACACAGGTAACGATATTTACAATTATAAGGATCAAGTTTTTGATAGCCTCAATATTTCTAAACAAACAAAAGAAATTGATGTTTTGCACTTAAGCCATGCCAGTCATATCCTTTCTGAGCCAGAAATACAGCGCTCTGTTGTAGAAAGTATCGTAGCCTGGATTAAAAAAATCATTTGATACGTAGATAAAATGATGGCCTGTTTTGCGTATATGTCTAGAATCTACAGCCTGACAAATATCATAACTTCTGGTCAAATTCATGTGACAGGGCGCATATTTATCCTTAATCCCGCTTTATGATAGTATTCTGTATAATTTCTTTTCAAAAAGACTATTGAAGAGAAATTCTATGCGGTCACTCCAAAACATCCGTAAAATCAAGGATAAGTCTGTTTTTCTTCCCGTTTTGTACTTTTTCTCATGTATAAATCGAGCTTTCTGCCATACTTATTTTTTATAGTAATAAATGGCACTTATTCTGAATCTTTGAATCTTACTTAAATGGATATTTGATATTCAGATTCATTAGCGTGCAGTTGATTTTTTATGTCAAATACCAGGCCTTTCAATTTATTTTTGCCTTTTATGATCATTATTGCGATAAGCGTAATAATGATCATGCTATTTAACGCCACATTTCTTACGCTGCATGAAAAATGGGTTGATTTTGAAGGTGCTTATGCTCACGGTTATTTGGTTATTTTATTAGTTGGTAGTTTTATATATTTAAGGCTAGAGCGTTATCAAAATAAAAACGATTTATATGGTGGCAATTTATATTCTATTTTTTTTCTACTGATAGGTCTGTTTCTTTGGTTCTTAGGAAAAATTTCTTTAACTCAATTTTTTTCTCAGCTCGCTTTACCAATTATATTCTTTGCTTTATGTGCTAGCGTTTTTTCGAAACGAGCTATCTATCATATTTTTCTTATTCCCTGCCTTGTTCTATTTTTTGCTGTACCGATCTGGGATGTTTTAAACTTTCCCTTGCGCTATATGACTGCACGCGTTTCTGACGTGGTAATAAATGGGCTTGGAATTCCAGTTATTGTTAATGATTTTCAATTTGTTTTTTCTGTTGGGATAGTACAGGTTGCAGGTGGATGCTCAGGGATTAATTTCTTTACTGCGGGATTAATAATGGGAATAGGTTATTCTGAAATTGTATTGAATGGCCGTCATAGAATTAAGTCCGTTTTAATCGCAGCATTATTTGCAATTTTATCCAATTGGATAAGAGTAATTGCACTAATGTTAATAGCCTATTACTCAGAAATGAGGCATCCCCTTGTTTATGATCATGGCCAGTTTGGATGGATAGTATTTTCGGTAAGCTTGATACTGTATTTTATTGTTATGAGAAAGTGGATAAGTATTCCGGACGAAAATAAAAATGAACATATGGAAACAGAAAATCAGGATCAATTTTTTGAAGAAAAAAAATTAACTGTTGGCAAAATTTTATTACCAGCTATAGTGGTAATAGGGCTCATATTTACAACTAAAATATTAATACCACACAAACATGGGCAACAAGAATTCTATAGTCTGTACCAGGTTCCTCCCAATTTTGTTGTAAATGATGCGAATGAAAAATGGGTCCCTAACTATTCTGGTTATGATGTAATTACACAACTACAATCAAGCAGTAAATCAGATCTTGAGTTAGTTATTCTGGAATATCATGAGCAACGACAAGGAAAAGAACTAATATATTTTTCCAATCGAATGTTCGATGAATTTTCGGGGAAAAGCCTGGGTGTTGTGAAACTGGAAGGGAGTGATATTTTGCTAAAGCGAGATATTTTGCGAGAAGATAACAATATTTCCATGGTTTACTGGTCTTATGTTGTCGGTGAAAAATATAGTCTTTCTGCGTGGAAAATAAAGCTTAATCAAGTTATCGCATATTTCAGCGGAAAAAATGTATCGTCTCTAATAGCGTTTAAGGTGGATTGTGGAGAAAAATGCCAATCGTTTATTGATTCGAATCTGGAGAAAAAATATCTCCAGATAATGGCTTGGGCAATAGAAGATATATACTAGGACAAGAATTTTTGAGTTAATGATGAAAAATAAAAAAATTTTATTATTAAGTTATAGTTTCAGGACTGGGGGATCAGAAATTTTATGCTTAAAGGTTGCCAAATATCTTAAACAAAAAAATTATGATATTCGTGTTATATCGACCCACCTTGGCAGGGGGAATCTTTCCGAACAGTTAGACGCAATTGGAGTAAAAAGTTTTGCGTTGAATAATCAGAAAAACAAGCGATTAGTGAGTTATTTGTTATTAATTCGTTTCTTGATTTTTTGGAAACCGGAAGTGGTATATGCACAACACCTAACTACAGCCGCATTACTTTTTCCAGTTTTGAAGTTATTTAGGGTAAAAAAGATAATTGTCACAGAGCATACGGATTACGAATTTAAACAGTATCCACGTTTTCAGAAGATGGCCAAGAAATACTTTAATAAGATGGATTTAATTACAGTGATTCATCCAGGTTTGTTACAGTATTTTTCGCAGCAATTCAATATTTCTGAAACAAAAATAGTTATGATACCGAATGGAATTAATCTCTCGACTTATTCGGTAAATAAAGAGCAATTTTTGGCGCGATCGATTTTTGATGAAAAGAAAGCCAGGCCAGTTATTATTGGTTGGGTAGGACGAATTCATCCTCAAAAAAATTTGATAGGCGCTCTTGAAACAGTACTATTGCTCAATGAAAAAACGGATAGAAAATTTATTCTTAAGATCGTTGGTGAAGGTGATCAACAAGAGGAGTGTAGACAGTTTGTAGAAAACAAAAAAATAGGCCATCTGGTTGACTTTATAGGTAGGCATGACAATGTAAGTCAGGTACTAAAGAGCGTTGATATATATTTTTCCAGTTCTATTACCGAGGGTGTTCCATTCACTATGTTAGAAGCACAAGCCTGTTCCTGTCCTGTGGTTATGCCAAAGGTAGGTGGTATAGAGTATTTTATTGATGAGGGTGAAACGGGTTACTTATATGACGCTGGAGATTTTGAAAAAGCAGCCGAAATAATTGAATCGCTTATGCTTAATCCTGATAAAGCAAAAAAAGTAGCATTATCAGCTGCACAATATGCAAAGGATTTTTACGATGATGATGAAATTATGGCTAAATATGAAAGTAAAATCGTTAGTATATGAAAAGATATAGTCTCTCTAGATATAAAGGTTAGTCTTGTGTCCAATATCTTTCTTTTTCTCTTTTTTCTCTCTTGTTTTCTAATACTTTATACATTTGTTTTTTATCCGTTAATCATATTTTTGTTGTCTAAAATAGCTAAAAAAGAATATAAAAAAGAAAAGCTTGAAATCCCTATCAATATACTCATTGCTGCCTACAATGAGCAAGATAATATTATTCGTAAACTGGATAATTGTTTTGGAACCAATTACCCTAAGTCGCTAATCTCTATAGTGCTTGTATCAGATGGTTCAAATGATAAAACTGTTGAACTTGCCAAAAAATACAATAATGGAGAAGTTAAAGTTGTTGAATGCAGTGACAGAAAAGGGAAAGCTTATTGTTTAAATGAAGGGTTTAAGCATTGCGATAAAAGTATCGTTGTCTTTATGGATATGAGACAAAGTATAGAGAAAGACTCTCTTGTAAATTTAATTTCTAATCTCTCGGATAATAATATAGTTGGAGTAAGTGGCGAATTATATTTTTATGAGAGTGATACTACATCTGTTGCTCCAATGGGAATTTATTGGAATTATGAAAAGTTTATCCGGCGCTCAGAATCCCTTTTTGATTCCTGTGTTGGAGCTACTGGAGCCTTTTATGCTGTTAAGCGCAGCGAAATAAAGTCAATCCCGAATCAGACCGTGCTGGATGATGTATTGATTCCTATGAATGCCATTTTAAATGACTCTTCCAGAAGCAAAAGAATTGTTTACGATTCTTCTGCGAGTGTCTTTGATGTCCCGCCGAGTGACATGAGCAATGAAAAAAGAAGAAAGGTTAGAACAATAGCTGGAAATCATCAATTATTGCAGCTAAGACCAGAGCTGTTAAGTTTGAAGCAGAATAGGCTATTTTTTCAATTTTTTTCACATAAAATACTACGATTGCTAAGTCCTTTGTTTCTATTCATGTTATTTTTAAGTACGTTGTTTTTATCTGCATCTTATCCACTGTTTTTGGTGCTGACTGTGCTTCAAATTATTATTTACCTCTTTTGGTGGTTTGGCTCAAAAATAGAGCCATTAAAGTCAAGTATTATTTTTAAATTATTCGATGCGTTCTTAAGCCTCAACTATTTTGCTGCACTAGGTTTTAAAGAATTCAAATTTAATAAGTCTTTACATATTTGGAAGAAATAGTTTTTTTAAGTAATTTAAATCAAAATCATTTATGGCCAGGAAAAGAAAATTACCTTCA
Organism: Cellvibrionales bacterium; assembly: GCA_041941365.1. GTDB lineage: Bacteria > Pseudomonadota > Gammaproteobacteria > Pseudomonadales > UBA7434 > UBA7434. The sequence continues at coordinate 80,247 of JBGTQK010000002.1, read as the reverse complement.
GATGAGTTAACAGTATCAAAGCTGGGTGTCTTCGGTGTGATATTGTTTATGGTTTCATCTATCGGACGTATAGGTGAGTTGATACCCTTCCTGGGGAAAATTCCGTTAGCAAAAGTTGCTCTGTTAATGATGTTGATTCCTTTTGTTTTAGAGTACATAAAAAGTAAGGAAAAAACTAAACTGACCCAGAAGGATAAGAAAGAACTCATTACACCAATTAACCCCTATTTTATTGCTTTTTTATTCGCTATTGGTATTGGCGTTTTGCTTTCTACAGGGACTAAAAATAGTACGAATTATTTAATTCAACAATTTACTACATCTTTAGCGCTATACGCCTTCATAGCATTCTATGCAAAGTCAGAGCGTTATTTATTCATTTTTGTAAATGCGATGATCGTTTCTTCGATGATGTTAGTCATTCCATTGATTAAGGGGCAAGATGTTGGCAGAGCGGGTTTAGCGGGTGCATTTGACCCAAATGACACTGCGGCAATATTAGTGGGGATGCTTCCAGTATTGTGGGTTATAACAAGAAAATTCAGTGGCTTTAAAAAAATGATTTCTTATGGTGTCATTTTTGCTTTTATCATGGCGATTCTATATACCCAATCACGAGGTGGTCTGATTGGTATGGTACTTGTTTTTGTGCTTTTATTTTTAACATTCGCAAGCAAGTACAGTCTTGGACATAAGATAAGAATATTTTTTGTGGCTTCTCTAGTTTCTGTTTTGGTTGGTGGTATTGCGATTAACTTTTTAGATGAAGAAACAAAAGATAGATTATCTACAGTGTTTAGTCTTGAGGACGATTATAACGCTACTGAAGAAGGGCGATTTGGTATTTGGGGTAGAGGATGGGATGCTTTTAGAGAGCGGCCATGGGGTTGGGGTTTGGCACAGTACAGTTTTGCCGATATAAAAATGGGTGGAAATTATAAAACGGCACATAATATATTTTTTCAGGTAGGTGTAGAGTTAGGTATTTTGGGTCTCGCTACTTTTGTAACATTGTTATTTATGACAAGAAAGTCGTTGAAGAAAATTTTTAGTGAGGATAAAGAAAATTCAGACGCCATCTCTATGCTTTCGGGTGGATTATTTATTGGGTTAACCGGTTTTATCTTCTGCGCATTGTTTTTGTCACATGCTTATTTTAATTTTTTGTATGTGATACTTGGTTTATCTCAAGCAGTCATATCTATTTACAATACGCGTAAATTGAACCATAGAGAGTTGAGCGAACTACCTTGATAAAAAATATTTTTGCTAACTGGTCTGTAATAGTAGTTTCGGCCTTATCAGTTTTTTTTCTATATCCTTTTTTGATATCGCAACTGGGTGATGAAAACTATGGTATTTGGCTGCTAATTACTGCTGTGATGGGTTATTGCTGGTTGCTTCAGTTAGGGTTGCCGTTAACTTCAGTTCGTTTCATGACGGAAGCCTTAGCTCAAAAAAATAATGATAAATACCAGAGAATTTTAAATACAAGCTTTGCTTATTTTATGGGTATATCTGTGTTAATTGCTCTTGGCTCGGTTATAGGATCATATGTATTTCTGGATTTTTACGATATACCGGAAGAGTTAGAAAAAGTTGTACAGATAGTTTTTATTCTGGCAGGTCTGGAAATGAGTACACGCTTTTTCTTCCAGATTTTTGAAAGTGCTCTCTATGCTTCTGAAAAGTTTGTCTGGTTAGCCGCTATAAAAAATATAGCCGCTATATTAAGAGTAGCATTGTGTTTTATGTTTGTAAGAGGCGAAGATGGATTGCTAATGGTAGTGCTTACTTTGATTGCCACTACTTTGCTTCAAGGAATTCTATTTTTTGTTATTGCAAAATGGTTTAATCCCTATTTAAAAATAAACATTTATCAGGTAAGTAAAAAAGAATTTACTTACTTAGTCTCATTCAGTTTTTTTGTATTTTTATCTCATCTTGCTGGTCGAATATCTCAAAATAGTGACCCCCTTGTTATAGGTGCAGTGGTATCAGTATCATCAATTGTCGTATTTAGTATTGCAAATAGAATTGTTCTTTATCTTGCTGAATTCATGGAGGGTATTTCAGTTGCGTTAATGCCTAAGTTAATGAAAATACATTCTGATGCAGAGCAAAGCACAGAGAGAATGGGTGAGACTTACTTGCAATACAGTCGTTATGTCGCTTATTTCATTATCTGGATAACGATTCCTTTATTTTATTATGTCGAGGCATTTTTCAGATTATGGGTAGGAGAGGAATACAGTGTAGATGCGGCTAACGTGTTTTTTATACTGGCAGCAGGAAACATGATTTATTTAATTCAGCGAAGTGCAGCATCGCCTGTTTTTCTGGTGAAGAAGGTGATTAGATTTCCAGTATATGTTTCGCTCGGTTCTTCTATTGTTAATGTGGTTTTAAGTATTATTTTAGGTAAATCGCATGGTTTAATTGGCGTTGCTATAGGCACCGCTATTCCTACAACTTTTGCGGCAATCATTACATTGGTGTACGCTAATTATCAATGCAATACTTCAATATTAAAATATATATATAAAGTCATTTTCTTCCCCGCTTGCTCAGCTTTATTATTTATTATTCCACTTGGTTTTTTACCACAACCTGAAAATATTAATAATTATTTTGAGTTAATTTTCAGTTCTTTTGTAATGTGTTCATTTTATATTGTAGGTTGGCTTTTATTATTTTCGACAAAAGAAGAAAAAGAACGTTTTTTAAGAACAGCGAAAAGCTTAGTTCATACATCATAACCTAATTGTTTTGCCCTTTTCTTGTATTTTAAAGCAGCAATACATTTTGAAAAAGATTTTTTATTCCATTTCATAAAATATTTTTTATTAGGTTCTTCTGAAATATTATAATTTTCTAACATTATTTTAATAGAATTATCATCACATTCAATTCCAATTTTTTGTAATGTTTCCTTTAATACAAGATGAGGTTGTTTTACAAATTCTTCATATTTTATTTCATGAAAGCGGTTAATTGATTTTTTATCATTTTCCCAAATTTCATAACAGGTTAGCCAATGATCTATCAATTTTACAATGCTGTTTTTAGACCATTTTTTTGTCGCCATGCTAACGGCAACAGGATGTCGCTTAATAATAATAAAGTAAGCTGATGGAAAGAGAGTTTGCAAATATCGGGTTTTCAACAAATTTGGTGGACTCTTTTCGATAAAGTAATCAGCTTTTTCATTAAGATAATAAGACCATTGCGAAATTAATTGTCTTTGTTTTTTTTCTATAGGTTTAGCATCTTCTTCAGTAAGGTGTGATTTGGTGTTATAACCAAAAGCGCCTGGCCACCCTAATTCACTATCCGGTGTATATACTGTTTGTAAAAACTGACCTTCATCTTCAATAACGCCGGTATCCTCAAAACCGGATATATTTTTATGATCTTGCAATATTTTCGTGAATAACGAAGTGCCACTACGATGAAGTCCACATACAAAAATAACTTTGTTGGGGTCGAACTCTTCAGGTTTATTTAATGTTTCCTGTTGAAGTTTATTCTTGAGCTCCTGAACTTCCTTTTCGAGAAATTGTAATCGAGAGATTGAGGCTTTTTCTACAGATAGTTTATGTGTTAGAGAAAAAAGATAGCTGATTCCTGATGCAGACTTGAGGGCTTCTTTGAGTTTTGCAGAGATTGGCATTCAGGTAATCCTTAAAGCTAATTAGCAATTTTATTGGTAAGTAGATTGCTATTGGTTAAGATATATTGTTCACCCAATAGTTGAGAGCCTATATAGTTCAAGTGGCTGCCATCACGATAAATGGGTGTATCATCTATTTCAGTGCGGCAATTTTCGATCTTTCCGTTACACGTTATCACACTGGGGTCAATTATCTTGAGTTTGTCATTTGTTTTACTGTGCTCAAGAAATAATTGCTCAATATAAGATAAGCGCATGTTCGGTGTCGAACAGTCTTTTTCTTCATTAAATAACATTTTTTTCAACTTGCAATTAGGCTTTAGCCCTTTTAAGAAGGGCATATTTTTTATAAGAATAACTTGTTTATCATTTTGTACCAATAAGTTGAGCATATCGTTAAAGCGTTGCTCGATAATGTTTAACCTCTCTTGTTCTGAAGTTATTTGTATTCCTTTTTTATAGATACCTTTTGTTTTGGCACTTGGCCATAAGCCAGCGATAATGATGGTTTCAATTGGAGAGTCTTTTTTAAGTATGTATTCTATGATTCTGTCATTTCTGTTTTTACAGGCATTGGCTTTAAATGAACTGGCACCAATCTCTAGACCAAAAATAGGCGGGCAGCTATCAAGTGTGTAGTCCTGTACTGAAATTTGAGCGTCAGTAGCTAACACCTCAATAAAGCCGGAGAAGTGATTGGCAATTGAATCGCCAATAAGTATAGCCGAAGGGTTAACAGAAGATATACCAGCTTGATGTCCTAATATGCAACTCGGATTAGGTTCCCATGAACTGTTTCTTAGGGCGGCATGACATAGCTGGCGTTCTTTATTTGGATAACTATTGAGAGCTTCCTCAGCCTTTAGGACGGTGACAGGAAAGCGATCTGGAAAACCATTATAAAAAATAACTAATGAAGCAATGAGTGAGAAAGAAATAGCTGGAGCCAGATAAAATTTAAAAATGGTTTTATAGCTATTGTCATATTTTCTAAATGGGTTCTCTATGAATTTCCAGCTGAACCAAGAAAGTAACAATGCCAGGCTAATCATGATTAATTGAGTAATCAATGTGGCTTTAATATCTAAATAGTTTGCCAGGGCAGCAATTGGCCAGTGCCATAAATAAAGAGAATATGAAATTAAGCCGATACTAACAAAAGGTTTTAGGCCAAGCAGCCGATTAATGATTCCCTGGTGTTGAAGGTTCAAGCCACTATAAATAAGTAATGTAGTGCCAGCAGTAGGTAATATAGCGTTGTAGCCAGGGAACCTGGAATTTGCGTTAAGTGTAAAAGCGCTAAACATTATCATTGTGAAGCCAATAATCGATAGCGCATCATTAAGCGATTTTTTGTTATTTAATAAATGGTTTTGTGATAGTGCTAATAAAGAGCCTGCCATCAGTTCAAAAATTCTAGCAGGTAAAAGATAATAAGCCGCACCAATGGTAATGTTTGTCGCAACTTCTGATAAATAAGTTGTTATAAACAATAGTAAAACAGTTAATAAAAGAAAGAACCTTGGTCCAAATAGTTTTAATCCAATAATGATATATATGGGCCATATAAAATAGTATTGTTCTTCAACAGCAAGCGACCATGTATGTAGTAAAGGTGCTTCTTCTGCGCCTTCACTAAAATAGTTACCGTAGGCTTTCCAAAAGAAAAAGTTCGCCAAATAAGCATTAATCCAGATAACACTGGTAGCCAATTTTTTTAAATCATTAGGTGTAAGAACAAAAAAGAAGACAGTGCTGGTAACAAAAATGACAAAGAAGAGTACAGGCATCAGGCGTTTTACTCTTCTTGCATAGAAAACCTTGAAGGAGAATGTGCCTGAAGAATGTTGTGAATAAATGATTGATGTAATCAAAAAGCCAGAGATAACAAAAAAAACATCAACACCGATAAAACCAGCACTGATGCTCCCCATGCCAAAATGATAAAGTACGACAAGGCCTACTGCTATTGCGCGTAGCCCATCAATATCTCTACGGTAAGTGCTTATTTTCTTGCTCCTGATTAGTTTTAAATATCTTCAATTTGGTCTAAAATGACTCATTCCCAGTTGTGAGATTTATTAAGGGAATTTTAATAAATTTTAAAAAGTGTAGCATTTAATGTGAACTTTTTTGGAAGCATGAGCAGTAATTGCTAAAGTTCAAATGTGGCTTTAAACAGCTAATAGTAGTTCATTACGAGCAAACAAAATGATTATAATTGGATCGTTATGACTTTAGTTATTATCACAATTGATACTGAAGAAGATGGCTGGGATGATTATCGTGCGCCACCTACTACAAATAATATCCAGGTACTTCCTCGATTTCAAAACTTGTGCGATCAATATGGTGCACTCCCCACTTATTTGATTAATTATCCTGTCGCTACACAACCGGAAGCCAGAAGCATAATAGAGAAATTGCTGGCCGGTGGTAAGTGTGAAGTTGGTGCGCATTGCCATCCATGGAATACACCACCGATTAAAGAAAATATCTGTGATAAAAATACGATGCTGACTAATTTGGAAGATGAATTAGTCAGGGATAAACTGTTTCATTTGCATAATACTATCGAGACCAACTTTGGTATTCAATTGACTTCCTTTCGGTCTGGCCGATGGGGCGGTAGCAATAGTGTTATGAGAGTTCTTGAAGAATTAAATTATGAGGTTGACTCTTCTGTTGCACCACTGATGAATTGGACAAGTCAATATGGTCCAGATTATACGGATGCATTAACGTCGCATTATTTATTTTCATCGGATGACTTTCTAAAAGAAGATCATTCAGGCAAATTAGCTCAGATTCCTCCATCTATAGGTTTTTTGAAAAACAATACACCCTGGAACAGGAAAATATTTAAAGAAATTAATAAACCCTTTTATAAAAAAATAAAGTTGAATGGAATTGCAAACAGGCTAGGTCTGGTTTCTTTGAGATGGCTTTCACCTGAACTGAGTTCAACGAAAGAAATGATTATGCTTTCAAAATCATTAGTCAGTAGTGGTTTCCCATACCTTCATATGATGTTTCATTCAACGACACTCCAGCCAGGCAATAATGAGTATGTAAAGAGTGAACAAGAGTTAGATATTTTCTTTTCTAAAATTGAAGCTTTTTTTCAGTATTGTTCTGAAAATGATATGGAATTTACTACTTTGTCGGCTTCCAGACCATTGTTGATTAATGAATAAGTTAACTATTGATTACCCTGCTATTGGTATTTTCTGACGACTCGTTTTGGTTAAATTGTGTACTATTTCAAACTTGTTAGTAATAGGTCGATTAAATTTAAAGATGCCCCTTTTTTTGTGACCTGTAGCAAGGGGGATGAGTAGTGGCATGGTATAATTTGTCCAGTTAATGATTTTTTGCGTATCTCATATTCTAGATAGGGTTTATTCGATGTTAAATTCTTTTAATTCGTTTTATAGGTATTCAATAGTGTGGCTGTTTGCATCTATTGTTTCGCTATCTGCGTCAGCAGCCTTAAGGTGGGATGAAACAACAGTTGAAACATTATGGTACCCATCGTTACTGTCTCAGGGAGATAGTGTAGGAAGAGCCTTGGCAGCGCCATCTTCGGTGGGTCCAGCCGGGTATGATCCTAACAAGTTATCAGCCAATTATTACGATGCGATCAATACCTATGCAAAGACGATAGCGTTTTGTAGAGAACAAACATTCTTTTCCAGTTGTTCCAGTGTTTTTGATGGCTACAGTGAAGACAGGTGGATAAGTTACATTCATAGAGCGTATGAAACATATATTTTGCAATTCTCTTCCCCTGGTTTTAACTTGCCAGCAAGATGGCGATTTACCGATGGTTTATTTTTGATCTCAGCGATGGAGAAAGAACAGTCTGGTCAACAATATCCAATTGTTGATGAATTTGTGATGCAATCGATGCGTGATAATCCTTCGTACTCCAAACTATTGGAATTCACCAGAGATGATGCTGTTTGGGATACAGGTTTGGCTCGTCCCGTTGCTTATGCACTCGAGGCCCATATTAATGCAGAAAAGTTTGGTTTGCCAAGAGATGAAGTCAGAGTAGAACTGTTAGTCAGGGTATTGCTTAGCTATTTTGAACAATGGACAGCACAGACACAGCCAGTAGATATTCAATATACAACGCGTGATGGAAGTAAAACCTGGGACTTGTCAATTACAGCGTCTCGAACCAAAGTCTTCTTTACCGGTTTATCAGCAAAGGCACTTGTAGATTTTTATGAGTGGGAAGAACAAAACAGTCGTTTAGATAGTCTGCCATTCACTCGTCAAATCCCTGAAAAGTTGCGAGCATTTTACGAATTTGCTTATGACTCGGCTCGTATCGTTGCGAGTAATTCTACCGGAGACAATTCGCTTGTTGGTCAACGACTCTGGCAGGATGCTGCGGCAACCCAGAATGGGGTTACTTATGGTGGTTTTTACTACGTAGATAGAAATTATATTCATCCTGTCAATACTGATTGGAGCGATTACATTAAAATGTCTCCTGATCTTAATATGATGATGGCACCAGTTTATGGATGGTTAGCTAAGCACTATATAAGTCAAGGCAGTTTGACTGAGTCTGAAAAACAGCGTGCCCAAGCGTTAATGGACAGAGGTGATGATGTTTTTATGAGTGGGATATATGGTCGTTATATTGCTCAAGGTAAGCAATATAATCAGCACTATAGATGGAGCCTGGATTATCCAGGTTATCGAAAAAGTTTTTATGATACGGTATCTGACGCTAGCTCCGCTTCTGATCAAACCAATGAGAAGAAAGCTCCGCCATCAAAAATCACTAATGTGAATGTCAGACTTATTCCTGCCGAAGAATAATAATAAACATATAAAATGGACTGGCTTGTCTTTGGTGATGATTGGGGAAGGTACCCGACTACTACACAGCATCTGATAATGAATCTGCCCGAAGAAGATCGAGTAATCTGGGTGGATTCGATTGGTATGCGTACACCTGAGTTTTCTGGAGCTGATTTTAAACGGGTTTTTGAAAAACTTGGTGCTATGTTTTCTGCAAAAAATAATGCGGAGGCTGAGGACGCTTCATCTCAGGAAGGCATATATAATCATGCCAGAGATAATTTTATTCGTATTTCCCCCAAAGTGTTGCCCTGGCACCTGAATTCATTAGTTAGAAAATTTAATTTCAGCAGTCTACAAAAAGATGTCTCCCGGGCGATGAAAGTTTTGGGTATCGAAAAGCCAAATCTGTTATTTTCAAATCCTGTGGCCTATTTTTATAAAGATATTATTTCAGCAAATTCCGTGAGCTACCTCAGGCTGGATTTTTATGAAGATTTCCCTGGCTGTGATCCAAAGCTGGTTCGAGCTTGTGAACCGTATCTTGTTAGAGATTGTGATCATTTATTTGGAACAGCTCAGGCATTACTTTACGAAGATGCGAGCTTGAAAAACAAATGCACTTATTTACCGCAGGGAGTAGATATAGAGCATTTTTCCAAAGCAAGCCTGGAAAGCAATATTAATAAAACCCTTGGTTTTATTGGTTCTATTGATAACAGAATTAATTTTGAGTTAGTCGAAGAAGTCGCTGAATTGGCATCTGACTGGAATCTTGAATTTATAGGTGTCATGAGTGAGTTTCCGGATAGCCTGGCAAAAAAAAATAATATACATGTAAAGTCAGCAATTCCTTATTCAGATGTTCCCTATGTCTATAACAACTGGACAGCGGCCTGGATTCCTTACAAATTAAATAAAGTTACAGAGAGAATAAATCCTTTAAAAATCAGGGAATATGCTGCTACAGGCATTCCCCATCATTGCACACCAATGCCAGAAGCAAAAAATGTCGATCTTGGAACATATATCAGTAATGATGCACATGAGATTGTTGCATGGTTAAATAATTTACTCATCAATGAACATAATCAACAAAGAGAAGAGCGAAGAACCAAAGTACAAGATCAAACCTGGTTAAATAAAGCAGCTCAATTGAGAGATGTAATAAATAAAACAAATACATGAATGCTTTTAATATAAAATAACTACTCGCCAAATTGTTTTTATTTGATTGCAGCAAGGTATGTGCAATCTTTTCTATGAAAGTTGTTTTAGTCGTTGGGAACCTATATTGAATAGCTGGTTATCTTCCAAATTAGAATTATCCAGAGGTGGAAAAGATCACTTGACGTCAATGGAAGGTTTGAGGGGACTTGCTGTATTTTTAGTATTTTGTGTGCATTATTCTGGTCAAGTTGAACCATGGATATTATCAGACTATTCAAAAACGATTGCGAAAATTGTTGAAAGCTTTGGGCACTTGGGCGTCGATTTGTTTTTTGTATTGAGTGGATACTTAATATATGGTTCGATAATAAAGCAAGAAAACTTTGATGTATTAAAATATGCATGGCGTAGAGCTGAAAGACTTTACCCAACGTTCATTACGGTCTTTCTGGTCTACTTATTCCTCTCATTAATATTTCCTTCCGAAAGTAAATTGCCTGCAGGCTTAGAAAATTCTCTAATTTACATTTTACAGAACATTCTATTTTTGCCAGGTATTTTTGACATAGAACCTATGATTACAGTGGCCTGGTCATTAAGTTATGAAGTTTTTTATTACATTGCTATTCCTGTCATAATTTTTACAACAAGGCTAAAACGACTGACTTCAAGATTGCGAATTATTCTTTGGTCTGCTTTCACAATCATTTTATTTCCTGTCTTGGAACTGACGACGGAACATACCCGCTTGTTGATGTTTGTTTCAGGTATTTTGCTTTTTGAAATATATGATGTTTTAGGGATAAGAAAAAATCAGGGCGGCACAATTTGCTTGCTATTGGCACTGACTATTGCCTCACTACAACCGATTCTTCAAATACATCCCGTGATTAATGTTTGTGGTGCATTTGTCTTCTTTTTTGCCTTTTGTTTAATTGCGTTTGATTCTTCATCTTTCACATATCGTTGGCTAACTTTTACTCCGTTACGATGGTTAGGTAATATGAGTTATTCGTATTATCTATTACATGGTTTGACATTAAAGTTTGGCTTTTTAGTTTTGGCGAAGCTCATGCCAAATCAGGCTACAAATGAATTGTTGTTTTATTGGCTATGGATCCCTTTATTCGTTCTAACGTTGTTGACATCCTTTATCCTATTTCTATTTGTAGAACGGCCATTTTCACTTGTTAGAAAGTAGTCATTAATTGTAAAGAGTCATGGCTAAGTCGATGTTGCCTGCTAAACTTAGAAGTTTGTCAGGGTGGGTCAATAGTTATCATTGCTTGTGATAACTCATCATATTTTTTTGAGAAAAACGTCATTTTATGTGTGGTATTTCAGGAATTGTAGATTTTAAGCAGCCTGTCTCAGAAACAGTGCTCAAAGCCATGAGTGATACAATGGCGCATCGAGGCCCTGATGCCCAAGGGTTATTTGTAAAGGATTCAATCGGTTTAGCACATAATCGCCTGGCTATCATTGACTTAACTGGTGGTGTTCAGCCAATGATGGATGAGAGTTCAGGTATTACGATTATTTTTAATGGAGAAATATACAATCATTTAGCAATACGTAAGAAGTTAATCAAAGAAGGTATTGCCTTTGAAACAACCAGTGATACAGAAACATTGCTAAAAGCATGGATTCAATGGGGAGTAGAATCTATAAATTTGTTGAATGGCATGTTTGCTTTTTCTGTCTGGGAGCCAAAAAAAGAAAAGATTACACTGGTCCGTGATCGTCTTGGTATTAAACCGCTTTATTACATGCGAATCAAAGAGGGTAGTTTAGTCTACGCATCAGAATTAAAAGCATTAAAAGCACACCCTCTTTTTGAAAATAAACTCAATAGTTTTGCCATCGAAGATTACCTTTCTTCGGGGTATGTGCCTGATCATCGAAGCATCTATCAAAATGTTGAAAAATTACCTCCAGGATGTTTTGCAGAATTTGGATCAGATTTGAAATTTTCAGTCAAACAGTATTGGAGTGTTAGTTTTTCAAACACCTATAAGGGTTCATTTGAAGATGCAGTTACAGAGTTTGATCAGCGTTACTGTCATTCCGTTCAGCAACAATTGATAAGTGATGTTTCTTTAGGAGCATTTCTTTCAGGAGGAGTGGATTCAAGTAGTATTCTGGCAGTAATGAGTGAGGTGCTCGAAAATCCGGTACTGGCATGTTCTATTGGTTTTGATGACAAAAAATTTGATGAGATGGAATATGCAAAAGCTGTAGCAGATAAGTATAAAGCTATCCACGAAATTCATCAGGAAAATCTGGATGGTGGTGATCTCATTAAAGAAACCGTCGATGTATTTGATGAGCCATTTGCCGATGCGTCATCGATCCCTACGCTCAGGTTATGTGCCAGCATGCGACAGCATTGTACAGTAGCACTCTCGGGAGATGGTGGTGATGAGGCTTTGGCAGGTTATGGTTGGTACAAGTCCTATGTTTCAGCAGCTAAATTAAAAAGCAGTGCTGGATTTAATATGATTAGCCCGCTTTTTAGATTGTCTGTATTAGAAAAATTTGCTGTTGCCTCTGGTTTATCTGTTCGTCAAAAATTAAACCGGTTACACTCTTTGGGTGGAGATTATGTTGAGGCATTCTTGCACTTTAGTCGAATCAGTACGGTGGCATTAAGAAATAATTTGTACTCAGACTCTTTTAAAGCTTCATTGGATGGTTATCAGAGTTGGATGGGAACCAAATCTCTGGTTGATGAAAAAGATTACTGTGATGATTTATCTTACGCACAGGCTTTGGATTTTAAAAATTATTTGCCGGCGGATATTCTTACCAAGTCAGATAGGGCCAGCATGGCACATTCGTTAGAAGTCAGAGTGCCTTTTCTTGATCATGAATTAATTGACTGGTGTGCAACGCTGCCAGCTGAATTTAAAATAAACGGTCAGCATGGTAAATATATTTTGAAGCGTGCCATGGAAACTCGTTTATCAAACGATGTTTTATACCGGCCAAAACAAGGCTTTGCAACCCCGATGCAGGAATGGTTACTGACTCGATTTAGAAAAGATCTGGAGAGAATGATGGAGTTTTCTCATTTATCTGAATATAACATTTTCTCACAAAAGGACTTAGCCAAATTTATTCAACATGAGTTGAAAGTGGGAGTAACTCAAGAACGCTTTTTATGGTCTTTAATTGTAATTGATGAATTTCTTTCCAGGGATTAATAGAACCAATAATTATGTCTGATCAAAATATAAAATTGATGATGTTGGCTCATGGTGATGCAAGAGATCGCAAATCTTTTTCGGGCACAAACTATGGTCTGTTATCAGCATTGGAGCGACAAACAGGAGCGATAGCAACTGCCGATGTTGAGCTTAAAGGTTTGCAACGTTATCTTTGTTTACTGCAGTCTTTCAATTTCAATAAGGCTCGTTGGAAACAGGATTACAGACTTTCTGAACGTTCATATCAGAAAAGATCAAATCTGGCAGACGAAGCAATAAAGCAAAAACAAAAAGAGCTCGATGCTATCTTTCATATGGGGGGTGAATTCACTTGCCATAAATCAGCCAGTATCCCGGTTTTTAGCTATCACGATAATATTTCAATCTTGTCGAAATTAGGCGGTCAATATTCATTTAATTACAATGCGACACCACGTATAAGTAAACGTTTTATAGAGCTTGAAAAAGAAGCCTTAGCAAAAAATACTGGGTTATTTACATTTAGTGATCGAATTAAAAATGCGATGGTAGAGCATTATGGAATTTCGGCAGATAAAATTTTTACAGTCTATGCAGGGTTAAATATAGATACTTCCCGATTACCAAAATCATTTGGTGATGAAAAGTACGCATCAAAAAATATTTTATTTGTAGGGCGTGATTTTGAAAGAAAAGGCGGGGAAGATGTTGTAAACGCATTCGTAAATGTTAGAAAAAAGCTACCTGATGCACATTTACATATTGTTGGATGTGAACCAGCCGTACAACTTGAAAACATTACAATACATGGATTTATTGATCAGAACACAGAGCAGGGTAGAAAGAAACTGTTAGATTTGTATAGTACGGCCACTGTATTTACAATGCCTTCACATTTTGAACCGTTTGGAATCCCTCACTGCGAAGCCATGTTTTATTCTACGCCTTGTGTTGGTTCTAATATTGGTGCGATGCCAGAGATCATAGAAAATGAAAAGACAGGGTATGTTTGTCCAGTTGCAAACGTTGAATCGCTAACAGAAGCTTATATTTCTATTCTTTCTGATAGTGAGTATGCCAGGGTTTTAGGAAGAAATGGCTATGAAAAGGCAATAAATAATTATAGTTGGGATATAGTAGCTGAGAAAATGCTTACATTTATTAAAAATAGATTATGAGCTTTTTATAAAATGAAGACACAGAATAATTGTCCAAGCGTTTTAATTCTAATATCTACTGACATTATAGGCGGGCCAGGTAAAGGTATTTTACAGTTAACTGGAGAACTTCATAAACGCAAAGATACAGAATACAGGATTGGTGTATTTAAACTCGAGGGGCAAAAAGAAACTCAATTTATTGAAAAAGCGGAAGAGCTGGGAAGAAATCTGGACATTTTGATACAAAAAAATGCTTTTGACTTTTCTGTTATAAAACAGATTTTGAAAGTAGTAGATAAACACAATATCAACATATTACAGACGCATGGCTATAAGGAAAATATTATTGGTTTTATTGTCACGCGTATGCGACCTTCCTTAAAGTGGATTAATGTTTTGCATGGTTGGACTGCTGAAAATAAAAAAATGCAGGTTTACCATTATCTTGACAAAATTTGTTTACGCTTTTCTGACACAATGATTGCTGTATCAGATGCACTGATGGAGCAGTTCATCGATGGAAGAGCTAAAAAAAAGCGCAGTAAAGTGATATTGAATGCAATTCATCAAAGAAAAGAGCCATTAATTTATGATCCAGCTTTAATGCCAGCTGGTATTTTTGATGCTGATTGTGCAGAAAAGCCTTTTGTTTGGTCAGCGATCGGCCGACTAACAGAAGATAAGGGTCATAGTTTTTTGATTAAAGCATTTGCCATGGTGGCGGAAAAAGATCCTAATCAACGTTTATTGATTGTAGGTGATGGTCCCCAATATCAGCCTTTAATTAATTTAGTTAAAGAGTTGAATATAGAGCATTTGGTGTATATAGCAGGGTATCAAAAAAATGTAGAGCCTTATTACGCGGCAACTGATGTAATGGTGTTGTCATCTATTGCATTTGAGGGTTTGCCTAACGTTTTACTTGAGGCGCTCAATAATGGTATACCGGTTATTAGTACACCTGTGACTGGAGTAAGCGAGGTAATTATTGATAATGAGAATGGTTGGATGGTGCCAATAGCTGATAGTAATGCGTTAGCTGAAAAGATGCTCCATGTGAAAAATAATACGAATGACTTTCTTCGAATAAAGGGAAAAACACAGCAGTCAATTTTTCCAAAATTTTCTGTGCAAAAACGTGTGGATTCATTTGTTGATGAATATGAGAATTTGATAAACAATTAAGATAAAATAATTATTATTGGTATACGTCTATTATTGTGAAGCCTCAGAGAGATGTTCTTTAATTGACTGATCTTCAGGGTCAAGCTCAACCGCTTTTTTTAATATTTCAACAGCCTGTTTCTTTTTTCCATTTTTATATAGAATCCATCCATATGTATCGGCTATTTGTGCTGAGTCAGGAGAAAGTTCATAAGCTTGCCTTGCATTATCCAACGCTTTTTCATTATTGGTTTTCATATAACACCAGGCTAAATTGTTCAGGTTAATCGCATTATCGGGCGTGTATTTTTTTATTTTTTCAAATAATGGGATAGCTTCATTATATCTACCTTGTACCATATTGTTCTTGGCGTTGATATTAAGGGCAAGAATACTTTCATCGCTGATGATCATCCATTCCTTAGCAAACGATTCAGCTTTAATAGTATCGACTTCCGAAAGCAGGCTATACAGTGTATAAGCAATGAAATCACTATGATCAATCCGCCAAATTAGTTGGTAGGTCTCAATAGCAAGATTAATTTGTCCCTGATCTTTTTGTATAAGTCCGAGTAATTTTCTTCCTGTTAATTCATCAAGCTGAATAATTTGACGAGCTATTTTTTCTGCTTCATTGAATGATTGTTGATTAGCTTCTATTTCAGCCAATTTAATTAGTAGCGGTAAAGATTTTGGCGCTATTTTTAAACCTTCAAATAAACTCTTTTTAGCTGGTTCAATATCTCCATTTTCCAGGTGCTTTTCTGCATTTAGATAATGAAATCGAAGATAAGATTTATGTTCAAGGATTTTTTCGACAGGATAAGATGACATTTTATTTAATACTTTTCCTGCTGTGTTTAAATTTCCTTTATCTAATAGTGTATGAAGCAAAACAGCCAAGCCAGTACCATTTTTTTCTTTTAAAGCAATAGCATCAACTTCCTTTTCTACAAGACTGAATTCCTGAGTATCGCCTGGTAACTGAAGTAATGTCTGATAAGTATCACGATTATTTGGATCTGCACTTATAGCAACTTTTAATGCATTGACGAGAGTCTCAAAGTCTGCATCGAGGTCTTTTTCTACTTCGAAGATTTTAATTGCTGCAGGCAAATGTTTTCTGTTTTTGACAAGGGCTTTTTCGTAGTACTCAATCGCTTTTATAAAATTTTCTTCTGCGAGATGAACATCTCCCATAACAGTCAACATAGTTGCACTTGGGTTTCTACCAACCAGTCTTTCGTTAACTTTTTGTTCGGCAAGTTTATACTCTTTAGCATCTATTAATAAATTAATGTAGTACGTAAAAACTTCTTCATCAGTTGGAAAGAGAGAAACAGCCTGCTCAGAATATTGTATTGCTTTGACATAATTATTCTGTTCTTCAGAACGATAATAATCTGAAAGAATGAGGTATGTCGGTTTGAGTTTTGGATCCAGTTTTATAGCTTTTTCTAACGCTGGTATTCCTATAACTGGCCTTTTTGCTCTAAGGGCTGCTTTCCCGTAAATCACCAGTAATTTTGCGTCTTCATACAAGGTTGGAATTTTTTCCAATGTATTCATTGCTTGAGTGGGCTGATCACTTCGAAGATTAGAAAGTATAGATATTTTTGTTACTTCTATAGGATTAATCTCTGGGTCAATAACCTGATTAAAGTACTTGGAAGAAACACTGTATTCACCTTTCTGGAATTTTATTATTGCCAGTAATAAGGATGCATCGTTAAACGTTGGATGTTCTTCAAGGATCTCTGTTAGAAGTTTTTCAGCTTCGTCAATGTTGCCTTTTTCGAAACTGTTTTTAGCATTTGTATAAGCCTGTTGTGCAGTTTCAAATCCTGGAAACTGGTCAGCAAGTAATTGGGTATAAATTAATGCTTCATTGGTTCTGCCCAGTTTTATCAATACTTCTGAAAGGCTAGATAAAACGGCTGCTTTTTGAGGTGTAATAATGTCGGTCGTTTTTAATTTTATTAAGCTTCTGGAAAGGAATGTTTCTGCACTTTCCAGGTTGTTTTTTTTGATTGCCAACGCAGCTTGGAGAATACCAATCTCTGCTGCATTTTTTGTACTCAGATCACTGTCCAGATTGGAAAGTAGTTTTGTGGCTAATTCAAGATTATTCTGTTGCAGAGCCACATTAGTCAGGCCCATGATAGCCTCTTCATTATCAGGATAATCTTTAATAATCTCCTGGTAAGTATTTTTAGCACTGGTTAATCTGCCAAGTCCCAGGCGAGCTTCAGCAAGTGTTAATTTATATCTTTGAGGTGTTAGGCTTTTAACATTTTCACTATTGTTGAGTAATAAAATAGCACTGCTGTATTTACCTGCCCCAATAAATGCTTCTGCCTTCGTAAAAATAAATTTGGTATCTTGTCCTTCCTCTGGCGCTTTATCAAGTACGGAAAGAGCATGAGAATATTGACCGAATTCCATCAGGATACTTGCGAGAAGACGGTGAGCATCCGGATTTGATGGATTGTTTCTTAAGGATTTTTGTGCGTTTAGGAAGGCTACCCGATACTGGCCAGACCTCTTGTAAGATTCAGCTTGCTTAAGTTGAATTTCAGCTATTTCTGTCGAACTCGTTTCTGACTCGCAACCAAATAAGGTCAAACAAGCCAATATACAGAAAATTATTCTTGTCATATTCAATCTTAATAAATGCATCGTGCGTACTCTTGCCTAATTTTCTGTTGAAATATCGTATTTGTTCATTAAATCGTAGAGAGTTGGGCGGGTTACTCCTAACAATTTAGCACAGGCTGACATATTACCGTCACTCATGGCTAGAGCAGTATTGATCGCTCCCTTTTCTGCATTTTGTCGAACTGCTCTTAAGTTAATAGAGAGTTCAGAGTCTTCGGATAAACCTAAATCCAGAGTGTCTATCTTTTTATCGTCAGCCATTATGACTGCACGTTTTATTTTATTTTCTAGCTCGCGTATGTTGCCTGGCCATTCGTAAGATTCAATTGCAGAAGTGGCACTTGGTGTGAAGTCGGTGATTTTTTTATTATGCTCATCGGCATACTTCTCAAGTAAGAACCGGGCAAGTAGTATTTTGTCGCCATGCCTTTCTCTTAAGGGGGGAATGTTAATAACTATTTCACTAATTCGATAATAAAGGTCTTCTCTGAAAGTATTTTCCTTGACCATCGCCTCAAGATTTTTGTTAGTTGCACAAACTACTCTAACATTTACTGGTATTTCTTTGCGGCCACCTACGCGTTCTATTACTCTTTCCTGTAAAAAACGTAACAGTTTAGCTTGGGCTGGTAACGGCATATCGCCTATTTCATCAAGAAAAAGTGTGCCACCTTCAGCGGTTTCTATTTTTCCGGGGGTTTGTTTATTTGCGCCAGTGAAAGCGCCCTTTTCGTAGCCAAATAATTCACTCTCGATTAATGTTTCTGGTACGGCGGCGCAGTTGATGGCAACAAAAGGGTTGCTTTTATTTTCACTGAGATTATGTATGGCCTTCGCTAAGACTTCTTTTCCGGTTCCGCTTTCTCCTAGCAGCAAAGTAGTGACGTTAGTAGGGGCTAATTTTTCAATTGATCGGCAGATATTAAGCATCATCGGGTTGCTTGCGATAACGCCCTTTAATGGGGATTGTGTGTTTTCCAGATTTTTTCGTAGTTGCTCTTCCAGCGTTGCCATCTGAAAAGCACGTTGTACAATCAAATCTAACACATCGGTATTAACTGGTTTCTGGTAAAAATCGTAAGCACCCATAGATACTGCTCTCAGAGCATTATCGAAATCTGCATGCCCGGTCACAACAACAATTTTTAGATTCGGATCTATTTGTAAACTTTCTTGTAACGTTGCAAAACCTTCTTCAACGCCTTCGTCATCAGGTGGTAAACCAAGATCCTGTAAAACCACCATTGGTCTTTCACGACGGATTGCCGCTAGTGCGTCGTTTCGATTGTTTACAATGACAACGTTGTATTGATCGAAGTGCCAGCGTAACTGGCTTTGTAAGCCTACATCATCTTCAACAATCAACAATGTTTGTTGTGTGTTGTTGACTTGATCCAGAAAGTTAGTTTGGGAGTCGGTAGTATCTGTCATAATAAAATGGGGTTTCTTGAGCTAATTAAGCAGTTTTATCAACCAATGGAAGTGTAACAGTAATAGAAGTGCCGATATCCACTTCGCTTTTTACATCAATTTCTCCATTCATAGCATGAATGAATTCCCTTACCTGATACGCACCAATTCCCATACCCATACTTGATTTAGTGCTATCAAAAGGTTTGAAAAGTCTGTTCTTAAGGAAATCCTCGTCCATACCACAACCATTATCTTCTATTTCAATTTTAATTGTTGTATTTTGATGTACAAGATTCACATCAATAAAACCATCATTACTTGTAGCATCTTGAGCATTTCTTATGATGTGCATCAGGATCAGAACGATTTGATCATGGTCAGCTAATACATGAGCGTTTTCAGCATCACCTCGCAATGTGGGAAGCGGTTGTCTATCTGAGCATTTTTTTATAGCTTCGAGAATAATTGTTTTGACTGCGAGAGGTTTATGTGCTGCCTGATGCGTATTTCTCTGTAGTCTTTTTAGCAGGTGACTCATTCGTCTAACAGAATTATCTATGGTTCTAATAGCATCTTCAACGAAGGCAGGGTTTTCTTTATGCTTTTTTGCATTTTCAACAACAAGAGCCTGTTGTGCTATAAGGTTTTTGAGGTCATGCATAATAAATGCTGTCAGTTTATTATAGGTATCGAATTGTTTGGATTCAGCAAGTTCTTCCGCAGAGACTTGACGGATAATATAACTGGAAAGTTGCCGGCCTGTACTTTTCAGCACATCAATATCTTCCCAGATTAATGCTTCGTTGAGTTTTGATTTTGTTAATAGAAAGAAACCTACGAGTTTCTGACCGATCATTAATGGCGCAACAACCCATATGTTTTCTATGTTTCTTATCCAGTCAGGTAATATGTGCTGGTGTTTATCGTGCTGCTCGTTACCGGAGCTGTTTAGGCTATATATCCATTCATCTTCGACAAAGGGCTCGATAAATTCTTCGTTAAATGAAATGGACTGTTCCAGTTCGCTAATAACATTCCAGTTCGCGTGTAATTCCAGTTGTTGATTGTTGTCATACAACCAAAGAGCACCGCCATCAGCCTCGAATATATCACCAACAGCTTTTAGGCTTAATTCGAAAAAATTATCTTCTTCTGAAATATTGGAAAGCGTATGAATCAAATTAAGCCATACTTTACGATAGTCGTATTTGTGCTTTAAAAAGTTTTTATTAAAGATAACGGCAATATTCTGCCGAATATCCCTGGATTGTGAAAAGATAGCTACTATTGATATCAGGAAAATACTGATTAAAAAGTTGGTGATAGTAGAGGAATTGTTAGAACCATTGCTTATAGCTATTGTGGTTGAAGATAATGAAACAAGCAAAGAGATTGCAATAACAACCAATAGCCAACAAACGGCTAAATTGAATTTATTCTTTCGTGTTTTTGCAGTTGGTAGTGGGGGCTTATATACAAAACTCCCTGCAAGAAAAAAGAAACAGGCAAAGAAATTGATAGATACATACCAGATATAGTGACCTGTTTCAGAATAGATACCCTTGGATTGCAAGCTATGGATAAATAAAGGCAATGAAAATAAATGTATTCCTGTATAGAAAAAAAGAAAGCTTGAAAGTTTTCTTTTGAGTATTTGATACATCAAAATTGTTGAAGAAGCGATTATGATGATAATGATATAGATTAATGATAAAACCGGACTCGATATAAATGTTTTAATACCAGAAGGTAAGGTAAGCAGTTTTTGGTTTAGAGCAATGAATCCAATGAGTCCAGTAATAAAAACAAGTGTGCCAGTTAATAAAGCAATGTATTGCTTCGAGTTATTATCTATGAGCAGGCTGAATGCATAAATCCACAGGCTAAACGCAAAAAGTGTAAGAATCGGATACAATAACGATAAATTAATAATGCTGGATAGTAATGCCATTTGCTGAGAAGCAAGCAGAGCAGTGATATGTGACAATAATAAAAAAAGACTGCCTAATATAAGCCACTCATAAGCTGTGACGCCAACATCAAAAAACTTTTTTCTATGAATAAGGATGAATGCTAAAAGCAATAACGCTGATAAAGCACAGAGTGACCCTATATAGAAATGTATAGAGATGTGATTTAGCTGAGATGCTGACTCAAGCATAATAAAATTCAAGATCTTAAAATAAAAAAACGACTTTTAGTATAGTTGTCTTACTGCAAACGCATGTTTTATTTGATTGGTATTCTTATTGTTTCGAATGGCTAACCGTTTTTACTCTGGGATTTATTTGCTTCCTTTAAGGGAGCTGACTAATTTATGCAGTGAGCGATCAAATAATAATCCGGATTTCAGGATTCTTGCTCTTTTGCGCTGTAAGTCAAAAGCGAAGTCTTTGCGTGTTTTTTCAACAGCTTTAAAGCCCAGTCGGTTAACAAAAATATAAGTATCAGATTCTTTAATTTTGGTTGCAAGTTTGCAACGTGTCACAGTACCGGAAGATGGAACTTTGAATTCGAGCCATGTACCTGTTTCAATAGCATCCGCTCGTTCAATGAATTCATAGGTGAGTGCTTCATGCTGGGCTTTTTGTCGCTCTAACGCACTCATTTCTTTCCAGTTCTTTTGTTCTTTTATTGTTTCCAGTCGTTTATCTTGTTCGATATCGATAGTCTTTATTTCAATTGCATTGGCTTCAGGCTTTGTTGCAGATGAATGCAGGGAATCCAAAGTTTGTTTGATATCGGCTAAAGTCGCTTTCATCTGCACATCATTAAGGTTAGAGTTTTCCATACCATGTGCAAGTTTATTGATAAGTTCAGGTTGAATACGCTGGTATCGGCTACGTGACTTATCGTCTTCATGTGGCTGGGAGCACCAGATTAAATCTTGCATTGCCTGAAGATTGCTTAACCAGACTTGACTGTCATCTCCTTCGGTAATCACTGCCCTGTAAAGTACTTGTTGCCAGATATTGATAATGAATTCTGAGATTGATGTCGCCAGTACTTTGCCGTCCATTGCTTCCTGAATGGCTTTTTGTGTTTTCATTGTGGCTATTTGCTTTGCAGCCAGGCCAGATGCATTTTCGTTAGTGCGCTTTTCAACAAGCTCTGCTTTCTTGTTGGCTTTTTCATTGTATTTAGCAAGAGATTCTGAAGCTTCCTTGAAGGCTTCATCAGGGTCTTCAGTTGAATTCTGGATAGCTAAAACCCATTCTTCAAGTTGTTCAAGCAAGTCGTTTGACGCCGTACTGGTGTCGTCTAGCCCAATACTGATACGGGATATTTCATTAATGAAGTTACGGGCTGAATGTTCTTCATCAGTAAAAAAGCGTTTATCTTTTAAAGCGACTTTCAGTACCGACATCTGTAATCTTGATAGTAGTGCTTTTATAACAGCAGGAATGTTTTCATCTTCGAGTACGAAATCAAAAAACATAGCGACAAGATTGATTACATCTTCATCAATTTGTTTTACGCCAGCTGACCTGCCACTGTCTTTGTTAACATTTTTTATAAGCGATGAAATGTAACTTCTAAGGTCTATATTTTCAGTGCTGGCAAGCTCATTAAAAGAGTTGTTGTCGAGTAAATGCAGCAACTCTTCACTAGGGAGTTGGTAATCGCCTTTTAATGAGAACAATGGGCGATTTAAAAGGGGGTTAGTGTAAGGTAGTTCAGAGCCGCGAAGACGTGACAGTAAAGAAGATAGTTCCGACAGCTCTGGCCGCGCATATTGGTAGATTGAATCTATGTTATTTAATAAATTTTCTTGTTCACCAATATCATTTGTTGAGGCACCCGTATAACTTTGCTTGCCCTTGGCTTTTGATTTAGGCCGCACAAATTTGATGCCTGATTTTTCCAGAAGCTTATTGGCATTGATCAGGATTTCATTAAGCCTATTAAGTACCAGTCGCTCATATTGTTTCAGTAATATTATTCTGGCTTTTATTTTTATTTCTATATCGGAAATGGATTGAATGAAGAGCGAGATTAGTATATCAGGACTTAATGGATTGACTTCTTCTTCGAGTTCTTTATTCATAAGCGTTTTAAAACGTGTATGAAATTCAAAAAAATATCTTTTGCTTGCTGTTCTGCTGCGATTTTCCATAGCAGTTTTCGCAACTTTTAGTTCCATTTCATCATCATCTATTAGGCTTAGCTCTTGGTCATTTTTTTCAGAGTCAGACTTGTGGTTGCTCTCAAGTGTTTCAAAATGAGCAATAAAACTTTTTTCAAACAATGTTCTGCAATGTTGAGAGCGAATGCGGATTTCACGCATTGATTCAAAATAAAAATTTTGTTCAATATTACTTGAAGCGCGTGATGCCAGGTCAAAAAATAGATCGTCACAACTAGCAAACGTGTCGTCGATTAATGAAAGCAGAGTTGATAAGGATTGGCTTTGTAGTTGTTTATACGTCGGATTCATGCAGACAAATGGTTAAAGGCGTGCAAGTTCTTAAATAAAGTCTATATATTGTCCTGGAACAATAGCATAGAGTCCTTTGCTAGAATGCGATTATCGCCTTAAAGAGAGTGATTCTGCAATCGAGAAATGTAAATGCAGCAAAAAATAAGTAGGCCTGGCATTACGGGTGATATTTAGCTAGAGAAACTGGATTTTTTAATTTCATAAGTATTAGACCATTTACTCCAGTTATTTAATGAGTCAATGACCGAAATAAACACAATATAATCGTCCGGTTTTACATCATTCCAGCTGGCTTCAGAGGATGTTCCATCAATTTGCATGATCTGGTTAAAGGTTTTTGATTTATTTTCTATATATATAACGTAAAAGTCGATCTCGGACATGCTGATTTCACTACCATCAACTCGGGATGTCGGTGGTTGCCAGTCTATTATGACATTGGCAGATTCAATTTGTTGAGGTGTGATTTCTATAGGTGTAGGTAAAGGAGTAGGATCAGGCTCTTGCTCAGTAAGGGCTGAGGGGTTAGCAGTTACTACGGATTGTTCTGTGACCTGATAGGTATTAGACTCAGGGCTTGTTCCGCCGCCTCCGCCACAGGCAGTCAAGAGACAAATGGCAAAAGAGAAGCAAGCGACTCTGATGAAGTAAGAGCCAAAATGAGAGTTCAGGTCAGTCATGTAGGGTTTAATAAAAAAAGAAAGTGTTAGGGTTAATTAGTAAATGTAAATTATGGTAAATATCTTACCAGAGATGTCGGCTTGCCACTAGAAAAATAAAGGGTTAAATAAAAAAAACTTGAACTGTTCTACAAAAAAAATCGAGGTTTTACAGATGGATTTTTTTTCTAACGAATTCTCTCTACTACGAAGTCAGAAAGTGATATAAGCGCTTCTGTATAAGAGTTCTTTGGGAAGTTAGCCGCTATGGCTTTTGCTTTCTCTGATTGAGTTCTTGCATGTTCAATAGTGTGCATGAGGGCGCCAGAGTAGTGCACTATTTCATTCAACTCTTCGATTCGCTCCAGATTTTTTTCTTTAATGATATCCTGCAAGGTATTATGCTGATCAGGGTTATCGTTTTTCGTTCTTCTTAGCGCTTCAATCAGTGGCAATGTGAGTTTGCCTTCTGCCAGGTCATCGCCAATATTTTTCCCAAGAGATTCAGAGTCACCCGCATAATCAAGGTAGTCATCGACAAGCTGAAATGCTAGACCAATATGAAGGCCAAAATTCGAACAGTTTTCGCCTGTCTCTTTAGAACCGGATGCAAGTAGCCCTGCCGAGTGGCAGGCACCAGCAAAGAGCTGAGCAGTTTTATCTTCGATAACCTGGTAATAGGTTTGTTCATCCAGAGCAATGTTTCCTATTTGGGTTAATTGATTAACTTCACCTTCAGAAATTCTAACGGTTGTGTCACTGAGCACATGCATCACATCCAAACTTTGCAATGCAACGAGTAATTGAAAAGCTCGACTGTATAAAAAATCACCAACCAAAACGCTGGCAGCATTGCCCCAAGTGAAATTTGCGGTAGGTTTTCCCCGCCTTAATGATGACATGTCCACCACATCGTCATGCAAAAGCGTTGCGGTATGTAGGAACTCTATGGCAGTTGCCAATTTAATTTGTTTTGGATTTTCAATATCGTTGAAGGCGCCTGCTATGAGCAATGTTACCAATGGCCGGACTCGCTTCCCTCCACTCGAAATCAGGTATTCACTAATATCTTCAATCAGGCTTATGCGTGAGTGTAATTGCTCAAGGATAAGGGAATTGACTGATGAGAACTCATGTTCAACGAGCTTATAGATATCTTGCATTAATTAACTTTAATAATTTATTGGTTTGAGGAAAATGTAAGTGTATAGAGGCAGAATCGACCCACATTTGATTAGCTGCTTTATTGTTGCCGGTGCATCCTAGAGACTGTCAATACAGGTGTCAAGCAACCAACATTATCTGTGTAGTGTAAATAAAAACTAATTTATAAGTGAGCTAAGGGTAAAGCTTTATGTTCAACGACTTTTCGAAGGATAAAGCTGGATTGAACACCTGTTACGCCTTCAATCTTGGTGAGTTTACCCAGTAAAAAAGCTTCGTAATGTTGCATGTCAGGCAAGATAGCCTTTAAAAGATAGTCAGCTGTTTGCCCTGTCACAAGATTACATTCAATAATCTCTGGATAACTTTTAACTGCTGTTTCAAAAATATCAAAGCGATCTGGTGTGTGTCTGTCCATGCTGATACTGATAAGCGCTGTTAATTGCAAACCCAGCTTGTGTTCATCCAAAATGGCAGTGTGTCTTTTGATAATACCTTGTTCTTCAAGTTTACGAATTCTTCTTGCGCAGGGTGTTGGCGATAAACCGACTTTATCGGCGAGCTCGAGGTTGCTCAATTGCGCGTTCTCTTGTAGCAGGGCAAGCAGTTTTTTATCGGTTCTATCCAAAGGGATTTGTGGGCTCATATCATTGCTAAATTTCTAATCGATGTATTTAACTATTAAATATTAACATTGTAGTGAATAAATCTATTATATTGTATTTTATTAGTTTTATTATTAACTATTACGTTTTTTTAGTAGTGATTTTGCTAGGTAAAGTTGTGAGAGAAGTCCTATACTTGCAAAGATAGTTTATTTAATACCGAATAGGTGAAATCCCAATGCAGACGCTTGAGTCCTCAATCATCAATACTCGATTTACACATAAGAAATATCGCCCACACCTTCCTGTGCAATTAAAGGATCGCACCTGGCCAGATAATGTCATTCAAAAGGCGCCAATCTGGTGTTCGGTCGATCTTAGAGATGGAAATCAGGCATTGATAGAGCCAATGACTGTTGATCAAAAGGTAAGACTGTTTGCTTTGCTGGTTAAGGTTGGATTTAAAGAAATAGAGGTGGGTTTTCCTTCTGCATCACAAACCGATTTTGATTTTGTGCGTCGCATTATAGAAGAAGGTCTGGTGCCGGATGATGTCACCTTGCAAGTGTTAGTGCAGGCCAGGGAAGAATTAATCAGCAGAACTTATGAATCGTTAATAGGCGCAAAAAGAGCCATTGTTCATGTTTATAATTCAACATCTACAGTGCAAAGAGAAAAAGTATTCAAGCTTGATCGCGAAGGAATAAAGTCTATTGCTGTTAATGGTGCAACATTGGTAAAACGTTATGCTGAGCAATACCCTGAAACTGAGTGGACATTTCAATATTCACCTGAAAGCTTTACTGGAACAGAAATAGATTATTCCATTGAGGTTTGTAATGCGGTAATCGATGTTTGGCAACCAGCGAAAGACAAAAAAGTTATTATTAATTTGCCAGCGACGGTTGAAATGACAACGCCGAACGTTTATGCGGATCAAATAGAGTATTTTTGTCGCAAAGTTGATTCCCGTGAGGCCGTTATTATAAGTCTTCATACACATAACGATAGAGGCTGCGCTGTAGCAGCAGCAGAGCTTGCTGTTCAGGGTGGTGCAGATCGCGTTGAAGGTACTTTGTTAGGGAATGGTGAACGCACAGGAAATATGGATATTGTGACCATGGCGATGAATATGTACAGCCGTGGCGTTAATCCTGAGCTCGACTTTTCCAATATTGATGAGGTAATACAAGTTGTAAAATCGGTTACTAACTTGCCAGTTCATCCGCGTCATCCTTATGCAGGCGAATTGGTATTTACAGCCTTTTCTGGTAGTCATCAGGATGCAATTAATAAATGTCTGGCTGTACAAAAAGATGATGAGCCCTGGGATGTTGCCTACTTGCCAATAGATCCTGCTGATCTTGGGCGATCCTATCAGGAGGTGATTCGTATAAACAGTCAGTCTGGTAAAGGTGGTATAGCTTATGTGTTAGAGCAGGCGCATGGATTACAGTTGCCAAGATGGTTGCAGATTGACTTTAGTACTGTTGTGCAGAAGCATGCAGAGACAACTGAAACGGAAGTATCACCGCAATCAATCTGGACATTATTTAAAGAACATTACCTAGATTCGGAAACGCCTTATAGCCTAAAAGCCTTTCAGGTGAGTCATTCTGAGGGTAGTGATGCTTTAAAGGCAACTTTGAATAAACTCGGTGAGGAAATCATTGTCGAGTCATCTGGATCAGGTGTTGTTGAGTCATTTGTAGCGGGTTTATCAGGTTTATTAAACGAAGAGTTGGTATTGGTTGATTACAAAGAGCATGCAGTATCAAATAGTGTCAGCTCTGAAGCGGCCTGTTATGTACAAATGAATATTGGTGGGCGACGACTATGCGGTGTAGGCATGAGTCGTGATATCATTGAAGCGACATTAAAAGCTATCTTATGTGCAGTCAACATGCATTTGGAGGAGGTTGCCCATTCAGAGGTGAAGCGGGTAGCCAATCAATAAAAAAACAGTTGCATTAATGAAGACAAACCTGAATCGTAAATATCTCTACGCACAGTCAATGGGAATTGATTGCTGGTTTCCTCGTTATCGTCTGAAAGGTGCTGACAATCAAAAATACATTGTATCTGCTATTAATAAAGAAATGAGTGTAAGCCAGAGCTTTGGTGTTAGCGATATAAAAAATAGTTCTGGCAAGCCGCAATCAGGAAGTATTCGAGCTAAACTTTTTGATTCACTTAATGAAAAAGCAAGTGAAAAAATTTCAGTAAAGTTATCACAGCAGGGTGTTGGCTCACAGGTAGTTCAAAATGATGCTGTTGCGAAAGAGTTCATTCAACCTTTTTCGTTAGTCTGTATCAAGCATGGTGATCTGTTTATTGTTGACGATATCAGTGGTCTGAATGTAGTGCCAAGTGCTTACAGTGCATGGCTCAATGCTATATTGGTTGCATTGGGTAAATCAAAATTGAACAGACCGCTTCAGGCAACGGATAGCATTCGTTGGCCGCAAGAGCATATAAGATCACAATCCAATAATTTAGAAGCTGCTTCAGAAATGGTAAAAGGCTGGTTAGGCAGGAAGCAGCTGATTCCAGAAGGTGTGCCGGAATTGAAGCAGTGCCTATTAATGGGTGAAATGCCCCGAAAGTTTCTGTTTTCCAATGATTCAGAAAAGATAAGTTCTACAATCGATGAAGGGAGTTTAGGAAAATATTATCAGTTAGATGGTCTTCATTCTCCTGCTTTTGTGCTACCTGGTACTAATGATGTTTGGAGCGGTAAAATATCTAAAAAACAATTATGGTATTTGCTTCAGAAGTTATCCGGCTAGCTGATAAATCATAATGCAAAAAAATAAAGGAAATATTTCATCTCTGCACGAAAAGCACTGTGAAGAACTGGGTTTATGGCTTGATACCTCTCTAATGGAATGGGCGTCTAAAGATTTAATAAATGCGTTAAAAAATAAAAACTATTGGGGTGGTGTATTTGGTTCGGAAACTAATACAGTTACAGGTTTTTATCTGTGTCGTTCAGTTGCAGGTGAAACAGAGTTGATTTACATAGCGACATCACCTGATTCAAGAGGACACGGTATAGCACATTTGTTAGTTGAGGATATGCTAACAAAGACGAAAAATAAAAATGGCCAAAAAATTCATCTTGAAGTAAGGGAAGGTAATGAAACTGCGATAAGGCTGTATAAAAAATTTGGTTTTGTACAGACAGGAATAAGAAAAGATTATTATTCATTGCTGAATGACAATAAAGATAATGGAAAAGCGCTTGCTAAAGAAAATGCATTATTATTTAATCTTGATTTAATAGACTTAACGAGTAATTAAAATGCCAGTAGTAAATACCGATTGGTGGTGTATGCAAATCCCCGACGAATGGTTTGCAGAATACGAAGAAGACGTAGTTACCATAATGGATTGTGATGAAATAGGTGTGCTGGACATAAGCACCTTGCTTAAAGAAGGCGGTGAAGTCAATAAAGAAGATATAGCAGAACTCTACGAGGATTTGTTAGAGCAAAAACTCATACCGCAAGAAACCGAGGTGGCAGGCTGTGGCGCTAAATATTTTGAGTACGAGGAGGATGGCCTTGCCTGGCGAGAGTGGTATATTAATGCTAACAATAAAATTCTTTTTGTAACTTACCACACCGAAGAAGATAATAAAGGTATGGATGATTCGGTTGTTGATGAGATTTTAGAGACAATAGTATTTTTATAATTGCTTGGATATAAAATATCGCTTATGAGAAATAAGCAATATCAACTTATTTCTCAGCTCTTTGTTATCAATCTTGCTTTTTCTCTGTAGAAAGAAAAAATAAGGAAATTTGATTTTAGAAGAAAATGTTAAACTGGGTGATATGTTTGCTGTGAGAGCCTATACACTCAAGAGGCTGGATTATATGGTTTTACTCAATTTCTTTTCTTCAGCAGGAAATAGTTTTTCCATTCTTTTTTCGATTGCTTTTATAATCCCTTTTTCATCCAGGTCGCATTCTGCTAATAGTTCTGCATGAGTGCCTTGTCCTACGTATTTGTCAGGTAGCCCTAGCTGTAAAGCAGGAATGAGGATGTTTTCTGAGGATAGATACTCCAGAACTGCGCTGCCCGCACCACCCTGGATGGTGTTTTCTTCAAGAGTAACGATGAAATCATGGTTTTTGATGATGTCTAGAATAAGCTCTTCATCTAACGGTTTAACAAAGCGCATATCCGCCACAGTAAGATTCAATTTTTTCGCAGCGTTCACAGCAGATGGCAGTAAAGTGCCAAAGTTGAGAATCGCTCCTGTTTTACCTTCACGAATCATGCGGCCTTTGCCTAGTGGCAATGCCTGCATTTTTTCTTCGATTGCGGTGCCTGGGCCAGTTCCACGTGGGTAACGTATAGCGGCTGGGCCTGGGAACAGGTAGCCAGTATGGAGTAATTGTCGGGTTTCATTTTCGTCGGATGGCGCCATCACGACCATGTTAGGAATGCATCTCAAAAAAGAGAGGTCAAAGCTGCCAGCATGGGAGGCGCCATCTTCACCAACCAATCCTGCGCGGTCAATGCCAAATGTAACGTCCAGATTTTGCAAGGCAACGTCGTGAATCAACTGGTCGTAACCCCGTTGCAAAAAGGTTGAATAAATTGCTACAACAGGTTTTTTGCCGGATGTAGCTAAGCCAGCTGCGAGTGTTACCGCATGTTGTTCAGCTATTGCTACGTCATGATAGTGTTCAGGATATTTTTTTGAAAATTCGACCATACCCGAACCTTCACACATTGCGGGAGTAATGGCTATAAGACGATTATCCAATGCCACTTGATCGCATAACCAGTTACCAAACACTTCCTGGTATTTTATTTTTTTAGGTGGAGGAGGTGTGACGATTTTTGGCTTCTTATCATTGGTTGTATCATCCGGTTTTTCAATTTTATTAATGGCATGGTAGCCAACAGGGTCTTCTTCCGCTGGTGAAAAACCTTTACCTTTAATTGTAGTAATATGGAGAAGACGAGGGCCGTCCATCTCTAACATATTTTTTAACGTGGGTACGAGTGAGCTAAGATCGTGCCCGTCAATGGGGCCTATATAATAAAAACCAAGCTCTTCAAATAACATGCCTGGTGCAACCATGCCTTTCATGTGTTCTTCAGTGCGTCTGGCAATATCCCAGGCTTGAGGAATTTTGGACAAGACCTTTTTGCTGTTTTCGCGCAGTTGCATATAGGTTTTACTTGCCCAGATTTTGGCAAAATATTTGGCTAGACCGCCACGGTTTTTTGAAATCGACATCTGGTTATCGTTGAGGATAACCAAAAGATTGGCTTCAGTATCGGCAGCATGATTCAGCGCTTCAAAAGCCATACCTGCTGTCATCGCACCATCACCAATGACTGCAACAGTATTTGTTTTTTTATCATTATCGGTTGTTGCATCAGGAGCGGTATTTTTTGCGGCTAATGCCATTCCTAATGCGGCGCTTATACTGGTACTGGAATGGCCTGTACCAAAAGCGTCGTATTCACTTTCGCTTCTTTTTGGGAAGCCGGATAGCCCACGATACTTTCGCATTGTGTGCATTTGATGACGGCGGCCAGTGAGTATTTTGTGCGGATATGTTTGATGGCCAACATCCCAAACCAGCGCGTCATTCGGGGTATCCAACAAATAATGTAGTGCAATGGTAAGTTCGACAACACCCAGACCGGCACCAAAATGCCCACCAGAATTGCCTACACAATATAAGAGCTCTTCTCGAAGTTCATCCGCCAGTTGAAGAAGCTGCTCAGATTCGAGATTTTTTAAATCAACGGGCAGGTTTATTGTGTCGAGTAACGGTGTATTCGGCCGTGTTGTAGGAATGTCATCAAAAAGGCGCGGTGTACTCATTTTGAATGTGAGACTGATTTGCTTCAGTTGAATATAACGAAGATACGAATGTTACAGGAAAATGAGCGAGTTGAGGGTGATTTATCCTGTATTTATCCCTAACTTATGAGAAAAAATGTCATATAACCAAACATATTGCATGATCAAAAATACGATATTTATGACGGTAACTGATTGTTTTGCAATTATTAAAATTGGAAATTAATGGTTACGCTCAACAATATAGCGAGCTAATTGCTCAAGCTCTTTTCCCGATTGGCCAAATATTTTGAGATGACCAATAGCACTCTCCGTGAGCTTGTTGGCCATTTGCTTTGCGCTGTCGATACCTAGTAATGCTGGAAAGGTAGGTTTATTGGCAGCGATATCTGCACCCTGAGTTTTACCAATAACAGTTGAATTGCCTTCAACGTCGAGAATATCATCTTTTATTTGAAAAGCCAGGCCGATATCTTTTGCGTAATGTAAAAGCGCTTGTTGTTTTTCAATCGATATTTCAGAAGGGTCATCGCATGTGCTTAAACCACCCAGTTCGACGGCTGCCTCTATAAGAGCACCTGTTTTAAGTGAGTGCATTTCGATTAACTCTTCGAGACTCATTTCCTCCCCTACTCCTTCAAGATCAATCACTTGACCACCTATCATCCCTATTGCACCCGCTGCTGATGTGAGCTTTTGTAAAAGGGCGACTCGTTGAGTCGATGAAGCTGCTTTGCAGTTGATTAGCATTTCAAATGCCAGTGTTTGTAAGGCATCACCTGCCAAAATCGCATTGGCTTCTCCAAACTGAATATGGCAAGTTGGTTTTCCCCGGCGTAGGTCATCGTCATCCATTGAAGGTAAATCATCATGAATGAGTGAGTAACAATGAATGAGTTCTATTGCAATGGCTGTTGTGTCTACCACAGACAGTGTTGGACTATCTGGAGTTACAAATAGCGAAGGCTTAACGCATTTAGCACCCAAATAAACTAACATTGCTCTTATGCGTTTACCGCCACCCAACGTACTGTATTCACAAGCTTCAAAAAAACGATTGAGCGAATGATGTGCCTTTTTCGTTTGGAGTTTCTTTGCTAGAGATTTTCTTTGTTGATTAAAAGTATCAATCAATAAAGGTTCAAATCGAGTACGGTAGGGGGATAAAAGAGATTCTATTCCAGTTTGCATATCGGGTTTTGCAAGGCTTTGTGTTTCTTCCAGTTCTTCGCCTGATGTTTCTATGATGGTAGACATTTTGTTTTAATCATTGTCGGTAGTGAGTTCAAAGTCTTCCAGCGCTGCTTCGCCATTTTTTTCTGTAAGCACTTTTAATTTTTCCTCGGCAGTATTTAGAGATGTCTGGCAATGCCTGGTCAATTGAATGCCTTCTTCAAATAATTTAAGTGAATCTTCGAGTGGCAGGTCTCCAGTTTCCAGTTTTGCAACAATTTTCTCAAGGCGTTCCAGTGAAGTTTCAAAGTTTTCTGTTTTCTTTACTCGTGGCATTATTTCTTACGGTTTCGGTAGAGTGAATAAATTGGTTAATTTTTGATCGTTAAATGCGCTGAGTTCAGGTTTGGATCAGCTTTGATCGTCCATACACGCAATAACAAAGAGTTATTTTACTCTTTATCGGCACAATATAAAAATTATCCCTATTTTTCTGTATAAAATATATTCTATTTTGAACTCGTCCAGAAAAATCATTTTATTACATGTTGAATTACAAAGATTTTTTCGCGAAACCATCAAACCCGCACTAAACTTTAAGTACCTTATGTTAATTCGGAAAAAGTCTTTGCGTGCCAGGGGTTTAATTTAAAGTAAAACATGCAAAAGATTTTTTATTAGTTATGGATATTTAGCAACAAAATCTAACAACTTATTCAAGTTCTATGGAGTAGATAAATGGATTTAGCAACGTTAGTCGGACTCATTGGTGCCTTTGCAATTGTACTTGGTGCAATGACCATGAGTGGTGGTGTTGGCCTCTTTATAGATGTTCCCTCAGTTCTCATTGTTATTGTTGGCACAATATTCGTTGTGCTGATGAAATTTGGTCTTGGCCAGTTTTTAGGGTGTTTTAAAGTTGCGGGGAAAGCATTTATGTTCAAATTGGTAGCTCCAACTGATCTTATTGATGAGGTTGTTGAGCTTGCTGATGATGCGCGTAAAAATGGTTTGTTGGCATTAGAAGGTAAGGAGGTCAGTGACGAATTTTTGCAAGCCGGTATTCAGTTGTTGGTAGATGGTCATGATGCGGATGTGGTAAAGGGACTGTTAACAAAAGATATGAATGAAACTGTTAAGCGACATGATGTTGGATCAAAAATCTGGAAGCAAATGGGAGATACAGCGCCAGCGATGGGAATGATAGGTACTTTGATTGGTCTTGTAGCGATGCTGTCAAATATGTCTGACCCGGCATCGATCGGGCCTGCAATGGCGGTAGCATTACTAACGACTTTGTATGGTGCTATGTTAGCGAATATGGTTGCGTTACCTATTTCAGATAAAGTATCGTTAAGAAAAGATGAAGAGGGCACAATTAAAAGTATGGTAATAGATGGGCTGTTAGGAATACAGGCAGGCCAAAATCCAAGAGTAATCGATTCTCTCCTCAGAAATTATTTGCCTTCAAACAAACGTATTACTGAAGAGAAATAATCAGGCCAGATCATATAGTTGGCAGGAAGCTTTATATAGATGTCAGAAGAAGAGCACGATTGTAATTGCCCGCCGGAGGGCTTACCCCAATATATGGGCACATTCGCCGATTTGATGGCGCTACTTATGTGCTTTTTCGTATTGTTATTATCATTTGCCGAGATGGACGTACTTAAGTTCAAACGTCTGGCTGGATCAATGAAAAATGCTTTTGGTGTACAGAATCAGATAGATGCAAACGAGATTCCTATGGGCACCAGTATTATTGCTCAGGAGTTTAGTCCTGGAAGGCCTGAGCCTACACCTATTAATGAAGTAAAACAGCGAACCTCTGATGAACCGCAGAGAAATTTACAGGTGCAATGTACGCCAGATCAACTAACAGAAGAGTTAAGTGTTACTCAGGTTAAAAAAAGCGGACAGTCCGAGCTGGTCAATCAGATGGCCCAGTTGATTGAAGATACACGAGCAGATGCAGTGAAAATTGCCAATGCTTTAGGTAAGCAGATTAGAGACGGCGAAGTTGAGGTAGAGACTCGGGCGCGTGAAATAACGATTCGTATTAAAGAAAAAGGATCGTTTACCTCGGGTTCGGCAAAGTTACAGAATGGATACGATGTTGTATTGCGCGATGTGAGAGATGTGCTGGCAGAAATAGATGGCAGTATTTTAGTGCAGGGCCATAGTGATAATATAAAAATCTCGACAAAGCGCTTCAGGTCAAACTGGGAACTTTCTTCTGGGCGCGCAGTGAGTGTCGCCGAAGAACTGCTGTCTGAAGATGTGTTGAACCCGCAACGTTTTACCGTAAGTGGCTACGGTTATACTCGTCCGCTGGTTGATAATAATAGTGACGAAAATCGAGCGTTAAACCGCCGCGTAGAAATTATTATTGATCAAACAGTTAATTCTGAAAATAAAGAATGGATTGAAGGGTTGGAAGAGGAATCACCAGAAGGGGAGCCCGTGCTGGATATAGAATTGTCTCCAGTATTTAATATTGAGCCTGATGAAATCTTTTAAATATTTTTAGGGCTTCTCTATGATTCTTTGTTCGATAGCATCCAGTAGTTGATGCATAAGTAAATGCGCTTCCTTAAAACGATTGTTATCAGAAAGAATCTCTTCTAATGATTGTACATACTGGCTCTTATCCAGAAGTTCTTCTGCGCATGCTTCTCCAACCCGCGAAGCAGTAGCATCATCAAATTCCAGATGAAATTGAAACCCAATAATATTATCGTTATAAACGTAGGCCTGATTGTCACAAGCTTCAGAATGATAAAGATGAATGGCGTTCTCAGGAATTTCAAAGCGGTCGCCATGCCAGTGCAAAGGCGTAAATGTTTCAGGTAAAACAGAAAAAAGCCAGTGCTGTTCATTGAAGCGCTCATTACGTGTAACTGGGAACCAGCCTATCTCCCTGTTACTATGCTTAGCCACTTTAGTGTCGAGTGCTTTAGCTATCAATTGAGCACCCAGGCAAACACCAAACACAGGTTTTTCAGCTTTAATACACTGCTTGATAAAATCTAGTTCAGGGGATAACCAGGGAAGCTCATCATAAACACCCATCGGTCCGCCCAAAATAATTAAAAGGTCGAAAGAATCAGTAGAAGGGTAAACAAGAGATGTAGCACATTGATGGTGCTCAATTGAGTGACCGCGAGATTCTGCCCAGCCTTTAATAGCTGCTGGGCCTTCGAATGGAACATGTTGTAAAACGAGCAAGTGCATAAAACTAATAATGTATTGGTTTAAAAATAATTTGATAATGGATTAAGTATATAGAAAAATAGGTAGGTATAGATCTAAAGCAGAAAAATTTTATCCATTTAAAAATAAAGTTGAATATAAGAGCATCTTGCCGAGTGTAACAAAATGAGCGATTTCGAAGATGAAGATTTTTTTCGGCAGCAGTTAGGAGACGTTAAACCGCTGAAGAAGTCTGACAAGGCTTTATTAAAAAAGCCGCAAACTTCAAGGGATGAGGATGCATTGAAAAAAGTGCGTGCTAATGCAGTAGAGCATACCGAGATTTCAACACCAACAGAGAATAATAATTTTGTCTCTGATGATTATGTAGAAATGGTAAAACCAACGGATGTTTTAAGTTTTAAACGGCCAGGTATTCAGGATGGCGTTTTTAGAAAGTTTCGTTTGGGAAAATATGTAATCGATGGTCGGCTGGATTTGCATCGTAAAACAGTAGAGCAAGCAAGAAGAGAGGTTTTTAGCTTTCTCCTGGAAGGTATGCAGTATGATTCAAGGTGCTTATTGATACTGCATGGTAAAGGTGATCGCAATATCGAAAGGCCAGCAGTGATCAAAAGTTACTGTGCCAAGTGGCTTAAGGAATCAGACGATGTCATGGCTTATCATAGCGCTCAACAACAGCATGGAGGTACAGGTGCGCTATATGTACTACTCAGGAAGAGTGATGGGTTAAAAGAAAAAAATCGTGAACAATATGGCCGACGAGCCTAGAAAACTAATAATTTCAACTAATTGCATTAAATCTCTATTCTAAAGTTTATTCCAGATCAAAGAAGGCTCAGATCGCGCTTTACAGGATTGCATGAAATCTGTATGGACATTTTCTTCGTAAAAGTCTATAATTTCAAAAAATTCTGAAAATTGAAAATTTCAGGGTTTTTCGAAATCATACAGTAGGGAATTCTAATAATGCAATTAACACCACTAACTGAATCATTTATCCAGCACTTCGGTGAGATGGGTAGCCGTTGGGGAGTTAATAAAACAATTGGTCAGATTTGCGCGCTTTTGCTGGTACATGAAGAACCGCTTAATGCTGATCAGATAGGCGAATTACTTAACCTTTCGCGTTCGAATGTAAGTATGAGCCTTAAAGAATTGCATTCATGGAATTTACTTATACCTGTTCATATTAGTGGAGACAGGAAAGAATATTTTACGATTTCTTCTGATTTGACAGAAATTGCAAGAGTTGTCATTGAGGAACGCCGGAAGCGTGAAATAGACCCTACTCTGTCTAAGCTGCGAAGTGTTTTGCTTAACTTTGAAGCTGGTGACAATAAAGATGACGAATATGCATTGAAAAGGATGAGAGAAATGCATGACTTACTGGAATTGTTAGTAGGCTGGTTGAACGATATGCAAAATCTGGATACAAAGCGTCTACACAGGCTCTTGAAGCTTGGTTCCGGAGTAAACAAGGTTCTCGATATGACCGATCGCATTTCGAACAAAGCGACAGGTAAATCGAAGAGTTAGAAGTATCGACCTAAGTTAATAGGTTTAAATTGAAAAGTAAGTGGCTTGGTATGTATTTTAATTGGATTAAACTTTTGGGTTTGGTTGCACTAACGTCTCTTTTGAGCGGTTGTAATTATATTTTGTTTGACCCCAAGGGGCCTATTTCAAAGGAGCAAATGGATATTATCATTACCTCGATTTGGGTAATGTTAATCGTAGTAATTCCTGTCACTATTATGGGTGTCTGGTTTCCTATTAAGTATCGTTCAGATAATACAACAGAAGAATACAAGCCAAACTGGGAGCATTCCAATCTTATAGAATTTGTAGTCTGGGCTGTTCCTGTCGCCATTATTGTTGCGTTAGGATGGATTACATACGTTTCTTCTTTTTCTCTTGATCCACGTGAGCCTATCGAATCCGATGAGCCTACAATGGTCGTACAAGTAGTTGCATTGGATTGGAAATGGTTGTTCATCTACCCTGAGTATGAGATTGCCACGATTAACGAAATGGCAATGCCGCTAGACACCCCTGTAGAGTTTCTGGTGACTTCTGCGACAGTTATGAACTCTTTCTTTATTCCACACCTTGGCACCCAGATTTATGCAATGTCAGGCATGGAAAACCGTGTGCACTTAATGGCCTCGGAAGAAGGCGACTACCCGGGTTTTTCTGCTAACTACAGTGGCTTTGGTTTTTCGGGGATGAAGTTTACTGCATACGCAAGGGATAAAGCAGGATTTGAAAAGTGGGTGGCTGATGTAAAAGCCTCTCCAAAAGTGTTAGATAAATCAGCTTATGAAAAGCTGATGAAAAAGTCGAGAGACGTAAAGCCAATGCATTTCTCGTCTGTTAACCCATTGTTGTTTAGTGACGTTATAGAGTCATTCACCGGAGGTATAAGTGGCAAGCAATCATACGATAATCACTGATCCAGATCCGATATTTGGTAGGCTAACATTTGATTCGTTTCCATACCATGATCCAATTCTGGTAACCACTTTTTCAGTGGTTGTTATTGGTGGCTTGGGAATGCTGGCTGCCTTAACCTACTTCGGTAAGTGGAAATATCTTTGGGAAGAATGGTTGACCTCGGTTGACCATAAAAAAATCGGTATCATGTATATCTTTACTGCAGGGATTATGCTGATACGTGGTTTTTCTGATGCTCTATTAATGCGTTCGCATCAAGCTATAGCAGTAGCGTCAGAAAGTGGTGCTGGTTATTTACCGCCAGAACATTACGACCAGATATTTACTGCACATGGCGTAATAATGATTTTCTTTGTCGCAATGCCACTTATTATTGGTCTAATGAACCTGGTTGTTCCGTTACAGATTGGTGCGCGCGATGTCGCATTCCCCTTTCTTAACTCCTTAAGTTTCTGGTTATTTATTGTTGGCGCTTTAATGGTAAACATCTCCTTGTTTGTTGGTGAGTTTGCTGCAACAGGCTGGCTGGCTTACCCGCCGCTCTCGGGTATTGAATACAGTCCCTGGGTGGGTGTGGATTACTGGCTCTGGGCATTGCAAATATCCGGTATAGGAACCTTATTGTCCGGAGTCAACTTTGTTACCACTATTTTGCGCATGCGTGCGCCAGGCATTACGCTTATGAAAATGCCTGTGTTCACATGGACATCATTGTGTGCAAACGTATTGATTGTAGTCGCCTTTCCAATCCTAACGATTTGCATAACGTTGTTAACACTGGACCGCTATATTGGCACGCACTTTTTTACTGGTGACATGGGTGGTAACCAGATGATGTATGTGAATTTGATCTGGGCCTGGGGTCACCCGGAAGTTTACATCCTCATACTACCTTGTTTTGGGATTTTCTCTGAAGTCACAGCGACTTTCTCTCGCAAGCGTTTATTTGGCTATACCTCTTTAGTATGGGCAACCGCTTGTATCATGTTGCTATCCTTCGTGGTATGGCTTCACCACTTCTTCACAATGGGGGCGGGTGCAAGTGTGAATGCTTTCTTCGGTATTGCCACGATGATTATTTCGATACCGACAGGGGTTAAGCTCTTTAACTGGCTGTTTACGATGTATAAAGGAAAAGTTGAATATACAACACCTATGTGGTGGACGGTCGCATTTTTCCTGACATTTGCACTGGGTGGAATGACAGGTGTAATGCTTGCAATACCGGCAGCAAACTATGTTTTCCACAATAGCTTATTCCTGATTGCTCACTTCCATAATGTCATTATTGGTGGTGTACTCTTTGGTTGTTTTGCTGGGGTTGCGTACTGGTGGCCAAAAG
The DNA here is from genome assembly GCA_041941365.1 of Cellvibrionales bacterium. Classification (GTDB taxonomy): domain Bacteria; phylum Pseudomonadota; class Gammaproteobacteria; order Pseudomonadales; family UBA7434; genus UBA7434. Next base: position 40,110 of record JBGTQK010000002.1, on the reverse strand, counting down.
CAACCGGGTTTATGCTGAACGAAAAAATTGGTAAGTGGGCTTGTGGTTTATGGGTGGTTGGTTTCTTCATGGCCTTTATGCCACTCTATGTATTGGGCTTCATGGGTATGACGCGTCGTTTGAACTACTATGATAACCCGGTCTGGAACTCATGGTTATTGGTAGCAGCTGCAGGAGCTGGTGTTATTCTGATTGCTATCCTGCTTCAATTCTACCAGATATTTGCCAGTATCCGTGATGCCAAAAAGAACCCTGACCTAACGGGTGATCCTTGGGGTGGAAGAACGTTGGAATGGGCAACTTCTTCACCGCCACCTTTTTATAATTTTGCCAAATTACCACAAGCTCGTGATAGAGATCACTGGTGGGATATGAAAGAGCATGGTCTGGCATATCAGCAACCTGAGTCATATAGCAAAATTCATATGCCCAGTAATACCTGGGGTGGTGTGGTTATCTCTGCATTCGCCATGGTAATGGGGTTAGGAATGGTATGGCATATGTGGTGGGCTGGTATTTTTGGTCTTGTTGGAATGGTAGTAGCCTTCATCATTTACAACTTTACTAAAGGGGATGGTTATTACGTGCCTGTTGAGCAAATTAAAGAGATAGAAGATAAGCACTATGCCAATATTGCCCTGGCGAAAGATAAAGCCAAAACCAAAAAGGCAGAAGATGATGAAGAAAGTGAAGGCCTGGCTATCAGCCTTTAAGTTTGATGAGTCCGATTTGAAGACATTGTTATAAACCGGCTGTGATCGTAAGAGTAATTTGAGTTAATTTGAAACGGTAGTTAAATTATGGAATATAAACCAGATCCAATACCTGAAGGCTATACAGGTTACGTTGAAGACGAGCATGCGCATGATTATGCCGGCGATACCGTTTTCGGTTTTTGGATATACATTCTTAGTGACTGTATTCTCTTTGCTACGTTGTTTGCGGTATTTGCTGTAATCGGCGATAACTACTTCGGAGCACCCGATGCACACGAGCTGTTTGATCTCAACTATGTGCTAGGCGAAACAGCATTGCTTCTATTTAGTAGCTTTACCTTTGGTATGGCAATGTTACATGCCAATAAAAATAATTTAGATGGCCTCTATAAATGGTTAGGCATTACTTTTTTGTTAGGCGGTGGCTTCCTTTATATGGAGCTGAATGAATTTGCTCATTTTACTCATGAAGGTGCAGCGCCATGGACCAGTGGTGCCTGGTCAGCATTTTATGGTTTGATTGGTACTCACGGTTTACACGTATTTGCTGGTATGGTGTGGATGATATTTCTGATACTTCATATTAAACGTGATGGTCTTACCTGGCAGAATCAAACTCGTTTGATGTGTTTAAGTTTGTTCTGGCATTTTCTGGATATTATCTGGATTTGTGTGTTTAGTGTCGTGTTCTTAATGGGAGTGTTGTAATGGGTGATCATTCAGCAGGTGGTGCTGCTCACGGTAGTGTAAAAGAGTACGTACATGGCTTGATGCTTTCAATCGTTCTAACGTTAATCCCTTTTGGCGTTGTGATGTCGGGAGCTTTGTCGAATACCTTATCGATTATTTTAATCCTGTTATGTGCAGTAGCGCAGCTATTTGTACAATTAATATATTTTCTGCATATGAATACTTCTTCAGAGCAGCGCTGGAATGTTATTTCAGCTGTATTTGTAGTGGTACTGGTTGCCATTTTGATTGTGGGCTCAATGTGGATCATGGCACATCTTGACCATAATATGTTAATGGGGCATTAATTCGATGCAACCCAACTTCAACGATAGCCACAATACTTATCCTCGGGTTTTGCCCTGGATAATTGCTATAGGAGCAATTGCAGTAATCATACTGGTAGTGTTGGCAATGACTACTGAGCGAAGTGCTTTAAACGAGAATCTGCCCGATGAGCTGGGTGGTGATTTTAGCTTGCAAAGTAATCATTCATTAGGTAACGAAGGTGTTATCTCATTACAGCAGTTTCGTGGTCAGGTAGTGTTGGTCTATTTTGGTTTTTTAAGTTGTCCGGAAGTTTGTCCTGCTTCTATGGGGATTTATCAGCAAACATTAAATAAATTAACAACGGAAGAACTTGAGAAGGTACAACCGCTCTTGATTTCTATTGACCCAAAGAGGGATTCATTAAAGGCGTTAGAAGTTTTTTCAGAATATTATCATCCAAAAATTATTGGGCTAACCGGTACTGAAAAAGAAGTAAGGCAAGTTGCTAATCAATACGGTGCCTATTTCAAGGCTGTGCCGTCAGAGTCTGAAAGACTTGACTATGTTTTTGATCATACATCTCGTTATTATGTCATTGATCAACAAGGTAAGTTAATTGATGCAATGCGTCATAGTACAACGGCTAATGAATTAGCAGCACGCATACGAACATTGCTTTAGCAGGTAAAGCTTACTTACAAAAAATTTTTAAGGTAACACTCGTTTTCGGAGAACAACGTGACAAACACGACAACTGCGACATCAAGCGCTAAACACTTTTCAGTGTTATTAGCTGGGATCTGTTCACTCATTCTGGGTATGGGAATTGCGCGCTATTCCTTTACGCCAATGATTCCAGGCATGCTGGAACAGGTCGGTGTTGATGATGCTGAAGGTTTGGCTGGATGGCTTGCCGGTATAAATTATGTTGGCTATTTATGTGGTCTTTTTGTGGTATGGCTTATCAGTGACCTGAGAACAAAAGATTTTATGTACCGTTACTGTCTGTTTGTTGCAATTCTGGCAACGATGATGATGGCTGCCAGTGATAATGAACTGGTTTGGTACGCTAGCCGCTTTATTGCAGGTGTAAGTACAGCTATTATTTTTATGTTAGGTACAGGCTTAATCATGAACTGGCTTCACCATAATGAAATAGAAGGCGAGTTAGGCTACCATTTTTCCGGTTTGGGATTTGGTATTGTAGTTTGTGCATTGGTTGTTGATTTTACAGCGCTTGAAACCGGTTTGGGCTTTAACTGGAGATTACAATGGATTGCTTTAGCGGCTATTGGTTTTCTGTTTTTTGTGCCTGCACTGCTATTGCTACCAATGCCTAAAGAAAAAGAAATAGAGATGGCAAAAGAAGGCGCTATGCTGGTTGAAGTAAAGCCGCCCTCACCAAAATGGTTGTGGTTTCTAACGATTGCCTATTTTTGTGCAGGTTTAAGTAATACCTTAAATGTTACTTTTACGTCGATGATGGCTGAGCTACAACCACTTAACAATATGGGAGCCAAAATATGGTTCCTGGTAGGCGTAGCTGCAATTATCTCACCTGTTATTTGGGACAAAATAGCAAGAAAACTAGGAAGTCTGGATGCTTTACGAATGGCTTTCGTTTTAAATATCGCGGGCAATATTATTTTAGCGTCAAAAATAAACTTCTTTACTACGGCTTTTGCTGCTGGTTTGTTTGGCTTTACATTTATGGGTATTGTATCGTTAACATTGAGTACGGTAGCTCGTTTATACGGTACCAAGGCAACACAGATCATGGCTCAGCTAACACTGTTTTACTGTATAGCGCAGATTATTTCACCGATTTCTTTTGGGCAGTTAGCGGGTGCTTTTGGAACTTTTTCTACACCACTTTATGTTGTGAGTTTTATGATGGCGCTAGGGTTACTTGCACTCACAGCAATTCATGACTCACGCTCGTCGAGAGCAGCGAATGTAGGATAATGGTTGTTTTTAATTTGTTAAAGATAAATGTTAAAGGCTTCTTTATAGGGAGCCTTTTTTTTATTGGTTCTTTTTTTTGTTTCTCTGAAGAAGATCCGGCAGCTGAAGCAGGTTATTGGGTAGTAGATTCTTTCGGAAGGCATAATTTTAATCAACCACCAAAAAACATTCTTGTTATGGATTGGACGTTGATGGAGCAGTTAATTGCCTTGGGTGTTACGCCTGTTGGTGTACCCAATATCAATGAATATGAAAGATATCGAGCTATTGATAAAGAATTGCTGACCGGGATTTCTGATATAGGTAAACCCTGGAAGCCGGATTTAAAAGCAATTGCAAAACTAAAGCCGGATGTTATTATTTTAGGTACAGACCAAAAAGAATTTACTCGTGTGCTAATCCGCTTTGCTAAAATTATGTATTTTCAAAACTTTAGTCATCGATTTGAAAATAATGGTGAAAAAGTTTTTACCAGATTGGATCAATTGGCAACATTAACACAAAAGCAGGCGCAAGCAGAAAAAATAAAAAAAATATTTAAACAAAAAGTGAATGAATTAAATGTTCAGTTAAAGCAAAAGCTGGGCGTTAATAATAAAGTGATTCTTTTACGCTTTATTTCAAAAGATAAAGCGATTGTCTATTCATCACATAGTAATACTGGTTATGTAGCAAAGCTTTTGGGTTTAAATAATGCAGTCAATTTTGATAAAAATAAATTTGGAGAAAAAACTTTCTCTTTAAAAGAGATAAATAAAATTGATACGGATTATTTTTTATGTTTTGATGGTTGTGGTTCTATAGAAGATAAAAAAAATGTATTGAAAGTTGATAATGCCTGGCCTTATGGAGGTTATCCATCATTAATGAAAATGATAGATGGAATCTCTAACGCTATATTGCAGAAAAAAAGTAAAGCGCTTTAAAATATAAAAGATTTTAGGCTGAAAAGAAGTAATAGCAAACAATAGTTGCTTATAATGAATATTAATATTCTACTTACACCTTAACTTTCGATATCCTCTCATTGGTTTTTAATAATGAATATAGCTACTGGCAGTGTTGCAGTTTTATGTTTTTTTGGTATTGGTATATCGTTGTTGGCGGAAGCGGGTGAGGACGTTCAATTAGTATCAGTTATTGCAGAACGAGTTGAAGGAAAACAAAAATCGGTTTGGTCTGTTGAAACCATCAATGATGAAACAATAAGTAATAATCCTGGAGAACACATACAACAATTGTTAAATCGTGCCCCAGGATTAAATCTGCAGCGCGGCAATGGTATGGAATACTTGCCTTCTCTTCGTTCGCCTGTCTTAACTGGTGCAGGTGCCTGTGGTAATGTATTAACGATGGAAGAAGGTATTCGTTTACGTGGAGCGGGTGTCTGTAACGTTAATGAGTTATTTGATACCCACTATGAGCAGGCTACGCAAGTTGAAGTAATGCGAGCACCACTGAGTGCCTTTCATGGAGCTAATGGATTGTTAGGTGCAATAGACATTCGTTTAGGTGTTATCGAGCAACCGATATTTAGTTTGGATGCAAGCAGCGAAGGCTTTAAACAATTAAGGGTTGCGCAGCCTTATAACAAGAGTGAACAAAAAGGTGTTTTCTATTTTACGGGCACTAAAGATAATGCCTGGCGCGACCAAAGTGGTGTTGAACAGCAAAAGCTGAGCTGGCGGCACCATACTAAAAAATCCCAGTGGCAATTTGATCCTGGATTTACCCTGGTCAACTTAAATCAGGAAACAGCAGGATTTATTGAAGGGAAAGACGCTTATAAAAACAAAAAATTGGCTGAGACTAACCAGAGCCCTGAGGCTTACCGTGATAACAAAGCATTACGGTTTTGGTTACATGCTCGATATCAAAAAAGCAAGGATACACAAGTTTTAGTGAGTCCTTATGCTCGATACACTGAGATGGATTTTTTGCAACACTTCTTGCCGGGCGATCCTCTTGAAAAAAATCGGCAAACAGGCTTGGGCTTACAAACCAGTATTTATCAGCAGCTTTCATCTATGTGGCAATTTAATTATGGAATAGATTGGGAATACACTCAGGCGAGCTTAAAACAGAGTCAGGATGCTCTCACAGAGGGCTCTGCCTTTCTGATAGAAACTATCCCGGTAGGTGAGCATTATAATTATGATGTTGATATTTTTTCTGTTGCGACTTTTTTTCAAGCTACTGCTGATTTGTCAGACTATTCTCAATTATCTGCAGGTTTAAGATTGGAAAATAACGTTTACGACTATACCAATTTTCTTCCTGTTGGGCGAACGCGAGATGATGGCACAACGTGTGGCTTTGGTGGTTGTCGTTATAGTCGACCGCCTGATGGTCAGAGTGACTTTACACACCTGGCACCAAACCTGGCCTGGAGAAAACAGCATAATAACCTGAGTATTTTTGTCAGTGTTGGTCAGAGTTTTAGGCCACCGCAGACCAGTGAGTTGTACCGTTTACAAAGAGAACAACAAAAAGCTGATTTAGATAATGTAAAGGTAACACATTATAATTCCGGTTTTTTGTATACAGCAGAGACTTTGTTTTTGCGTTTGGAGGCTTACTATCAAAGAATCAGGAACCTGATTATTCGCGATGTTAACTTTTTTAATATTGATAATGCTCAAGCCAATTCTACCGGTATAGAATTGACCTGGAGGCAAAGTTTTGGCCAATGGCAAACTCAACTTGTTTTAAATTGGGCACGCCATCGTTATGGTGATAACCAGTTTTTGGGTGAGGATGAAAATGAAATACCAATAGATGTCAGTGGTAATGACGCGGATACGGCACCTTCATTCTTCGGTAATTACTCTATTCAATGGCAGCCAACCTCAGATGTGGTGACTCAGTTACAGTTGGACTTCACCGATGAGTATTATCTTGAACCATTAAATGAATATAAATACGAAGGACACAGTGTATGGCATTGGAACACTCGATGGCAGCTTGATTCTAAAACACACATTCGCTTTAAGATAAATAATTTATTTGATAAACGTTATGCATCAAGAGCTGACTTTACAAGCTTTACCGGTTATCGTTATTTTCCAGGCGAGCCACGATCAGTATTTTTTGGTATCGACTATAAATTTCTATGAGTTATTTTGCCAATAGTATATTTTAATACAGTAAATGGATGGTTTTAGATAAAGTATAGTAAGTAACAGTCAATATGTTAGAAATGAAAATATGTATAACGAATATTAAGCAGGATGTGCTTTAATTTCTGCCATAGAATTTTTAAGAACCGAAAAAGCTGAACCAAGAAACAAAGCGGATAGAGTAAGCCCCACGATAATATCTGGCCAGCCAGAGTTGGTAACCCAAACACCAACAGCAGCAAACAGTACAGCTATGTTAGCTATGATGTCATTACGAGTACATAACCATACAGAACTCATATTGATATCTTCTGAACGATGGCGCCAAAGTAACGAAGCAGAAATAACGTTTGCACAAAGGGCCATTAAACCAATAAGACCGATAGTAGAATATTCAGGGATTTCAGGAAAAACGATTTTATTAATTGCATGAGCCAGAACAAATAGACCAAAAGCGGTCATTATCATTCCTTTCAAAAAAGCTGATATTGCTTTCATTCTAGGGCCTTGGGAAATTACATATAGACTAAAACCGTAAATTAAAGCGTCACCTAGCATATCCAGTGAATCTGCAATGAGTGAAATTGAATGGGCTACCATACCCGCAGAAAGTTCCACAACAAACATAATGGCATTGATTATTAATACTATAACGAGTGTATTTTTCTGGTGGTTATGAAGATCGCCACTTTCACCAGCTTTGTTGTTACAGCCTTTACTCATTGTTGTGCTCAAAAGTTCGTTTAAAATTTCTATTATTAAAAGATTATATTAATAATATTAAACTTTTAAGAATGATGAGGCCAACAAAAAAATAATTAAGTCTATATACTGATAATAAGATTGCTTATTATTTTTATTAGTAAGTGTATTCAGGGATTTCAACAAATAATAAAGTAGTGCAAGAAAAGATATTACAAACTCAATAAAAAGCCCAAAAATAACGTAGCTACACCGCCAATTTCTGCAAACATTAACGCCCACATAAAAACTGTTTGAGGATGGTCGCGTAATTGATTATCGGTCTTATTCAAAAAGCCCTGAAAAATATAGGCACCTATAGACAAGGAAAAGAATATCAGAGGCATAAGAGCAGCAAAAAAGTTAATGGTGTTAGAAAAGATACTGAGTTCAGTAAAAACAGCCAGAACCAGAGCTGCAAACGTATACATTAGAGACGCTCGATGTGCAATATCCACGTAATAAGGCGCCTGTTTGGTTTCACTTTTTATCATTGCGAAGTATTTCCAGCAGCCCGTTATTAGTCCCGTTAGAAAGAAAATGCCACAAAAAATTAATGATAGATGTGCAGCGGACGAGTCAAAGAAAGTCATGTGTTTTTTCCTGAAGTCTTGATGGTTTGAAGTTTATTGGTCGTAATCTCTAGTGACAGTATCTAATGGGATTCTTTTGCGAACCTCGGTTTTATTAAATCCATTGCCGCGGATTGGGATATGGTTTTCTTCATTAATAGTATAAATTACCTGAAAAGTTTATATATAGGCTAAGGACTATCATTAATTCCATAATAAAAAATACTGTTGGCCATTTACCTATTGGCTCCCATAATAAGCCAATCATGCGACCGCAGGCCATAAAGCCTATATTTAGAGCCATTGCTATTAATATGCCGGTTTTGATACTTTGGTCTAAAGATAGAGCGGGTAAACTCAATAGTATAATTGCCCAGCCAATTCCAAACGTGCCATATACAGATCTGATTTCATTACGTATTTCTTTGGTGTTGGCTTCGGTTCCAAAGAATGACAGTAGTATATTGGGTGCGAATAAACCAATAATACCCATGCCAAGCATGCAGATAATCACAAAATAATAAGCAAATGCGGTCATCGATTACCTCCAAACGTAAGAAGGATTTATTATGAACGATTAAGTTTTTTTTTCATTCACATTTGTTAATTGATATCCAAATCCCGTTTCAGGCGGCTAAATGATTGAGGAGCAATCCCCAGATAAGATGCAATATGATATGAAGGCATATTAGAAACAATCTTTTTGGGCATCGCTTTTTGAAAGAAAGCGTAACGATCAGCAGCTGATTTATGTTGAATCATTCGTAAACGACGCTCCAGTGCAAGATAATGTTGCTCAGCGCTAATTCTCAATAGTTTTTCAATAACAATGTTGTCCTGTCTTAGCTTTTGAATGGTTTTGATTGGCATTTCATAACCATGACAAGTTTCCAGGCATTCAATATATTCCTGAGAAGCAGAATGATTAATAAAGGCAGAAAAAGCAGTAACCAGACTCCTGTCAGTTAAAAATCGAAGATTTACCTCTGTATCTTCATGAAGATAAAAACAGCGAACAAGACCTTCAGTCATTAAAAAGAATTGGGAAACATTATCGCCAATTCGAGTGATCATATCGCCTTTAGCATAGGTTTTTGGCGTTAGATATTGAAAATAGTCAAAGAAGTTTACATTTTCTGCTGATATACCATTTTCATTAAGAAAGAGTTGCAGGGTATCAGGCAAATTTTTATTCATAAAGTTCTAATGATTTAATTAAGGTGTTTTACCTGGATTGGAATATATAAAGTATGCACAAACAACGCTGTAAAATAATTCAGTTACCGTTAAACCATGAATAATAAGACTGGGTGTTCCGTCAACAAACATACTGACAATTCTGCCAATTGCAAAACCTAGCATAAAAGTTAGAAGACTGGTAAGTGAAGTTAAAGTAAATTTTGAGGAAATAACGCCAATCAAAAAAAGGATAGAGAATGTGACAAATAGACCACCATATGCGCCACGTACTACATTAAACTGATTGATCGATACAATCTCTATACCATGAAATGAATACATAAATTGTGGCGATATTAAGTAACCTAAACCAATAATGCCGACACCAATAGATGCAGAGAGTAAAACGATTTTATCCAAGGACATAATTTAGCCTCATTGAGTAATTAACATGATTCGTAACGCGATCGTATTGTATCGATCTAAAAATATGTGGCTAGGTCATGAGACGTCATATGGTTTATATATTGCTTTATAATTACAATAAAATTCCAAAGAAAAACTTAATGATTAGAGCGTTTTAAATGAAAATAGCTTTTATAGGTACAGGTATTATGGGGGCACCCATGGCGATGCACTTGCTCAAGGCTGGGTATGCAATGTCTGTTTATAACAGAACTAAAGCAAAGGCTATGTCGTTAGTTGCTGCTGGTGCCAAATGGGTTGATTCACCTGCCGAAGCGGCTAGGGATGCCGATTTTGTCATAACAATGGTATCCGATACCCCTGATGTAGAAAAAGTAATATTTGCAAGCAATGGTGTTATCCATAGTATAAAACAAGGCGCCGTGTTTATCGATATGAGTACAATTTGTGCCGATGCAACAAGAGCTTTTGCCAAAAAGGTAAGGGCAGTAGGAGCAGACTATCTGGATGCCCCGGTTTCGGGTGGCGATATTGGCGCACAAAATGCCAGCCTGGCTATTATGGTAGGCGGAAAAGAAGAAACCTTTAAAAAAGCATTACCAATTTTTAAGGTGATGGGAAAAACGATTCAACTAATGGGTGATGTGGGAGCAGGGCAGGTGACTAAATCCTGTAACCAGATTTTAGCGGTTAATGCATTAGCTGGTGTTTGTGAGGCAATAAGCCTGGCAGAAAAACAGGGGCTGGATGCCAGTAAAATGATAGAGGCAGTTTCTAATGGGGCAGCAAGCAGTTTTCAGTTAACGGGTGTAGGCCCAAAAGTGGTAGAGCGCGACTTTGCACCGGGCTTTATGGTTGGCTTAATGTTAAAAGATTTAAATATTGTTAAGCAATTGGCTAAAGAAAGTGATTTAAGCTTATCCTCAACCAACCTGTTAGTGGAACAGTTTGAAAAATTAAACCAGGCAGGTGAGGGCGAGCAGGGGACGCAGGCTTTGGTTAAGTGTTATTTGGATTAGCTGGGTTTGTTTTTAGTAGGGGATTGTATTATTGTAATGGCTTGAATCTTCTAGTCTGGTAGCTACAGCCGTGTGTTCGTATATCAGCGCGTAATCTTTTTTGTAACTTTTAAACAAATACTGTTTAAATATACAGTTGATTTTGCTTCTTTCAAGAATTATGCTCGTTACCGTTTTTTTATGTGCTCACTTGGTCGGGCGAGGGAATGATGATGGTAAAAAAAGCAAATCAATTCAATATTATACAGCTGGCTGGATGACATTTCATTTGCTAGAAAGTTAGTTAGTTCTGTCAATGAATCACCTGTTCTTGGGATGATACCAAATAATCAACTTTACTCAGAACCACCCTGCGCTTAAAGGGGAATTTAAATATAGTGATGATGGAAGTCAGTTCAATCTAAAAACAAAGAAGTCTCAAAATCTGTTTCTAAAGCTTCTCAACGATGACTTTTTACAGTCTGAATTGACTAACCTCTATTATGACAGCGTTGCAAAAGATAATATTGAAGAGGGTGGCAAGGTGGCCTAGTAATTCTCAGGAGGATATAAATGGATGTAAATATTGAAGAAATATCGGGGGTTTGGGATTTGGGTTATTCCCTCGATAAGCACACTATTAGCAGTACGCCGATTGGTTATAACGAAACTGGTCATATGCAGTTTGATACGGTGAGACCAGAAGTTGGAGAGGCATTATTTCAGCTAAAGTATCGGTCAGATTATGGTCAGGTTCCTATAATTGCGCGACAGTTATATGATTCATTAGACTCATTTTTTCCTTCGGTTGGAGTGGTAGTGCCAATGCCTGCCTCTAAAACAAGAAGTAGGCAACCGGTTACAGAAATCGCAAGGGAGTATGCAAGACTAAAGGAGGTTCCTTGTCTTGATAATTTGCTGGTAAAGAATAACACTACACCCGCGATGAAAGATATAGGCTCTCGAGATAAAAGAGTTTCTACTTTGATGGGGGCTTTTAGTGTCCATGACGTTTTAAATGCCGGATACTATGATGTTTTAATTGTTGATGATTTGTTTGATACTGGCTCATCTCTGGAAGCTGCAACAAACGTATTGAATGGCTATAACAAAGTACGTAATGTGTATGTTATGACTGTGACTAGGACAAGATAATGAACAAAGTTTTTATATCTGGCTCTATGAGAATTAAAAACTTAGATGCCAACATACTTGAAAGAATTAATAACATACTTGAATCAAAGTTTCAGGTTATAGTCGGTGATGCAGACGGGGTAGATAGCTCTATACAAGAATATCTTGTTGTAAAGAAATCTAGCTCTGTGATCGTTTATTGCTCTGGAAGTGCCCCAAGAAATAATTACGGTAATTGGGATATAAAAACAGTTAAGACGAATTTAGGCCCTGGAAGTCGAGCTTTCTATACCGCTAAAGATGTGGAGATGGCTGATGACTGTGATTATGGTTTTATGGTATGGGATACAAAAAGCACTGGGACATTGAGTAATGCTATCGAACTGTTAAAAAGGAAAAAAATGGCGTTAGTGTATATAAATAAAGCTAAAGAATTTCTTACCTTAAAGCAAATTGATGATATAGAAAAATTGATCTCTTATATGAGTGAATCTGCTTTTGCTAAAGCAGATAAAAAGTTAAATTTGAAGAATAAGATTTATTCTTTAAAAAATGAACAGCACAACTTGTTTTAACTGGTATTGATGATGAGTTGCTATATGTGAGATTAGAGAATGGCTGAGACAAATATAGAATGGACAGATGCTACTTGGAATCCTGTTGCAGGCTGCTCTTTAGCAAGCTCTGGATGTAAAAATTGCTATGCAATGAAAATGGCTAGGCGTTTAGAAGCTATGGATATTGAAAAATATAAGGCTTTGACCAAAAAACAAGGGAAGAATGTTACGTGGAATGGTGTTGTGAGAGAGGACTATGACTCTTTATCAGCTCCTCTTAGGTGGAAGAAGCCGAGGAAAATATTTGTAAATTCAATGAGTGACTTGTTTCATGAGTTAGTAAGCGATGATTTTATTTATGCTGTTTGGGATGTTATGAGGCAAACACCTCAGCATAATTATCAAATATTAACTAAGCGGCCAGAAAAAATGCAGGATATTGTTTCAAATGGAATTAAAGATGTTTTGCCAAATGTATGGTTGGGCACAAGTGTTGAGGATTCCGATGTTGTTAAGCGGATAGATTTTCTTAGGGAAACACCTGCGTCTATTAGATTTATTTCGTTTGAGCCGCTTATAGGTTCGGTTGGTGATGTGGATTTGTCAGATATTCATTGGGCTATTGTTGGTGGAGAAAGTGGCGTTAATGCTCGCCCAATAAAAGAAGAATGGATCGATGAAATTCATGATCAGTGTGATCTTTATCAAACGGCATTCTTTTTCAAGCAATGGGGAGCATGGGGTAAGGATAATCAAAAGAGGTCTAAGAAAGCAAATGGTCGTGAGTACAGGGGGCGTACTTGGGATGAGATGCCTGTTTTGGAGAGTGTGGCTATAGGGTAGGAGGTTTTGTGGTAACTAAGAGTTATAATTGGGCTGAGGGTGCTGATCTTGACGAGCATTCAAAGACAAAGCATTCGATTGTACGACAGTATTTTCGCCAATATTTGATTACACGTTGCAAGCTTCCTCAGAGAGAAAAGTTTAGGCTGGCTATAGTAGATGGCTTTTCCGGGGGCGGCTTATACAAAAATGGAGAGTATGGTTCGCCTATAATTTTCATAGATACTCTTATCTCAACTACAAATGAAATGAATATCCATCGGGCTAGTCAAGGAATGAAACCGATAGATGTAGAATGTCTTTTGATATTTAACGATTATGAAGAGCAAGCTATCAAGCAACTACAACAGAATGTAACGCCGCATCTATTACGCGCTAAGGATGAGTGCAAAAATTTATACTTAAAAGACGAATACCATAGTGAAAAATTTGAAGATATTTACCCTGAAATTAAGCAGAGATTGATTTCTGCTAAATGTAGTAATGTACTATTTAATTTAGATCAGTGTGGATACTCTCATGTTAAGTCGTCTACCTTAAGAGATATTGTTAATTCATGGCGATCCTCTGAGGTTATATTAACATTCATGATTGAGAGTATGTTGGCTTATCTTTCTCCAGATGATGAAAAATCGGGTGCTACTTTAGAGCCGGAACTTCAAGGAAAAGTAAGTTCTATTCTTAGGGAGAGCAGTACCCTAAGCAAACCACAATGGCTCGGTGAAGTTGAGCAAATTGTGCATGTATATTTTAGAGGTTGTGCAAAGCACGTTAGCCCATTTTCTATAAATAATCCTTCTGGTTGGCGTTATTGGTTAATGCATTTTGCTAATTCGTATAGGGCACGACAAGTGTACAATGATATATTGCACCAGCAAGAAGGTGCTCTTCAGGCCCATTTTGGCCGTTCAGGTTTGAAAATGTTGTCTTACGATCCCAGAGAAGAAGGGCAGCTATATTTATTTAATAAAAATTCAAGAGAATCTGCGAAAGAAGAATTGTATGAAGATATACCGCGATTGATTGCAGAATCAGGGGATGCTCTTCCGATACATAGTTTTTATGAAGCTGCTTACAACGAAACTCCAGCCCATAGTGATGATATTCATGAGATGATGATTGAAAATCCTGATGTTGAAATTATTACAGAGTCTGGTGGGGAGAGAAGAAAGCCTAATACTATAAGACCAGAAGATACTATTAAGTTGAGAAGCCAGAAAAGTATGTTCTTCATGTTTCCAGATCGTAAGTAGTGGAAGTTCTGAGGCTTTAGCCGTCTCAGCCATTTCCAATGCGTTGTCCACTTCAATACCAAGGTAGGGAACAGTGCTTTCCAGCTTCTGATAAAATAAAAAAACCACACAGAAACTTCCAGTTGATTATCCGGCGCTTCTTGAGCCTTTTTGTCTATAGTGTCCCAAGAAGCTTAAAAACTTTGTTAGAACTATTTTTTCCAAAAAATAATTGAAGCGTTTATTAAATTTTTAGGGGTCAAAGCCCTAATAAATAGAGTTGTTAGGAAATTTTTAGGGGTCCAAGCCCTAATAAATAGAGTTGTTAGGAAGATTAGCTTGATAGATTAGTTTAAATAGGGCTCTGACCCCTAAGATTTGACCCCTAAGATTTCTAAGATTTATTATTGTAATGGCACGAATCTTTTGGTCTGGTAGCTACAGTCGTGTGTTCGTATATCAGCGCGTAATCTTTTTAAAAATGGACTGGCAACACAATCTCTTTTCTGTAACCTTTAAGCAAGCGCTGTTTAAATATACAGTTGATTTTGCTTCATTCAAGAATTATGCTCATTATCGTTTTTTGGTGTGCTCACTTGGTCGGAGCATTTATTCAAAAGGTAATAAAACAAGACTTAAAAAATGTTATCTGAGATAACGTGTACAGGTTTCTAGGATAACGCGCATGCTCACTTTTTCGGGCGAGGGAATGATGATGGTAAAAAAAGCAAATGAATTCAATATTATACAGCTGGCTTATTTTTGGTCAGTTGAGATAACTCGCATGAGCTATATATAAAAGTTAACTAGCTTTATGGAAAATATGAAGAATACCGAAAGAGTTTTTTCCAAAGATCCTGAAAGTGCATGGGATGGACAAGTAGTGTGGAAGCCAATTAAATCAATTTGGTTTCTTTCCAATTTTTTCCTTGCAGTATTAGTAGCCCCCTTTTATTTATCGCTATCAAGCTTTTCCGTATTTATTTTATTAACAGCAATTACTCTTTGCTTTGGGCACTCATTAGGAATGCATCGTCTACTGATTCATCGTTCATATGAATGTCCAAAATGGATGGAATATTTATTTGTTTACCTTGGAGTGCTTGTTGGAATGGCTGGCCCAATAGGTATGATGAAACAACATGACCTAAGAGATTGGGCGCAAAGACAGAAAAAATGCCATGATTTTCTGCTTCATGGTTCAAGTATTTTAAAAGACGGTTGGTGGCAGTTAAATTGTGATTTAAATTTAAAATCTCCCCCCCAGTTCAATATAGAAGCTCCTATTTCAAGCAGCCGCTTTTACCAGTTTGTTGAATCAACTTGGTTAATCCATGCAATTTTGCTAGCAATCCCTCTCTACTTATTTGGTGGTTTTGGTTGGGTTCTATGGGGGCTTTGTGTCCGTGTTGTTGTATCTGTTGGTGGTCATTGGTTAATTGGCTATTTCGCTCACAATAAAGGAGAGCGAACATGGGTTGTTGATGGTGCTGCTGTTCAAGGGCACAACATCAGGTTGGCTGGTTTCCTATCTATGGGAGAGGCATGGCATAACAATCATCATGCTTTCCCTGGCTCCGCAATGTTAGGTTTATATAAAGATGAGCCTGATCCGGGTTGGTGGGTATTAAATGCCTTACATAATTTAGGAATAGTAAAAAATATTAAGCTTCCAGAACATTTACCAACCAGAGAAGAGTTAGTTGTTGAATCAAAGAGTTTAGATATTAGGGTTAAACGTGTTCCGGAGGAATGTGATATTGCAAACTTTATCAAAAGAGCTAGTTAACAAAAAAATCCAGCTGACCGCTAACGCGTCAGCTGATTAAAGCGTTAGAAGTACGAACAGATTATGCTAACGGAAGAAACTCACAGACACATTCAAGTTGCCATAGATAAGGCAGCTTGCCCTCCATCAGGCATGTTCTTCGATTATAGTTTTGCAAACTATATGGCAATGACGTTGCCTAATTTTTAGGGGTCAAAGCCCTAATAAATAGAGTTGTTAGGTAGATTAGCTTGATAGATTAGTTTAAATAGGGCTCTGACCCCTAAGGTTGGACCCCTAAGATTCTTATGTTTAAGGGAGCTACAAAGACTTGAGTAGAAAAGGAAAGACAGAAAATAGATTTACATTTATGGGGTTTTTGGCTTCAATGTATTTTGCTGTTCCAACAGCAATACTAATTTTTCTGCTAATAAATATTACAGCAATATATATTGCACCTTCAGGCTGGGCATTGGGCTTAAAAGGTTTCGTCGCAATATTATCCGTATTCGTTTTGGTATCATTAATCGCACCAACTTTTTTTCCAAGTTTTCTTGGCTATGTTTGGCGTCAATTGCTCAATTGGTTTCGACTATGGTCAGGGCATTAAACATAACAAGTCAATGGTGCATTGCCCAGCAAACTGGGCTAGACGGAAGTTTAGGGGCAGAGGAAGTTTAGGGTCAGAATAAAAACTCTACTATACATATATTGCGTCACCAATATTTCTAATTATAAGCCTACAACGCCAAACTGTTAGATTTGATCTTAACCATTACAATATAATGTATTGTCTCGCTTGAAATAAAAAAACTACACAGAAACTTCCAGTTGATTATCCGGCGCTTCATTACTCTCGTTGGTGTAGGCAGTTGTATTTGCAATGTTAGGCGGGGCTTCTTGAGCCTTTTTGTCCAGTGTGTCGTTAGTAGCTTCAGCCGCTAAACTAATCGACAAGACTTCCTCTATAAATTGTTGTTCAAAAGTGTTGTTTGTTTTGGCAGCGTTATATCGTAATAGATCGAATAATTGATTCAATGTGACTGATTGAGTGTTAGCTTGTGCTGTATTGCCATTGGCTGGATTGAGTTCAGTATTACTAAAAGAGGTAAGTTGAGTGGCTTCACTCAATGCCAGATCAAGGTTTAACGAAGCAATTTCTTCAAAGTCTACATCAAGACTAAGTGCCTGGTTTAGCGCATCTTTAATTGAACCATTAAAAAAGTCATTAAATAATTCACTCAACTGACTGAATAAATCCTGTAGAGCGGTCAATTCATCTTCGTCTAGTTCACCCTCTATATTAATCAGTAACTCAGTGTTTCCAAAAAACTGGCTCAATTGTTGTGTCGACTGTGTTGATTCAGAAAAAAGACTGTTTGATCTTAATTGGAATAAATCGTTAAATAAATTATTAGTGCTGGTTATTGAGCTGCTTGCAAAATCACTTTTGATAAAGGCACTAAAGCTTAGTGTTATTTTATCGCCATCTTGAGTATTTAATTGTAGAGCAATGGATTCGTTGCGCTCAAAGCTTGCAAATGCAAATCGCGTATTATTCAGCAGTAAGTTATTATTGTTATTTACAGAGGCAGGAGTATTAATATCTGGACTTATTGATGCCTTTTTATTTCTATTTTCACTTAGGTTATTTGTATTTGTTGTGCTGCTATTTCTTGAATTTTTTTCTGGTATCGTTTTAACGGTATCTGGAACTTTGTTATTTTGATTGGTTTCAATTTTTTCTACTGATTTTGAATTTATAGCGTCAGGTAATTTATTCGCTTCACTATTATTAACTTTCTCTTCCGGGTTGTTAAGTGCAAGAGATTTAAGCGCTTTAAAACCAGCCCTAAAACGTTGGGCTATGTTTAACAGGTTTTCTTTTTGTTCTTTATCATAAACACCTAGCGATTTGAGCGTTTCTTTTGCTTCTTTCAGACCTTGTTTGAATCCTTGTCTTGCGTCTTTCAGTGCATCTCGAATGGTTTCCTTGTCAGCACCTGTATTTTTTAATTCGGCAATGCGTTGCGTCACTGAGTTTAAAATAGTATTGGCAACTTGCTCGGGTGTAATCGTATTTTGTTTTTTGTTGATTTGCTCTGATGAATTACTCAATGTTACCTGAACACTTGTCTGCTCAATCGAAAGTGTAGTGTTGCTATTGCCTTTTTTTTCATTGAGTTCAATAGTATTGATTGTGCTGCTGTAGGAAACCGTAGAAACATAACTGTTTGAAGCAATTGAGTCAGTCATCTTAAGAACTCCTGTTTTCTTAAGTAAAAACGATTGAGTAAAATAAAGATATGCCACTGAGTTAGCGGCAGGGCAATGCGTTTCTTAAATGAAATAAGTGTTATTATTGGTTTAAATGTGAAGAGATTTTCTTTTTTTATGACTTCAGGCTTTCAAAGCGTTGAATGATTGCTTTTGCATGGATGACAACCGGTAAATCGATCATTTTTCCTTCAAATTCAACCGCGCCTTTCCCTTCTTTTACGCCATTTTCATAAGTAGTAATTAAACGTTTGGCTCGTTCGACTTCTGCTTCAGACGGTGTTAACACTTCGTTAAGCACTTGAGCCTGTTTAGGGTGAATACACAGTGCGCCGACAAAACCCAGTTGACGGGCAAAAAGAATCGTTTGTGCAAATTGATCCAGGTTGGAATAGTCAGCAATGGAGGCTGGAAAACCCAGCGGTGCAATGCCAGCGCGGCGGCAGGCAAAAGCCAGTTGCTGGTTGGGGTAAAGCAGGGTTTCTGGTGTGGGTTGCATACCGGCATCGGCCGAGAAGTCTTCGGAGCCTAGCGTCATTGCGCAGATTCTGTCGCAACTGTTGGCAATTTCGTAGGCGTTAGCTAAACCGTCTAACGACTCAATCATGCCAATTATTTTTACACTGTTTTGAGCCAGGCCATTTTTGGTTTCCAGTTGGCTTATTCGCTCGTTAATGTTTATTAGCGTTTCTGCGCTTTCAACCTTTGGTACAACAATAGCGGCAACGTTAGGAATAACACTGGCCTCTAAATCTTGTTTGGCTAAAGTGGGTTCCAGATTAATGCGGATAAGTGCGGTTGCCTTATTTGCCGCAAGGGTTGCAACCGCACTGGCAATTTTAGAGCGTGCCTCTTCTTTTTGTGCGAGGGGAACACTGTCTTCCAGATCAAGAATATAGGCATCGGCGCCACGAGTATGTGCTTTGGCCACAAATTTTTCTACATGAACGGGAAGAAAAAGAAGAGAGCGCCAGCCAGGGTATGAGTTTTGCATTAAAGAACCTTTAAAAATTTAATTGTATCGGATCAAAAAACATTTAGGCAATGTTGCCATCGATTTGCATACATAGCGCGCCTTCATCGTCTACAGACCAAAGCGAAAGTGATTTACCATCCAGTTTACCTTGCACTTTAAAGGGGGTAGTGTCAAATGTTGGTCTTACAGCCCTGAATTTAAAATCTTTGATTTGTGCGTCAGGAAGTTTGTTGTGTTGCAACTCGAGTAGTAGTGTGACCAGTAATGGGCCATGAACTACCAACGCAGGATAGTGTTCCTCGTTCATTGCATAGGTTCTGTCGTAATGTATGCGATGCCCATTATAGGTAAGCGCAGAAAAACGGTAGAGTAGCACAGGATCGGGAGTGATTATGGATTCAAACTGCGCATCAGCAGGGGGTTCTTTTGCAGGAGGCAGAGGGGCATTGGGTCCAGCGGCTTCACGATAAACAATATTTTGATCTTGCTGTAAACAAAGCGTATCGTTCTGGTAAATTTCATGACCGACAGTAACAAATACTAATTGCCCGGTACTGCCAGTCTTTAGTTCAACGGATTTTATTGTGGATATACGTTTGGCAGGCTCTCCGATTATTATGTCTGACAACCTTTGTTGTTTACCCGCAGCCCACATACGTCTTGGCAGGGGAACCGGTGGTAAGAAACCACCTTTAGCCGGGTGACCATCAGCGCCTGTTTCACTGGCTTTAGGGGTGGCCAGAAAATACATCCATTCCCAAAAAGCTGGCAGCTTATCACCTTTGTTAGGCGTGTTCGGGTTATCCAGTGCTGCGCTTAAAGCTTTTGCTGGAAAAAGTGTAATATCGTCTTCCAGTGTTTCTGTTCTAGATTCCCAGGTTTTTAAAAAATCGATGTCTATGGTGTTTTCATTCATGCTATGTTGCCCAGAAAAGATGATTAGATGATTTCGCCTGTTTGTATTTTGCTGTTGTTAAACGAATTAAGCGATAATTCCGTCATCATGTAATTTGCCTATGGCCGATGAGTCCAGCCCAACGACTTCAGCAAGTATTTCATCCGTGTGTTGCCCAAGTTCAGGGGCAGGTACAGGTGTGGCTTGTTCGTAAGCACTAAAACGCCATGGTGCACTTGCAGCCATGATGTCGCCAATCCCGGTTTGCTGTATTGTAGAAAACATGGGGTTATCGGTAGAACAATCTGGATCTTCAGACAACATTTGAGGAACAGTGCGGTATTTGCTCCAGCATACACCATTGCTGTTAAATGCTTGTTCCACTTCTTTAAAGGTTTTTTTGCTAATCCATTGTTCAAAAATTGCAGTGATTTCGTCCCGGGCTTTAAAACGTTCGCCTTCGAGCTTGATATTGATATTCAATTTTTTTGCGAGAGCATCTATTTTTTCTGAAGATTCAGTTGCAGATACTAACGATTTCCATTGGCGAGAAGTCAAGCCGATAACCATGACGCGTTCACCTGTTGCACAGATAAAATCCTTACCATATGCACCGAATAAATAATTTCCACAGCTTTCGCGCTCTACACCCAATTGAGCTTCAGCGATAAAACCTAAATGGCTCATTACTGCCATAGCTGCATCGGCTAACGCTAATTTTATGTGCTGGCCTTCACCTGTACGAAAGCGATGTCTTTCTGCGGCCAAAATACCTAATGCGGCCATTTGTCCAGTAATACAGTCCCAGGCTGGTAGAACATGATTAGTGATTTCATCAGGTAGCTTATTATCGTTACCTGTCAGGTAAGGTAAACCAATTGAGGGGTTAACTGTGTAGTCAACAGCAGAACCACCATGACGATCACCTTGAATAGTTAATTGAATTAAATCGGAACGCAGTTTTTTGAGTTCGTCATAATCCAGCCAACCTTTGGGTGGGAAGTTGGTAAGCAGTATCCCGGAATCATTGCCTTGTGCGCTTTTTTGAGAGGCTTTTTGTGAAGTGATGATTTCTTTCGCGAGTTCAGAGCCTTGAGGGTCACGAAAATTCAGCGTTACCGATTTTTTTGATTTATTCAAGCCTGCCCAAAAAAGACTCGTATTATCAGCAGTTACCGGCCACCGTTTATAATCTAGTCCACCGCCAATCTGATCGATTCTAATCACTTCTGCCCCAAGCTGAGCCAGTGTCATACCGCCCATAGGCGCTGCAACAAAGGCCGATGCCTCTACTACACGCATACCCTCTAGAATGCCTTTCGTCATGTTTTACTCAATTTCCAATAGTAAGGTTTCATACAAGCGCACAATTATATCCTTCATTGCTTTAAACACTGGCTCAAATTCGATAAAATACCGCGATTTTATTGGGTATAAACTCAGGGATTTACTTGATGACTCACTCCATCACGCAATCTGTTTTTCTTGTAATAGCGTAAAAATAAGGTTATCTGCTAAAGATAGACCACTAGCTATGGATACTAAGTTACAACAAGCTGTAAGTAATGCTTTAAGCAATGCAATATGCACTATATAGTCACGAGAGTTTATCTCTAGCTGTACCTTCCTGATTCAACATTTACTGGACAAAAATATGCCATCTTCGTTAGCCATTTCATCATCTGCTGTACAAGTTATCGATCAAGCCAAAGAAGCCATTGCAATGGCACAGTCAAAACTGGACAAATCACTAAGTTATATAAAGCAAGCTTGTACTAGCGATGGTCGTTTGTCAGGTAAATTACTCGATGAGCATCAGCTGGTCTCCTATGAGTTAGCATTTGTCGCTGCAGAACTTTCGGGTGCGTCTACTGTTCTGGACTACGCTCAAAGGGTAAGGTCGGCTCGTGGAGAAAACGCGGGTTTGGAAATAGAAGAAAAAATTGCGTTGGTTTTTGCTGCAGAAGCTTTGCAAAATACGCGTTCGCGATTATCAGCACGTTTAAATGAGTATGGCCTGGATGTTAGTGATATTGCTGTTTTCGATAATGGTTTAATTCGTGATTTTTGTAATGCTGCAATCGCAACTGATGAGCTGGTTGCTATTGGTAAGGAAATGCTTGACCAGGACGGTCGATGTGGTGATGCCATGTTAACAGAAGATGCTGAAATGATGCGTGAAGCTTTTCAGCGTTTATCGACCGACATTGTTGCACCGTTAGCAGAAGAAATACATCGCCATGATTTAATGATTCCTGACGAGATTCTTGATTCGTTGAAAGAAATGGGTTGTTTTGGTTTATCTATTCCCGAGCAATACGGTGGTTTACAGCCTGATGATAAAGAAGACAATATGGGAATGATTGTTGTAACAGAAGAACTTTCTAAAGGCTCTTTGGCTGCAGCAGGAAGTTTGATTACACGCCCTGAAATTTTATCAAAAGCGTTATTGGCTGGTGGTACAGAAGAACAAAAACAACACTGGTTACCAAAATTAGCTTCAGGTGATACATTTTGTGCTGTCGCTATTACTGAACCGGACTATGGTTCAGATGTTGCAAGCATGAAATTAAAAGCAACCAAAGTTGATGGTGGTTGGGAACTTAATGGCAATAAAACCTGGTGTACATTTGGCGGCAAAGCAGGAGTGTTACTGGTTCTTGCAAGAACGAACCCTGATCCTGCTTTAGGTCATAAAGGTTTGAGTATGTTTCTGGTAGAAAAACCATCCTATGATGGCCATGAATTTGAATACCAACAGAACGAGGGCGGCACGATAACTGGTAAAGCTATTCCCACTATTGGCTATCGTGGTATGCATTCATTTGATGTGTTTTTTGATAAGGTTTTTGTATCAGATGCCAATTTATTAGGTGGTGATGCTGGTTTAGGAAAAGGTTTTTATTACACTATGGCTGGCTTTGCTGGTGGCAGAATACAGACGGCAGCGCGTGCTAACGGTTTGATGCAGGCGGCATTTGAAAAAGCGATTTCCTACGCGAAAGAACGCAAAGTATTCGGTAAGCCAATTGGTGATTATCAATTGACAATGGTTAAGTTAGCTCGAATGGCAGTATTGTTAACGGCATCACGTCAGTTTACTTATGAAGTAGGTCGTTTAATGGATGAAGGTAAAGGACAAATGGAGGCCAGCCTTGTAAAACTTTACTCATGTAAAACAGCTCAGTGGCTATGTAGTGAAGCGTTGCAGATTCATGGTGGTATGGGCTATGCTGAAGAAACAGCTGTTAGCCGTTTTTGGATAGATTCTCGTGTGCTGTCAATATTTGAAGGTGCTGAAGAAACACTGGCCTTAAAAGTAATTGCACGTAGTTTGATAGAGTCTGCTGCATAGAAACTACAGCTTGAAGGTATGTTACATAGTACAGGCTAAACCTTTATAGTACTAACTTATTCAGCAACCGCATAAATTAAATAAAAGAGAATCAAATGACTGAGTCCACACAAGAGCAACATAAAATTTACGATAAACAAGGCGATGTCAGTTCAGATCGTCCGTGGATTTTCAGAACCTATGCCGGTCATACCAATGTATGGGCATCTAACAAACTTTATCGTGATAACCTGTCCAAGGGGCAAACCGGCTTGAGTATAGCGTTAGATCTGGCAACACAATGCGGGTATAGTTCAAATCATGCAATTGCCAAACCGGAGATAGGTAAAGTTGGCGTGCCTATCAATACTCTCGATGATTTCCATGTGTTGTTTGACCAGATTCCTCTAGAAGAAATGAATACATCGATGACGATCAACGGTACAGCAATGTGGTTGTTTGCTTTGTATGTGGCGCTTGCTGAAGAGCGTGGAGAGGATGTTAATTTATTAAAAGGTACAACACAAAACGATATTATTAAAGAGTATCTGGCCAGAGGTACTTATATCTTTCCTCCAGAAGACTCTGTGCGCTTGATTGTGGATATGTATGAATATTGTTTGCATAACACGCCTTCCTGGAATGCTTCAAATATATGTTCTTACCATTTGCAAGAAGCAGGAGCAACGCCAGTCCAGGAGTTGGCATTTGCTTTGGTTAATGCGATAACTATTCTTGATGCTATAAAAGAGCGTAATTGTTTTACTGAAGAAGAATTTGAACGTTGTGTTGGTCGTATTTCTTTTTTCGTCAATGCAGGCATGCGTTTTGTTGAAGAAATGTCGAAGATGCGTGCTTTTTGTGAAATGTGGGATGAAATAACAGCAGAGCGCTATGGGGTTACTAATCCAAAATACAGACGATTTCGCTATGGGGTGCAGGTTAATTCTCTTGGTTTAACAGCCGAGCAACCCGAAAATAATGCCTGGCGTATTTTGATTGAGACATTAGGGGTAACTTTAAGTCGTAAAGCACGTTGTCGAGCATTGCAACTACCTGCATGGAATGAGGCTATGTCGCTGCCTCGCCCGTGGGATCAGCAGTGGTCTTTAAGGATTCAGCAGATCCTTGCCTATGAAACTGACCTTCTGGAATATCCGGATTTGTTTGATGGTTCACATGTGGTTGAATCCAAAGTTAAAGAATTAAAAGAACAGGCCTATGCAGAAATAGAAAAAATTCTTGCAATGGGTGGTCTTGAAGCTGTTCATAGCGGCTATATGAAAGCAGCATTAGTTGCTTCACAAAGTGAGAGAATGCAGCGCTTAACCAATGGAGAGCAAATCGTTGTAGGTAAAAATCGTTGGACAGAGGGTCTTGAGTCGCCGTTAGTCAGCGATACTGATGGTGGAATTTTTATGGTAGACGAATTAGCTGCTGCCAGAACAATAAGTGCTTTGGAAAAAACACTGGAACAACGTGATGATGAAAAGGTACAAGAGGCATTGGACCAATTAGCTGAAGATGCGAAGAATGGTATTAATTTGATGGCGGCATCTATCCAATGTGCAAAGGCGCGAGTAACAACAGGTGAATGGTCACAGAAATTGCGCGATGTGTTTGGTGAGTTTCGGCCAGCAACCGGAGTAGAAGATCAGTCTATGGCGATAAAAAATAGCAGTCTGGAGTCTGTGCAAAATAAAATAAAAACATTTATTGAAACTCATGGTTATCGCCCGCGAATGGTGGTTGGTAAACCAGGTTTGGATGGTCATTCAAATGGTGCTGAAATGATTGCTGTTGCTGCTAAAGAAGCAGGATTTGATGTTATCTACTTTGGTATTCGCCTCAGTGCTGAAGACATTGTGCATTCGGCCATTGAAGAAAATGTTGATGTGATTGGGATTTCCTTGCTCTCAGGTTCTCACAATGCCATTATGGAGCAATTGTTTGCAGCGTTAAAGCAAAGTGGAGCTGATGGGAAAATACCAGTAGTGTTAGGTGGTATTATCCCGGAACCAGATCATGAAGCATTACTTGCAATGGGGGTAGAGCGTATATTTACGCCAAAAGATTATGACCCAATGCAAGTGATGGATAACATTATGGATATCGTAAATGCGAATAAAGCTGGTTAGTGATTGAATGCCAGATTCCAATAATAGACGCCATTTGCCAGCAGAAATACTGGACTTAATTGAGCAGGCACGTCAATTAAAGAAGTGGCCAGTAGCAAAACTCATTTCCTATGTTGAAATTGATACAGCGCTGGGAATTAAAAATCGTCAGAATTTAATGCGTTATCTGAATACAGATCCGAATGCATTAAGCGACAATAATAATGCGTTAGTTATTGGTATTACTGGAACCCCGGGTGCCGGTAAATCCAGTTTGATCAATTCGATTACTCAAAATTTGCTTAACAAAAAACCGGATTTTTCTATCGCTGTTCTAGCAATTGATCCTTCGAGCCAGCGTACTGGTGGTTCAATTCTTGGTGATAGAACTCGAATGGACTTTTCGGAAGGGGGCGATAGATTATTTGTTCGTTCCCAGGCAAGTGATCTGGATTTAGGTGGATTAGGGCGAAAAACTTTTCATGTAACTCGTTTGTTAAAACACTTTTTTGATTTAGTGATTATCGAAACTGTTGGTATTGGTCAGAGTGAAATAGAGGTTGAAAAATTGAGTGACAGCTCTTTACTGGTGCTTCAGCCTTTAGCCGGGGATCAGGTGCAGTTTATAAAAGCAGGTATTATGGAAATTCCTGATGTGTTTGTAGTTAATAAATGTGATGAAGAGTCATTAGCAAGAAATAGTTATCAAATGCTACGTTCAAGCTTAAAAATGACAGCAAAACATGGTGATGATGGTAAATTGATAGAGCGACCCATATTTATGACCAGTACGCTTAATAACAGAGGTATAGATGAGCTTGCTGATTTTATTAGTGAAAAATATAAAAACAAGTCCGATCGAAAAGATATACTAGCGATTGAAAATCACTTTTTGTTAAAGTTGATAAGAGAAGCCTATGGAAATTTTGGATTAGCTTGTTTTTATGAAAATCAGGCTTCATTCAAAAATACAATGAGCTTTGAAGAAAAAGAAATACAATTTAATGAATTAGTAAAAACTCGACTTATAGAATAGATAAAAAAGGTATTGCTAAATGAACCAGTTAAAATTATTGGTAACTTTTGTATGTGTAAGTTATATATGGGGTTGCGCTGTCACGAGTGAATATCAGTTGGCCGAATATGAAAAATTGTCTGAAAGAGACAAATTACCTGTTGTATCGCTTTTTACTTATCGTGGTAGTGATGAGTTTGTAGAGGAATGCAGAGTATATGATAGTCAGTCTTCTCTTCATCATTGTGATGATGCATTGTTTAGTTTGAATGATATGAAGTTGTCTCTAATAGAGGCAAATGTATTTAAAGATGTTTTATATGCAGATCGACAAAACGGATACCGAATTACTATAAGCCCAAAGGTATATAACACTGAAGGAGGTGAAGAGCTTTCTAATGCAGTAGCAGCGGGTGCGACTTTATTATTGGCGCCAATGGTGGTTAATGCGAATTTAAAGGCTGAAGTTTATATTTTCTGGCATAGAAATTTACTGAAAAAGTATGAATATGATATCCCTTTTAAAACAAAAATGAATTTATTTTCAATGAATCAGGATGTAAATAGAGGATTATCTGATAGTTTAGCGACTCATATGGTTTCAGATTTTCAAAAAGATAATGTGTTTTCAAGAGTTTTTTTGAGTGAAGAATTATCTTCTGTCAATTATGAAAAAGAATATAAAGCAGCAGAATTTGAAAAAAAATATATTCATGATGGGGATCATATTTTTGAGCATCCTTTTCTAGGAGTACAGTCTCGTTATTTTTTTGAAGAAAATAAAAGTGACTATATAGATGTTTTTGTTTATCCAATACATCATTGGGATTTATCTTCACAAAGTGAATTGATAAAAAAGGGAATAAAACAAAATAAAAATGATTTAGAGCATTCTTCAAAAGAACGAAAATTGCAAGGTCTCGTTTTTCTTGAAGATTCTGAGGTTGAGATATTGATAGAAAAAGATGTTTTACAAAGTGCCTATTTAAAGGCTGGCTACAGAGATACAAATGAGCTTGACTATATTACTGAAACATATTTAGTTATATCGAAGGATAAATTTATTAAATTTAGAGCTTCATACCCAAACTATGGCGAAGTGTTACCAGATTTAAAGCGTTTTGTAAAAAGTTATCTATCAAAAGCAGTTATACCGGATGAATCACTATTTATGTCAAGGGTACGAAAACAGTGGATGGATGAAAGAGGTTTGATGGATTAATTATAAAGAAAAAGCTGGGCGATTCACAACATCAATACAATCTTTCCAATATGTCGATTACTTTCCATTAGCTCGTGTGCTTTAACAACATCTTCGAATTCGAATATTTCTGCAATAACGGGTTTAATGGTTTTATTTTCGTATAGAGGCCAAACTTTTTCCAGAAGTTGCTTGCATAGATAAGCTTTTTGTTCGTTACTTTGAGGGCGTAATGTAGAGCCGGTAAGTGTTAGCCGCTTGAGCATAACAGGCATAAAATTAACTTCAGCGACTGATCCTTTCAAATAGGCAATGTTAACGATTCTGCCATCGGTTGCAGCAGCTTTTATGTTTTTAGCAATGTAATCACCGCCGACCATATCGAGAATAACATTAGCGCCTCTCTTTTGTGTTTCTGTTTTTATTACATCGACAAAGTCTTCTTCGTTATAATTAATTACTCTATCTGCGCCTAAGTTTTTACAGGCCTGCCTTTTTTCTTCATTTCCGACAGTTGCAAAAACCATAGAATCAAAAGCTTTTGCCAGTTGTATCGCTGTAGTACCAATTCCACTGCTACCACCATGAACCA
This sequence comes from Cellvibrionales bacterium, assembly GCA_041941365.1. Taxonomy (GTDB): domain Bacteria; phylum Pseudomonadota; class Gammaproteobacteria; order Pseudomonadales; family UBA7434; genus UBA7434. Next base: position 11,454 of record JBGTQK010000002.1, on the reverse strand, counting down.
GTAGGATTTCGTTAGGAAGTAGCCTGGCTCGCTCGAAAATATTTGACCAGACAGTGAAATGAGTTTCTGGTAAAGAAGCTGCTTCAATATAACTCAGGTTTTTAGGAACAGCTAGGCATTGGGTTTCAATAACAGCTACATGTTCAGCGTAACCACCACCATTGGTAAGTGCGCATACGTCATCACCGACTTTCCATCGTGTTACCTGTTCCCCTATGGCAATGACTTTACCTGCGACCTCTAAGCCAAGAACAGGTGATGCGCCGGGAGGAGCAGGGTAATGGCCTTGTCTTTGTATAATATCCGGTCGGTTTATACCGGCCGCTTTCACTTCAATTAAAACATCATTCGGCTGTATTTCAGGTGTCGGGCCGCTGGCCACTTTCATTACAGAAGGGCCACCAAATTCGGGCAGGTCAATATATTTCATTTGTTCACCATGGGAATTACAATGCGGTACAGTGTAGCTGAAACTTATTTTGTGTGGTACTGTCAGAAACGAAATTGATAATTCATTAAGGAAACTTTTATGTCCGAAACTAATACTATAGAAAAAATTAAAAACTACTTGCCTTGGGTATTGGCAATTTTTGTTGCTTTTGTTTTTATTCAATCATTGTTTTTTAAATTTGCAGGAGTTTTTGGTGAGCCTGCAGATGTTACAGTCTTTATTTTTGACACCGTTGGTAAATGGATGGAGAGTATAGGGCTAGGAGCAATAGGTGCTTTGTTTGCCAAGCATGGAGCATTGGCCATTGGTACGGCAGAATTAATTGCCAGTATTTTAATTTTAATACCAGCAACCCGTATATTAGGTGCTTTACTAGGGTTGGGTATTATTAGTGGTGCAATTTTCTTTCATCTCTTCACCCCTTTGGGTGTTTATCCTTATACTGATCTAGCCTGTCTTGAGCCTGGGTGCCCCCAAGAGAAAGCGTTATTTTTTATGGCGTTAGGTGTCTGGTTTTGTTGTGCCCAGTTGATTATTCTAGGACTTACTAAAAAAACCAAAGAAAGTGATACGGCAATAACACAAGGTTAATAGATTGTAATCCCATGCTTTAAAAGTTTTTTCGGCATGATTTTATCCAGCTCCTTAAAATCATCAGCTTTTAATTCCAGAAAAGGAATTTGATTATCTTTGTAATAATTAGTGCGAGCCAGCTTCATTTTAAGTTGCTCGCTGCTGTCGTTGCTATGCCAGCATTCAATATGAAGATGGCTGCCAGGTAAGTAAAAATCACATGAACCTAATTGTTCTACTTCACGCTGATAGGCATGGCAAATATTCATAAGATAAAGCCAGTTACAAAGTTGGGCATCTTCAGTGTGAACTACATTATGGCCATCTATCGTAGTGAAAGTGTTAGGTTTTTCTTTTTTTTGAGGGGCTTCAAAGTCTAATGTCGATTGCTGGCTTGTTTCTTCACTATTTTTATCGATATTAGTATCACGACTTGATTTGTTGTCAAGTTTATCAAGAGTAATGGATAGTTGTTCATTTTCTAAAATAGAACGAGACCATAAAGTGTAAGGGACTCCTGTTTCATCATCTTCCAGTTCAAGGCCGCCCAGTCTTTTTCCCTGATCAGTCAATTGCCAGCCACGATGAAATCTTTTTTGCCAGCCAAGCTCTGCTAACAATGCATTAAAGCGGTAAGCAGAAATATTGAGTTCATCACCAAGTAAGCGTGTTCGAATAGGGCGATCAAAAAGTTGGGCAAATACCGGGTGATCAATAATATTTTCTGGCCAGCCAATAAACTCCCCATATTTTTTGCTGTTTACATAGCTTCCGCCTTCAAATTCTCCTTTACCGGTTAATTTCCAGTTATTTTCGGTACGAGTAATCCAGCCTTTTTCAAGCAACAACTCAAAAAGTGCCTTTACAGGCAATTCCAGTTTTTTAGCGAGAGCAGAGGTTGAAACCAGGTGATTGTTTGAGTTGCGCGTTGTCATAGTGATCCAGTCATTATGAAGACCGCGCAATTTGATTCGTTAACGTTGGTACTGTAGTTTTCGTTGATTGTGCAAACGTACTTTTGCTTCATTAACTTTGGTCAGTTCAAGTTTGCGAACCAGTTTGGCGGTTTCAGGGTCAAGTGTATATTCTGCACTGACAAGGTTCATCATGGCTAGCTGCTTATCGTAATTTTGAGCCACTCTTTTTAAAATTTTGGAAAGCCTGGATGGCGATATTCCATACTGTGTGTGGAGGTTTTTGGGATCTTCCCCTTCGACAAAGTATAAACGTGCAGCTTTGATATTGTCTTCAGACATCCGTAGCTGGTTAATAGCTAGGTCAAATTGTGTTTCTGATAATTGTTTTTTCATGGTTATTTCTTAGACAGACGTAGTTTATATTAGACTTATTGGTTTTCGATGCAATTTCATGCTCGAAAAATATACGGCTTTAGCCGAATTGTAACGTATTTTTATACAAAAGCTGATAGCAAAATGAGCTTTTTTGGCAAGAAAATAGATTTAAGTGGCTATTTTTCGTATATTTCTTACTTTTATGGAACTTTTTTTCCTTAAATAATTTTATCGTGTTCTTTTTAAAAAGGTTTTATCACCACAAGAATTATAGACCCAAAAAGAATAAAAACAGGGATTTCATTAAACCAGCGGTAAAAAATATGTGATCTATGTGATTTACCCTGTTCGAATTGTTTTAGGTATATCCCACAAATATGGTGATAGATAATTAATAGCACTACGAGTAATAGCTTGGTATGAAACCAGCCTGCCTTTAAATAGTATTGGTGATTGAAATAAAAAAGTATGCCGCCAAAAACAATGGTTAAAAAAGCAAAAGGCGTTGTAAATCGATACAGTTTTCTTGCCATTATCAATAAATGAGATTTTACTGCTTCGTCTTTTACCATGGCGTAATTAACATAGAGCCTTGGTAAGTAAAAGATACCGGCAAACCAGCAAATAACAAAAATAATATGGAAGGCTTTGATCCAAAGCATGATCTAATCTTTAATGTTTATTAAATGAGAGAATGATTCTAGCAGAAACTGACGGAGTTGATTTTTTCAAATTAAAATCCCTTCCATGCAAATAATGTACTTTTGTTTATCGCCATGGGATTCTATATTATCTTTTCATACTCAAAAAGTGATGAGAGGCTAAAGTGAGTTCAAACATTCGGGTTGGTATTGTTGGTGCCAATGGCTACACTGGTTCAGAGTTATTGCGATTATTAATTCAACACCCTGCTGTTGAGTTGAGTGTCGTGACTTCTCGGGCTGAGGCCGGGAAGCGCCTGGATTTTATATGGCCTCACCTTAAAGGGAAATCTGATCTCAAGTTTACAGTACCAGATGCGAATGTTCTGGCAGAAAAAACAGATGTCGTTTTTTTTGCCACGCCTCATACAGTAGCGATGAGTTTTGCTCCGGAACTGATTGAGAGAGGCTGCAAGGTTATTGACCTTTCTGCTGATTTTAGAATTAAGGATATTGCCTTATGGGAAGAATGGTACGGTGAAAAGCATCTTGCGCCTGATCTTGTTGAAACAGCCGTTTACGGATTACCTGAAATTGCGCGAGATAACATTAAAACAGCACAATTGGTAGCTTGCCCGGGCTGTTACCCCACTGCTGTGCAGTTAGGACTGTTACCATTAGTAGAAAGTGATCGCGTTGATAATGGAACAATAATAGCTAATTCTGCCTCTGGCGTTAGTGGAGCAGGCAGATCAGCAAAAACAGCTAATTTATTCAGCGAATTAAGCGACAACTTTAAAGCCTATGGAGTATCAGGGCACCGCCATTTACCTGAAATTGAACAAGGTTTAAATAGCGTCGCAAAATCGCCTGTCGCGCTGACTTTTATTCCTCACTTACTACCGATGATACGTGGGATTCATGCCACATTGTATGCAAGACCACATGCTATTAATGATACTGATTGGCAGAAACTATTTGAAGATTATTATTCAGGAGAGCCTTTTGTACAGGTTTTACCAAAAGGGATCGCGCCGGAAACACGAGTAGTAAAGGGAACTAATCTTTGTCAAATCAGCGTTAATCCAATTATCCACTCTGGTATATTATGTATTTTAGTTGTGGAGGATAACCTCACAAAAGGTGCAGCAGGGCAGGCAGTTCAGGCAATGAATATTATGTTTGGCCTTGATGAAACTTCAGGTTTAACGAATATAGCGTTAATACCTTAACAGCTACTATCAAATTGATGACGTGATCGTAATAAAAAGCGTTTAAATACTTAGAGAGAAAGCCAAGCATGTCAAATGAAGAAATGGTTATTGTCCGGGTAAAACCACCGAGTAAGTGGCGATACGTTGCGATTGTTAGTGTTATCCTGGCTTTAATCATTGTTATTTTTGGTTTGGGTCATAGGATAGGTCAGGGCCAGGGTGTAGGTCTTACCGCTAAAAATAAAGATCTTCAAATACAGGTGGGGCAATTTCAGCAAAATTTGGAAGATAAAGTAGCTGAGAATGCAAAATTGAAAAAAAGTGCTGAGTTAAATGCCAGGACAGTTGAAGAAGTGAGGCAGGAGTTATTGATATCCGAGCAAAAAATCACTGATCTTGAAAAGGATGTCGAGTTTTATCGAGGCTTGATGGCCCCTGCCGAAATGCAAAGGGGGGTACGTTTTCACGAATTTAAAATCAAGTTCGATGCACTAACTGAGCAGTATAATCTGAATGCAGTGATTACTAATGCAGGTGGAAAGGGTAATGTTATTAAAGGTATGATGAATATGTCGGTATTGGCTTTGGTCAATGGAAAGCAGAAAACGCTTTCATTATCGGCTTTACCAGATTTTGAAGGAGCAGAGCCTGTAAAATTGCGGTTTCGCTTTTTTCAAAATATAAACTTGTCGTTCTCATTGCCCAGAGATGTCTATCCAGTCAGTCTTGTTGTTTCCAGTAATGTAAAAAATCTCGATCAAAAGCCGTTTAAAGCGCAATTTGAGTGGGAAAAAGTGTTGGAACAATAACTGATAAACAATCGATTTATTTTGCCAGTTTAGGTTACATGGACATTAATTATTGATTTTATTGCGGTTGTTCTCTTGTCAGAACAATTCAAGGGTGAATAAAATAGAAATCCGAGTGTACATCTGTTCTGAATCAAATTTAGTCAAGGTATCTTGAATATTTTGATATCTGAATTCCGAGAGTAAAGAATATGTTTACCAATAAGCGAAAAGGCCAAGCGCCAGCTACAAAAACCATAGTACAAAGCAACCAAACCACGTTAATAGCCAATGGTGTAGAGATCAGTGGTGAGGTGAAATTTTGCGGTAGTCTTGAGGTCGAAGGTGTAGTTAAAGGCAATATTGTTGCATCCTCTCAAGCTGAGAATGCAATAGTAAGAGTACAAGCCACAGGCAGGGTGGAGGGAGATATTGTTGCCCCCATTGTAATTATCAACTCCAAAGTTCAAGGCAATATTTTTTCTTCTGCGCGGCTTGAGTTAGGCTCTAATGCGGAAGTGACTGGAGATGTGCATTATCAAGTTATCGAGATGTTTCAGGGATCTCAGGTAAATGGCGCAATGAATTATTTATCGACTACAGCTGATGAAAGATTGAATAACCAGACTGAAAAAAATGTTGATCAAGCTGCCAGTCAGGTTAAAGTATCTGCAAGCAAGTAAGAGTAATTTAGTATTAACTGTAATTGAGTGTTCGTATTAATGAATGAAAAGACAGAGATAGCTGATTCCACCCTGGTATTTACTGATAAAGCAGCAAATAAAGTAAAGTTGTTAGTCAATGAAGAGGGTAACGAAAATCTGATGTTGCGAGTTTTTGTAACGGGCGGTGGTTGTGCCGGTTTTCAATACGGTTTCACTTTTGATGAACTAGTGGCTGAGGATGATGCTGTCATAGAAAATGATGGTGTCAGTCTGGTGGTTGATTCAATGAGTTATCAATACCTTATTGGTGGCAGTGTCGACTATATTGAAGGTCTGGAAGGTGCTCGTTTTATAGTAGATAATCCCAATGCAGAAACGACGTGTGGGTGTGGTTCATCATTTTCAATTTAATTTTTACGAGAGTGTATTCGCAAGGCAGTATTTAAAAAACATGCGAAAGCTTTTTTCATCATTATTTGCTTCATTTATATTTTCTCTCTATGCTGCTACCAGCTTATCTGAGGAGATAACAGACCATTCTGTTGCACAAAAGAAAAGTGTTAATTTTGTTCATCCGTCTGATACACCTAATTCAAGCGAAATTATAAATCCAAGATTTTTGGCAGATGTCAAATTGCAATCAGCTGATGAATTGGAAGAAATGCTTAGAAGAGTAGAGATGATGATGGAACAGGGTGGTTTGTCTTTGAGTGCAAGCAATCCGGTTGTTTTTTTATTGCATGGTCCTGAAGCTTTATCTTTTTTTAAAACAAATTATAAAAAAAATAAAGAACTTGCAGATTTGGCTGCAAAACTCTCTGCTTATGGTGTTGCTGATATTAATGTCTGCGAAACCTGGATGGGGTCAAAGCGACTGGATAAAAATGACCTGCTCCCTTTTGTCAGTACAGTGCCTTATGCTCCGGAAAGTGTTAAACAATTGGTAGAAAAGGAAGGATATATTTTCTTTTAACAGGGTTATAAACAGCTATTCTGATAGACTCCTCCAAGCAAGCAATTTTTAGTTGCGCCAGTAATGTCCCCTAAATCGATGGCACTATTTTCAATGCGCTGTTTGGCAAGCCAGGCAAATGTGGCTGCTTCGATCCAATCTGGATGAATGCCTAATTCGTTGGTTGATTCAAAGTTACAAGAAGCGTTTTCTCTTTTTAATGCTTCCATCAAACGAGCATTATTTACACCGCCTCCACAGCAAAATATTTTGGAAGGTTTTTTTTCTAACGCTTTAATACTATTTGATATACTTCTAGCAGTTAGTTGTAGAAGTGTGGCTTGAATATCAGTATCAGATAAATCGTATTTAGACGCTTTTCTTTTTAACCATTCTAAATTAAACGTTTCTTTGCCTGTGCTTTTAGGTGGAAGTTGCTGAAAAAATGGTTCTTTCAATAACTCATTTAAAAGTGAAGTATTTGCTTTGCCACTGTTTGCCCAGTCACCATTCTCATCATAAGGGAGCCCTCTCCTTGCATTTATCCATGCATCCATCAAACCGTTTGCTGGGCCGGTATCAAATCCGCTAACAAGTTTGTTTTGATGGATAACTGTCAGGTTTGCTATTCCGCCGAGATTTAAAAATGCACAAGTTTCAATCCCTTCAGGAGCAATAACCTGATGAAATATGGGAGCAAAAGGGGCGCCTTGACCAAAATAAGCCATATCTTTACGTCTGAAATCAGCTACGGTAGTAATTCCGGTTCTTGCGGCGATAGTATTGGGGTCGCCAATTTGAAGAGAAAACCCAGGTTCGATCGAGTCTGGATTGTTACTTGAATTGACAGGAGGGCGGTGTCTAATAGTTTGGCCGTGGCTGCCAATAGCTTTAATTTGTTTTTTATTTATTCCTGATTTCTCCAGTAGGGCAATCACTGCATCCGCAAATAATATACCTAGCTGGGTATCTATCTCACCCATTAAATCCAGTTTGTCATAACTAACAGATGATTTATGTGAATATAATGTAGATATATCAGGGTCAGAAAGTTGGGTGATAGAGATTTTTAATTTTTCAGGGATGTTATGGGAATGGTGACAGATTAGTTTAGCTCGTGAGGAAAGGTCTACGATAGCAGCGTCGATACCATCAATGCTGGTGCCGGACATAAGCCCAATGTAAAGCTCACTCATTATTCGGTAAGCGCCACATCAAACGACTTGCTAATTAAATTAAGAGTATCTTTAATTTGTGATGTTGCAGCTTTAAACTCAGGTAATTCATTTTTAGCCAAACTTTTGGCTTTTGGTAGTTTGTTGATAATTGTTCTGGGGTTACGATGAACGCCGTTTAAAAGGAATTCATAATGTAGGTGCGGACCAGTACAAAGACCTGTGCATCCTACTTTTCCAATAATTTGTCCCTGATTCACTCGTTGACCTTTTTTAACATGCTTCTTCTGTAGGTGAAGATATTTGGTTGTATAGATTTCACCGTGTCGGATAATAATAAAATTGCCGTTAGATTTGGAATAACCAGAGGATTGAACAATACCATCTCCAACGGTATAAATAGGAGTGCCTGTTGGTGCAGCATAATCTATTCCACGGTGGGGTCTAACTTTTTTGGTAATTGGATGCAGGCGTCGCATGTTGAAATTAGAGCTGACTCTGGTGAAGTCAAGAGGCGCTCTCAAAAAAGCTTTGCGCATGCTTTCGCCGTTCTCGTTAAAGTAATCTACCTCACCATTATTTTGCAGATAACGAAATGCATTAAACGATTTTTTAGCATTAATAAACTGGGCTGCTATGATATTGCCGTCTTTGATTTTTTTTTCATCGAGGTAATGTTCTTCATAAATAATTGAAAACTTATCACCTTTTCTGACATCAAGAGCAAAATCAATAACACCACTAAATATACCTGCCATTGACATGACTAATGAATGTGGAATATTGGATTTATCCGCAGCTAGCCAGAGTGACTGATTAATTATTCCAGTGCGCTGAACCTGTCTAACAGTTGTGTCTTTTTCTATTGTTTCTACAGAAAAGCCAGTTACGCCAGGTTTAAAAATGGTGGTTTTAAGTAATGAATGCTGGCGCTTAATAGAAATGAGTTCGTTCTTTACATTAAACTCAAAAAATAACTTTTCACCCGGGTACATTCTGGTTAATGATTTGCCTTCTTTAGAGCTGTTAGTGATTTTGTAAACATCTTGAGGTGATAGGCCAGCATCAATAAACAGCTCAGAGAGTGTGTCCCCTTGTTTTATCTCTTTCGTAATTATTTTATTTGGTTGGGTTGGCGGTAATATAGAAGATGATGGTTCTGGATATAACGAATCAATTTCTGTACTTCGGGTTGATGAGTCAGGGTCTATCGGTTCATTATTATCATTTTGTCTGGATGCAGCCTGAGAATTTACTTCTATTAGTGTTATGTTATTTACAGTATTTTTTTGTGTCTTATCATTCTGGATACTGATTGACTGGCTTAACGCTAAAACTAAAGAGCAGGTAAGTGTGCAAACGATGATGATTTGCAGTCTTGTGAGCAGCAGCCAGCCAGGTATTTTCTTATTTGTTCTGGTTTGAATGCTTTTGCTTGTTTGCTTGTGAAAATATTTCTTTATATGGGAAAAATTGAACTTTAAATCACTTAGTCGTGTTTTTCTTTGTTTTCTTTTGGTAGCGTGTCGAGCTTGTTTCATGATTTTGCAAACACAAGTGAGTAGTAAGATTCTATTTTATAATAATAGCCTCTAAGAGCAAACGCCAAGCTATTATTTTGATTAAATAATTATTAACTCTGTGGTTATATTTTCCAGAGAAAATAAACACAGAATTGGGTATTTTGTAACAGCTTCTTGTATACAATCTTTTTTATTGTGTATCTTCTCTCATTTGCCGCAATTGACTTAAAAATTGAACACCTTGATCAGGCAAGCTAACTCTTTTACCTAACAGGACTATATTAAAAGGTTTTTATGTTACAAGATTTACTCAGCGACCTAAAAAGGCGTGGACTGATAGCGCAGCTAACCGCCGAAGATGCTCTAACGGAGCATATAGCTTCAGGTTCACGCACTGTTTATTCAGGGTTTGACCCTACTGCTGACAGTCTGCACATTGGGAGTTTGGTGCCCTTGTTGACATTAAAACGATTCCAGCAAGCAGGCCATAAACCGATTGTTCTGGTCGGTGGTGCGACAGGTCTGATAGGAGACCCAAGTTTCAAGGCTGAAGAAAGAAAGCTTAATTCTCCAGAAACTGTTGCGGGTTGGGTTGATAAATTAAAATTACAAACCAGTCGATTTGTTGATTTTGATACCGGTTCGGCCAAAGCAGAGGTGGTCAACAATCTTGACTGGACGGCTAATGTTCCGGTTCTGGACTTTTTGCGGGACATAGGCAAGCATTTTTCGGTTAATTCGATGATTAATAAAGAGTCGGTTAAGCAACGAATTGACCGTGAGGGCGAAGGTATTTCTTTTACTGAATTCACCTATATGATTTTGCAAAGTTATGATTTTGCAGAGCTCTACAAAAAATACAACTGTACTCTTCAAATTGGTGGAAGCGATCAGTGGGGAAATATTACTGGAGGCATTGATTTAACTCGGCGAATGTATCAGGCGCAAGTTTTTGGTATGACACTACCTCTTGTAACCAAGGCAGACGGTACAAAGTTTGGTAAAACTGAATCAGGAACAATTTGGCTCGATTCTAATAAAACATCTCCATATAGTTTTTATCAGTTTTGGCTGAATACAGCTGACGCCGATGTCTACAAGTTTCTGAGGTATTTCACGTTTCTTTCTGCGAGTGAAATTGATGCAATAGAAAAGTCTGATGCAGAGATTTCAGGTCGGCCTGAAGGGCAGGGCATCCTTGCTGAGCAGATTACAGAATTAGTACATGGTAAGGAAGGGTTAGCCTCAGCAAGACGAATCACGGATTCTTTATTCTCAGGAAACCTAAGCGATCTTAGTGAAGATGATTTAAATCAGTTAGCCTTGGATGGTTTACCGTCAATAGAGATACCTGCTCAATATCTTGGCAATGAAGCGCCACTAACCTCTTTGTTTGTAGAGGCAGGGCTGGCCAAAAATGGTAAGCAGGTAAAAGATGCATTGTCGCGTAATGCGGTGCTGGTAAATGATCATTCAATTGGTTGGGACGACAATATGAATGCTTCGAATGTTTTTGCTGTTGAGAAGGCTGTTTACAGTAAGTTTTATCTTGTTAAGCTCGGTAAGAAAAGTTACGGATTGCTTTATAGGTAAGTGTTGTTTACTTTCAGTTTCATTTTTTAATTAGCGAGTTTAACACTAGTGTAATAATCCCTATTCTATTTGCTTGGCTTTACCTTTGTTTAATGGCTTAATGCGCGCCCCTGTCAAAGAGGGGTTGGGCAATTCTTTTTTTATTTATTTGCCTGATATGTTCATTAGTGGAAAATGATGAGTTGTTAGCATGAAAACAGGGAATATTTCAAAGTTTCTAAACTATTGAAAAAAAAGTTGAAAAAAGTGTTGCAACCGGGAAGTAGCTGCGTATAATGCGCTTCCTCGCTTTTGGGGTCACCCAAAAAAAGCGATTCTGAAATGTCTCCTAGCGAGCATTTCGTTGTTTAAAAACTAAATCAAATCATGCGTGTGGGTACTTATTGGATATTGAGTACGACAGTGTGAAAGCTTAAATTTTGTCGTATTAAGTGGAAGCACAATCAACTAAATATCAACAGTAAGTGACCTATCAATTTATATATAGTTCATAATTCTGTTGAGCCTTAATTTGAATCTTGAGGTGTCAGTAAACTGGCAAAAAAAGATTCAGCAAACTTTAAACTGAAGAGTTTGATCATGGCTCA
>JBGTQK010000001.1:0-510802 GCA_041941365.1 Cellvibrionales bacterium | reverse complement strand
GGTCGTGGGTTCGATCCCCATCGTCCACCCCATTTATTTTTATAGAAATAATCATTAGCAGTTGTTTATTAAACTGCGATTTATTCCTCATTATTATAGTGAGTTAGGTTTTGAATAATATCGCTATTGAGGCTTGGATTGTTGGCAAAGTTTTCATAGGAATACACAGTTCCTGTTTGCCCTATAGTTACACCACTACCTCCTGTTAGAAATAACATTTTTTCATCTTCTTTAAAATCTGTCAGCGATAGAACAACAGGAATAGTTGCACTGGCAATGTTACCAAGCCACGGATAAGTTAAAACAAGTTTATCCGGACTTACATTTGCTATCTTGGCGTGATCCAATGCAGGTTTGCGGCCTGTTTGATGAATCATTATGTGGTCTACATCAGATGGACTCCACCCTAACAGATTATAAGTATTTTGAATCTGGCTTTGATGAATACGAATAAACTCTTCCATTATATTTTTCATGTTGGCTTGCCCAACAAAGCCACTTCTTTCAATCCTGTACTCACATAGTTGAGAGTTTTCACCCTCTGATTTAAACCAAAACGGGTTAAATCCATAGCCTTCTTTATTATTTGCTTCAATTACAATAGCTCCCGCAGCATCACCTGCACTAAGGATAGCGTTTTTCTTCCTGAATTCATCTGCTGGATAATTCTTATTGGTTAATATGTCTTCTATAAATACACCATGGTTATAACTATTTTTTTCAGCTGCGACTATGAGGGCTTTTTTAATATTTCCTGAGCTTGCATACTGAGAGGCAATGTTTAATCCACTGATTACACCATGACAGGCATTACTCACATCATAACATTCTGCATTAGCTGCACCAATTATGCTTTGGACATTATGTGCAGTAGCGGGTTCTTCAAAATCTCGAGTGATTCCGCAAAATATCAATAAATCTATTTCTTCAGGTAGTACTTCTGCTTGATCCATGGCATTTATTGCGGCCAGTGAAGCCATGGTGCTTGGCCGAATATGGGGCTCTACTGCCCGATGAGATATGATACCTGCTTTGGATTTTAAAAAATCGACAGGGATACCAAATCGATTTTGGGAATCAATTTTTTTAAAAAGGCATGTTGTGTCCACTACATTTTCAGGAATGTAACAACCTGTACCAATAATATTTATGTTCTTATAGTCCATTTTACCCCCCCCCGGATAATTTTTACTTCTACACTTTTCTGTTTTAAGGAAAATATGATTTATTCCTTTTTAAACAGTCATGGAATCTCTTGGCCATATAAAAATTGCCTTATAACGAAAAGTTATGCTAACAGAAAAAAATTAGTATTTCAAAATCTAAGAATTTGGGAGCTTGTTAATTCTCTAATGATTCTTTTTTCATTTACATACGAAAAATAAAAAAGGTTATGCGAAAAGAAGCATTTATTGAACAATATTCTTAAGTGTGAGGATGTAGAAGTGAGGGTAAAAGGTAATAGATTGAATACAAAGTGGTAAACTTATGATGAAATATTACTTCATCATTATTTTATTGCTTGCTTTTTGTATAAAGTGGCAAGCTTATTTCTCCCAGTATTTTAGGATGATAGTGTTTTGACAATTTCTAAGCACTTCTATTGACATCTTTCAATATTACTCTAAACTGCTCACATTTTATACTGCTTGCTTTGTATTTCCTTATTTTGATATTAAGTGAATTCCAAGTATTTGAATGGATATTTTAAATGTTATTTAGAGACGAAGTCGTCGAGAAACAAAGTCAGGGTTTATACGGAGAAGTCCGTTTAGATACACCACTTCCTCAAAAGGTCATTACATACCTTATCGCACTAATAGTGCTGGTGCTTGTTTTATTTCTTATTTTTGGTGGTTATGCCCGTAAAGAACGAGCTGTTGGTTGGGTGATTCCGGATAGAGGGTTAATTCGTTTAACTTCACCATCAAAAGGGTATGTTGAAAATGTATTAGTATCGTTAGGCGATAAAGTCGAAGAAGGGGATCCACTTGTTGTTATTTCTTTTGAAGGGGCTGCTGATAATTCGGGCTATGCTATCGAGGATCTTATTTCTGCAACGTTAAAGGCTCAACAAGAAATTAATGAGCAGATCGAAGTCACGAAAGCACAGTTTTCCCAGTCAAGAGATGCACTTAGCCAACGCAAAATAATGCTTGCAGCTTCCTACTCGGAGATTAAGACACAAATCTCCCAGCAGTTAGAGCGTGTAGATTTAGTTGACGAAAAATATCAGCGTTTTAGTAAGGCACATTCTGAGGGAGCAATATCTGATATTGATCTCAATCAGACTAAAGAAGCGGTTTTGGCAGCCAAGCAAGAACTTGCGAGTTTAAAAATACAAAAAATAAACCTTGAAAGAGAAACAGAAGAAGCCAATACCTCGCTGGAAAGATCTCCTCTGGATGAAAGGCAAAACCTTGCCCAACTTCGTAAACTTCACAGTGATCTGGAGCTACAGCTTCTTGAATATCGAAGACAAACAGGGATGACGCTAAAAGCATCAGTAACAGGAACAATAGCAGCTCTCCCTGTGCGTAATGGCCAGGCTATACAAACTAATGGTTCGGTAGTGTCATTGATACCAGAGGGCGGTCAACTAGAAGTAGAAATGTATATTCCAACGAATGCTGCGGGATTTATAGAGCCTGGTCAAACGGCAAGACTAAAACTGGATGCTTTTTCCTATCGAAAATTTGGGGTTATGGAAGGCAAAGTTGAGTCAGTATCAACAACGGTTTTCGCGCCCAATGAACTACCTGTACAAGGTATAACGACTTCTGCCTATCGCAGTACAATCAAATTAGAACGGCAGTATATGCTTGTCGATGGACGTAAGTTTCCTCTGCAGGCAGGTATGGCCGTTGAGGCAGAGATCATTCAAGAACATCGCAAGCTTTGGGAAATATTATTAGACCCAATCCGTACGTAATCCAGCAAGAAACTAGTCTTATCCAATGAAACTAATGACGAATTCATTAGTAGTTATCTTTTACACAAAAAAATCAAAATTTAACCAAATTTTAATAGACTAATTATTAATTTTTGTTAATATTAGCTCAGCCCTATGGCATTTTGGGACAGTTAATGTGCTGCCCCAATCAGAATGTGTACTGATTTTATGTTTTTCTTATAGCTCTTAAGCTTTTGCGACGTGTCTGTACCGTATTTTTATTATTTTTTTATTGATGAGGTTTTCCAATGCGTGAATTAACACAAAACGAAATTGAACAAGTAAGTGGTTCAGGTTTTTTCTGGGGCATTAAGTTTGCAATTTTGGGTGGTCTTGCTGCGGCCGCGGTTGCTGCTGTAGCAGCTGTTGTAGTTGGTGGAGCTATTGCATTATTCAAAGGTCACCACGGTTCAAAGCCTGGCCCATGTGGTTGTGATGTAAAAAAGTAAAATCAGGATAGAGCTGGCCTTTCAATGATAAAGGTCCTCTAATATATCTTTGATGATTTAGTTAGCCGTTCTTTTGGGCGGCTTTCTTTAAACAGCCACTATTTTTTGCCATAAATAATCAAAGTTTAACCAAAGTGTAATAGGCTACTTACTTCAATTTGGTAGTATCGTTACTGCCTATCTGGCGTTCAGAGACAGAATATGTAGTGATCTTTGTGTCTCCTTTCTTCTTTCATGTTAGGAATCTCCTTTTTTTAGTTTACTCATACCTTCTGTATTTCTTTTTAATTCCTTTTTATTGATGAGGTTTTTCAAATGCGTGAATTAACACAAAACGAAATTGAACAAGTAAGTGGCTCAGGCTTTCATATTGGTGGTGCTTTGGCTATTGGTCTTGGTGTTGCAGCTCTTGTAGGTATAGCTGCTGTTGGTGCTGTAGCTCTAGGTGTTACTGCTGTTGCTTTGTATAAGAAGTTCCACAACCCTAAACCTGGTCCATGTGGTTGTCAGGACTAAAGTTAAGGTAAAAGCAATCTTATATTTTGTATTGAAAAAGGTTGCTTGATCTACTCTTGATCATATAGAAGGCCGTCCGTTTGGGCGGCTTTCTTTCTGCTACAACTTTAATAGAGATTAATTATTTTATTTGTTTGAGGCTGTTTAGATGGTGCAACTGGTTTCCCAAAATGAAGCGACAGAATGTGGGCTCGCATCCATATGTATGATTGCGAATCACCATGGTCATGATTTTGATTTAGCCTCTCTTCGCACTCGTTTTCAGGTTTCTCTTAAGGGTACAAACCTAAAAGATATTATGTCCATGGCTCAGGAACTCGGTTTCTCACAGCGAGCACTAAAATGTGACATTAAAGAATTACCCCGTTTACAACTTCCAGCCATTATTCATTGGGATCTGAATCACTTTGTCGTTTTAGCAGAGATAAAAGGTGATAAATACATTGTACTGGATCCTGCTCAAGGGGAACGCAAACTTAGTCTTGATAAGTTTAGTAAACACTATACAGGTGTAGCACTTGAGCTTTCGCCGACCAGTAACTTTGCACCTGAGCAGGCACGAACCAGAGTAAAGCTGTCAGATCTCTGGTCCAAACTTACAGGGACTAAACAGGCTTTTGGGCAGGTTCTTATACTTTCATTTGCACTGCAACTTTTTGCGCTTGCAATGCCGTTTTATTTACAGTTAGTAATTGATGAAGCTGTATCACGTTATGACCTGAATCTTCTTACTTTACTGGGGCTGGGTTTTGGTTTTATTTATATAATTAATGCTATCAGTACAATGATACGTGGTTGGGTGATATTGCTACTGGGTCAATCTATGACTTACCAGATAGCGGGTAATTTAATTCACCATTTGCTCAGACTACCTTCACAGTATTTTGAAAAACGTCATGTCGGTGACATTATGAGCCGTATTGGCTCTGTTAACCCCATACAGCAAGCACTGACCAATACGATGGTGCCGTCATTGATTGACGGTATCATGACAGTAGCAATGGCCATTTTAATGTTGGTATATGCGCCCAAACTGGCGTTGGTTGTTATGGCTTTTACCGCAGCATACATACTGGTAGGTTTAATACTCTATCCAATGATGAAAGCGCGAGAAGAAGAACTTATTCATGCCTCTGCAGAACAGGAAACGGTATTAATAGAAACTATCCGGGCAAACCGAGCCGTTAAACTATTTGGTAAAGAAGCAGAAAGGGAAAGGCATTGGCGTAATAGCTTTGTTAGAGTGGTTAACAAGAGCATAGAAACCGGTAAGCTTGGCGTGGTAATCAATGGATTACAAGAGTTGATTTTTGGTCTTTCGATTGTTGTCGTTGTGTACCTTGGTGCACGCAGTATTATTGCGGCTGAGCTTACTATCGGTATGCTTTTCGCTTTTATGTCTTATCGACAAATGTTCACAAATGCTGCTGGCCAGCTTGTTGTAAACTTTATTGAACTTCGAATGTTAAAACTGCATCTTGAGCGCCTGGCAGACATTGCTCATGCAAAACAGGAAGATGTAGGAAGCAAAACACCATTATCCAGACCGTTAAAAGGAAAGATCAGTCTTTCCGATATTACATTCAGTTACGGTTCTAACGAAAGCCCCGTGTTGCAGGATTTTAACCTTGATATCGATTCAGGAGAATATGTTGCTATAACAGGGCCGTCGGGAAGTGGAAAGACTACCTTGTTAAAAATTATGCTCGGCCTCTTGCCGGTAGAGAAAGGGCAAATAATGATAGACCATACACCTTTAGCTGTTCATGGTTTACGCCACTTTCGCAGTCAGATTGGTGTTGTCATGCAGGACGATACCTTATTGTCGGGCTCTATAGCAGAAAATATCGCCTTCTTTGACCCGGAAATAGATATGGAAAAGGTGCAGGAAGCTGCAAAGAAAGCCCGAATACATAATGAAATCTCCGCTATGCCAATGAATTATTTATCGATGATAGGGGATATGGGAGCAGCGCTTTCAGGTGGACAGCGCCAACGTATTTTATTGGCAAGAGCGCTTTATAGAGATCCAAAAGTTCTCTTTCTTGACGAAGGCACAGCGAATCTGGATGGTGCATCTGAAAAAGCGATCGGTGAACTGCTTTCAGACATGGATATTACACGGATTGTTATTGCGCATCGCCCGGAGTTAATTAGGCGAGCCCACCGGGTTTTAGTCTTAAAAGAGGGGCGATTAATTCAAAACGCTTCGCCAGCTACTATTGAGTCTGGGAAACATCTATTAAGCTAGGAAACAAAGCTTAATACTATAAGTTGTTTTGTTGCAGTTTAATTTTTGTTCAAATCAAAATAGATTTCACAGTTTCTTTGGCTCACCATATAAATAAGAAAACCACCATAAGCTAAAAGTGTATATTTTGAATAATAAAGCCTAAGTTTTTGATATTATTCTTATATCGAAGGAATTATTATGCTGCCCCCTAAAGTAGTATTCAGACACTGCCATCTTTTTGAGAAGATTTTAAATGCACCCATAGCTCAGCTGGGCGTAGGCGGGAAGGGCGAAACTTGTAATACCGGTTTTGCCACTTGCGATGCTCAGAATGAGCGGCTACTGGTCGGGCCAAAGTGTAACTTGGGGAGCAATGCATAGCACTGCCAGACTTTATAAGATATACGAAAGTTGTTTCAACAGATTTACTACGCGCCCATAGCTCAGCTGGATAGAGCAACGGCCTTCTAAGCCGTGGGTCCCAGGTTCGAATCCTGGTGGGCGCGCCATAATCGAGAAGGCCCCCAGTGTTTCTGTGGGGCTTTTTAATTTCAAGCGCTCAAGAGAGCATGAGAATCTGTTGTATTTGTCGCAATGCACAAAGGCGACTCGCAGGGTTGAAATAATCCCTGATGATTTTTGAGTCATTCCTTCTCTTTCCGGGTGTGTACTGGATAAAAAAAACGTCATATTTGCATTTAACTTAAAATGATATGTTATATCATATCCCCCTTGTTAAGACTCAAAGGTAGCTATATTCGATTATCATGCTTCCTGTTAAAGTACTTTCAAAAATGCAAATTGCCCGGGATCAATAATGGATGCTATTAAACAAGTGATAGAGCATGCAGAGCAACGATGCAAAGAAAATGGCTCTCGTTTAACTAAAAAAAGAAAGCAGACGCTGTCGCTATTACTTAAATCCAGCAAAGCACTCTCTGCTTACGAGTTAGTTGAGGCATATAAAGCTGAGTTTGATGGTACCTTGCCAGCTATGTCAATGTACCGGATATTAGAGTTTTTAATGGCTCAACACCTGGTCCATCGAC
The DNA here is from genome assembly GCA_041941365.1 of Cellvibrionales bacterium. GTDB lineage: Bacteria > Pseudomonadota > Gammaproteobacteria > Pseudomonadales > UBA7434 > UBA7434. The sequence continues at coordinate 503,602 of JBGTQK010000001.1, read as the reverse complement.
TGGCAATAGTCAATAAGTATATCGCTTGTAAACATATCAATTGTGCAGAAGATCATGATGAAACACAATTTTTAATTTGTGGTCAGTGCCAAAAAGTTAAAGAAATCAGTATAAGCAGATCGATTATGAACGCACTTAGTAAAAATGTTAGCGATGTGGGTTTTCATCTTGATAGCCCTCAACTGGAAATGAACTGCATCTGTGAAGATTGTATGGCAAGTACATTGTAGAGAAATTAGATGAAACATGTATATTTTGAAAAGCTTGAACAATGTTCCGATAAAACAGCAATCAACCTGAACGAAATTATTGATCAGCTTGCATTTAACGAACAAGGACTGATTCCTGTTATTACTCAGGACGCAGAAAGCAAAGATGTCCTTATGTTTGCCTGGATGAACAAGGATGCATTGGAGCAAACATTGTCGACAAAACGTGTGACTTATTGGTCTCGTAGTCGTAAAAAATTGTGGGTAAAAGGAGAGACAAGCGGGCACATTCAATCACTTGTATCTATGGCATTTGATTGTGATGGTGACACCATACTTTGTCAGGTTATTCAGTCTGGCCCCGCCTGCCACACTGGCCGCCCGGATTGCTTTTATTTAAAGGTTGATACTGACGATCAGAAAGTGATTGTTTCTGGAGACGTTCCTTCATGACGCAATCTACACTCATAAAAAATGCAAAAATCGTTAATGAGGGAAAAGTTGTCGAAGGTGATTTGAGAATTAAAGGCCAACGCATCAGTCATATTGATAAAGAAATTATTGCTTCAAATCAGGATCGAGTTGTAGACGCGGATGGCCAGTATTTGTTACCTGGCATGATTGATGATCAGGTTCATTTTCGTGAGCCAGGCCTAACCCATAAAGGTACTATAGCCAGTGAGTCCCGTGCTGCTGTTGCAGGTGGTATAACGAGTTATATGGAAATGCCTAACGTTAAACCATCGACAACCTCAATTGATGCGTTAGAGAATAAGTTTGAGTTGGCTTCTAAAAAATCAATGGCAAATTATTCTTTTTACTTGGGTGCTACAGAAGATAACCTTGATCAAATAAAATCTCTGGATCCAAAAAAGCACTGTGGTGTCAAAGTTTTTATGGGAGCGTCCACTGGTGATTTACTGGTTGAACATCCTGAGGCATTGGATGCGATCTTTCGTGAAAGCCCCTCATTAATTGTTACTCATTGTGAAAACACACCGCTTATAAATAAAAACCTGGAACAAATACGCAAAGAGGGTCGTGAACCGACAATATTGGATCATCCAGTTATTCGAGACACCGAGGCTTGTTATGCTTCTTCATCCTACGCAGTAAATCTCGCAAAAAAATATAAAAGCCAATTGCATGTGTTGCACATCACTACTGAAAAAGAATTGAGCTTATTTGAAGGTGGAGAGGTAGAAAACAAACACATCACGGCTGAAGCCTGTGTTCATCACTTGTGGTTTTGTGATCAGGATTACCCACGCTTGGGTAATTTTATTAAATGTAACCCGTCCATTAAATCTTCAACCGATAGGGATGCACTGATTCAGGCCTTACACAGTAATCAGATCGATATTATCGCCACGGATCATGCACCACATACGCTAAAAGAAAAACAAACCGACTACAATCAAGCGCCTGCTGGTTTACCTTTGGTGGAGCATGCAATGCTGAGTTTATTTGATCATATCAAACAACAGCGCTTGACCCTGGAGCAAGTTGTTGAAAAAACTGCTCATAATCCAGCGAAGCGTTATTTTGTGAAGGAGCGAGGTTTTATTCGTGAGGAGTATTATGCCGATCTGGTACTTGTTGATGTGAACCGGCCTACCCAAGTCAGTCACGAAAACGTACATTACCAGTGTGCCTGGACACCCTTTCACGAACATCGATTTTCTTCGAGTATTCAAAGTACATGGGTTAATGGACAGCTGGCATTTGATGGTCAGCAAGTAAGTGACGATCCAGCTTTGTCGATGCGACTCGACTTTAACCGATAACGGTTTAATCAAAACACAGGAGAAACCATTTGTTAATGCGCGTTTTACCGGATGTAACTTCGGATACCACTGCAGAAACTCCATCAACCCTGCAATGGGTAGGGATGGAGAATATTGCCGTACCGATCAGGATGATTCTACAGGATAAAAACCCTCAAACTATCTCAGCGAAAGCGAATGTGTATGTCAGTCTGGAAAAACCAGACGTCAAGGGCATCCATATGTCTCGATTGCATTCTGTTATCAATCAGCTTGCTGAGCGCGAGTTCAATCAAATAACGGTAGAGCATATATTGAATGAGATCATTCAGTCACAGAGTGGAATAGGGCATGAGGCCAAAATTGAACTTAACTTTGATGTTTTACTCGAAAAACCCGCTCTGTTGAGTGGTGAAAGCGGTTATCAATCTTATCCTGTTACAATTAAAGCTGAACAAAACACCAAAACCACCTCTTGTGAGTTCGAGTTCACCCTACCTTATTCCAGTACTTGTCCATGTTCAGCATCACTCGCGCGCCAATTATATGCCGATGCAATTGATTTAAAATTTGAGGGCGAAACTATTCAGAAAGCCGATATAATTGAATGGATACAATCGCCTGAGGGTTCAGTGGCTACACCTCATAGCCAGCGTTCGTATGCTTATATTCGTCTCTCTTTGGGGGATAATGATTGGCCAAGTTTGCCTTCGCTTATTTTTCAATTAGAGGATATTATTGGCACGCCAGTGCAAACGGCTGTAAAACGAATCGATGAGCAAGAGTTTGCAAAATTAAATGCCGAAAATTTGATGTTTTGTGAGGATGCTGCACGACGAATCAAATTAGCACTTGAAGGTATGAGTTTTATAAACGATTATTGGTTTAAGGTTGATCATCAAGAAAGCCTGCATGCACACAACGCAGTTGTTATTGATCAAAAGATATTAAGAGAGTAATGCTATGAATACATCAGATTCGAACGTTAACAAATTGTCTGAAAAACAGATTTTAAAAGCGCCAAAATCAGACTATATGAATTCTGATCAGCTTGAATTTTTTAGAGAAAAATTGCTGGATCTACACAAGTCAACACTTGAGCGTATTCAGGAAGCAAAAGATCAAATGGTAAGTCCAATGGACTTTAGCGACCCCAGTGATCGAGCGACTAGTGAGGAACAATCTAACCTTGCATTACGAATCGTCGAGCGAGAGCAAAAGCTATTACCAAAAATCCAGCAGTCTCTTGAACGCATTCGCTCCGGTGATTATGGCTATTGTTTAGAATCGGGTGAGCCGATTGGTATTCCACGACTTTTAGCGAGACCAACTGCTGAGTATTGTGCAGAAGTAAAAACCTTAAAAGAAATCAAAGAGCATCACTACAATAGCTAATGGTGTGAATGTGGTGTCTTCCGGTTTTTTTGTCTATGAATTAAAACAAACAGTCGATTGCAATGGTTTCAATTATTGGCAATCACAACGGTGGTGCTGCCGGATTAACGATTGATTTATGTTGCGTTAGTGATTGTGATGTTAGTTAAAGTGCCTCCTCTCCTCATGCTGCTGCGTTATTTTCTGATTAACGATCACAAATCTGATGATTTCAAAGGCATGCTAGTCAAGATAATAAAGCAAGGTTGAATAACGTCTCTTCTGATAGTGGTAGATAATGCCCAAAATATACAGTATTAATTTTATTAAGTAAAAGTTGAAATATATGCAAGAACATAAACAAGATATTAATATCACATTACCCGATGGTTCTAAAAAAATCTTTCCGCAGGGTGCTACGGTTATGGATATTGCTTTAAACATTGGCCCAGGATTGGCAAAAAGTACAATTGCAGGAGAAGTGAATGGTGAGCTTGTTGATGCCTGCGATCCAGTTAATGAAGATGCCAATATCCGTATTATTACTTCACGTGATACTGAGGGGGTTGAGATTATCCGCCATTCCTGTGCTCATTTGTTAGGACATGCAGTTAAGCAACTTTATCCGACCGCACAAATGGTTATTGGTCCAGTGATTGAAAATGGTTTTTATTATGATATTGCGTTTGAGCGGCCTTTTACCGCAGATGATTTAACTGCAATTGAAGAGCGTATGAAAGAACTTATTGCTACACATTATGATGTCGTAAAAAAAGTAACACTACGCGATAAAGTAATCGAGACTTTTAAAACGCGCAAGGAAAATTACAAGCTACAACTGATTGATGATATGCCAGAAGAAAAGGAAATGGGATTGTACTATCATCAGGAATATATTGATATGTGTCGTGGCCCGCATGTGCCTAACACACGCTTTTTAGAGCATGTTAAGCTCACCAAAATCTCAGGCGCCTACTGGCGTGGCGATTCCAAAAATGAACAGTTACAACGTATTTATGGTACGGCCTGGGCTACGAAAAAAGAATTGCGAACTCACTTGAATATGCTCGAAGAAGCAGAAAAGCGCGACCATAGAAAAATAGGTAAAGCGTTAGGTCTTTTTCATTTTCATGAAGATGCAACGGGAGCGGTTTTTTGGCAGCCTAAGGGCTGGATTCTTTTTCAGCTACTCATTGAATATATGCGACGCTGTCAAAGACAATCTGGTTATATCGAAGTCAATACGCCTGATATGATGGACCGTAGCTTATGGGAAACATCGGGTCATTGGCAAAACTATCAAGACCATATGTATACCACAACTACACCTGACGAAAAAACACTAGCGCTTAAGCCTATGAATTGCCCTGGCAGTGTTTTAATGTATAACCATGGCTTAAAGAGTTACAGAGACTTACCCATTCGAATGGCTGAATTTGGTAAAGTGCACCGCTATGAGTTATCTGGTTCGTTACATGGATTGATGCGCGTGCGCCATTTTACTCAAGACGATGCACATATTTACTGTACAGAGAATCAAATGCTGGATGAATGTACCAAGATCATTCGTTTAGTATTGGAGATATATCAGCAGCTTGGTTTTAGTGATATCAGTATCAAATTATCCACTCGTCCTGAAAACCGCATGGGTGACGACCAAACCTGGGACATATTAGAAGCGGCACTGGTCGACTCACTGAAAGCGTTAGAGCTGGACTATCAACTAAACCCTGGGGAAGGGGCATTTTATGGCCCGAAACTGGAATTCGTTTTACGAGATGCAATAGGGCGTGACTGGCAATGTGGCACTTTGCAAGTTGATATGAACTTGCCCTCACGATTTAATTTAGAGTATGTTGATGAAAATGGCGCCAGACAAACGCCAGTGATGTTACATCGCGCCTTGTTTGGTTCGCTTGAACGCTTCACAGGTATATTGATTGAGCACTATACTGGTAAATTGCCTGGCTGGCTGAGCCCGATACAGGTAGCGGTATTAACTATCTCGGAAACGTTTAATGACTATGCGGCTCGCCTTACCAATGTATTAGAAACAGCTGGGATAAGAGTTGCAATAGATAAAAGTAAAGAAAAAGTGGGTTACAAGATTCGCCAACAAACGCTTCAAAAAATTCCTTTCATGGTAATTGTTGGTGAGAAAGAAGTTGAAACTCATCAAGTCAATCTGCGTTTGCTTGATGGAAAGCAGATGAGCTTTGACGATATTGATAATGCGTTAGAGTATTTGACGCAAGCTTGTAGAGCACCCGATGTTTCGAATCAGCAACAGGCTATTGAGGCTTCTATAGAGGCGTTGAAAACTGTATAAATTGTTTAATCAGGAGAACTGAATATGGAAACATCTGTTATCCCTCAGAATTATGAAGAATGGAAACATTGTATTATTGTTGAATGTGGTCTTGAACTAACGCCTGAATATATTTCTGAGCGAATTTCGTCATTGCAAAACGAACGCGATCATTACACTCAGCAATTTGTCAGACTCTATGGGCAGCAACATTACCAGAATGTACTTGGGTGGTTTATGCAAGCGCAAAAAAGTGCATAACTTAACTGTGTAATGAGAAATAATGAGTTTCAAAGATAAAGATTTATCTAACGAATCATTTTTGACTACCAGCTATCCTTATATTTTTTTATTTGTTTTACAATCTGCTAAGCTGATCCAGTTGTTCTCTATCTAATATCAGTATTTGGCCGTCTTTATAGGAAATGATGCCTTTCTCTTGCCATGCCTTTAATTCTTTATTGACTTTTTGTCTTGAGGCATAAATCAAATTCGCCAAATCCTGCTGTGATATTTTTAGTTCCAATTGCTCACCGTCAGATTGGCTTATACCGTGGCTTTCCAGCAGATCAATGATTCGTGCGGCAAGCCTTTGGGGCAAGGGTAGCTCGATTCCAGCTTCTACAAATTGGAACATCCATATTAAAGTTTTACTAATGCTTTTTGTTAGTAACTTATAGGATGAAGGTGTTTCCTCGAACACTTCCATTAAAATTTCACGTGGAATAAAAATGATATAGCAAGGTTCGAATGTTATAACATCGTGTGTACGTGGCCATTCATAAAGTAAACATATCTCTCCAAACCAGGCCCCTTGATTAAAAATATGTATGGTGTAATGCGTGCCGGATTGTCCAAGAAAACTGACTTTAGCTTTACCTTGAGCAATACCAAAAACGCCGTCAGTTTTACCACCTTTTTTGATGATGTATTCGCCTTTTTCCAAATACTTAACTTCTGTTGCATCATAAATTCTTGATAGTTGCGTTTCATTTAAATTGGCAAGCCAGGTACATTGCATGATTTGGCTTTTAAATAACGACTTTGTTGCTTGTCGTTTAGAAGAACTATTCATAGCTGACCTTTATTCTTTGAGTATTTTTTAATTAACCTTATAAGTTCTGAATCTAGCGGATTTAAATTGATTGATTTTGCGCTATATGCTTTATTTAACCATTATAGGTTCTTAATAAATATGATCCAGTTTAATTATATTTTATTTTTTGTCTCTTGGGTGACAGGTAGCAATTCATATGATTCTCTATAATTTTTCTGTCTTTATACAGATAGTTAATATTTTTTATTACTGATACTGATTGTTTCTTAAATTCGCATAAGTGTTAGATGTAATAGAAAAATAATCAAAAAACATAGCCGAAAATAATATTAATAATAGAAAACCAGAAATCGACTTAATCTCAATTAAATAATTCTAAGGGTATTCGAATGTCAAAAAAAAATCGCTTTTCCAAAAAAATTATGGTGACATTTCTTTTATTGGCGATGTGCAATCTAGCGCTAGCTTTTTCATTTGGCGGGTTAAAGAAATTATTTTCACCGCCTGCAAAAAAAACAGCACCAGAAGTGATAGAAAATATTTTGACACCAGCGTTAGATCCCATATCTAACTTATTGGGAAATATTTTTTCAATTTTAGATGAGGCCCCTTCGGAAGAGGGCGGTAGTGACGATGTTTACACAATGCCAGAGATTGCAGATCCAAGTAGTGCTGAAGTGATACGCACTGAACATTCTATTGCCCATATTAATGCTGACGATTGGGTCGGGCTGGGATATGGCATAGGTTATGCCATGGCAGAAGACAACGTTTGTTTATTGGCAGATATGTATGCAACTTTTGCTGGCAAGCGCTCTTTATATTTTGGTGCATCTGACAAGAATAAAGAGAGTGATTTTTATCATACTTATATCAACGATAGTGGTGTGATAGAGGAAATATTAAACTCTCCACCTCCGTTAGGTGCGAGTCAAAAAGCTTTCGATATACTGGATGGCTATGTGCATGGTTTTAACACATATCTAACTACGGTAGGCATTGACAATATTGCTGATGCAACTTGCCAGGGAGCAGAGTGGGTTCGACCGATTAATCGTGTTGATGTTGCACGAACTGTATATTCCGTTTCAGGTTTGGGTGGAAGAGACCTGGTGCGTGACGGTATGATTAAGGCTGCACCACCTGAGAACACGGGTCTTTTAACTTACTTGTTAAGCCCAATTACCGTACCTGATGCATTTATCGAGGGCATTCTTGGTGTTAGTTTATTAGAAACGCTTGGTTTGGATACTGCTGTAGATGTAGTTGATGAGTTTAAACTTGGGCAGTTGGCAGAATCTTTTGTTGAAGACTTGAAGAATAAGGGCTCAAATGCCATTGCACTAGGTAGTGAAGCTACTGCTAATGGCTCAGGTATGGTTCTGGCTAATCCTCACTGGACCTGGAATGGTAATGAGCGTTTTTGGCAGGCTCATTTAAATCTAACAGATCAATTAAATGTGAGTGGCGCTACCTTTATTGGTGTTCCTATGGTAATGATTGGTCACAATGAGCGTGTTGCATGGAGTTATACAGTTTCTGCTGCAAGGCGTTTGGCATTAGTTGAAGTGCCATTAGTGCCTGGTGATCCGATGAGTTATCTAGTTGATGGACAAAAAAAGAAAATTGAGGAAACTACAGTAACGATTGAGGTTAAGCAGCCGGATGGTTCAATAAGTAGTGCTGACAAAACGTTTTATTCAACAATCTATGGGCCTATTGTTAATTCAATTAATGGTATTGATATTTTACCCTGGACACAAGTCAGTGCATTTGCATTCGTAGACATGAACCTAACGAATGGTAGAGCCATTAATCAATTTATAGAAACAGCGCAATCAAACAGTGCAGAAGAACTCTATGAAGTTCATGCCAGATATTTGGCCAACCCTTGGGCTACAACCACTATTGCTGATGATCAAGGTCAGGCCATTTGGACAGATGTAGGTACTGTACCTAATATTTCAAATGCTTTTGCAGCAGCGTGTAACACACCACTAGGTCGTGTGCTATGGAATACTTTTGGTGTGGCAGTTCTAAAAGGAGGGACATCACTTTGTAATATCCCTGAAGTAAAGGATTCGCTGGCGTCAAATATTATGCCTGCAGACAAGCAACCAGTACAAAGGCGACAGGATTATGTACTTAATTCAAATGAAAGTCATTGGTTAACAAATTCAAAACAACCGTTAGAAGGCTACTCACGTGTATTTGGACCAGAAAAATCACCGCGTGCCATGCGAACGCGAATGGCGCATAAGCTTGTGTTAGATCAGTTAGAAGAAGGGCGCTTTACACGACAGGATTTACAGGATGCAATGTTTAATAATAGAGTAAACCTTGCCGAATTATGGGTAGATGATATTGTGTTATTGAGTGAAATGTTTAGTCATTTACTCGATTCGAATAATGAGTGGGTTGATGTAAGTGAAGTAGCTTATGTATTTGGTCAGTGGGATCGTACTTATAATCTGGACAGTCCTGGAGCATTGCTATTTTCACGCTTTGCAAGCAATAGTGGAGCCGCACTTGATACAGATTTAACGTATGTTGGTTTACCCAGCCTGCCTATGTGGAAGACTCCTTTTAATCGTTATGATCCAGTGAATACACCAAGCGGTATGAATCCTCTTTGGCCAGGAATTAAAACAGCACTTGCAGATGCGGTCAAAGAATTTCGTGACAATGGCATTCCACTGGATGCTAATTTACGTGATTATCAATTATCAGATTATGGCGGTGGACCTGATTTGATACCGATGCATGGTGGAGATGATTATCATGGACTTTTTAATGTGTTAAGAACCAGGTGGAATGGCTCTGGTAATGATGCAGGTGGAGGAGGCCCAACTTTTGTTCAGGTCACCAGTTTTGGTAATGGTTGCCCGGATTCACGCAGTTTATTATTACCTTCGCAGCGTCATAAAGACACAGCTTGGGATCGTTTGAATGAACAGGTAATAAAGTATTCAAGAAAAGAATGGGTGAAAGTGCCATTTTGTGACAATGAAATGGATGCAGCCTATAAAGAATCCATAACAACCTTAGGGCCACCTGGAGTTGATAGCGTAATTGAAAATGGACCAATCACAAATTCAAGTCCTTAATTTAAATCCTGACGAATACTTTGAGAAGAATAGTATTTTTATGAAGTGGGATATAATACTATGTCTCAAGACATTACATAACAAGGGTAATCTTATCAGCTAAGTCATTATGTCAGATAAAATCAAAGTGCAATTCCAATTACCGGATTAAGATGGGTATCTATTAATTATTTAATGTTCGAAAACAGGATAAAGCTGTATTGTTTTATATGGCGTTAAACATGTTTATTTAAACTATGTTCATCCAATTTATCCATCACTTTTAATATACCAGATACCCCCTTTACGCCCAGATAGGGTAGTAAGTTTCCTGGTGGCAGTGGAATTGCACTACGATTAACTATCCAGAAATCGGTTAAATCTGTTTTTTTGTTTTGTAGCAAGTCTGCAATTAAACGACCATTTAACTGTGTTAATGAGACTCCATGGCCAATACAGCCACAGGCATAAATAATATCATCATTACCGATAAAACCAACTTCAGGTGTTAAATCAATATTAACAGATACTATGCCTCCCCACTTATAATAAATCTTTTTGTGTTTAAGTGTCGGAAATAGCCATCTAAAATGATTTTCTAAATCATGCCAAATCTTATCATTTTTCCATTGGGTTATTTCTTTTTTGAATTGCGCAGTTATATTTCCACCGCCTATGGTTATACGGCCACATTTTGTAATGCGCAAATAATGAATGAGTTGACGGTTATCTTCTATCGACATTCGGTTGTGCCAACCCAGCTCCTGCCATTCATTTTCCGTTAGAGGGTCACTTACAATTTGGTACGTCCATACAGGGCGTTGTCTGCTTTTTATCTTTTTCAGTCCTTGTATTTTGTGAGACCATGCATTGGTCGCTAGTACAAGCTTTTTACAACTTATTTCCGCGTTAACTGTTGATACCAATATACCTGAAGTTGTTTGTTTTATGCCTGTGACCAAAGTATTTTCATGAATTATAGCGCCTTTACTTTCGGCTAATCGTTTCAACCCCCTGACATGCTTGCAAGGATCCAGTATACCATTATCTGGTTCAAAAATTGCGCCCTGTATTTGTGGCGCATTAAGTTCGTTTTTTATATCTGACTGTTCTATGAAATGATAGCTGGAAGGTGATATCTCTTGTAGAAGATTAAAAGATTTACGTAAACGTTTTAATTGCTTATCGCTATAAGCCACTCGCCATAATCCATTATGCTCATAATCAGAGTCCAGATTGTCATCTTCAATTAAACGTCGAACATAAGAGACGGCTTTCTCCATGTATTGCTGTGCCTCTATGGAACGTTGCTTGCCCCACCTGAGTACAGTCGTTTCTGGCTCCAAACCAAATAAAGTCATATTGAAACCGCCATTTCTACCAGAAGCGCCAAAGCCAATTTCAGCTCCTTCAAGTACCATTATCTGTAGTGACGGATTATCTTTTAGTAATTCTCTGGCTGTGGTTAGTCCTGTATACCCACCTCCAACGATGACAACATCCACATTATGGCTGCCTGCTTCTAATGCAGCGTTAGCTGTGTATTCTCCGTACTTTAACTGCCAAAAAGAATGATTATCTTCAATCGCTTTATTCAGTAACATGCTAACTTAACCTTTTTGAATAGCTTGGAATTTTAATAGTATAAAGCTTTCTAACTTTAAGTTATATTTTCTATCTCAAAAAAACAAAAGCTGATCAGCACAGCTTAATAGTTTTATTTGTAATAAGATTAACACAACATTACTTGTTGACCAGTGTTATAATGATTTCCACTTTTTTTAATCATTTAAATTACTATAAATCCATGCGAAAAATAATAACGCTTTTCACTTTGATCTTTATTCTGTTTTCTTCTTTTGCTCTTGGCCTTTCTTTAAAAGATATTCCTGTGGGAAGAGGGTATGCAGCAAAAAATTTATGTTCCTATATTTTTAATTCCGGTATTTCAGAAGATACTGCACTCAATCAATTCATTAAGCCAAAAGTATTTCCTTTGCCTTATTTTTGGAAAGTGAATATTGATTATGATAACCAACAGATCAGCATATCGGATGCTGCAACAGTATTCAGGTCACCTGCTACAGCATTTAATACGCCTGGTAAAGGATGCACATTGTTAGTTGACAGGACAAGAGAAGAGATTAAGAGCATACCATTTAAACCGAATAGTGCTCCCATTGTGGATCCCATTAAAGAATGGCCATTGGGTAGTGCCGTTGCTTCTTATGAATTTCCTGAAGTTAATAGAGAAAAATTAGATAAAGCAATTACAACACTTTTTGAAAAACAAGAGTTGTTAAAAACAACATCAGCTTTGATTGTTTATAAAGGTAAACTCATTGCAGAAAAATACGATTTAGGTTACAGCAAGGATTCGCCAACTACCGGTTGGTCTATGACAAAAAGTATAACAGGCATGTTGATAGGTTTGCTGGAAAAGCAGGGTAGAGTTGCACTCGATGAGCCTGCGCCAATTCCACAGTGGAAAAATACAGAATACGAGAAAATAACAGTGCGGCACTTACTGACTATGACCAGCGGACTATTTGTTGAAGAAGATTACACACAATATTCTGAAGTGACACAAATGCTATATCTCACCGGGAATCAATATGAACATGCATTGAGTCAGAAGCAAGTTTATCAACCTGGCACTCACTTTGAGTACTCTACTGCTGAGACAAATCGTTTGGCTGCAGTTGTTCATGCTGAGATTGGAGACCAACAAGCTGTTTATGATTTTTATCAAAAAGAATTATTTCATCCTCTTGGTATTAATTCAGGCATTATAGAGTTTGATGCATATGGTCAGCTGGTTGGTGGTGCTTATGGCTTTATGAAACCAAGAGACTGGGCAAGGCTGGGTTTATTGTACCTGAATAAAGGAAACTGGTTTGGTAAACAAATACTAACAGAAGGGTTTGTTGAGTTTGTAACAAAGCCTTCAACTATAGAGCCAACTTATGGTGGGCAGGTCTGGATTAATCATGATCGTCAGTTATGGCCGTCTTTACCTGAAGATGCATATTATTTTTCTGGCCATCAAGGCCAGCGCGTCATAATGATTCCTTCAAAACAATTACTTATTGTTAGAACTGGTGTAACCGAAGACAATGATTTGCTGAAAAAAGAGTTAGATTTATTTTTGGGTGAAGTCATTACATTAATTAATAACTAAGAATTTTAGTTTGTTTTTGTACCTAGATATCTTCATTTTCAAGCGCTTTAAGCATTTTTTGTTTTTTATACCAGGTATACCAACCGGTGAAAACCATGATCAACAAAAAGAGTGCGCCAAGGTCGACTAACAATATTCCCCAGCCACCAATAAATCGACCTGAGTGTAAATCCTGAATCCAGCGTTCTAAAGTTACTGATGTAAATTCAGTATTGATATCTTTTTTTATAGGAAGCTCTTTTGAGGCAGTGATAAGGAGTTTATCGAGGTTCAGATTAACGACTTTATCGACAGAGTGTATTTTAACATTATTGGCGATGTCAGTTTTAAATACTGCTGTCATTGGTGTTGGTAGGCCAGAAGATTGATTAATACTTTCAATCAATTCTCCTTCAAAGGTACTTAACAATAATTTATCCTGGCATAACAAGATTATAAAGTTTTCCATTTTTACTGCATCAATCATTGGCATTTCACACTGACCGAAAGTCGTATGATTAGCATAAATTTGATGGTTAGATTGTCGAAATTCGAGGCTATCTATTGTGATGTTATTTTCTTGATCTGTAACACCATAGAAATAACTGCTTATCCATTCAGGGGCATTCTTTTTTGCCAATGAAAGAGAATGTGTGTGATTCAGCAAAATACCAGTAATGCATAATACAATAACGATAAGAGCTATTGCCAAGCCGATCCATCGATGAAGTGTTTGAATAAATTGCAGGTTCAAGTGATCAGCCTATAAGTTGTGTTAGTTTTTGTCTGAATTTTTTATAGCTACTTTATTGTGTAGATAAAGGGCTGCTTTTGCTACGCGTTGCATAGACCATACTGAAAGAGTAGCGCCGGTAATACCATTAATTGTGTTATCGAGATCATTCTTTTCAAGCCTTGAACCAATAAATTGTTTGGTAAAAAAACTATGGCGAACTTCTCCGCCACGACTTTCTCTGTATTCAAGAACGTTTATTTGCTGAATAGAATTATTTTCGATAACAACGCCGATTGTTATAGGGAGTTCTTTGCCTATTTCATTCATAATCCAGGCGGTTTTATTTTGGTGTACCCAGTAGCGCTGCCTTAATGGAACCTGTTTGCGGTCAAGTAGAGCTTGTACATTTTTTTTTGTATCACCACTTAGCCATAATGTTTTTTGGGTGTAGTTGTCATTATTAAAAGCATTCAATAAAAATTCTTCATTAGTAAGATAAACGCCTTTGCTGTTTGCCAAATGACAACCTGATACAGCCCAAAGTAAAATAAGAAGCTTAAAATATTGCTGAGTTTTACTGTAACTGTAAGTCATAATCATTCGCAATTGTAAAAAAACGCTATTTTAACTTTATGAGAAAAATAGGCAATAAAAAGAGGGAGAATAAATCTCCCTAAATGCGATTATTCATGAAAAATATTAACTTGATTAATAGCTCCAACCAACACCAAGGTTAAATGTATCGTTTCCTGCATCTTCAGAGACATCACTGTAATCAGCTTTTAATACAACTTGTGGGTGTAACCAGTAGTTGACGCCGAAGTCAGTTGAGTCGAGATCTTTTTTATCGTTTTCTTTATCCCATTCACTGTAACGCGCGAATACACCTAATTTTTTGCATAATTTATAAGAGGGTTCAATATAAAAACCACTCAGTGAATCGGCTTCAGCATCTTCAAAAGTGCTGCCATCAATATCCCATTGGGCGTAGAGTGCTCTTACACCAAAAGGACCTGAGTTGTAAATCAGGTGAGTGGTTGCAAGTATTGCACTTGGTGTACCTTCTCCTGTATCAGCACCCTGAGATATATCTTCTTGATATTGAAGTGAGGCCGAAAGCTCCAGGCCAGCGATGCCTGTGTACTTGAGTCGCCCTGTGAAGGCGAAATCATCGGCTGTTGCTTCAGCACTTTTTTGGCGTCCACTTCGAATTCTGGTCTCTCCGTCATCAAGACCAAGCCCGGAATGAACAGCAAAGTTATAGCTAAGTCCAGGTGCAATCTCACCAGTTAACATAACGCCCGTTTCCCACCAGGTAGTTGGGATGACCTCTTTTTCTACATTGTTGCGTTCAGTACCATAGAATGTGTCCGGTTCATGAGTTTCATTTAAAATACCAACAGGGATTAGAAATAAACCAAATTGAACGCTATGATTTTTTGTGTAATCCCATTCTATATAAGCTTGTTCAAGTTCAACTTCACCAGGTTTGTCATCTCCTGCAAGAGAGTGTTCCAGTTCCAACTCCGACATAAAGCGAATTGTGTCGCTGTATTGGTAACCAGTAAATATAACAAAACGGTGGGCATCAATCTGATCGCCATCAACTCCTTGCTTATTGTTGTAATGGTGTTCGCCATAACCTCCAAAGGAGATTTTATTAACCCAGTCAGGCCCTGTACCTGTTTCTATTGCTTCTGCAGTGGCTTCCTGGCGGGATTCCAGTTCTTCAATACGTTCTTTTTGCTCTTTAACTATATTGCTTAATTCTTCAATACTATAGGTTTCAGCAGAGATTGTATGACTAAGACCAAGAGTAGTAATAGTGGTTAGTAATGTAAATCGATTGATATGTCTCATAATGTATATTGCCCATGAAGTAAAGTAATATTAATAATGATAATGATTATCATATAGATTAATAAGGCGGGCAAGTTAAGTATTACCAATTTAAGCTTGGAGACAGCTATAAGAAAAAGCCCGGCTTGTGCCGGGCTTTTTAATCTTCTTTTTATTAATTGTTATTATTTAGATCGTTTTCGCAGCCTTCTTGTAGCTATCCACGATATGGCCAGGCCAGAAACAAATAAACTCCAGAAAGGTAGAGGAATGTTGGTTTCTTCTGCTTCTGTTACATCAAGCGTAATTGTGTAAGTTGTGCCGCTATTGGTTTGAAATGAAGCCAGTGTCAGGCCAGAACCAATTGAAAAGGAGAAGCTTAATGGACCAGTAATCGTTCTTGTACCATTTGCCGTAACATCTGAGGTTGGAGTGCCCAGATTAAAAGTCACAGGTACTAGGCCATTTGTTGGACCGCTATCAATCTGAATATTAACTGGACCTCCAGAAGAAGAAAGATCGACATTAGTTCCAGTCAGGGCATATGAAGCCGCCGTTGGATGGTCCGGGTCACCCTCATTTCTTGGTACTGTTACAGATTCAGGGGGGATTTGAGCATCACCAAGGCCATCAACGTCCCATGTTTGAGCGCGACACACATCTAATTTGTTAGGTGTTGCTAAGCAGGCTTCTGTACTAATTGAAAATAACAGGCTTTCCAAATCATCTTTAGTGATTAAATTATTTTCTACTGCTGCGTCAGAAAATTCAGCAGTTCCACTTAATGATTCAGTACTTTCAAAACCTACAAGACTTGCTCCAAAACCGGAAACAGATAGCGAGCCATTTATTGTTACATCTGCTGCTATAGACTGTGTACAAACAATCAGAGAACAAGTGGCTGTTATTGCGGGTAGTGTATGCGCTGCTTTTTTTAATTTAATTATTGATTTCATAAAAACTCCATTAGTTAGTTCAAAAAAGCAGCCTGAATTCTAGGTAATGGATGTTACTGTTTCAATCATTTATGGATTAATATTTGTTCATTACAATATTGAAAGATGTAACTTGATTAATTATTTTTTTAACTTCTTCTAACGATCTGTGTATGTGATTCGCTCTTCTTTATGAATGATTAGCAATCTTGTCTAATAAAAAATAACGTACACTCTTGTTGTTTTGGTTTTTTTTAAAGTTTTTATGGAAAAATGATTCCAAATTAGAGCTTTAATGTTAACTTTTATTAATATTTATGTTGTTAGCTCACCAGCTTATTAAGTAGTATTTATTAATGCTAATGTGCTTGGTTCTAAAATACTGAGTCAAGCTAATTAATAATGAATAAAACGTAATAATACATCCAATAATAATTTAAGGTGGCTATAACAATGAAACAGATTTTATCCAGAGTGATTTTATTTCTAACTATTTTGTTAAGCTCTGCATCTAGCATTAATGTTTATGCAGAACCTGGGGATTTTGGTTTTTGGGCAACATTAAAAAATCTATTTGTTCCCGATAGAGCAAATAGACCGGTAACTCCCCGGCAAACTCTTGGCTTTTATCCATTGACAAAGGATGATCCAGGTTTTAACGATGGTTTTAATCCTAAAAAATATAATACCTGGCAACAAGTGGATGTGCCTGTAAAAACTGGTGCTATGTGCAGTAACGGCTCGCCTTATAAATTTTTTGTTCGTCGTGTACCGCATACCAGCAATACCATTTTTTATTTTGAAGGAGGTGGTGCCTGTTGGGACTATGCAACCTGTTCAGGTCAGGCAGGAATGTTAGGTGCAACAAATCTGGATGGTATTCGTGATGGTTATGTGCAGGATCTCAATCTTTTAAACTTTAGTAGCTTGAGTAGCATAGCTTCAACTGCTCAGTCACCATTAATCTTCTCTCATCATCCTTGGGATCGATATAAAACGGGTAACTGGAATGTCGTGTATGTTCCATACTGTACTGGTGATATTTATGTGGGCGATAAAACGCAAGTCTATAAAGATCCGTTAGGTGAGCAGGATGATATTGTATATCATCATAATGGACTCAGAAATGTACAAGCCGTTGTGTCATGGGTAAAAAATAATTTGAGAAAACCGACCCAACTAGCGGTAACGGGATGCAGTGCTGGCGGTATGGGTGCTCTTTTGAACTATTCTAAAGTAGCGCAAGATATGGATACGTCTTACAGTTATTTGGTGAATGATTCAGGCGGTGTCTTTAATGCGCCACGTAGTACAGATGATACCGATAATTACCCTCAGATTCCTGCTCAGAAAAGAGTCATAGACTCTTGGACCTCCTATGATCCAGTAGATGCCGTATCTGAAAATCCGATAAACACATTAGTTTCGCTGACTCCTAATCTTGATCCCGATAACTTAGGCACATTGTATAATGCGTTAGCTGATAAATTTCCACACCATCGCTTAGGTATGACCTATTTTATAAAGGATGGTATTTTATCCGCTTTTTCATACGAGCGATTTTATGCGGACATCTTCGAAGATCCAGACCCTGAGTCGCGGTTAAGCAAAGTAAGAGAGATATGGCAATACGATACAGAAAATAACTTATTGCCATTGTTAGATAGTACGAGCAACTGGAGCTATTATTTTCCGTATTTTCGTGATGTTATAGAAAGTCATTGCACTACAGCACTTGAATTTCGAAACAGTGAAATTGAAGAATTAAATCTTCAATTAACTGACTTTCTCGATAACGTTATCAATTATCGTGGAGGAAAACAGTTACGTGCTGTTGAGAAAGATACTGCAGACTTACACAGAAAAGATTTACTGTATACTGTTTTCAACTTTTTTATCTCATTATTTAGTGGATAATAAGGTTATAGATAAAAAACTATATAAGTAAAAAGCCCTTAGCCATTTAGGGCTTTTTTGTGTTCTTGAGTTAGTTAAAATATTTGATGCGTGCTTCGAGTAACCTTTCACGAAGATAAGCATCTTTACTCATACCATTGGGGAATGCCTGCATTGTATTGACTTCTTCTATGATTTGAGCTTCTTCCTGTTTATATTCAGTAAAACCAGGAACGTCATCGTTTGGGTCGTATTCAGCAGCAGCTTTTTCTGACTTTTCTTTATATTGATTTAATAACCTTCTGGCACTTTCTTCGTATGCGGTTTCATCTGTACTGTTTTTTTGCAGCCAGAGTAATTTGATGGCCATAGCCTCAAAGCCCGCTATACGACCTTCTTTTTCAATATTTTCAATGAGCTCCCATATTGCTTCATCTTCATGAAGACTTTTTTCATTATTGAAGTAGTCATCTAACGCAGCTTCTGATTCTTTTTGTGCTAAATAGTCTTTTACTGTTGGGTCATTAAGTAAAGCTTCTTTTTCAGCATCGGTTAATTGTTCTTCTTCGTAGATTTCGGCGTCATTATTCGCCTGTTGATAGCTTTCAGCCATATTGTTTTGATGATTTATTTCATCAGTTTTTTCTTCGATATTTTTTGATATTCCGTTGGTGACTTTATTTGTTTGTTCGTCTTTATTATGTGTTGAATTGTCAGATATTGTTTCCTTTTGAGATGGCTCTTTTAACCAGAATATAGCAGCAATACCCAGACAAATACTCGTAACGATATAGAGATGAATTTTCTTCATAGCATTTTTACCTCCATTGTTATTCTGGCTTGAGAATAACATTATTCATATTTAAACACCAGCATGCGGTTATTTGCAGGCATAGCGTAATCTTCTTTTAAAATCAGGCCTATCATGGTTGCAAGTTCTTGTATCCATTCAATATCTCTAATTCCCATTGTGGCTTGTTTTGCTTTAAGCGCAATATCGAACTGTGCATTACTTTCTGAGGTGAACTTCCCTTGATAATTAAAAGGGCCATAAACAAATAAATATCCATTTTCTTCTAACACATTTTGTAAACCGTTAAAAAAATTGATCACAGAATTTTTACTCATTATATGAAAAGTATTAGCAGTATATACAGCAGGGAATTCAAGACTTGAGTTAAGCCATTTTTCTGAATTAACATCGATCTCTAACGGTTGACTTATATTATCGAGTCCAGCTTTTTCAAGCTGTAATTTTATTCCAGGTATGTAGCCTTCCATATCTGATGGCTGCCATATGAGAAGAGGGTGTTGTTCAGCAAAATAAGTTGCATGTTGTGCTGTCCCTGAGCCTATTTCCAGAATACTGGTTAATTGTTTGAAATAGTTTTTTAAAATTTCGTTAATAGGTTGTTTATTACGCTCACACGCAGGAGAATGCGGTGGTGCCATTGTTGAATTTTCTGGTGTCAGTATTTTCATATTCATTGTTAATTTTGTTTGCAGAGATTTTCATATTCGGTTCTGGTGAATCATTTTATTGCAATGTTTTCACAATATAAATGACTTTTTATGACCTCTTAAGCAATAACCGCTAATGTTAGGATTCTGATTATTATTGTTGGCGATCATAATATATGAACCGGGAAGATCTGTTTTTTCAATCTGAAGATTGCAAATGTGCAGCGTGGCTTTATTTACCAGAGTCCGGGGCTCCTGCACCTGTATTGATTATGGCACATGGTCTGGGAGGCGTAAGAACCATGCGCCTGGACGCTTTTGCTGAGCGCTTTTGTGAAGCTGGCTATGCTTGTTTAGTTTTTGATTATCGAACCTTTGGAGATAGTGAAGGCAATCCGCGACAATTACTTGATATAAATATGCAGTTGAAGGACTGGGAAAATGCAATTGCATTTATTAAAAAAGATTTAAGAATTGATAGTAAAAGGCTTATTGTTTGGGGTACATCATTTGGTGGCGGGCATGCCCTGCAAACGGCTGCAACTATTTCTGGTGTTTCTGGTGTTATTTCCCAATGTCCTTTTACTGATGGTTTATCGTCTTCACTTGCATTACATCCAATAAGCATGATACGAGTAGGGTATTTTGCATTTTTGGATATGTTGACAAAAGCCTTTTTAAAAACTCCCATTACTGTACCGTTATTTAACGCACCTGGAAAAACCGGTTTAATGACAGCGAATGATGTTGTCGACGGTATAGATCAGCTGATGCCAAATGATGTTGATAATCCTCCGGATTATGTTGCAGCACGTATAGGATTGAAGATTGGTTTGTATTTCCCTGGAAAAGTCGCTAAAAATATTGCTTGTCCGGCATTAGTGATTGCCTGTCTAAAAGACACAGTGGCCCCAGCGAAACCAACAATTAAATACGCAAAAAAGATTAAACTGGGTGAAGTAGTAGAAATGGACACAGGCCATTTTAATATTTATGTGGGTGAATGGTTCGAGAAAAACATTTCTGTTCAGTTAGATTGGTTGCAACGCCATTTTCCTACCTAATTTATAGTGGTAAAATTTTTTCTTTCTTTATTCAAGGTTTTTATCTATTTATGTCTGACGCTGATTCTTCGCAATTAAAATCTAATGATAGAGTACAGTTAGAAATCAAAAACTCTATTGCATATGTTTATCTCAATCGACCTGAAAAACATAATGGTCTTGATTTGCCAATGTTTATTCAGATTGCTGAAGTTGCTAAAAAAATAAGAAAAAACCGGTCTTTAAGAGCAGTTATTTTAAGTGGGCGTGGTTCCTCATTTTGTGCTGGTCTGGACTTTAAGTCTGTATCCAAAGATCCAAAAGCTTCGCTAAAAATATTTTTAAAATGGCCGTGGACTCGCATGAACCTGGCTCAAAAAGTAGCTCATTGTTGGCGCGACCTACCGATTCCGGTTATTTGTGTAATTCATGGCAATTGTTTTGGTGGCGGTATGCAGATTGCTCTGGCTGCTGATTATCGTATAGCTAAACCGGATGCCAGCCTCAGTATCATGGAAATGAAGTGGGGAATTATTCCTGACATGAGCGGTATGGTAACACTATCACGTTTAACTCGAGTCGATATAGCTCAGGAATTAACAATGACCGGTAGGCAATTTGATGCGCAAGAAGGTTATCAATATGGTTTAGTTAGCCGATTGGCTGAAGACCCAATGGAACAAGCGGAACTTTTGGCTGCGTATATAGCCGAGCAGTCGCCTGATGCAATAGCAGCTGCTAAATATTTGTTCAAGAAAACCTGGAAAGCTGATACCAACAAAGCTCTGCGTTGGGAGAGGTGGGTTCAGATGAAATTACTAGGCCGCAAGAATCAGCGCATTGCCGTTGAAAATGGTTTATCTAAAGATGGCATGAAGAAGCCTTTTAACGATAGAAGCAGCTTTAAGTAAACGTTTTTATCGAATAAAAAAAGGGAGCCAGGCGGCTCCCTTTTTGGTGGAACAAGCTATTAACTTTTTAATTAATAGCTAACACAGCTAGCATCAGTGCTGTGGTTGCAGCCATCTCGGCCGATATAGTTTTGTGTACTGTATTCATCAAGCGGTAATTTGCTTAATGATTCTCCGTTGGCTTCGAGTAATTCAACGTAGTCGATAAAACCTTGTGCATATTCAGTGAACGTATCTACAAAGTTACCTGCTGAGAATACTTCACCAAAAGTTTCATAACCATCTCGACCTGATGCAATAAAGTCGTTAGTTACAACTGTATAAGTTGTTGCTGTATCGATTGCTGCCCAGGTACCTGCTACACGAACGTTAACTTCAACATTTGAAACACGGCTACCAAAAGGTGCTGATGCATCAATGTCGTAGCGCAAACCTGAAGCATATGGATATGAGCCACTGGAACCACCATTATCCAGTGTATTTGCCAGTGCTTCTTCTAACACATCAATAATTTGCTGACCAGTCATATCCAGTGTTACCAGCGTATTTGAGAATGGTAGCAATGTAAATGCATCTGCGATTGTGTAGTCACCAGCTGAGACATCAACACGAACACCGCCACCATTTTGGATAGAAATGTCCGCAGTAGGAGTTACCGTTAAAAATGCTTTAGCAACGATATTAGAAATATCACTACCATTTACATAAGTAGCTGCTACATCACAAATTGTTGAACGGCCTTGTCCTGGGAAACGTTCAAGACAAAGATCTTCAGCAACAGAGCCGATCACCTGCTGTGATAGTTCTTCAACCTGCTCGTTGAATACAGAAAGAATTTCAGTTGTTTCCTGATCAGCTTTTAATGGCTTAAGTTCTTTGAAGGCTTTGATTGCCGCTGTTACTTTATTGGCATCTTCACCTTCAAGTAAGGCATCTCCACTAGCAGAAGCGTAGATATAGTTATCTTTCTCTACAGGAATGATTGGCTTACCACCACAAGACTTAACACGACCAAAATAGTCAAACTTGATATTTAGCTTACCCATCAGGTGAGCATATTCCCAAGCCTGAACGATACACACTTTATTGCCTGCTGCATCTGTTACTTTGGTTGGGTAATCACCAACAGGGTTAAAACCCAGAGTTTCCAGATTCTCACCACCTAGCAGAGAGTGGGAATCTCCACCAACAATAACGTCTACTCCGTGAAGCTGGCTGGCAAGTGCAATGTCATTTTCGTATTGATAGTGTGTTACTAATACGATTTTGTTTACGCGATAGATATAACGAAGAACGTTAATGTAAAACTGTGCTGTTGCTTGTTCATCAAGAAACTCGGTACCTTCGTCAGGATTTGAAGACTCTTTTGTTTTTTGAGCAATGTCGATACCAATGATGCCTACTTTTTCACGACCAAAACGTTTGATAGTAAATGGCTGGATAAAGCCTCTCTTGATGGCTGAATCTGCACCTGGAATAACGTTTGCCGCTAACACTGGCGTTGAGCATGGTCCGTCTTTAAGGTCAGTCAAGAAATTTGCTAGACCAGTATCACCATCGTCAAATTCATGGTTGCCCAATGCAAATGCATCAAAGCAGATTTGGTTCATCATTACAGCATCGGCCTGGCCTTCAAATAATGTATAGAATAAAGTGCCAGTTATTGCATCACCTGCATGAATCTTTAGATAGTTTTTGCCTTTTTTGTTTAACTGTTTTTCCTGTTGTTGGAAAAGGCTAACTAATAATGGAAAACCACCATACTGAAGTTCTACTTCTGAAACAGGATCGCCGTTAGAGTCAGTCGCCGTTAAGCCAAGAGAACTTACATCAAAATCAAAATCATCGGCTTCTAGATGTGAATGATGATCGTTAATGTGTAGAATTGTAAGATTGAAATCTTTTTTAAAAAAAGCATTTGAATTAACACTGGCTAAGGTTAAGCAAAGTGATAATACAAAAGCAAACTTTGAAAGTTTCATGAATTAACCTCATTCTCTTTATAAAAGAGTTTAAAAAGTTTGAAGGAAAAATGAGGTTGTATTTAATCCAAGACAGATGGCAATCTTGTGAAAGTTTTATTACGTTTTTTTGGCGGTGGGGTAATTTTATTCAAACGTTAGTAGAGCCTAACTCTATACTTATTGAAATATAAGGTATAAATTAAAAAATATTTTTACAATGTGATTTGTTAAAAATAATATTCTATTGCTAGTTGGATGAAGTCTTCATTCCTGAGTAAATAAAAGATATCTGTTTGACGTTCACTGGTAAATGCCCAGGCATCCATAGTCACTTTCCAGTTATTTCCAAAACGTGTTGAAGCTTCGAGAAACGCGCTATAAGTATCTTCATCATCGAGATCGAGATTAATACCGGACAGTATTTCTGTGCTGCCAACATCATTCAAAGTAAGGCGGTGAGCGATAGCAAGGTCTTTTTGCGCTGAGCTGCTACTTTCTAAAAAACTGGAAGCAAGACCTCGGCTATCGCGGCTAAATTCCATTAACCAGCCTGAGTCGGCCGCGGTTTCGAATATTCCATAAAAGGTATATTCAAAACCAAAAGTTGTAGCTGCAAATCTTTGGCTGTCAGTTTCACGGTGAATCGCTTCGAGTTTCCATAACCAGGAACCATAGGTTGCCTGAACATCAAGTCCTACCTGTTCCATTTGCTCATAAAAAGGGGCTAAATTTATTGAGGATAGTTTGAGAAAAGTTGAAAGCTCTTGTACCGTCATCTGTCCCATTGTTGCAGGCAATAAGGCAGGATTAATCGGTTGTCCATTTGTTGCGTTTACCAGGCTAATAATTGGTTCTCTATTTGTACCTTTAAAATAGGAAAGCCCAAAATCCCATTCACCAATCACATGACTGTAACGAAAAGCGGTGTCTATATGTTTTTCTTCAGCGCCAGATTCGTAAAAGGCCTGATCGGTATTAATATCCAGGCCGCCACTTAAACGTGCATCGGATGACGCCAGGGTGCGTTCACGAAAGTAGGGAAGAACAAAAAAATCCAGATTTCCCCAGTCTCTAATAAAGCTAAGTTGAATCATTGGTTGTCCGAGTTTTTGCTCGCCATCAATAAATTCAACGCTATCTGTTTGGTTTATCACATCTACAAGATGTTGAGTTTCTGCAACACCCCAAAAGATTTTTCCGGCCCCAAGCTTGATTTCCCAATTATCAGAAACATATAACCAGGTAGCTTCTCTAACGTCAGCATGGGTTCTTTCATCATCCTCACTATCTTTTCGGGCAAATAACTCAATACTGAATGAGCTGGAGTCTGTTTGCCATTGCAATTTTGGGATAATAAAGGTGGAGAATTCCGAGCCTTCATTCTCAGAAAAATACCGGGACTCAATACCAATAGGCCCAGAAAAATCGGCTGCTCTGGCAGGGCTCAAGATCATGAAAAAAATTATAGTCAATAAATAACTATAAACGAGTGTTAGCTTTGTTCGATTTTTATTAAGCATAAATAAAGCGTTAAGTATATTATTAATTAAATATTTCTCAGATTTTCAAGATAACTATGAAGAGCTATAGTCGAATTTTCCACTACAACCATCGTTCGCATACACTTGGCCAAACCAATAATACCTTCATATGAACTCACTAAAAATGTCGAAGCAGCGAGAGTGTTTGTATCTGGCTTTACAATACCTTGTTTTACACCATCATCTAACGAACTTTTTACCATTGCGATCCATAATTGATAGATATGCTCAAGCCTTCGGTTAATGCCGTCATCAATACTACTCATTTCCTGTGCAAGGTTATTAATAGGACAGCCTAGTTCTATTAAATTAGGATCTTCTAATAATACTTCTATCAGAACTGTTTGCAGGTTTGAAATAATATCTTTATCACCATTAACAATTCTTTCTTCCCAGTCCTGTTTCATATAATTGAGAATCACTTCTTCAATTACAGAGTAAGCCAGTGCCTGTTTGTTAGGAAAGTAATGATAAAGAGCGCCTTTTGTATGGCCGGTTTTTTTCAATAAAGCATCTATACGCATGCCCTGGTAGCCATGGCGATGAATTTCATCAAAAGCAGCCAATAAAATTTTTTCACGGGCATGTTCTGCTTTTGTTATCTTTTCTTTGTTTTTTTCAATATAGGAATCAATTTTCATAAGATTCTCTTCTTTGAAATAGAAAGCTATTGAATGTTTTGAAGTCGACGTTTGTTAAAGTCTTTCTCGGTTAAACCTTTACCAAACTCATAATTACTCCAGTAAAGTTCTGTACTTTTTCCAGATTGATGATTAACCATGATGCTTTTTGAAGGTCGCCAGAATTTATCCAGATAGACTTTGTAATCTTCAGCAATTTGAGTTTTAAGAAGGGCGCCTTTTCTGTCGTAATATTCAATTTTTTGCGGACGAAAATTTGTTTTGTCCAGCCAGACAATTTGATGGGTGTATCCGGAATGTTTATATTGTGGGAACAGTTTACTGACATAACAATCAATTCCGTTAACTGCTTCTTCTTTTAGAAACTCATAGCCATATTTATCGAGTTCGAATGAAGAAAGGTCTTCAAACGCAAATTCACTACCCATAAATGGACCTGATTTATTAGCTGATGAAATACGTTTTACTTTTCCTAACGCGGGAAGATATAACCATTGCTCATCAGGAACTAAAGAATGAGTAAAAGATAAAAAAGCCGTTCCTTTCACATCTCTTGGTTCATCAAATATTGTCAAACTTTTATCACCATCATTTTCGACTTCGAGGTTTCTAAGTCGTATTTGTCTTTCGCTGCGTCTGCCTTTTCTGTCAATTAGAACCATTTGCATATTGGCTGAGCTATCCCCCCAACCATCATCACGACGAATAGACTCAGCGGCAATCGCTTTGCCTTTTTCAGACGCACTCATTGACTCTGTTAACTCAAAAGCATTTGCTATTGATGTGACAAAAGTTGTTATTACGATAAAAAATAATTGTTTTAACATGGTTATCTCCTAAGAAGTTTTATTGCTGGCCAACTTTATTAAAAGAGGTGGCAATAAGAAGAAGTCAATAATTAAAGCGATACCAATAGTAATTGATGTCAATAGTCCCATTTGTGCATTGATTAGAAAGCTGGAGCTTGATAGGACCATAAACCCGCAAATTAAGACAATAGAAGTAATGATTAGTGCTCTACCAACTGTTGAGAATGCATAGTGTATAGCGTCTTCAGAGCTTAATTGTTTTTCACGAGTTGCACGAAGGTATTTACTCATGAAATGGACGCTATCATCGACAACAATACCTAGAGTCATGCCAACTACCATGGATAGCCCAAAACCAACCATACCGTTATACATCCCCCAGAATCCAAAGCCAATCAAGATTGGAAGCAGATTGGGTGCCAGGCTTAGTAAGCCCAATTTTACAGAGCGTAATGCAAAAATTAATATGATAGAAATCAGAACTATAGCGGCACCAATACCTCCGATCAGGCTGTTAGCATTTCTTTGACCTACATGAGCGAACATAATGCCTGGGCTGGAAACAATGTATTCAATATCACTGGCATTTTCTGAAAGCCAGTTACCCCAGTTTTTTTCTAACTCAATCACTCTTTTGGAGCTGAGGTTTTTCGTTGTAATAGTAACTTTTGTTGAGGATTTATTAATGTCGATGAGATTAGTTAGATCAAGACCATAGGGTAGTGACATCTCATATAATAATAAATATTGTGCTGCTTGTTGACGATTATCAGGTAGTCGATACCATTCCGGGTTATCGCCATGTAAGTTTTTGTTTAAGCGTTTCATGATATCTGTTAACGAATAAACATGACTCACTTCATCAAACGTTTCAACATAATCAATAAATTGTTGGACGGAAGATAAATATTTTGGATCAGAGATGCCATTGTCTTCATCTGTTTGTAAATTAAATTCAAACGTATAAGGGCCTAACAGTTTTTCAGAACCGTATTCAGTGTGTACTCTAAAATCAATACTTTCGTCAAAGTATTTAACAAATTCGTCATTGATTTCATTTTTTGGTATGAAGGAAATAAATAATAAACTTATTATTATCATTGTAATCATTGATTTATTTTGATACTTGATTACAAATTCACTTAAGGCTCTTAAAAATGTTTTTCTGGTTTGAGCATCTTGCAGGTTTTTGTTATCGACTTTTACTCGAATTGGTAACACGGCAATCATTGCAGGCAAAAACGTAATACTCAATATAAATGCCACCATTACTCCGATTGCGACGACATTACCTAAATGAGTAAGAGGTGGTACCTCGGCAAAGTTCATGGTCAGGAAGCCAATAGCAGTCGTTACCGATGTAATAAGAATAGGTTGGAAATTAATACGTATACTATCTACTAAAGCGTCATGCTTGTTTGCTCCGTTACGCATTGATATAAAAAAGTTAGAAAGCAAATGCACTGAATCTGCTACAGCCATTGTTAAGATGATTGTAGGAGCACCGGTTAGGGGGCCTGTCATTTTGAATCCGAAAAAGAAAAACAAGCCGAGCGCAGTAAGTATGGACATAAAAATGACAAGTACCGTTGCAAAAGTAGCACTTACTGAACGTAAAAGTAATCCCAGTATAATGATCACTATAAGAAACATGATCGGAATAAGTTTTGCCATGTCTTGTTGCGGGACCTCAACAAATGTGTTGTTGAGCATAATGACACCGGTTAACCTCACTTCGATATCAGGATAAATTTCATTAAACCTTTTGGTTAAATCTCTTACATAAGCTACGGTTTCAGGTGTTTCAGTGGAGCTAAGTTCAGGTAACTTAATATTAACGTTGATAGCGGTAACTTTACCATCTGGACTAATCAAACGTTTTTTTAGCAAGGGCTCATTCAGGCTGATTGATTTTATTTCAGCTATAGATGCCTCAGTTAATTCGTCAGGATCACTTACAAGGTCAGCAACCAATAAGTCATCATCTTCAGATTTTGTATGTTGAAAGTTTGTTATTGAGTCTACACGAGAAGAGTAGGGTACCTGCCAGCTTTCTTCTGTTAGCCAGAATATTGCTTCAAGTACATCTTTGGTAAAAACGCTTCCGGATTCAGGCGTTAGAATAATAAGTATATTATCGGACTTATCATAGTTATCCTGTATTTTTTCAAAAGCATCAAGTTGAGGGTTACCTTTCTTAAAAAATACACGATAGTCAGTGTCAGTATCAAAATATTTTAGACCGCTTGATGCGGCTCCAACTGTCAGGAAAGTGATTAAAATAATAAACCATCTAAATCGAAGAACAAGTTCAGCAAATTTAGTAACCATTTTTTAATTGATCCTTACTCTTTTGTGAATGAAGTTTTGTCTTGATATCTACAAAATCCTGTAGCAATTTATATCCATATTTCTTTGTGATCAGGCTTTCGGTTAATAACATCTGTCTATTAAATTGAATACGGTGGGCTTTTAACCGCATACAAACCGGTTGGTATGTTTAAACATTAACGCTTTTTAAGGATGAGGTCAACCGTTTTTATACGATTGAAATTGATTTAATAAATCATTAGCAATTGTTAATTGAGTTTAAAAAGTTCTGGATTATCAAAGGCTTGCCAGTGTGATCCTTTGCATTCAACGGGTTCTAGCCAATTGACTTTAGCGGCAACATTTCTCATGTGCGAAGAGCTGAGAATGGTATCTTTGCTCCCAATATAAATTTTGCAGTTTGGCATATCGTTTAATGCAGAAAGCGGACGTTTTCTGGCCCATAACCACATATTAAGTATGTTGGTATCAATAACCTTATAAGTTTTGGGATTAAAAAACACATTATTTAAGAACTCTTTCTTATAGCCCGGGCGTCCACTTGCAAAATATTTAGCTCTTTTCTCATCAGGCAATCCTTTTAAAAAAGTAAAGGTAAAAGGAATAAATAGTTGCGCAACAGGGTTAAACATAATGATTGCTGGAATAGCGGGAACAGAATGCGGCAAAATGGGGGCTTCCAGAATATATTCTATATTTCTGTTTTTGTGCAGATCAGGGCGAGTCAATATGGCTTCTGTGGTGACAGCTCCACCCCGTGAATGACCGTGAATTCTGATTTTTTCAGATCGAGGAAGGTTTTCAAGCGCCATGTTTAATACGTAAGCATCATATTCTATTGTGCCCGCTTTAAATGGAGGTGGTGTCGCCCATTCAGGTTTTTCATAGTTTTCAGTATCAACTGGTGCATGGTATCCAGAGTTATTGATTGATATAAACTGAATATTCTCGTCATCATAGAGCTTCCTTAGGTACATCATGTTTTCCATAAAACCATGTGCACATATGACAGTATATTCAGGGTCTTCACGGTCAATAACACCAATATAGGATTCCCCGATTTCGAGAACCTTTCCATCAAAGGGTTCAGTATAAATTTTTGGTTGTATTTTTTTTGCTCTTTGTTGGCGCCAATAGATAAAACCACCAATAAGTAATAACCAGAATAGTTTGCTCATTATTTAAAACCATTAATTGTAATTAAAAGAAAACATATGGAGTTTATTAACGCTAAATATAAACTGTTGAGGGGCATTATAAATTACTTTTGGTTAAATAAAAGTAGTCGTTTTTCTATAGAGATAGATTGATAACGACTACTTTCAATAACATAACATCTATATGAAAGAATAATTTATATCAAATGATTATAAACGGAGCGGTAGGTATTAACGAATGTCGTACTGAGCCTTAAATTCCTGTAATCGCGCTTTAACATCATGTTGCCAGGGATGGAAATCTTTACGATAGAAGTCCAGGTATTCACGCCAGCAATTACGAAGCAAGCTCTTCTTGCCAAGAAAATAACGAAAAGCTTTAGTCCACATTTTTCCGTTATTTAGTTGTTTGCTGTGAGCTAATAAAGCAATAGTACTAAAAGCCGTGTCAATGACGAATAATGCCGTTAACCATACCATATGAAAACGTAGACGATTTTTATCGTTGACAACAGTTTGGTAAACATCAAATGCCACAGCTTTATGTTCACTTTCTTCAACAATATGCCAGGCCCAGATTTTCCTGATCTCGGGTGACATTTTTTCCAGCTCTTCAGGTGCATAGCTCATATAATAATTTGATAACAGCGCGGTTATATGTTCTGCACAAACGGTATGAGCCAACTGGAATTCAGGCGATTGCTTATGGGTCCAACTGAGAAATTTCTTCAATCTGTTTTCAATGGGTTTTGTTGGATAACCCCTTTCATCAAAAAACTTATTCAACGCCACATGCTCCTTGGCATGGTGTGCTTCCTGGCCAATAAAGTTTTGGATATCCTCTTTTAATTTTGGGTCAGTAATTTGTTTTTGATAATGCCTGACACTACGTATGAATGATTTTTCTCCTTCGGGCAGTGTTGCAGAAAAAGCCACAAGATACATTGTTAGAAGCGGGTCATTATCGTACCAAAAGTCAGGAGTTTCTTTTGTATAGTCAAGATCCATTTTACGAACAGTAATATCTTGTGACTGTTCAACTGTAACTGCAGTATTTGGGTTTATTGCTGTATTCATAGTAATCTCGCAGGATATAACTTATATTAAAATCAAGTATAGATATTCATTGCAAGAGTGGTTAGAGGTAGTAAGGACAAAAAACTTGTCATTAGGGGACATTTAGATTATTCTGATTTATTTATTATTGATCAGTTAGTACCAATAGAAAGTATAAGAGAGCGTAACATATAGTGTCTTCGAAAAATTCGTTAGAACAATGGCATCGACAAACCATTCCTGATATTTTTCCTCAGACTTACCTTGATGTAGCAAAAGATCATGGCCTGGATGTAGATGATCTGATTAAGCGCTCGAAAATTGATATAGATAAATTAAACGCTAAACAGAATCGTTTGACGATGTATGATTTGGAAATGCTGGCGTTTGAAATTATTCAAAGGATAGGTGTTAATGGATTGGGGTTGGATATAGGTTGGAGAATGCCGCCCACTGCATTTGGTACAGTTGGTTATGCATTATTGTGTAGTCCTACTCTTAAAGATGCCATTAATGTCTGTGAAAAATATTGGTTAATGATAGGTAAGGGTATGATATTCAATGTATACGATGAAAAAAAACATTGTGTAGTTGAGCTTTCCCCAAGAAAAGAGGCGCCAGAACTGTTTCATAATATAATGATTGAGAGTGCGCTAACCAGTTTTCAGCGTGGTTTTGAAATATTATTAGGTGATGATGCAAGAGGGGCAGAGATCTGGTTTCCTTTTCCAGAGCCGGAATATAGCAACAAAATAACAGAAGTTTTTGGAGAATCTGTTTATTTTGATATGCCCTCAGGCCAGTACAGGGTACCCATAGAATTACTTGATCATACGGTAGCAATGTCCAATGCAACCGGGTTTGAATTAGCAATCGCCCAATGTGAGCAAGAGCTGATTAAATTGGGTTTAAACGAGTTATCGCTGGTGCAACAAGTTCAGGCTTTACTAACACTGGATGAGACAGGTTATCCTGATCTTGAAAATGTGGCAGAGCGCCTTAATTTAACGCCAAGAACACTTAGGCGTCATTTGTCTTCAGAAGGTACAACCTACACGGATATATTGAATACATGTTGCAGGCGGGACGCTATTCACTTGCTTGCCAACAGAGGGCTTTCTATCCAGGCAATTGCAGAAATGTTGGGTTACACTGATCCTGCTAACTTTACTCGAGCTTTTAAGCAATGGACAGGCATTAGCCCAAGCCATTATAGAAAAACCCGTTTAAATTTATAGCTTTGCAACAATTAAAATACCAACAATTCACGCTTGAATACGTCTCTTTTAACCCCATATAGATAAAAATTTTAAATCGCTTTTTTATAAGCATTTAAATGATTATTGATAATGACTTCTAAAACCAGATTAGGTGGATTTGATGACAGACCAGAATACTGATTCGACTAATAAGCAAACAGAAAAAATGGGTTTTCAAACTGAAGCAAAACAACTGCTGCAGTTAATGATACATTCCCTTTATAGTAACAAGGAAATCTTTCTTCGGGAGTTGATTTCCAATGCATCTGATGCTGCTGATAAATTACGCTTTTTGGCCTTACAGGATGATTCTCTCTATGAAGGCCAAAGTGAGCTATCAATAAAAATTGAAGTTGATGAAGAGGCTAAAACAATCACCTTGAGTGATAACGGAATTGGTATGTCGCGGGAAGAAGTGATTACTAATCTCGGTACAATCGCAAAATCCGGTACATCTGAATTTTTAAGCAAGATGACGGGCGATCAGAAAAAGGATTCTCAATTGATTGGCCAATTTGGTGTTGGTTTTTATTCAGCATTTATTGTTGCAGATAAAGTTGATGTCTATACACGTAAAGCAGGCCTGGGTGCAAATGAAGGTGTGCATTGGTCATCAACCGGTGAAGCTGATTTTAGTATTGCTGATTACAACAAGGATTCTCGTGGTACCACAATTGTTTTGCATTTGCGTGAAGATGAAGCTGATTTTGCAAGCACCTGGCGTTTAAAAACCATTGTTAAAAAATATTCTGATCATATTGCTATACCTGTCTTAATGGAAAAGGCGCCCGAACCAGTGGCAGAAGAAGAATCTGATGCTGAGGAGCAAAAAGAAGATAAGCCTATTGAGTTTGAAGCAGTCAATGATGCAACTGCTTTATGGACAAAACCAAGGTCTGATGTAAAAGAAGAAGAATACAAAGAATTTTATAAATCAATATCTCACGATTTTCAGGATCCGTTAAAGTGGAGTCACAATAAAGTAGAAGGAAAACTGGAATATACCAGTCTGCTATATATTCCTGGTAAAGCGCCTTTTGATTTATGGAATCGTGAAGCCGCAAAGGGTTTGAAATTATATATTCAGCGGACATTCATAATGGATGATGCTGAACAATTTTTACCAACCTATTTGCGTTTTATTAAAGGAGTGGTTGATTCAAATGATTTGCCATTAAATGTATCACGTGAAATTCTACAAAAGGACGCGACTACTGACAGTATGCGGAATGCTTTAACCAAACGCGTACTGGATATGTTAGAGAAAATGGCAAAGAACGAGCAGGATAAATATACTGAGTTCTGGAAAGAGTTCGGTAATGTATTGAAGGAAGGTCCGGCTGAAGACTATTCGAATCGTGAGAAAGTGGCTAAACTATTGCGCTTTTCTTCGAGTTTTGACGATAAAGAAGAACAATTACACTCGTTAGATGATTACGTTGCGAGAATGAAGGAAGGTCAAGACAAAATTTATTACGTTGCAGCTGAAAACTTTGCAACAGCCAAGAATAGCCCTTATCTTGAAGTATTTCGTAAAAAAGGTATTGAAGTATTACTACTTCATGATCGTATCGATGATTGGCTAATGAGCCATCTAATGGAGTTTGACAGTAAGTCGTTACAGGATGTAGCAAAAGGGCAGCTTGACCTTGGTGAGCTCGATGATGAAGAGGACAAAAAAGAACAGGAAAAGCTGTCTGAAGAAAATAAAGCTTTGGTAGAACGTTTACAAAAAGTACTTGAGGAAAAAGTTGAAAGTGTCCGTGTAACGAATCGTTTAACCGATTCTCCCGCTTGCCTGGTTGTTGGCGAGCATGATATGGGAGCTCAAATGCGTCGAATTATGGAAGCCGCAGGGCAGAGCTTACCTGATTCCAAGCCTATTCTGGAAGTTAACCCTGCTCATCCACTTGTTACAAAACTGGATTCAGAACCTGATGAAGACAGATTTGCAGAATTAGGTTCTCTATTATTTGATCAAGCTTCATTGGCTGCAGGTGACAGTTTGGAGGACCCTGCCAGCTTTGTTACAAGGTTGAATAAATTATTAATTGAACTGAGTGGTTAATTATTTTTTGTGTCAAATTGATGAACAGTTGGTTAAACTGTTTTATCGACTTCGATTCTATGTACAATGTCTACATTCATCAAAAGCCTCGAGCGCTCGCTGGGGCTTTTTTGTTTTCATCATTCGGTTAATTTAGGGAGTATCAATGTCGAATTCATGCAAAGTCACTGTGTTAGGAGGCGGTAGTTTCGGGACTGCGCTTTGCAACATTATTGCAGAAAACGGCAACAACGCAGTGCTGTGGTTGAGAGATCCAGTGAGAGCCGAGGAGATAAACAAAGAGCATAGAAACTCGCATTACTTACCAGACCTTGTTTTGAATGACAAGGTTAATGCAACGACCTCACTTGAGGAGGCTGTTGAAGGTACAGAAGTGGTTTTTGTTGCTGTCCCCAGTTATTCTTGTCAGGAAATAGGAGCCAAATTATCCGAGTTTATTTCCGAAAAAAGTATTATTGTTAGTACCACAAAAGGCACATTACCTGATCAATTCAAACTAATGAGCACAGTGCTCGAAGATGCATTACCAAACAATACAATCGCTGTGCTCAGTGGTCCAAACCTGGCGAAAGAAATCGTTGCAGGCCAACCAACTGCAACGGTTGTTGCCAGTGAAGACAATAAAGTAATTGAGCGCATACAAGCATTAATACAAAGTCCAACTTTTAAAGTATATGCTAACAACGATCGTTTTGGCGTGGAGCTAGGTGGTACACTAAAAAATATTTATGCAATTATTTCCGGAATCGTCGAGGCTTTGGAGTTTGGCGCTAACACTCGTGCTATGTTAATTACGCGTAGTCTGGCAGAAATGAGTCGCTTCGCCGCTAAACTCGGAGCTGACCCAATGACTTTTTTAGGATTATCCGGTGTTGGCGATTTAATTGTAACCTGTACGTCCCCCTTATCAAGAAATTTTCAGGTAGGTTATGCTTTAGGTGTAGGTAAAACACTTGAACAGGCCACTCAGGAATTGGGTCAGGTTGCAGAAGGAGTTAATACACTAAAGCTTATATACAGTGAAGCTAAAAAGCATGATATTTATATGCCATTGGTTGAGGGGCTTTATACTATCCTGTTTACTGATACATCACTTGATCAAGTTATTGCACGATTAATGGATATACCCCAGACCAGTGATGTAGAATTTTCCAGAATGACATAAGCGTTCTTTTAGATTTGATATTCTGAAAGCCGTTTTAGGAGAGTTATTTGATGAAACATTTGATTTTAATCCGTCATGCACAGGCTGCTGATCAGGCACCAACAGATGCAGAACGTTCTTTAACTGAAGCGGGAATAGCAACTTGTGTGAATTTGGCAAAAAGCTTTGATGAGCTGTTTGAGCATTTTGATTTTCCCGGAAAAATATACCATAGCCCTTATGTTAGAGCCAGACAGACTGCCTCATATATGATGGAAAATAGTCAATATAATGGGGAGCTGGTACAGACGGAACATCTATTAGGTGAGAATAAACCTGCTGATGTTGCTAGCTGGTTAGAAAACACAAATGAAAAATTCATCATTTGTGTTACTCATTATCCATTAGTATCAACACTAATGTCCTATTTAGATGAAGGGAAAACCGATTTTGCTGAAATGCATCCCAAATTTTCGATGGGTACTGCCTCTATTGCTATGTTACGAGCCGAGGTTTTTTCACAGGGTACAGCCGAAGCAACGGGTGTAGCTCATCATCGAATCGAAGACGCGCTTTAAAACTATTTATATAGGTCATTCTTTAAAACGAGGTTAGTTTTGTCTGCTCCTACCAATATAGATTTTCAAGTTAACGGTTTAACATTATCGGGTTTACGCTGGGGAAAAGGAAACCCCAACAAAGTACTGGCTTTTCATGGCTGGCTGGACAATTGTGAAAGCCTGAATCTTATGGCAACTCGATTGCAGAATTCATCGAATGAATTACTCGATATTATTGCTATTGATGCCGCTGGGCATGGTTTTTCCAGCCATAGAAGTCTTGATGCTGGATATAATATCTGGGATGACTTGATTGATATTGAAGCCTTACTTGACCAGTTAGGCTGGGAACAGGTTATCTTGCTTGGTCATTCGCGAGGCGCCATTATTCATTTCCTCTATGCGGCTTCACGTCCTGAACGTGTCAGGTCTTTGTTTTTGATAGATGGTATTTTTCCTTTTCTAGTCCAGAATCGTTCTCTTCCAGAGCAAATGGCTGCTTTTTTACTGGATAGAAAAAAACAATTGGAAAAATCTAATAAAGTTTATCAAAAAGTAGAACAGGCACTAAAAAAACGTAATGAATCAATGAATCTGGAAGAAGCTGTTTTATTACCAATGATAAAACGTGCAACTCAACAAACGGAGAAAGGAATAATTTGGCGACATGATCATCGTTTGCTGGCTGCATCTGCGATTCGTTTTAAGAAAGAGCAAATGAAAGAGTTTTTAGATGCATTATCAGTTCCCACAGTATTAATGTTAGCCAAAAATGGATTACTGGCAGATTTTAATTTAGATAAAGAACTTAAGGATTATAATATAATAAATATTGTTTTTTGTGAGGGTGGTCATCACTTTCATATGGAGCCTGAATATGTAGATCAGGCTGTTAAATTATTTCTGGAACAGCTTGACTGATGAAAAAACGTCTCTGGCGTACAGTCGGATTAGGCGTTATTGCCTTAGCGGCTATGCTGTATGCCCTGATATTTATACTTGATAACTCACTACGCGAAGCAAGCGCACTGTTTATCGGTAGTATCATAATTGTATTGATTTCGGCACTTTCAGGCCTACTTATTGCTCTTTGTTTTTGGGCAATTAAATGGTTATTTAAAAAATAACTTATTCTAGCTAAATCATTTCGTTATTAGCTTTTTACTCTGACATAGCCAGCCTCTATCATTTGATCAACAAATTCTGTAGCTGATTTTGCAAAGGGTATGTAATTCAACTCCAGCTCTTTAATTGCCTTGCTGTTATCAAGTTTTAAAGGAATATCAATATTCTTGGAAATCATTTTTCTTGTTAAACCGGGGCTGAGAAAGGGGCCAAAGAGCCAGATCATGGCTTTTGGAAGGTTACTGGTAGGCATTGGCAATTTTTTACCATATTTAGGTCTTAAGGCATTGGCAATATCAAGAAAGTTTTTAACTTCGTTACAGACGATGTACCTCCCTTTTGCTTCTGGCCTGAATGCTGCCTGGATATGAGCTTCAGCTACATCTCGCACATCAACCATACCAAATTCCCAGTTTGCGGCACCTGTTCTCATTGTTCCATTGACAATTTGTTTAATCACTCTAAAGCTTTCTGATGTACCTTTCGGGTTAAGTCCAGGGCCTATGACAAGCGAGGGGTTGATAGTAACCATATCCCATTGACTCTGCTGATTGCAGATTTTCCAGCCTTCTTTTTCAGCAAGAACTTTAGAATAGGAATAGGCCTGGTGGTCAAGAGAAGATGAGGTATTCCATTGCTCTTCAGTTAATATATTATTTGGTGCATCAGCAACATCCGCATTATCACCATGAACACTGGCAACACTGCTGGTCAAGACAATACGAGTCACTGAGGGAATTTGATTAGCTTGTTCAAGGACATTCCTGGTACCTAAAACAGCTGGATCTACCAGGTCCTTTTGGGGATCCTTAACATTAATTGTAAAAGGAGAAGCTGTGTGGAAGACAACCTGACAACCTTGCATAGCTTCTGCATACGAGCCTTGTTCCAATAAATCTGTTTTAAAGAAAATAATTTTTCCGGGTAAATTTTGTTCACTTTCTAATAGATATTTAAGTTTCTCCTGATTATCGGGATCACGAACTGCACAATGAACAGTTAATCCTTTTTCCAGTAACTTATAAACAACCCATCCTGCTACGTAACCAGTAGCGCCTGTTACCAGAACCGGTTTTGATGTATCAATATGCATATTTTTTCCTTATGGGGTATTAGTCAGTTCGTTGTTTAGTGTTTGTTGATAGTTTTATGTATGTAATCGGCCATAAAAAAGCTGTTTTCCATGTTATCTTTTTTATTTAAATGATAACAGGTCTTGCCTTTTCAGAAAGATAATACTGCATTAAATGCCAAACAACTTTATTTTATACAAAGTGATAGAATGAAGCCAAGGTATAACTGTTTTTAGGGCAATTCAATAAGATATGACTTCAGTTTAATGAAACAAGGATAAATTTTTTATTTAAATGACTATTAAAAATGATAATGACGCTATTCTCAATTTAAATGAGAGGTCTATTCAT
This sequence comes from Cellvibrionales bacterium, assembly GCA_041941365.1. GTDB lineage: Bacteria > Pseudomonadota > Gammaproteobacteria > Pseudomonadales > UBA7434 > UBA7434. Next base: position 464,742 of record JBGTQK010000001.1, on the reverse strand, counting down.
GAAATGGATGTAAAAGGATTAATCTGTCCTGAACCTGTCATGTTACTGCATAAGATGATAAAAAGTATCGATTCTGGAGAAGTCATTCATATTGTTGCAACTGATCCTTCTACTCAACGAGATATTCCTCGTTTTTGTGAATTTTTAAGTCATCCACTTTTAAAACAAAGTGTATCTAACCAGACTAATCAGCTAGAATTATTCGAATACTGGATACAAAAACGTTAGTGCTGATACTTCAGCTTTTTTCAATTAAACTATGCCAAATATTTCAAAAAAGAATCCACGAAAACTGACTTCATTGCAGAAGCTAAAACGCTGTATCCTGGTTTTTGTTTTTGCTTTGCAGGCACTTATACCTGCTGGATATATGCCGTCTTCATGGTCTTCTGGCGCTCTGCTAGCGTTATGCCCAGAGGGTTTGTCGCAATCATTGGTGAAAATTCTTTCAATATCCAATGGTCAACATAAACATTCGCAACAGTTATCGTTTCATGCCATGAATGAAAAACAGCTTATGGAACAAGCGAGTGTTATGCATTGCCATACCGAAACGAAGCGCTTACAAATACCTGACCAAATGGAGATAAAAACACTCAACGATATTGTTATTAATGATCATCATAAGCATGAACATAATAGCTATTGGAATGATCACTGTAGTTACGGTATTTTAAATATCAGTAGTGATATTGTATTAACAGAAAAAAACGACTTAACACAAAATTGTTTTTTCTCTTTAAAAGCCAATGAAGCCAAAGCTTCATGGATAGCTTATCAAACACTCCGCCAGTACCACTCTCGAGCTCCTCCTTACCTTTCATAAATCGTCACCTAATAATCAGTTTTTTTATTAATGAAACTGAGTTGTCTTATTACAAATTAAACACTGATTAGACAGTGTTTATACCGGAGCTATTTATGAAATATTTTTTAAGTAATCTAAATAACGTGTTAGTTGTTTTAATGAGCGCCTTATTGATTAACGCTAATGCATGGAGTTGTGGTGATACTGAACATCGAACAGAAAAAAATGAAAGGCATACTTGCCCTACAGAAAAAAAATCAGCCAAGCATTCTATCGCGAATCATCCTATGAAAAAGAAAAGTGTATCCAGAGCCCAATCTCATGCACCGATCGGTGTGATGGGGGACCATTTACATGATAAAGGGGAGTGGATGTTTTCATACCGTTACATGACAATGTTGATGGAAGGTAGTCAGCTTGGAAGAGAGAATATTTCGACTAACGAAATTATTCAGCAACCTAATCGTTTTTCACCGCCAGCAAATTTACGTGTAGTACCTACTGAAATGACTATGGATATGCATATGTTAGGAGCCATGTATGCACCATCAAAGCATATTACACTGATGGCTATGTTTAATTTTATTGAAAAAGATATGGAGCATACGACGTTCATGGGAATGATGGGAGATAATGTTCTAGGAAAATTTACGACGAAAACAAGCGGGGTAGGTGATACCAAATTATCAGCTTTAATACGGCTGGAAGATAAAATACACACTACACTCGGTGTATCCATCCCAATCGGCAGTATTGATGAAAAAGATACTATCCTGACACCTATGAATTCTCGCCCTGAAGTTATTTTACCTTACCCAATGCAGCTTGGTTCGGGAACAACAGATTTGATCTTAGGATTAACTTATGTTGACTTTTATCGGATTTGGAATTGGGGTCTACAATGGCGCAGTGAAATTCGAACAGAGAGTAATAGTAAAGGCTATCGTCTTGGTGATGAGCATGGTTTTACTGGCTGGTTAAGTTACGCATTATCTAACGATTTAAGCATTTCTTCACGTTTGAATTTTTTGAATCGTGGCAAGATTGATGGTCAGGATGATAGCGTTAGCCTACCGGTTCAAACTGCAGATCCTGACAATTATGGATTTAACCGCCTGGATTTTCATTTAGGGGTTAATACATTTATCCCAAATACGAATCATCGCATTGCATTAGAAATCGGTATGCCAGTGTATCAGGATTTAAATGGTGTACAATTAGAAACTGATCAGTTAATAACGCTTGGTTGGCAATATTCGCCATAAATAGATTTTCTAAAAGGAATAAAATTCAACTGATAAAAAAGCCGCTAATTAAAAGCGGCTTTTTTATCAGTTATTTAAAATTAGTTTGCAAAGAGCATTTCTATCGCTTCCATGGTTTCCGGGTTTTGCATACGAATTTGCTCGGCGATATCACGCTGAAAGAAGCATCTGAATTGCTCCTGAAACTGCGAGACCGTAAGGCAATTATCTCCTGGCAAAACAGGTAATTTATCAACATGCTCATCATCAGCGATCATGCCTTGTAATTCACCCTCAGCTGTAAGAACCCAACTTATGACAGAAGTTAGAACAAGCGTTTCACTGACTTCATCAAGGAGAAGAGCGTGAGTACCAACAGAGTCAGGAATTTCCTGAGCTATTTTAAGCTCTTCTGTAGTTACAGGATCCTGTTTTACTTGATAAACTTTTTCATCAATAAATCTGGAAGCTACCGTTAAATAAGCAGTAATTTCTTCTGGCGCTTCATCAAAAATTGTTTCGAAGTTAGGGTCGTAGTAACCCTCCCAGTTAACATTATATTTTTCCTGTACTTCCTCACAAGAAAGGATTTCATCAATCCACGGTAAAATACCTGTAACTGTTCCATCTTCATAAAGTGCCCAACATAATAATGGAACGGCAATTAGACGATCCGGATTATCGTAATTGGAATAAAGCATTTTAATTGAGCTGGTATCATTACAAACGCGTACTATTTTGCTTTTGGATACAGCTTCAAAAGGCTTGCCAGTAAAGAGATTAACAATATTGGTTTTGGTGTCTTTTGATTTTACTGAGGAAATATCTTTTTGCATGATGCCTACTCCCAAGAGGACTTATTTTTGGCGAATTCAGGCTCGGTAGCATATGTTGATTGCATAGGGTCTCCGTTCCCTGAACTGTTAATCGCCGATCATTGGCTCTTATATTTCAGTATAGTCAGCAGATAGCTGCATTTTTTAACTTTTTGCTCACTTTATTATTTTTTTATGCAAGTATTTGTTTTAGATTGTATTTTTTTTATAGCCGAATTTAGAGTTTTTGACTTGATCGACATTCTGTTTAATTGGCTTTTATAAATATTTGTAAAGATCTTCAAATTACTTGACGATGTCACAATTTATGTCTACCCAACAAGATAAACACTGTGCTTTGGTGCTTGAAACGCTTTTTTCACAAGCATTTGAATCAACATTTAATACCTTACTCAAAGGTGGTGAAAAAGAACCATTTTATGCTGTCGCAAAACAGAATAATGAAAAGCACTGTCTCTATTATCGTGAAGACTTTTTTGCAAGTGCGTTACATGAAATTGCACACTGGTGTATTGCAGGAAAAGATCGCTTACAGCTGGATGATTTTGGCTACTGGTATGTTGGTGAGGAACGTTGTAGACAACAGCAAAAACGTTTTTTAGAAGTAGAAGTAAAGCCACAGGCGCTGGAATATCTTTTTTCTTTAGCGGCAGGATTTCCGTTTAAAATCAGTATTGATAATTTTTTAATGGATCGTCAGGACTTGATGGTACAATCATTTTCAATAGCTGTTTTAGAACAGGCCAAAGTATATTTAAATAAATTACCAAATCGAGCTTCTCAATTTATCAACCTTTTGCATAATCACTATAATACATTACCGATTTCTGAGAAGAATATTCTCGATTCAATATAAACCTGTCACCCAATAGATTAATAAAGTGAAAATAAAGAAAAAAATAAAAATTGTTGCTGACTCCATGCTGGAAAACCTGGAGTATTATTGTGGTGATTGGGCTACAGTGATAACAGTAGACGGACGCACACTGAACAAAAACGATATTAACGATGCTGATGTATTACTGGTACGCTCAGTAACAAAAGTCGATAAAAACTTATTACAACACACAAATATAAAATTTGTCGGTACTGCAACGATTGGCATAGATCATATCGACCTTAGTTACCTAAAAGAAAACAAGATTGAATTTGCCTATGCTCCAGGCTGTAATGCTAACGCTGTTGTTGATTATGTCTACTCAATTCTTTTTAAACATTTTGATGTAGAAACGTTGAAACAAAAAAAAATAGGAATATTGGGTTACGGCAATGTAGGTAAGCGGTTAACTGCAACGTTAATACACTTTGGTTTCACTCCTTTGGTCTTCGATCCTTTTGAAGTCGTGCCAAAAGATATTGCATCTGACTCTTTTGAGTCTGTTCTTCGCAGTGATATTTTATCTTTACATGTGCCTTTAACATTTAAAGGAGAGCATGCTACTCATCATTTATTTAATGAAAAGAACCTACCAGTATTAAATGATAGTTGTGAGTTATTAATTAACACTAGTCGTGGTTCTGTGATAGATAATCAGGCGTTGTTAAATATTATGTCAAGTCATATGAATTTAACAACTTGCAAATATGCACTGGATGTCTGGGAAAACGAACCTGGTATTAATATAAAACTTTTAGACCTTATAGAATACGCATCTCCTCATATAGCGGGTTATAGTTATGCTGGAAAACAAAGAGGGTTGATAATGGTACTGAATGCTTTAAAAGAGCTTGTTTCAAGACGTGATACGTTCCAGGTTAATCAGGAACATATCACTTCATTTGATTTGATTGAAAATTTAGAGGATTACCGTCACCATATAAAATCGCTAATGAATATTTCTGAGTTAACGTATCATTTTAAACGCTTTATGCTAGAAGAGAAGCAAGATAATAGAAAAGATAGCATTGCACTTTTATTTGACCGTTTTAGAAAAAATTATTCACTTAGAAAAGAGATCGATTATCAAACTTTGCTAACTGGAGATAATCAATCGATATGAACTCTGAAAATTCTAACGATTTTGATCATTGCTATTGGATGAAAAGAGCAATTGCTCAGGCAAAAAAAGCCGCTGACATAGGAGAGGTTCCTGTCGGAGCCGTTTTGGTTGTTAATAACGAACTGATAGCAGAAGGTTATAATCAACCTATTTCTGACCATGACCCAACTGCACACGCTGAAATTGTTGTACTCAGAAAAGCGGCAAAAAATTTGGGCAATTATCGTTTACCAGGTTCTGTTCTCTACGTTACTCTTGAACCTTGTACTATGTGTTACGGCGCTTTAGTACATTCTCGAGTTGATGCTGTTGTTTATGGCGCCAAGGAACCTAAAGCGGGAGTGATTGAATCAAATCTTCAATTAAATAGCTCAGAGATTTATAACCACAATATAGAATTCATCTCAGGGATTCTGGAACAAGAGTGCAGTGCATTGATGCAGGACTTTTTTAAGCGGCGAAGATAAAAACAAAAGAAATCAATGAGTACAAAAAATTATAATGCAGGATTCTCCTGAATTTTTTCAGATATAGACTCTGTATTTTTAGCTACAGTTGCTGATGTTAACGTCGCCAGACTATTGCTTTCATTCGATTTGAATTTATCGCTGGTTTCATGCCATTTTAAAATATTATAGTAATGGCGAATGCGTTGAACATATTCAACGGGTTCATTTCCACGTGCAAAGCCATATTTTGTATAGGCATACCATTTAGGATCTGTGAGTAATGGTAGCGCTTGTTTAACATCGTACCAGCTATCCGGATCTCCACCACGGTGTTCTGTTAGAACTCTTGCATCTTCAAGGTGTCCCATACCAACATTGTATGCCGCTAGAGCCAACCAGCTACGATCTGGTTCCTGAATTCGTTTAGGAAGTCGATTTTTTAATTGCAGGTAATAACGTGCACCACCATCCAGGCTCTCTTTAACATTCAGTCGATTGGCAACACCTAACTCATTTGCTGTGGCAAGCGTAAGCATCATCATGCCGCGCACACCGGTAGGTGATTTAGCCTTCGGATTCCATCCAGACTCTTGATAACTGATGGCTGCTAACATACACCAATCCATTCCATATCGATCTGCTGTTGATTTTATATTTTCGAGATGTTCTGGAAGTCGTTTTTTTATGTTTTTTGCAAACTCATAAGATGTCACTTGGCTTAATTTGGAGGAATAACCAAAGAATTGTTCCTCCAGTTTAGCAAGAGTTGAGTCTGCCTGAGCATCGAGTAGAAAGTCATTGACAGCACTGACAAGTTTGGTAGTTTGTTCCGAGAAAAGCCAGTAAAAGGGTTGATTCGTATTGAGCGTAAAGCCTTCTTTTACACCAGGATAAAGCCCGGACAGTAAGCTGAACTCGGATTTGTCAATGATAGCGAAATCGATTAGCTCTCGTTGTACATGTTCGAGTAAATCAGCATGGTTTATCAGTTCAAGTTCGCGCCATTGAAGCGAGGGAAGCTCCTCTTGAAGCCCGTGTAGATGAGAGGCAGAAGCGCTTTCGGAAATAACCATAAGGTTTTTATTCAATAGATCTTTTGGACCTCTGGGTTTTTTCAGGCCGGCTTTGTAAACAACGATTAATTCACTATGATGGTATGGTATCGATTTGGAGAGATGGAAATTATCGGCATTAAGTGAAATACCTGGAACCGCTAAATCTGCCTTTCCTTTTTGTACCATAGATTGCATCTGGTCAAGACTGTCGACAGTCTGGATTTTAAGTTCCAGATTATGTTTATCAGCAAAAAGCTTCAGGAGATTGTAATCAAAGCCATTGGCCTTAATATCATTATCATTCGTTTCTGATGCATTATCGAGGTAATAGGTACTGGGGCTAATTCGGGTAACGACGCGTAACTCATGGCTATGGTGAGTTGTGAGTGATGTATCTGGTGAGTGCACCCAGTTAGCTGTAATACCTACAATGATCATAATCGAACCTAACAGGCAAGCCGTAGCTAGGCGGTGCTGATGAATCAGCAAGCTGATATGTTCTCTGTGCAAATGGGCATTAATAAAGCGTTTAAACATGGTTAGTGCAACAACCACCAATGATTCTATCCTGATCCTGAACTTTGTTTATGTCTCATTCTCACTGAACGTGTCAAAGTGTGAACCAGCTCTAGGATTATTTATATCGACTATGTTTCCTATGTTATAAGTTAAATTTTCATATGCCTAGTGTACAGATTTATGATTTTACCTCATGTAGTTTAAAGAAAATATTTACAAGCCACTGACTTATATTGCTTTATTCTATAAATTATTCATAAAGTCTGTATCAGAGTAATTTTTTACGAAGTCAAAAGTTAATCCTGAGTTTATTGGCTGGTAATTGTGATGCTTAAGTGGTGAAACAGTACCACCGTTTAACAAAAATGCTTAAAATACACGGCCTTAGCTGATAGCTACTGATACTTTGAGAGTTCTAAATCCGCATTTCATTTATTAAGGAGATTTCACCTGTCTACGTTTAAATTGTTTTACGGCTCTTCCGCATTATCACCATTCCGTAAAAGCCTCCTTATAGAAAAAATAAATAAAAACCTCTCGGAAGCGAATTCTTCGGTACGTTTACTGGACTTATTTGCGACGTTTTTGCATATAGGTGAATTTTCTGAAGAAGTCACATCAAGTCATGATGAAATCTTGTTGAGGCTTGTTGATTATGGTCCTGAAGATCAAAAGCAGGGTAATTGTGTTACTGATGACTCCCCTCAAAAGCAGTTAATTATTGCACCACGCCTGGGGACAATTTCTCCCTGGTCCAGTAAAGCGACCGATATTTGCAAGAACGCCGGTATTGACACACTGATTCGCATTGAACGCGCTACCCGATATCAAATTTTTCTTTCTGAGGAATGTGAGCTACCCAAGGAAATTATTGAGTTAGTACACGACAGAATGACGGAAGAAATATTTTTTGAGCCAGAGCAACTTGAGCAACTCTTTGTTCAGCAACCCCCAAAACCCATCAAAATAATTGATATAGGTTCAGGGAAAAAAGCGTTATCAGAAGCGAATATTACCCTGGGACTTGCTCTTTCGGATGATGAAGTAGAATATCTTTATAACAATTTTGCTGAGTTAAAAAGGAATCCTACCGATGTTGAATTGATGATGTTTGCACAGGCAAACTCTGAGCATTGTCGGCATAAAATATTTAATGCCGACTGGACAATTGATGGAAAGCCGCAGGACTTAAGCCTGTTTGCAATGATCAAAAATACTTATCATGCAAATAATGGACAAGGAGTGTTAAGTGCCTATTCAGATAATGCTGCTGTTATGCAAGGAAAACAAGGTAATCGCTTTTTTCCTGTACTAAAAAGAAAAAGTGCTGCAACAGAAAATAATAATGAAACAAATAACTCAGATTATTCCTACCAATATTATGAAGAGCCTATTCACTATTTATTGAAGGTTGAAACACATAATCACCCAACTGCCATAGCGCCTTTTCCAGGAGCTTCTACCGGTTCAGGTGGAGAGATAAGGGATGAAGGAGCAACTGGTATTGGTGCTAAACCAAAAGCCGGTTTGGCCGGGTTCAGTGTTTCAAATTTGAATATACCTGGTTTTTCTCAAAGTTGGGAGCAAGATTATGGGAAGCCTGATCGCATCGTTTCTGCGTTAGATATAATGATCGAAGGCCCTATTGGTGCAGCTGCGTTTAACAATGAATTTGGACGTCCTAATTTATGCGGTTATTTCAGAAGTTTTGAAATGCAAGTCGCAGGGACTCATGGGGATGAGCATACCCGTTCTACTCATGGTTATCACAAACCGATAATGATAGCGGGTGGTATAGGTAACATTCGTGAAGAACAGGCAATCAAAAAACCCTTTGAACCTGGCGCACAATTAATTGTATTGGGTGGCCCTGCAATGTTAATTGGTCTGGGCGGAGGAGCTGCATCTTCAATGGCTTCAGGGCAAAGTGATGCGGCTCTTGATTTCGCTTCAGTTCAGCGTGAAAACCCTGAGATGCAAAGACGTTGTCAGGAGGTGATTGATCGTTGTTGGCAATTAGGTGAAAGCAACCCCATTGCATTCATTCATGATGTAGGTGCTGGAGGTCTGTCGAATGCATTACCAGAATTAGTCAAAGACGGTGGTGTAGGCGGATTATTTTCACTGCGTAATGTTCCATCTGACGAAAAAGGTATGTCTCCTGTTGAAATATGGTGTAATGAATCGCAAGAGCGTTATGTATTAGCTGTAAAAGAAGAGAACTTGTCGTTGTTCTCTGAACTTTGCGAACGCGAAAGAGCCCCCTTTGCTGTAGTTGGCAAAGCTACACTTGAAAAAAATATTTGTGTCGAAGATAGTTTCTTCAACAATCATTCGGTAGACCTGCCCATGTCCGTGCTCTTTGGTAAACCGCCAAAAATGCACAGAGACGTTCAAACTATCAAACCTCAACTTGCTGATATTGATCTATCTGGTATATCACTGGATATAGCGTTAGAGAAAGTACTTAGCTTACCAACAGTAGCAAGTAAACAGTTTCTAATAACGATTGGCGATAGAACAGTTTCAGGATTAATTTATCGAGATCAGATGGTAGGACCCTGGCAAGTTCCAGTTGCTGATAATGCAATTACCTTGTTGGACTATAAAGGAACTCATGGTGAAGCAATGGCTATGGGTGAGCGTACACCATTAGCACTAATCAATGCAGCAGCTTCTGCACGCATGGCTGTTGGTGAAGCTTTGACAAATATTGCATCTGCAGCAGTTACAAATATTTCTAGCATTGTGATGTCGGCTAACTGGATGGCAGCTACAGGCCAAGCAGGCGAAGATGCCAAACTCTATGAAGCAGTTAAAACTGTAGGAATGGATTTGTGTCCGGCTTTAGGGATTACGATTCCTGTAGGAAAAGATTCATTGTCAATGACAACAACCTGGCAATCACAAAGTGAAACTAAAAAAGTGACGTCACCGGTGTCTTTAATTATTACAGCAGCAGGATTAATTGAAAACGTTGAACAATCTGTTACGCCACAATTAAAAATAGACAATAACCTTGATTCGGATATTTTATTTATCGATCTGGCAAATGGTAACCAACGTTTGGGTGGTAGTTGTTTTGGCCAGGTATTTCAACAATTAGGGAATACAGCGCCAGATTTTGAAAATGTAGATGCTTTCAAAGCATTTTATCAGCTAACACAGGAATTATTGCGGGAAGAAAAAATTCTGGCATACCATGATCGTTCAGATGGTGGTTTGATAACAACTTTATTGGAAATGAGTTTTGCAGGACAAACAGGCATGGATGTTTCTATTCCTGATGATTCTCATATATTATCCTGGAGTTTTAATGAGGAATTGGGTGTTGTTATTCAGGTAAGTGCAGCAGACAGTGAATCTATTTTGCAGCGTTTTAAAGAAAAGAATATCGATGCTTGTAAGATTGCAAAACTAAATAATGATAAATTATTTTCAATATCACAACAGAACAAAATCGTTTTTAGCCAAACTATACATAAACTTCATAAAATATGGCATGAAACCAGTTTCCGCTTACAATCGCTTAGAGACAACCCTGATTGTGCACAACAGGAGTACGATGCAATTAGGCAGGGAAGCAATAAAGGCTTGTTTTCCAAAACACATTTTGATCTGGAGGATGACTTTGCGGCGCCTTATGTTGCTACAGGTATTCGACCTAAAGTTGCAATACTGCGAGAACAGGGTGTCAACGGTCATTATGAAATGGCAGCAGCTTTTGATCGTGCCGGGTTTGAAGCAATAGATGTCGCAATGAGTGACTTACTCAGTGGTCGTCAAAATTTATCACAATTCAGAGGGTTGGCTGCTTGTGGTGGTTTTTCTTATGGCGACGTATTAGGTGCAGGTGAGGGCTGGTCGAAAACCATCTTGTTTAACCCTGCGTTACATGACCAATTTACAGAGTATTTTGAGCGTTCAGATACTTTTACCTTAGGTGTCTGCAATGGTTGTCAAATGCTTTCCAGTTTAAGGGAGTTAATACCAGGTACATCACATTGGCCACGCTTTGTCCGCAATTTATCTGAACAATATGAAGCCCGTTATGTGATGGTCAATGTAGAAAATTCGCCCTCTGTTCTTTTAAATGGTATGCAAGGCATTCAGGTACCTATAGTTGTTTCTCATGGAGAAGGCAGAGCAGAACTTTCAGCAGACAGCCAGAAAGCGCTCGATGCCAATAGACAGGTAGTACTGCGCTACATAGATCACGATAGTAAAGTTACCGAGAAATACCCCTTGAACCCGAATGGCTCCCCTGAAGGTATGGCTGGTGTGTGTAGTGAAGATGGTCGAGTGACGATTATGATGCCGCATCCCGAAAGAGTTTTTCGAAAAGCGCAATGTTCCTGGGCTCCCGATAAATGGAAAGAATATACTCCCTGGATGAAGATATTCAGAAATGCCAGAGCATTAATATAGCCAGAAACTGTTTTAAGTTCAGTCATTTGTATAGAAAGCCGCTTGAGCGACTTATAACCCTGTAATTTATTGAATACAACACCTATAATGCGCGCCGCTTTTCTACTCAAATGCTTATCTGAAACTTATGTAATCTATAAATGAAGAAAATTTATAACCTCTTCAAGCTTGAAAAGTAGAAATTAGTGCTTATATGAAGTTAGATGAACAAAATAAAGTAAAATTGTTATGAATCGTTATCCCCTCTGGAAATATCTGCTGCTGATTGTTGTACTGGGTTTTGGTGCTATCTACGCGTTACCAAATATTTATCCTCCTGATCCTGCAGTTCAGGTAAGTGGACAAAGCAGTACTCTGGAAATAGGTGAATCTGAACAACAAAGAATTACCAAAGTGCTCGATGCCGCTTCAATAGGTTATAAGTCTATAAATATTGAGGATAATCGTATTCTGGTTCGGTTAAATGAAAGAGAACAACAATCAATTGCTAAAAAGAAAATTCAGAATACTTTAGGCATCGATCAATACGTTGTTGCACTAAATTTAGCTGACACAACACCAGCATGGTTACAATCCATGGGGGCAGGTCCCATGAAGTTAGGGCTTGACTTAAGTGGTGGTGTTCATTTTTTAATGGAAGTAGATACCCAGTCTGCAATAGAAACCCGGCTTCGTACTATTGTTTCAACCTATAAAACTGAGCTTCGCAAAGAAAAAGTGCGCGGCGTTGTGCGTTTGGTTGACGGGAAAATTGTAGGGCGTTTTAAATCAGAAGAACTAATCGATGAAGCTGCAAAAATTGCAGCAAAAGAACATCCTGAGTTGCTTCGTAATAAAACAAAGGAAGATGACAAACATGTTCTAACATTGACTCTAAGTCAAGCAAGCATTGACGTTATGCAGGATGAGGCTGTAAGCCAAAACCTGATTACCCTTCGCAACAGAGTCAATGAATTAGGCGTTTCGGAACCGTTAGTGCAACGTCAAGGACAAAACCGAATTGTAGTTGAGTTGCCTGGTGTTCAGGATACAGCTTTAGCCAAGAGGATTATTGGTAAAACAGCAAACCTTGAATTTCGACTGGAAGCTAAAGCTGATGCTGACAGTTTCGATAAAGAACGATTCGAGTATAGAAATTCTATTGTATCACTGGAACGCGATATTATTGTGACTGGTGAGCAAGTTTCGGGGGCAAGAGCAGGTTTCGACGAAAACTCACGGCCCCAGGTAAGTATCGACCTCAACGCTGAGGGCGGAAAAAGAATGCATACCATTACACGCAACGCTGTTAAAAGAAGTATGGGTGTATTATTTATTGAAAGGAAAACAAAAAAAGAGGGTGAACAACTGAATGATGAAGGAGAGATTGTACCTCTCTATATCGAGTATAACGATAAGCGTGTTATTAATTTAGCAACGATTCAGTCACCTTTAGCTTCCCAATTCAGAATTACAGGCATAGACTCACAAGCAGAAGCTTCGGAGCTGGCTTTATTACTTAGGGCAGGTGCACTTGCTGCGCCAATGAATTTTATCGAAGAACGAACCATTGGTCCTTCGTTAGGTGAAGAAAATATTAGAAAAGGTGTTCAGTCAGTGATTATTGGCTTAATTCTTGTTGTCGTTTTCATGGTAATCATCTACAGACTGTTTGGATTGGCGGCTAATGTCGCTCTTGCAGTGAATCTGGTATTGATATTAGCAATTATGTCAATCTTTGGCGCGACGCTTACACTACCTGGAATTGCAGGAATAGTATTAACAGTTGGTATGGCGGTTGATGCAAATGTATTGATATTTTCTCGAATACGTGAAGAAATTGCTAAAGGTAGCAAACCACAAACAGCTATTCATTCCGGGTTTGAACGCGCATTTGTAACGATCAGGGATGCGAATGTAACCACACTGCTTGCTGCAATTATTCTGTGGGGAATTGGTACCGGCCCAATTAAAGGTTTTGCAATTACGCTATCAATTGGTATTTTAACGTCCATGTTTACTGCGATTGTAGGTACCCGTGCATTAATTAATTTAATGTATGGTAATCGTAATGTTAAGTCATTGAGCATCTAGTCGGGCCTTATTCAATAGTTATAAGTGAAATATTATGTCTTCAAAATTTAAAATCGATTTTGTCAGTAAATTCCGACCAGCGCAGATTCTCTCAATAGTACTGGTGTTAGGATCTATTTTTCTGTTAGCTACAAAGGGGCTTAATTTTGGCCTGGATTTCACTGGTGGAACACTCGTTGAAGTTAAATACAGTGATGCAGCTGATCTGGAAAAAATCAGAAAACAGCTGATTGATGCCGGCTTTGAAGGTACCCAGGTTTTAAATTTTGGTTCTGATAATGACGTGCTGGTTAGAGTACCACAAGCAAACAACAGTTCTGATGAAGAGACGGAAGAAGCGAAACTGGGCGATAGGGTTTTTGAAGCACTCGCTGCCAGTACTGAAAATGACCTTTCACTTCAGCGGATTGAATTTGTTGGCCCACAAGTTGGTGAAGAGCTTAGAGAGCAGGGTGGTTTGGGTTTACTGATCGCTATTTTAGGTGTCATGCTTTATGTAACTATCCAGTTTCAATACAAGTTTTCGATAGGTGCTGTTTTTGCACTGATACATGATGTGTTAATTACTTTAGGATTGTTTTCCTTACTACAATATGACTTTGATTTAACGGTTCTCGCAGCATTATTGGCCGTAATCGGTTATTCACTGAATGATACCATTGTTGTAGCGGACAGAATTCGGGAAAATTTTCGCCTGTTACGCCGGGTTTCTCCTTCGGAAGTGATTAATCAGTCACTGAATGAAACATTGGCTCGAACAATTATTACATCTGCCACCACCTTACTCGTACTTATTGCGCTATTCTTTTTTGGTGGAGACACTATTCATGGTTTTGCAACAGCCTTAATATTTGGTGTATTGATTGGTACTTACTCGTCCATCTTTATTGCTGCTGGTACTTTGTTAATGCTCAAGATCAGCAATGAAGATTTGATCATTCCGGTAAAAGAAAATGCCGATGTAGATGGAATGCCATAAAAATATAACGAATTTGTTGCATGAACGCTTTTGCATTAAATGTAATTTCTCAAATAGTGTCATTGGATTAATAACTATTCATGAATGATATGGCGCTAAATAACTCTCAGACAACTACTCATAAAATAGACTCGGTTTTTGTTAGCCCTGATGATGACCTGCAGGTACTTACCCATAGAGAGATAGAAAAATTTCATGGGGTCGCTCAATCATCCTTGTATCCTGTTTTTCGAAAATGTGCACTGGCTGTATTAAATTGTGACAGTAGAGAAGATGATACCAGTATCATTCTCGAAAAATACTCAGACTTTGATATTAAAATCTTTCAACGTGAAAGAGGCATAAAGCTTGAGTTGATTAATGCACCTGGGCATGCCTTTGTCGATGGTGAAATTATCAAGGGTATCAAAGAACACCTTTTTGCTGTTCTTCGCGATATTGTTTTTATTGAACATGAGCTTCATGAAGAGCTTGATAATTTAGATACACAATCTGCTTCAACGACTGATTTTGTTTTTGAGGTATTGCGTAATGCAAGAGCATTACATGCAGGCGCAGATCCAAATCTGATCGTTTGTTGGGGCGGACACTCTATAAAGTCTAACGAATATGACTATACAAAAAAAGTTGGCTATGAGCTGGGATTAAGAAGTCTGGATATTTGTACCGGGTGCGGACCAGGCGCTATGAAAGGTCCAATGAAAGGAGCAACTATTGCCCATAGAAAACAACGCAACAATCATGGTCGTTATCTCGGTGTATCTGAACCCAGCATTATAGCTGCTGAATCACCTAATCCTATAGTGAACGAATTAGTCATACTTCCAGATATAGAAAAGCGGCTAGAAGCATTTGTTAGAATCGCTCATGGAATAATTGTTTTTCCAGGAGGTGTTGGTACGGCAGAAGAAATATTCTATTTGTTAGGATTAATGTTACATGAAAACAATCATGACCAAAAAATTCCGGTTATTTTTACAGCACCTGAATCCTCAAAGGATTATTTTGAAAGTATTGATCGCTTTCTTAAGTTAACTCTGGGTGAAAAGGTTAGCGAATTATACGAAGTTATTATTGATGACCCTGTTACCGTTGCACAAACCATGTCGCAACAAATGGGGGAAGTTAGAGCAATAAGGCGGGAGAAAAAAGATGCTTTTTATTTTAATTGGAGTTTAAAAGTGCCTGATGAGCTTCAGAAGCCCTTCGAACCTACACACGAAAATATGGCCTCACTAAATATTAATAAAAGTATGCAACCTTTTGAGCTTGCTGTTAATTTAAGAGCAATGTTTTCAGGCATTGTAGCCGGTAATGTTAAAGAGTCAGGAATACAAGCGATTGAAAAACACGGCAATTACAAAATCATGGGAGATAGTAAAATTATGAATGAAGTTGATATTCTTTTGACTTCGTTTGTTCAACAGGGAAGAATGAAAATCAACGCTGAAAGTTATATACCTTGTTATGATATAGTTCGTTAAGCTTGACTATTCGTCAATCCAGACCCAGCGTAACGGTTCTCCAAAATCATCATAAATTAAACGTTTTCTGGGTTTTTTCTTTGTTTTATTAACTGTTTTTATTGGATGCTTGCGCTGCTCTAACGCATCAATCACTTCAGGGACATAAGTTCTTTGCTGATCATTTTTTTCGAACTGCCAGGATTCAGGTTTTGAATTATGATTACAAGGATCACGACCACTTACACCTCTTGGAATTTGTGTGATATTCGCTCGTCCTAAAAAGTCTTCGACTTGTTTGGAAAGCTCATCACGAATTTGTTTTTTTGTGGGAGGTTTTTGTATCAACTGAGTGATTCCTTCAGCATTCAGCCTTTCATTATAGCATTTGCTAAAGTACTCGAGTATATGACGGCTTATTTAAAATTTAAAGAATTGCTGTCAGTTCTCAATTGTTTTTAATATCGCAATAATAAAATTAAAAAGCGATAACATTTTTAGCACTATCAGCTGTTTTTGCATTTACGCCATTTAAATCGTCCATGTAAACTGCTAACCCGATTTTAGCTGTTAATTCATTGACAAACGGTCCCTGCAGGCCTTTCTCTCGCGTCAGGAAATACCATTTATCGTGTAACTGTACAAACCTGTTTGATTGATGTTTTGGTTCATGGAAAGGAGAATCACCTTTTCGAACTTTGATACTACCAGTCACAATACAACTCCCAAATAAATATAAACAGACTGCACTCATTAAATCGCTAATCATTGGAAACTATATATTTCCTTAAACAGTATCTAGCCATTACCATGCCATGACCATCAAAAAAATTTATAAATCATATAGTTATGATAAATAATTAAAGTACTTTATAGACCTTGGGTTTGTGTAATGTAAAAAGAACCGACTAAAAAACAGTCACATTTGTTTGAGGTATTCTATTTGTTCGATGAGTGATTTCTCAGTTTGAGGACCAATTAAGGTAGATACATGTGAACCCGTAGGGTCATAAATGTATGTGGCTGGTAAACCTTGTGGTCTTGCCAGTTTTAATGTTTTTGCTTCATCAAGTTCCATTAATTCCACTTTTATTTGCATTGTTTCTGCAAGTTTTTTTAATTTATCACCACTAACGCCATCATAGTTAACCATGACAACCGATATATTCGAATGAGACTTATCCAGTTTATTAAGTTCTGGTATTTCCTCTAAACAAGGGGCACACCACTCAGCCCAATAATTCAGTACCACCCATGAATCCAGATAGGGTTCTAATACTGTTTGAGTGGGTTCCTGCTTGCAGGCGGGCACCAATAAAATTAAAACTATAAGCTTTAGTAGTACCATATGATTGATGAGTCTAATTGGTGGTTTTATTTCTATACACATATTGCTTAAGGTATAATGCAAAATTGAATAAGGTTGTTTATCTTACACTAACTTAAAAACGCTTAAAGCCCTTTTTTATATATTTAAAATTCTATTATGCAGATATACCATAATCCACGATGTTCTAAATCGAGAGAAACTTTAAAATTAATTCAATCTCATGAAATAGAACCAGAAGTTATTTTATATCTTGAAAATCCGCCCTCACCAAAAGAGTTAGAAGCAGTTATAAAATATCTAGATATTGCGCCAAGAGAGCTATTAAGAAAGAAAGAGCAGGTATATAAAGATAAAAATATAGCTGATGAAACTTTAACTGATAAAAATGTTATTCGTTTAATGTGCGAGAATCCAGTCCTTATTGAGCGCCCCATAGTAATAAAAGATAAAAAAGCGATAGTAGGGCGGCCACCCGAAAATGTGCTGACTTTACTTGAAAGCTAAACTTTATGAATAATGCAACAACACCCTATATTCTGATCGTTTATTATAGTCGCTACGGAGCAACTGCATCTATGGCAGAAGAAATAGCTTCTGGAGTTAACTCTGTAGCAGGTATTAGAGCAATTGTAAGGACTGTACCTCCTGTTTCTCAAACCACAGAAAAAGTAGCTGATGAATTACCAGAAGAGGGACCACCTTATTGTACAGAAGATGAGTTATCAAACTGCTCCGGCTTAATTCTTGGTAGCCCTACGCGCTTTGGAAACATGGCTGCGCCTCTTAAATTCTTTCTTGACTCTACCAGTTCACTATGGGCATCCGGTAGTTTAATTAATAAACCTGCAGCGGTTTTTACTTCATCTTCAAGTATGCATGGTGGTAATGAATCAACTCTACTTAGTATGGCATTACCATTATTACATCATGGTATGATTTTTCTGGGACTTCCATATAGCGAAGCAGCTTTACATCACACAGCTTCAGGAGGGACACCCTATGGAGCAAGTCATGTTACAGGAAAAAATAATTCACCACTCAGTGTGGATGAAGTCACTCTTTGTAAATCATTAGGTAAACGCGTTGCTAATTTATCCAATCTGATTTTATCAAAAGCTGAATAAAGAAATCTCAATGCGAACAGAACTTGATATTAGTACTTTATCTAAATGGATTCATTATTTGACAATATCATTTTATGTATTGTTAATAGGCTCTTTATTTTTGGGTAGTTGGTTTTATGGCCCTGCATCAATAGCATCGCGTTTGGTTCTCTGGTTACTTCTGACCTCAGGTCTATTGTTAGTAACCTATGGCCTATTTAAAAAGAGTAGAAGAAGCTATCAATGGTTATGTTTTATCTTACTTTTATATTTTATCGGTATAGTTCAAGCGTTATTTGCTGGCACACCTAAACTCCATGAATGGCTCGCATTAGTGGCGATTATTGGTGGTTTTATTAGTTCAATGCTTGCTGCGCGCTGGCATTAAACTGACCAAAATCCTTAATAGGGGTCCTGATTGTCAGGCTGAGCTTTAAAGCGTTTGTATCCCCACTGGTATTGACTAACATCTTCCTCTAGTGACATTTCAACGGACTTGTTAAGCCCGCATGCAGATTCAATCACATCATCGGAAAATAAATATTCATTCACCGCTTTAAAGTGAATTTCAAATCCTTCTTTGTTTCTTATTGCATAACCAATGATTGCCTCACAGCCTGTCTTTTGAATAAGACGATGAATAAGAGTCATCGTTAGTGCGTGTACACCAAAGAAAGGTGCAAAAACTCCAGAGCCTGCTTTAGGTACCTGATCAGGTAGTATGCCGGTAATTTCTCCACTTCTGAGCGCTTTAAAAAGCTGTTTAATACCTTTTGCATCTGTTGGAACCAGCTTTGCCCCAGATAATTCACGCCCTTTTCTGATCGTATTCTCAAATACTTGTTGCTTGGGAGGAGAATAAAGACTTGTTGTAGGTGCAAAGCCTGGTAAAAGGCGTCCAAAAACTTCCCAATTGCCTACGTGTGGACATAACACAATGACTCCCTTCTTTTTATTAACTGCTTCAATTAATAATTTTTCATTATGAATAGCGGTAACTTTTTTTTGTATCCATTGGTTGTCACGATGCCAGATAATCGGCATTTCAAATGCATTCATTAATGTACTTTCAATTGTTTTTGCAGTCAGTTTATTTAAAGCTGATAAGGAGAGTTCAGGGTGAGTCATCTTTAAATTTATTTTACTGACTCTTTTAATATCGTTTTGAATAAACTTCAAAGGAATACTTAATATCTTAGCCAGTAAACGACCAAGCCAAAGCGGTAAAGACCCGGATAATTTTAATATAAAGATAAAAAAAAGATTCTTCAAAGCGTGACCACACAGATACGACTTATTGTTTTTAAAAGTAATTATAATCCACAGTAACGCTTAAAAAGATGAAGCGTTACCGGGATTTTAACAGATTTTTATTTTACTTGAGAACTAATGATGTCCTTTAGATGAATGATCATCCGTTACAGCTTCATGAACATAATCAGCAGGATCCTGAATTAATCCTTTTTCTATCATACTTTTTGTCGCGTCAGGTAATATATAATTTACAGCAAGTAAACCGACAATGGTCATGGCAATCGTATAAGGTAAAGCTTTATATACCATAGTTAAATAACCTAAGCGGATAAGCGGGGCTAATGATGATGTCAGCAAGAATAAAAATGCTGCCTGTCCGTTAGGTGTGGCTACTGAGGGAATATTGGTACCCGTATTAATTGCGACAGCCAATAAATCAAACTGTTCACGATTAATCACATGATTCGAAAGCGCCTGTTTGAGTTCGGTTATATAGACAGTACCAACGAAAACATTATCTGATATGGCAGATAACAAACCATTCGCTAAATAAAACATTGGTACCTGAATAGATTGCTCCATTTGCAGGACCGAATCAATAATGCCTTTAAACAAACCTTGCTTGTCAATAACAGCAACAATTGCAAAGAATACTACAAGCAAGGAAGTAAAGGGGAGGGCTTCCTCAAAAGCTTTACCTAAAGCGTGCTCGTCTGTAATACCATTAAACGCTGTTGCTAGAACAATAACTGTTAGACCAATTATACCTACTTCTGCCAGATGTAATGCCAAACCGATGATTAACCATATACCGACAAGTGCCTGAATAACTAACTCTGCTTTTTCCCGGGTTGTTCGTTTTGCATCTTGGCTTGCAGCTTCTTCTTCCAGAATATGCCTTACACTAATGGGTAGTTGCCAGCCATAATTAAACCATTTGGTTTTTTCCAGTATGACAACCACTGTTAAACCTGTAACAAAAACCGGTAGGCTGACTGGTGCCATTCTTAGAAAGAATTCAATAAACTGCCAACCACTTTGTGCGGCAATAACAAGGTTTTGGGGTTCACCTACCTGAGTACATACACCACCCAAAGCAGTACCGACAGCAGAATGCATCATAAGATCGCGCAAAAAGCCGCGAAATTCATCAAGATCCTGCCTGAAATGGTCGCCAAATTCTTCATCTTCAGCTGACGCTGCTTTCTGAAATATCGCATAAAAACCAACAGCAACACTGATTACTACTGCAATTACTGTTAACGCATCAAGAAAAGCAGAAAGAACTGCGGCGACAGCACAAAACAGTAGTGATAAAAGTGTTTTGGATTTTACTTTTGTCAGAATCTTGGTAAAAGTATAAAGCAACAGGTCTTTCATGAAATAAATACCTGCTACCATGAAAACCAATAATAAAATAACAGGCAGGTTTAGTTCGATTTCATGAAGAACATCATAAGGCGAAGCCATTCCAATGGCGATTGCCTCTATAGCTAACAGACCACCACTTTGTAATGGATAGCACTTTAATGCCATAGCCAGAGTAAAAATAAATTCAAGAACTAACGCCCATCCTGCAACTTGTGGGCTGAATGTTGTCCAAAGAATAGGGTTAATAACTAGAAACAGGATGATAGTATTTTTGTACCACTCTGGCGCATTACCTAGAAAATTTTTATAAAGCGCGTGGCTGATTGGCATCGTTTCCGACATGCTTGAGTTCCCCTCTCATTAATAGACTAATGAGTTCAGTGTAGATTAATGATAATAAATAGTAAAAACAATAAACCTGTTTTTTATTATTTGCTATTAGAGATTGTGTTAAAACTTATCGCTACATGTTCAACAATATGCTTGAAAAGATTGTTTTTTTGGTTCTCATAGAGAATTGTTTCTTTTTATTGATTAATAATAATTCAAATCTGCTGTTAAAGTACCTTTGACATGAACTGCATCACAACCTTTGTTTTTGGTCATTAAACTTGCCTTCATCTTTATCTATTGAACAATAGCTAATCTATACTCAAAAAGTAGCCATTTTCTTATATAAAATCTCTCATTTTGGATGGAAGCAGTCTCTAATGATTAAAGCTTTAGCCCCTACAACGCATAACCCAGATAGAAAAGACTTTGTTCAGGATTCTTTACAAAGTGTTCTTGATGAATTGGAAAAAGTGAGGAATGAATTTACCACTTTGCTGGATCTGGATAGTGACGAAACAAACGAATTAAACGCGGTTAATGAGCTCGCTGTAAAAAGAATTAAAGCACAATTAGAAGAGCTTATAGGTACATTGGACATCATGCAGCTACCTATTGTTGCAAAACTGATTGAACATTTGAATATTGCTGTTTCACGCCTGGCTGAAAAAAATGAGCCTGTAACACTCAAACAACGTCAGGCTATTTTTGAGAGCAATATTATATTGCAACGTTTTATTGAATTTCTACGCTCAGAAAAAAATGAAAAATATAATCTGATTTTAGCGCCAAGCTTTTTTGCTCTATCAACTTCAGGTTTGGCTCCTTTTTTATCGGAGGCAGAATTATCAGGTATCGACATAGAATTTATAGAAGATAAAACAGAGCAAAGTGACAATGCCGTTATCAACGAATCAGTGAATGCTGAGCAGGCCTTGCGTCGAATGCGTAAAATGTATCAAGTAGGATTGATTGGTTTATTGCGAGATAGTTCAGTAAAAGAACAGTTTAAATTAATCGAAAGAGTAGTTGAACGTTGTGAGAATTTGATTGTTGACCCTTTTCATGCAACTGTCTGGCGTTGTTTAAAAGAACTGATGCATATGATGGATAGCGGCAAGCTGGTAATTTCCGCTCAACGCAGACATTTCTTTTCACGATTTGATCGATTACTACGTTCACTATCAAAGAATCAGACTCCAGACTTTTCTCAACCACCAGAGAGTTTAGCTGTTAGAGAATTGATCTGTCTTTTAATGTTGGCAGATAGAATGGATATCATTGAAAGTGAACTGTCTTTATACATACGCTGGAAAGAACTTGGTTATAACGATAGACAGGTTGAAGCCCAGAGAAAAGTGATAGAGAGTGGCTTAAAGGATTCGATAGATGCTGTTTCTGTAACAGTTAACCAGATAATTATTGATATTAAGCATCGTTTGAGCATGATTTCTGAAAGTGAAATTTGTGAGGCATCGGATGTTGAGTTCATTACTGAAAACCTTGAAAAAATAGGCTCGGTATTACGTTTTTGTGGTTTTACAAAAGTAAATATAGCAATAGACTCGTTAATACCTGAAATAAAAAAATGGGAAGTGGGTGAGCCTGATCAAGAAGAGATGCTACGCCTGGCAGATACTATTTTGGAAATTGAAAATCTATTAATGACGTACCGTATAAACGGCACTGATGGCTCCTTACAGTTTAAAGATGATAGAGAGCTAAGTGATGGCATCATTGAGCAAGCTCAAATTGAACTCTATAAAGAAATACAGGCCAATATTGGTTTGGCAATTAGAGCCATTTCGAGCTACATAGAGTCTGGCTATCAAAAAGAGCATATTGCTAACATTCCTGGTTGCTTGAAAACAGCTGTCGGCGCATTTCAAATGATAGATCTGAACAATGTAGCTGATCTCATCAAACTGTGTATCACCTTTATTGATGATGAATGCTCATCCAATAAGCATTCAGAAGGTTCCGAGCTTGATGCTTTAGCAGATAGTTTGGTTGCTATTGAGTATTTGTTACATGAACTATGTTCAGGGAGAGGTATGGATACTCCTATGAATCAGCTTATTGAAGAAAATATTGCTTCTCTAAGCTAGAACATAAAAAAATATAATACCTGCAAGCCATTTATAAGACATTTTTACATCTTGTATCTATGCTCACTTGTTAATGGTTTTCGCTTTTGCATTTCCAATATTTCGTTTAGAATGCCAAGCTTTGTATAAGCTTGGTCAACTAATATCTTTATTGATAATAACTGGCCGATATCTTTTACCAAACAGGCCACAACTGTTTTTTTCAATAGTTATATATTCTAATTAATCAGGAGTCCATGTGTTTTTTGAATTTCTTGCCGATTACGGTCTTTTCTTTGCGAAAACAGCAACATTTGTTATTGCGGTTCTTATTATCATTGGAGCCATTTTTGCAAATGCACAAAGAGGTAATCAAACTAAAGAAGAAAAAAAGCAACTGGAAGTTAAAAAAGTCAACGAACGTCTGGAACATATGCAGAAAGCATTGCAATCAAAAGTTCTGGACTCAGCAGATTTAAAAATATTGGAAAAAGAACGTAAACAAAAACAAAAAGAAGAAAAAAAACAGGCAAAACAAAACGCCAAAGATAAATCAAAATCATCAGAACAAAAAAAGCATGTTTACGTACTGGATTTTGTTGGCGATATAAAAGCATCACAAGTCGATGATTTTAGAGATGAAATAACAGCAGTGCTTACATTGGCTAACAGTAATGATGAGGTTGTTGTACGCCTGGAAAGTCAGGGAGGTATGGTTCATGCCTACGGTTTAGCTGCTTCACAATTAGCAAGGTTTAAAGTAGCAAAAGTGCCTTTGACTATTTGTGTTGATAAAGTTGCTGCTAGTGGTGGTTACATGATGGCATGTATTGCTGATAAATTATTAGCAGCACCGTTTGCTATATTAGGCTCTATAGGGGTTGTCGCGAGTTTGCCGAATTTTAATAAAATAATGAAAAAAAATGACATTGATTATGAAATGCTAACAGCCGGTGAATATAAACGCACACTAACCATGTTAGGCGAAAATACTGAAGAAGGTAGAAAAAAGTTTATTCAGGATCTGGAAGAAACCCATGAGTTATTCAAGAAATTTGTTGTAGATTATCGTCCCCAATTGACTATTTCTGAAGTAGCAACGGGGGAAACCTGGTATGGACAAAAAGCCGTCGATAATTTATTGATTGATTCTATTTCTACAAGTGATCAATATATTACAGAGCTGGCTAAAGATTTTCCTGTTTATGAAGTTAAGTATACGCAAAAGAAGAACTGGCAAGAAAAACTGGGTGTAGCCGTGGAAAATGGTGTTCAAAAAAGTTTTTTAAATACCTGGCAACAATTACTTAATAGCTGGAATACTCGCCATTAATCCCGGGAATACCAATAGAAATATTTTAATTGTCTATACACGACCTGAGTGTTCGTTGTGTGATAAAGCAATTGAAATGGTAAAGCAATGCGAATTTGCTGAAGACTGGACTATTAAAAAAATTAATATAGACGATTCGAGCGAATTAAAACAAAAATATAATCTTGTTATTCCTGTTCTTGAAAGAGAAGATACAAAAGCTGTTTTATCCTGGCCATTTCCATTAAGTCGGCTGCGTGATTTTCTCGAAAAAAATTATGTTTACTAAATTAGCCAAGCTTAAAAAAAGCTATCGCATTCTCTGAAGTCTTTTCTTTTACAATATCAATGTCTTTATTATGCGCTTTAGCTAACGCTTCCGCTGTGTAGTTTAATGTCCAGGGTTCATTGCGATGCTTATGCTTTAATAAATGTTTGACTTTGTCTCTGTCTGGAATAAGGTAGGGAGCATCGGTTTCTATCATTAGTCGATCCAGTGGCGCATAATGGATAATCTCTCTTAATTCAGCACCACGTTTTTTATCACAAATCCAACCCGTAATACCAATATGCATACCTAAATCCAGATAGCGCTTCAGCGCTTGCTGATTTCCTGTAAAACAATGAACGATGGCTCGCTCACATAAAGCTTGATTTTCAGAAAAAATATCGTAGAAGGTTTCATGAGCTTCTCGCTCATGTAAAAAAAGTGGCTTATTGATTTCATAAGCAATTTCTAAATGTGCTTCTAATGCTTTTACCTGTTCTGATTCAGTGGATAAGTTTCGAAAAAAATCCAATCCTGTTTCTCCAATGGCAACCACTTTTTTTTCATTGCAAAGCGTTTTATATTGCTGAGTGAAATCTGACTGCCAGGTGCTTGCATAATGTGGATGTAGTCCAACCGTAGCATATAGAAAGTTATCGTGTTTTTTTGCAAGGGTAATAGCTTGTTGACTTGCCTGAATATCAGTGCCTGTAACAATTATTTTTTTAATATCATGTAGTTTTGCTTGATAAATTACATCTTCGAGATCATTAGAAAATGACTCATTAGTTAGATTGGCACCTATATCGATCATTTAGAAAAACCATAAGCTCTTTTTTTAATGGATGATAGAACATTTAACTCCGCATCAGGAATAAACTGGAAAGGTAGTAAGGAAGATTTATTACTTGTCTTGGAAATAAAACTATCTTCATATAAAAGTGGTGATTTAGAGTGAGGCATTATATAAAGTGACTGATAGATCATGGCAAAACTCAAAACATTCTGCACATATTGTCGAGTCTCGTTATAAGGTATGCTCTCTATCCATGCGTCCAAAGGTATGTTTTGATTTAGAATAGAAAGCCATTTATCAACCCTTCGTGGTCCTGCATTATAGGCTGCCGAACTAATTGCCATATTATTGTATTTACCGTACAACTCACATAAATACAGACTTCCCAAATCTACGCTATAAAAAGGATCAAACAAACTTCTTTTGCTATAAGGCCTTTTGTTTTTGGTTGCAACACTTCTTGCGGTAGAGGGCAAAATCTGCATGAGTCCAACTGCACCAGCACTTGAAACAGCAACCGAGTTTAAAGCACTTTCCTGCCTGGCTGTAGCATAAATCCACGGTGCTGGTAAATTACATTTAAAAGCATGATAGTCAAATAAACCGGTTAAATATTGTGGGAATCGTACAAAATAGTGTTGCCATGCCTCTGCTTTTGCCAGGGTATAAATTGTTTGTGTATGCCAACCAATATAGTGCGCAAGATATGCTGCTGAAATTTTTTGCTCATCGTCAAGGTTTTTTAATGCTGCATACCACTTTCGATTTGCTTGATATATTTCTTTTTGAAGAAAAAACTCTATCGCTTGTCTGATTTTCTTATGATCTAACAAATTTAATATTTTTGTTAGATCATTTTTATGAGTAAATGCAACTTCTGGATTGACTTTTACTGGTAAATTTAGAAATCTGGATGCTGAAAAACCGTAAAAGTTTGTTTTTTTAGACAGGGCTATAAAATTAATTTTTTCCTGCTCAGAAAGACCATGACTCAACTGTTTAGCTCTATAATACCAATATTGCCATCGGTCTATATCTTTATTTTCAGGGTCGAGTTGATTAATTAATTCAATCACATCCTGCCATCGGTTCTGCACCAGCTTCGATCTCAATAACCATTCTATCGATTTTTTATCTTCTGGTTTTCCTATACGATTATATATTTTTTCTACGTTTTTATAATCATCTAACGCTTGTCTTGTTACAAAAAATTGCCGTATCTCCTGATTGAATTGAATATATTCTTCGTCAGGTAATAATGTATTTTCCTGTTTCCCTAATTGTTTCCGATAATATTTTACCGCTTTATTTATATCTTTACGTATAAGATTTTTAAATAACAGAGATTGAAGCGCTGAAGAAAGAGTTGGGCTGAACTCTTTTTCCAGAGGGTTCGCAATGGTCTGCCATCTTTTAGGAAATGTTTTTTCCCTATAAATGTTCAGATATTCAATGATATTTTCTTTTGTAGTTGGGTTCATATAGCGTGTGGCGTATCGGGCGATATTAATGTTGCCAGCTAAAATTGATCGACTAAAACGCTTTAGAGCCATTTCATTTGAGATTAATTGATTACTATCAAGCTCCTTAAATATGCCATCACATAGTGACGGCATAGACTTAGGTGTTATCCATATTTTTTTTCCGTAAGCTAACGCTTTTTCTATTTTCCCAGTTCGATAAAGACCGCGAGCATAACCACATTTCAGTTTGTTACTTGCCAATTCTTCATTAAAATACCGGGTCAATAATTTCCATTGTTCTTTTTTAAGAAAAGTATTTAATTTAGCTTTATACAGCTGATTAGCCAGAAGCTCTGAACCTGACTCTTTTTGGAATGCTTGAATATCATTAATGGAGGTTTTAACTATTCTCTTTCTTAATGCATCATATTCGAGCTGATAACGGATTGGATAAGCTTTTAATTTGGAATTAAGCTTCTCAAAAGAAGAATATTGGTTTTTATCTAATGACTGCTTTGCCTGACGATATAGCTCACGCTGCTCTACCAGTTCTTGCGAAAATAGATGGGTGAATAGAGGGTCAAAATTTAATTCTGTAATATTCTCAAAAAACAAACTTGTTATATCACTATCTCTTTTTTGAACCCCGGTATCTAGCAAGCCAGTTTTTACTGGTTCATTATTTTTTATTTCTGCTTTGAGCATAATTGATGTAAAAATAAGCAAAATAGCAATAAATAACCGATGAATATATGAACAGTCAAATATTTTAAATACTGACCGAATAATCAACATGAAGAGACTGGTTTTGAAGTTTAGCATCGACTAAAAGTAACATAATCTATTGAAATATATAGATGTATTTTAGCCTGACTTTACAGAAGAGTAAGCCTTTTTTATTACTGTTTATTTTTTCTTCAAAAAAAATCTTTGTTTAAATCTTTGTGCAGAGTCTTGACCTAGGCACTATGCTTCTTGTTATATGTCGCCCCTTTAAAGGTAAAGGGTGTATTTTGTTTTATTTAAGTTTATTTTTTAATCGAAATATACGTAAGCCCCTAAAATTGATTATATTGTATACATTTTTAAACAAAATGATATTTAGTAGTTAGTGAGATTAAGAGACAAGTATGGGTAAGTCATTAGTAATTGTAGAGTCTCCAGCAAAAGCAAAAACAATAAATAAATACCTGGGCAAGGAATATGTCGTTAAATCCAGTGTTGGACACGTAAGAGATTTACCTACCTCAGGTAGTGGCAAGACTGTAGATCCTAAAGCACGCGCAGCTGAGGCTGCTAAAACACGGAAAATGTCTCCGGAACAAAAGGCTAAACATAAGAAGAAAAAAGCACGTGAACAGCTTGTATCAAGAATGGGGATAGACCCGGAAAACAATTGGGCAGCAAATTACCAGGTTCTCCCTAGCAAAGAAAAAGTAGTTGATGAGCTCAGAAAACTTGCGAAGGATGCTGATCAGATTATTCTGGCTACGGATTTGGATAGAGAAGGAGAGGCAATAGCCTGGCATTTGCGCGAAATTATCGGTGGTGATAACGAACGATACAAGCGTGTTGTATTTAATGAAATTACAAAAAAAGCAATACAACAGGCATTTGAAGAACCTGGCGAATTGGATTTAAACCGGGTCAATGCTCAACAGACTCGTCGATTTCTGGACCGTGTCGTTGGATTCATGCTGTCACCATTACTCTGGGCAAAAGTGGCCAGAGGTCTATCGGCAGGGCGCGTACAATCAGTTGCAGTTAAACTCATTGTTGAGCGAGAACGAGAAATTCGTGCTTTCATTCCAGAGGAGTACTGGGAAGTTTTCGCCGATCTGAAAGGTACAGCTGGCGAATTGCGAATGCAAGTCAGCAAAGTAAATAATGAAAAATTCAGGCCGCTAAATAAAGAAGCCTGTGATAAAGCGTTAGACTATTTAAACAATGCTGATTACAGTATTACTAAACGTGAAGACAAGCCTACGCGTAGTAAACCTACAGCACCTTATATCACATCTACTATGCAGCAAGCTGCAAGCACACGTATTGGATTCGGTGTTAAAAAGACCATGATGATGGCTCAGCGACTGTATGAAGCTGGCTACATTACCTATATGCGTACAGACTCTACCAACTTGAGTGCTGATGCAGTAGCAGCTTGTAGAGATTTAATCAAAGATCGTTACGGCGATAAATATCTGCCTGATAAGCCACGTCTCTATTCAAGTAAAGAAGGTGCACAGGAAGCTCACGAAGCGATAAGACCTTCTGACGCTTCACTTATGCCGAGTGACCTAAAAGGTGTTGATCCTGATGCTATCCGACTTTACGAATTAATCTGGCGTCAATTCGTCGCTTGCCAAATGACAGATGCTGAATTTACCAGTACAAGTCTGGTGGCGCATGCCGGTGATTATGAATTACGTGCACGCGGTAGAGTGATACGTTTCGATGGATTTACCAAAGTACAACCACCCGTTGCTAAAAAAGAAGAAGATAAAGTCGTTCCAAACTTTAAACAAGATGATACTTTATCGTTATTAAAACTTGATCCAAGCCAGCATTTTACTAAACCGACGCCACGTTACTCTGAAGCAAGTCTTGTAAAAGAACTTGAAAAACGAGGCATTGGCAGGCCATCGACTTACGCCTCTATTATTTCTACAATCCAGGATCGCGGATATGTACGTATCGAAAATCGTCGTATGTATGCCGAAAAAATGGGAGATATTGTCACTGAGCGTTTAAATGAAAGCTTTAATAGCCTGATGGATTACAGTTTTACTGCTAACATGGAAGAGACGTTAGACGAGATAGCAGAGGGTGATAAAAACTGGCAGGATGTATTAAATAAATTCTATTCAGAATTTAGTAAAACACTGGCAAAGGCAGAACAGGAAGCCAGTGAAGGTGGGCTTCGAAATAACAATCCAACAGGTGTTGATGTAGCATGTAAAGTTTGTGGCAGACCTATGCAGATTCGTACAGCCAGTACGGGCGTATTTTTAGGATGCTCAGGTTATGCATTACCACCCAAAGAACGTTGTAAAGCAACAGTTAACCTGATTCCTGGTGATGAAGTTGTTAGCGCAGAAGCTGATGAAGAAGCCGAATCAAGACTTTTAATAAACAAGCATCGTTGCCCCAAGTGCAATACAGCAATGGATAGTTATTTAATTGATGAGACACGTAAATTACATATATGCGGTAATAACCCGGACTGTGACGGTTATGAAATAGAAGAAGGTCAATTCAAAATAAAAGGTTACGACGGCCCAACATTAGAGTGTGATAAATGTGGCTCTGAAATGCAGTTAAAGTCAGGGCGTTTTGGTAAGTACTTTGGCTGTACTAATGAGAATTGCAAAAATACCCGTAAGTTATTGCGTAATGGTGAAGCCGCCCCTCCAAAAATGGATCCTGTACCAATGCCTGAGCTACAGTGTCAGAAGGTTGATGACACTTATATTCTCCGTGATGGTGCAGCAGGTATATTTCTGGCAGCTAGTCAATTTCCAAAAAACCGTGAAACCCGTGCGCCATTCCTTGATGAATTGATACCTCATAAAGCTGAAATTGATCCCAAATACCATTTTTTAATGGATGGACCTGTTAAAGATAACGATGGAAATAGAGTACAAGTGCGTTTTCAACGTAAAACAAAAGAACAGTATTTGATGACTGAAGCAGATGGTAAAGCAACGGGTTGGAGAGCTGATTATCAGGATGGGAAATGGGTAATTAGTGAGAAATCGACCAGAGCGGCTTCCAAGGCACCAAAAAAAGCAAGTAAGAAGAGTCCAGCTGCAAAGAAGAAAGCGCCTGCCAAGAAAAAGGCTTCAGCCAAAAAGAAAGCCAGCACAAAAAAGTAATTTGATATTCGTTAATCGATGAATAAGCCAGATTACAAAGCACTTTGCAATCAATCACTTTACTTTGCTCGTTTACATCTTGAACGAGCAGAATCTGCCCTTGAAAACCAAAGTTTGAAAGAAAATACTGCGTTTGGACAACAAAAACAACAAGCAAATTTTATTGCTTGTCTGGATACACTTTATCGTGCTTTTTTTTATTTCAGTTGTTACTGCTTTGTTCAAACAGGTAAAGACAGCATAGTGAGAACGCTTGAAAAATCTCCTCTGAATCTTGTCACATTAATTACAGACTTATCAAAAAGTGAATCGGGTGAAATTATTAAACTGTTAGAAGACGCTATAAATAGTGATATTGCTCTTCAAAAACTGACGACAAATTATTTGCAGCTTTGGAGCATATCTTCCTCAGTACCGTCCGACCTGATAGCAGGCAGCCAACAGATGAACTTGAATGACTACCGTGACAGTTACACTTATCTCATTGAATTAATTGATAAAGCTGAATCGTATCTTATTGAATACTAATGAAATTTCTCAGCTCGAGTATTATCCCCAAATTATTTCAAAGCAGAGCAAGTCTTGTACTTTTATGTCATTTCTGTTAACATTCGATGTTTTATATTTCTTAGCATAATAAACTTCAAGTAATTCGGGAGCAAACGTTGTCTTCTTTTTTAGAAATTGTTGAACTGGTAAACGGAGATATCGTTTTACAACGAGCAGGTGGTGAAGGAGGAGCCTTAATGACCATCAAATTCTCCGAAGAGTCAAAAGCTTATTTACCCGAAGGTCGTTTGGAAGTTGCTCGTGCAATGATTCATGCTGGTATTGAATCTGCTTCTCAAGTTGAGCTTGTAAAGCCAGAAAATGCAAAATCCGGCTCAACAACAAATCTGAATCCTAATGTTTTTGTTCGGGATTCCGAAGATCTAAAAGATCTAGATGAATGGTCTGATAGTGAGTTTGCACTCGAAGACCTGGAAGAGAGCCGGGTGTTACACTAGACTCCTTTCCAGTCATTTAATGAATCCAGTCTGATATCTAATTCAAATATATTTAATAAGAGTTATAGCAACTAACAATAAAGTGTTAGTTCATTATACAATTTAAGTCACGTAAAGAATTTTATATTTTTAATAAAATAATAAAATTGAATCTTAGTTAGTCGACTTATTAAAATTTTAGTCTTTTTTTGTATCATAATTTCTACTTATGCATATCGTTTATACGGTTATATTGCAAATTTATGATATTTTTATAATTTTGTATTTAAACGCTAAAGTCAATCTGTAACTGCCGATATTTATAGTGTAATCACACTAAACCCTCTAGAAATACAACAGTAATGTATTTTTGTTGAGCAGAATATGGCTAGCATACCTACAATACAGAGTCCTATCGTTAGATCGCCTGTCGATAATAATCGTTCACAGCGAACCAAAGAAAATAAAGTTAATCGTTCGGTTGACTCTACGGATGGTAGCGAAAGTAGCAAAGAAGAAAAAAAGCCCATTTATGTAGAACGACGAAAATCTTCCACGGATAGAAGAAAAAAAAATCAGCCCCCACTGCTTGATACACGACAAACTAATGACCGTCGTAAAAAGCCTCGTGTAGAAATTACGGTATAATCATTAACGTCCTATCTTATCGGAACTTCTCAAGCCCTCCTTAGTCTATTAACCAGCCATAAATCTATTTTCATTAGCGGCTGTAATTGCTAAGCTCTCATTATCAACCCTGTAATTATTCTCAAGCTTTTTTTAGGATTAATATATGCAATACGACTATGATTTATTTGTAATTGGAGCGGGCTCGGCTGGTGTGCGTGCAGCTCGAATGGCAGCGCAAGAGGGTATAAAAGTTGGTATAGCCGAACAACGATTTTTAGGAGGAACCTGTGTGAATGTCGGCTGTGTTCCAAAAAAATTATTTTTTTATGCCTCTCATTTCGCTGAAGAATTTCATGCGTCACGCGGATTTGGCTGGCAAACCAACAAACCGGATTTTGACTGGCGAGAACTTGTAGAAAATAAAAATAAGGAAATTGCTCGTTTGAATGATATCTATAAAAAACTGTTAGAGAACTCCGGATGTGATTTATATGCTGGCAGGGCAATACTAGCTGATAATCATACAATACTTATTAATGATCAGGAGATTACTGCAGAAAAAATCATTATTGCAACCGGGTGTACTCCAAATATACCTGAATTCGAAGGTTCAGAATATGCCGTTTCATCAGATGATATTTTCTTTTTAAAACAACTTCCTAAAAAAGTACTTGTTGTTGGTGGTGGCTATATTGCTGTCGAATTTGCCGGTATATTTAATGGGTTAAATGTAGAAACAACATTAAGCTATCGAGGAAAGCAATTATTAAAGCATTTTGATTCAGATTTAGGCAGTCATTTACAAATAGAAATGCAAAGACAAGGTATTAATCTGTTACTTGAAAGTAATGTAAAAAGTATAAAACCTGCCACCTCTACAGATCAGGAAAAAAAATCCTACCTTGTCGAGTTTACTGATAATAATCAACAAGACTACGATTTAATTCTCTATGCAACAGGAAGAAAGCCTTTAACCAATAATTTGGGCCTGGAAAACACAATCGTACAGCTAAACGAAAAAGGTCAGATCAATGTCGATGAATACTTTCAAACAAGTGAACCCAGTATTTTTGCAATGGGCGATATTATAGGAACGCCTGAATTAACACCGGTTGCTCTCGCTCAAAGCATGGCATTTGTCGATACATGGGTTAAAGGAAACAGACGTACTGTAGATTATAATAATATTCCAACAGCAGTATTCAGCCACCCTAATATTGCAACTGTGGGATTCACCGAAACTGAGGCAAAAAAACAATTTAATCAAATAAAAATTTTTGAATCTGATTTTAAGGCGCTTAAAAATACCTTATCAGGTAATGAAGAAAGAACCTATATGAAACTGATAGTAGACTCAAACAGTGATAAGGTGTTAGGTGCTCACATGATTGGTCCAGACGCTGGAGAACTGGTACAAGGTATTGCCATTGCAATTAAAGCGGGGGCAACTAAAGCAATATTTGATTCAACGATAGGGATTCACCCAACGTCTGCCGAAGAGTTTGTCACTATGCGTACAAGCGTACGATAATCAATTCTGACCCTATTTATGAAAAAAATTTGCTGTAACGTTTATTGAAATTAACCAAATAGATATAATTGAAGATTGTTCCAATTATCAGGCCGGGTAACAACGTTAAAAATATATTGGGCGTCTGATTTAGCAAGTGAATAGGAATGATTATGCTGTATTGAACTAATAGTCCAATAATTACCGTTAACCAAAGCTGCGACTTTTCGATAACATGAGATGGGGAGATAGCTGAAAACTTTTGCTTTATTTTTATCAACAACCATTCAAGAATATAGACGTTGGCAAGAGTTAAGCCGCCAGCATAAGTACCTTGTATGCAAGCCGCACGCCACGCGATATTTTGCATACTTAAATCGGATGACCAGTTACAATAAAGTGCCCAACCACCGTAACCAAAAAAGGCCAATGCAGTAATCACAAGTTTGATAGCTGTATTTTTCATAGTTTATTCTGTTTACAAATGAATTCTTTGGCAACAGAACAGGCAAAGAGTTCTCAAACTGTACTGCCCATATTTGGTGCTTGGAATGCTTTATTCTTTCAAATTGAGATGGTAATCCATATGAAACAAGAACTGAATCACTCATTCAATGTCTGATCCAGAATTCTTACCAAATAAAGCTATTATTTAGTCAATAAAACTTTCGCTGTGTATTGATTATGACTGACTATTCTATTTGCAAAAATATGTGTAAAACGTATTCGATAATATTTTTTATTCTGTTTTTTACAGGATGTTCAATCACACCAAAATCATCTAATAATACAAGCAATTGGCCTGCTGAACTGCCACCAGAAAATTACTTTATTGAACAATACCAGGCTCACAAAGAGCTTGATGCATTACAAAGCCAACAGAATTATTTAACCTGGATTCAACGTTTTTACAAAGGCTGGGTTTTATACCCAAGAGGCTGGGACTGGATGACAGAGAATCTGCTCAAAGAAACCAAAGATGTAAAGACAAAAGCAAGAATAGCACAACGGCTATCAGATGGTGGTAAATTAATAGCCGCAGAATGGGCTAAGGATAAATCTGTTCGAAAAATTGATTCTGTAAATCTGATGACCTGGGCAAGTGCTTTAAAAATTGCTGTAAAAGAAAATGCTCAAGATGAAATTACAGACAAGATTATGCAAGATGTCAACGCTTTATTGAATGGAAGCCTGGCCACCGAAGATATTGATTTAGACCGTTATTTCCCCGAAGATGAATCTATAGCTGCTCAAGATGATTATATTGAAAATGATCTTTTTGATGGCGTATAAAAATACAAATATAGATAGCACATATCCACATAATCACTTTTTTAACTGTTTGTTTTACAGACTGTTTCTGTTATTGTGATCTCCCATCTGTTAGTCCTCATGGCCTTTTATTGTCATAAAATTGGTTTTGAGGCTCATACATACCGATAGCTTTCAGCTCGGGCAAATCATCTGAAACACAGTATTAAATTGTTTTTGTAATAGTATTAGTTTATTAAATTAATGACGCGATATATTTTTGTCACAGGTGGGGTAGTTTCTTCCTTAGGTAAAGGGATAGCATCTGCTTCACTAGCCGCCATTCTTGAATCTCGTGGTTTAAGAGTCACAATGATCAAACTGGATCCCTATATTAACGTAGATCCAGGAACCATGAGTCCTTTTCAGCACGGTGAAGTATTTGTTACTGAAGATGGCGCTGAAACAGATTTGGACCTTGGACATTATGAGCGTTTTTTACGTACCAAGATGACCAAACGCAACAACTTTACGACAGGTAAAGTTTATGAATCTGTTTTACGTAAGGAGCGTAAAGGAGAATATCTAGGCGGCACAGTTCAAGTCATACCTCACATCACGGATGAAATAAAAGCCAGAGTACATATGGCAGCCGAAGGCTACGATGTTATTATGGTGGAAATTGGTGGCACAGTAGGCGATATCGAATCATTACCTTTCCTCGAAGCTGCCAGGCAATTAAAGGTAGAACTGGGTTCTCAGCGTTCTTTATTAATGCACCTGACACTTGTACCCTATATTGCAACAGCGGGCGAAACTAAAACAAAACCTACCCAACATTCAGTCAAAGAACTTCGTTCGATTGGTTTACAACCTGACATTCTGATTTGTCGTTCAGAAATTGAAATCAGCGCCAGTGCAAGACGAAAAATCGCGTTGTTTACCAATGTAGAAGAAAGGGCTGTTATATCTTTACCTGATGCCGATACGATTTATCGAGCGCCAATTATGCTGAATAAAAAAGGCCTGGATGAATACATCGTGCAACGCTTTGGGCTCAATTGCCCGGTTGCTGACCTTAGCGAATGGGAAAATGTCATCGATGGTGAACAAAACCCTGAGAGCGAAGTTACCGTCGCAATGGTCGGAAAGTACATGGATTTAATTGACGCTTATAAGTCCTTAAACGAAGCATTAAAACATGCAGGTATAAACAACAAGGCACGAGTAAAAATTCGTTATATCGATTCTGAAGATATTGAGAATCATGGCCTTAAACTGTTAGAAGATGTTGACGCAATTTTAGTACCCGGTGGATTTGGTGAACGAGGGGTTGAAGGTAAAATTCAAACAGTTAAATATGCGCGAGAGAATAGTATTCCATACCTTGGTATTTGTTTAGGTATGCAGGTTGCTGTCATCGAATTTGCTCGTAATGTTGCCAATCTAGAAGGCGCACATTCAACAGAATTTAATAGTAGCACTCAACATCCTGTAATCGCACTTATCACTGAATGGCAAGACCTCGATGGTAGTGTCCAATTACGTGACAACGAAGCTGATCTCGGTGGCACTATGCGTTTAGGTGCGCAGTTGTGTGAATTGACAGAAGGAAGTCTTGTGCAAACAACCTACGGCTGTATGGAAATTAATGAGCGTCACCGCCATCGCTATGAAGTCAATTCTAACTATGTTACTCAATTTGAAGAAGCAGGATTAACCATATCCGGTCGCTCAAGCAGCTCAGTTAATCAAGCGCGCCTGGTTGAAGTAATAGAAATAAAAGACCACCCCTGGTTTGTTGCTTGCCAGTTTCATCCCGAATTTACTTCAACACCCAGAGATGGCCACCCCTTGTTCAGTGGATTTATAAACGCAGCTATCAGTTATTTAGAAAAAAGAAAATCAACCTCATAAGAAAGAAAAAATGAAAACTATTCAAATCAGGGATATTAGCGTTTCTAACAATAAGCCTTTTGTGCTTTTTGGTGGTATGAATGTACTTGAATCAGAGGAATTAGCTCTTGAGATTGCCAAATCCTATGTTGAAATCTGTGGCAAGCTGAATATCCCTTATGTATTTAAAGCTTCTTTTGATAAAGCTAATAGAAGCTCTATTCGTTCTTTTAGAGGACCGGGACTAGAGAAGGGGCTTCAAATTCTGGATACAGTTAAATCGCGTTTTAATGTGCCAATTATTACTGATGTACACGAACCCGAACAATGTGCACCTGCTTCAGAAGTTGCAGATGTTATTCAATTACCAGCTTTTTTATCTCGTCAAACAGATTTAGTCTTGGCTATGGCTAAAACATCTGCTGTAATCAATATCAAAAAGGCACAGTTTCTTGCACCACATGAAATGTGTCATATCCTTAAAAAATTTGAAGAAGCTGGTAATTCCAATCTGATGTTATGTGAGCGTGGTAGCTGTTTTGGTTATAACAATTTGATTGTGGACATGTTGGGATTTGATTTAATGAAGCAATTTCAATATCCGGTTATCTTTGATGTAACTCATGCATTGCAAAAACCAGGAGGAAAAACTGATTCTGCTGACGGTAGACGTCAACAAGTTGTTGCATTAGGAAAAGCAGGGATGTCACAAGGGCTTGCTGGTTTATTTCTTGAGGCTCATCCGGATCCATCTCAAGCAAAATGTGATGGCCCCTGTGCATTACCTCTCGATAAGCTTGAATCGTTTTTAAGTCAAATGAAAGCAATGGACGATCTCGTAAAATCATTACCCACGTTAGAAATACAGTAATTACTTTAAGTTTAGAGGTTTTTTATGTCAAATATAGCCAGTGTATCAGCAATTGAAGTATTAGACTCCAGGGGCAATCCAACTATAGAAGCTAAAGTTGTTTTAGAGTCGGGTGTAACCGCTTTTGCTTGTGCTCCATCTGGCGCATCAACCGGTACCAGAGAAGCTTTAGAATTACGAGATGGCGATAAGTCTCGCTATTTAGGAAAAGGTGTTCAACAAGCTGTATCAAACATAAATGGCGCCATAAATAATTTGTTAGTCGGTAAAGATGCTCAAGATCAAAAAGCTATTGATCAAATCATGATTGATAATGATGGAACAGAAAACAAAGCAAAATTTGGCGCGAATGCAATACTGGCAGTTTCATTAGCGACTGCAAAAGCTGCAGCTCAAGATTTGAATATCCCGCTTTATGAGCATATTGCAAACTTAAATGGTACACCAGGCCAATACAGTATGCCTGTACCAATGATGAATATCGTCAATGGTGGTGAGCATGCTGACAACAATGTCGATATTCAGGAGTTTATGGTTCAGCCAGTATCATGCCAAACATTCTCTGAGGCAATTCGCTGTGGTGCTGAGATTTTTCATGCATTAAAAGCTGTGTTAAAAGCCAGAAATTTAAATACGGCAGTTGGTGACGAGGGCGGTTTTGCCCCTGATCTTGCATCAAATGCTGAAGCACTAGCACTAATTAAAGAAGCCGTCGCCAATGCTGGTTATGAACTAGGTAAAGACATTACACTCGCGTTAGATTGCGCATCATCAGAATTTTACAATGAAGGTAAATATAATCTGAGTGGAGAGAACAAATCTTTTGATGCAGCTGGATTTGCAGACTTTTTAAAAGACCTATGCGATGAATACCCGATCATATCAATAGAAGACGGTATGGATGAGAGTGATTGGGAAGGCTGGGCAAAACTTACAGAAAAGCTGGGAGATCGCGTTCAGTTAGTCGGTGATGATCTATTCGTAACTAATACATCGATTTTACAGCGTGGTATTGATGAAAAGATTGCGAACTCTATTCTGATAAAATTCAATCAGATAGGTTCTCTGACTGAAACATTAAATGCGATTCGTATGGCCAAAGAGGCAGGGTTTACAGCGGTAATTTCTCACCGTTCTGGTGAAACTGAAGATACCACGATTGCAGATCTTGCAGTAGGTACTGCAGCTGGCCAAATTAAAACCGGTTCATTATGTCGATCTGATAGAGTTGCAAAATATAATCGTTTACTTAGAATTGAGTCTGAATTAGGCGATAAAGCCATTTATCCTGGACGATCAGCCTTTAATGTATAACAATCCAAGATTGGGTAAATTATGAGCTTAGAATCTCGCTCTTTATCTGTGTTTATACTGGTCTTTGCCTTTATGGCTTTGTTAGTTATTTTACAATTTAAACTATGGTTTGGAGAGAGCGGGATTCTGGCAAATGCCCAACTGAGTCAGGAAGTCATAATCCAGGAAGAGAGAATCGATATCCTAAAGGAAGAAAACCTCAAACTTCAACATTCTACCTATGCTTTAAAACACGATATTCGTGCAATCGAATCAAAAGCTCGTGAAGAACTAGGCATGATTAAAGAAGATGAAACTTTTTACCTTTTACTTAAAGAAGAGTGAATTCATATCTCAAAGATCAAGCATAAAACATTTAATATCCAATGCTTAAAAAGTGGAAGATGTGCAAGATAAGAAAAATGTAAACACAATCTGGGTTGTAATTCCTGCCAGCGGTAGAGGTCAGCGTTTTGGAAGTGAGAAGCCTAAACAATACCAAAAGCTCATCGACAAAACTATTCTTGAACACAGTGTGGCGGTAATGATTGAAACTGTATTGCCAGAAAATTTTATACTAAACAAGTGTATTATCGTTATAGCTGATAACGATTCTGACTTTAGCCAGCTACCCATCGGAAAATTACAATTAATCGAAACGACAGTAGGTGGTTTAACCCGAGCCGAATCAGTTTTAAAAGGACTTTACCATATCCAGGAGCTGGCAAAACCTGATGACTGGGTATTAGTTCATGATGCAGCCAGACCTTTATTATCGAAGACCGCCTTACTCTCACTAATTAATTTTTGCATAAACAATCCGGAGTTTTCAGGTGCAATTTTGTGTGAGAAGATATCTGATACTCTAAAATTAAGCCAAAAATTAAATTCTACAACACTATCAATTTCTAAAACAATTGATAGGAATCATATTTATGCAGCTCAGACACCACAAATGTTTCGTTATGAAGAATTACGAGAGGCATTAATTAATGGCCTGAAATCTTACCCGGAAAGCATTACTGATGAAGCAAGTGCCATTGAATTACAAGGAGGTCAGGTCGGTTTAGTTATTAATGAAACACCTAATTTCAAAATAACTACTTCTAACGATTTTTTGTTAGCCCGCCACTTTCTGCAAACTGATAAAAATAATAAGGAAATAAGTAAATGTCATTGAGAATAGGGCAAGGCATCGATGTTCATCGTTTTGGCGAAGCGAAAAACGATGCACACATTATATTAGGTGGCGTTAAAATACCCTCTGAAAAACCGATATTAGCTCATTCAGATGGAGATATTTTACTACACGCTTTATGTGATGCTTTATTAGGGGCACTTGCATTAGGTGATATAGGGAAACATTTCCCTGATACCGATAAAGAATTTTCCAACATTGATAGTCGTGTCCTTTTAAAAAACGTATTTAGAAAAATAGAGGAGAATGGCTACAAGGTAGTTAACACAGATTTATCTATTGCAGCGCAAAAACCAAAAATGGCGCCATTTATCGATGCTATGCGAGATAATATTTCCCAGGATTTAAACACACCGTTAGATACTGTATCAGTAAAAGCGACAACCACAGAAAAACTGGGTTTTGTAGGAAGAAGTGAAGGTATCTTTTGTTCAGCAGTTGTTTTACTGGAGAAAGTTTAAAACTTACATCGACAAATTATTTATTTTGATAAATTACATTTTATAGAAATTACTGGCAGTTGTTATGTTACAAAGTGGAGCTGATCTTTCTGCTTCTAAAAGAATCAGAGATAGAATGGTAGAAGACCTTGTAAAGCGAGGTATTAATCATCAAGGTGTATTAGCAGCAATTTCAAATACACCCAGACATCTTTTTTTAGATAATGCATTAGCTTATCGAGCTTATGAAGATGCTGCTTTACCGATTGGAAATCAGCAAACTATTTCTCAGCCCTATATTGTCGCATGGATGACGCAAGCCATTGTTTCTCGATCAAAAATTAATTGTGTCTTAGAAATAGGCACCGGATCAGGTTATCAAACAGCAGTTCTTGCTCAATTAGTTAATCGTGTCTGTACGATGGAAAGAATTGGCGCATTACAATCAACTGCTGAGAAACGCTTACGCGATTTGGGGTTCAGAAATATTGAATACCGACATGCTGATGGTTTTGTTGGATGGCGTGAACGCTCTCCTTTTGACGGAATTATAGTTACAGCAGCTTCTCCTGAGTTACCAAAAATGTTATCCACGCAATTAGCTGTAGGCGGTAAACTAGTGATCCCCGTTGGAAAAGATAGGGAAGAACAAATATTAAAGGTTTACAGAAAAATGAATAACGCTTCACTTGTTGTAGAACAGGAGCTTCCGGTTAAATTTGTCCCTTTTTTAAGAGGGCTGGAAACCTGATGTCTCTAAACACATTTTATAACTCAATAAGCATTTGAAAATAATAAATAGAGAATCTTTAAAACATAAAAAGCCTAAAATACAAACAAAAAATAACAAAATATTATATTTTTATTACACTGTGGCCTAACTAAACAAGCTTCTCGTATAAATTATGTTTGTTGCTAGTAAGTATTTAGGGTTATGCTTTAGCTAAATAACTTTATTACAGTCTTTTGAATATTACTGGTTTTGTAAAGTAAAGGTTACGCTTTAAGTAATATCATACTTAAAAAGCGAGTTTGTATTATGGAGAATATATTTTTCATTTTTAATGATTCATCATTAGCGTACAGTTGCCATCATTGTAGCGGAAAGTGTTGCCGTTATCATGGCGATTTTCATTTACTAAAACCCTACGACTTAGTCAAACTAATAGAACACTCTGATCAAACCCCCCACCTTTTTTTAAATACTTACGAAAATGAACACAACATTAAAGGTGTTAGTATTAGTCCAAGATGTTGGTTTTTAAGAGAAGATAATGATTGTGATCTGGAAAAAAAAGGTGGGCTGGCATCAAAACCATTAAATTGTATTTTGTTTCCAGTTAACCAGTGGGTTGAAATCAATAATTATCTATTTATTGATGTGTCTATGTCTTGCCCGCTGGGAATAGCTGAAAATGCTGACTCAACTTATACAATTATTCATTATGAAGATGTGTTT
The DNA here is from genome assembly GCA_041941365.1 of Cellvibrionales bacterium. GTDB lineage: Bacteria > Pseudomonadota > Gammaproteobacteria > Pseudomonadales > UBA7434 > UBA7434. Next base: position 422,165 of record JBGTQK010000001.1, on the reverse strand, counting down.
GAAAATATCAGACTGGCGGAAGAGAGAACGGAATCACTATATGAGCTAGGATATCCAAGATATAAAATTAATCAGCATGATTTTGAACAGCTATTATTAATTCTCAATACATTAAAAGATTATTCATCAAATAATAATCCAGATAGCTGGAGTGTTTTTTTAGAAGGATTACAAAAAGCTTTATCTGACAACATACATTTTATTCATCAAGATATTCCTGAAATTCACAAGTTATACGAAGAAACTTACGAATTTAAATGCTCTGCTAATTGGGAAAACAATATAAAAATCAACAAAGCATTAGCACTTCTAATACCTTCATTGTTTTTTAAATGGATACAAAAGCAAGGGCATCTTAACAAGCCGAATATTGAACTAGCGTCGTCTTTAATACAGTTCCTTTTAGGTTTGATTTCACTTAGATATTCTTTAGAAGTTTCTAAGAGTTTTGGAAAGCAATTTAATGGTATAGAGACTATAACGCAATTAGCTAATAAAGAATTACAAAAATATTTAAGCTATTTACCGTTTGTTGTTCATTTTATTCCTAGTAATAAAATAACGTTGTCAGTACCGGACCATCTAAAACCAATTATGCAACCCGTTTTTAATTACCTGAATTCAAAGCACAATGATTCACTGGCTGACATTATTAAACTATTGAAGATAGCGCCTGTTCATGCAAATGCAATACTTAAAACTATTTATTTAAATAAAAATAATTTTATTTTTGGTCTAAAGTATACAGCTCAGAAAAAAAGTGCCAAACAAGGTGAAATTAATACAACGGTATAATCACTTAACGCCTTATAACACCTACGCTTATTCCTTCAATGTGAAATTCTTTTTCACGCAGATCAACCACAATCGTATTATAGTCATCATTTTCTGGTTCCAGGTGAATGATATGTTTACTTCGTGTTTTACGAAAGCGTTTCACTGTGACTTCATCATCTACTCTGGCAACAATAATTTCACCGGTATTAGCCTGGCTCGTAGCATGCACAGCCAGATGATCACCATCCATTATGCCAATCTTTTGCATACTGTCACCAACAACCTGCAACAAAAAGTCGGCCTTCGGATAAAAAAAGTCGGGGTCTATGGATGCGTAATCTTCAATATGTTCTTCAGCAAGTATAGGGTTACCTGCGGCAACTCGTCCAATCAGTGGAAGTCCATCAGGCTCATCATTCAGCAATCTTATGCCACGTGATGTACCAGAAATAATTTCTATCGCCCCTTTTTTTGCCAATGCTTTCAAATGCTCTTCGGCTGCATTAGGGGATTTAAAACCGAATTCACTAGCAATATCTGCTCTGGTTGGTGGAAACCCTGTATCTTCAATATAGGATTTAATCAATTCAAGAATTTCAGATTGTCGTTTGGTTAGATTCATGAGGTATTTTCACCTTTATTGAATGATTCTGTTAAACCTGCTTTTATTGCTCTGTGTTCTGAGTAAAACAAGAAGTAACTATAGACAATGAAATATGCCGCTCTTATAGCTTATACATTAAAACCATACTGAATAAAGTTACAGTCTGTAATTATATACAGTAATTGATGAAAATCAAGTATGCAATTAACTCGTTAGGTTAGTTTCACCAAGCTTTAAAATAATGCTAATAGTACCAAGTTATTGTTTTTTTTAGATATATAGTCTACTTTTAAGAGGCTTTGTCTCCTGATTAATTGGAAAAGGGCGTAAATATGCCTACAATTCGGCAAAAATATCAAATCCCCGGCGTGAATCAAAAAACGATTCAACTCGAACTGTCTGATAGTTCGATGGATATAAAAATAATCAAGCCAGATGCTTATGGCCCTCATCCCGTTATTATATTATTTATGGGAATGTATGGCGTTAATGCATCACTATGCTCAATAGCGCGCATTTTAGCCGAAGAAGGTTTCGCCGTAGTCGTACCCAATCTTTACTATAACGTTTCACCTAATGCACCGGTTGAATTTGATGATGCATTAGAGGTAATGCAACAGGTAACGGATATTGCTCTAAAGCAGGATATGGAATCAATATTTGAGCTTATCAATACACGCCGTGATATGAATGAACGCCAGATGGCATTAATGGGACATTGCCTGGGCGGTCGTCTCTCTCTTGTAGCTGCAAGGCATTTTTCGCAAAATATTCGTTGTGTTAGCTGTTATTATGCAACAGGGCTGGATACTCAGCAACTGGGTGGATTTTCTAAAATGATCTTACCCATTCAGGTTGTTTCTGCTGGCCAAAGTCTATTATCTTCGGAGTCAGCCAACAATAGACTAATCAATGAATTACGGCAAAATAACCCGTTTATAGACCATAAACATTTCGAGATGGCGCCACATAATTTTCTGGATGCACGTGAGCGAAACTATGATGCACTGTTAGCTGCAAAAGCTTTAAATGATACTCTCGACTTTTTGGTTTTTAACAGCACACTTGTTTAATACAGATAAAACTCTTTATTTTTCCAGCTTTGTGATAAATGCATCCGTATAACCTTCGGAAACAAGCTCATTCAACAATAGAGCTGCATCTTTTTTTTGACTGAATTGACCCACCATCACGCGTGTTAGCTCACCAATTGCCTGGGTATGTATGGAGCCATATTGTTTTAACTGATCGATTAATTCCGTTGATACCTGTCTAAACGCTCCTATCTGTACACTGTATTTTTGCTCAAAAACTTCGATTGCCCGCTCAGAATGAGAAAACGAGCTACAAAATAATAAAAACAATATAACGAGTAAGTTAAGCTTTCTTTTCATAAGATAACTGGTATAAAAAATACAAGAGATAGGCTTTGCTATTGTAACCCATTATACGAGGCAAAAAAAAAAGCAGGGATTTTAACTCCTGCTTTTCTGGAAGTGGGTAGTGGTCATGAATCCTTATTTTCACGTAACTGCTGTTGCTGAATTTGCACGACATGCTTGGAAATAGTATCCCGATCACTATTGGTTAAATTATGAAAAGAAGCAGAAATATGATATCTGCCATCAATAGAACGGTTGCATGCAACCACACGAATAAACACCGAAATACCGACCAGTTCAGCATCAAACCATACTCTTATTGCATGATAAGAATCCTCTTCGAGCTTCTCGTCATGATTAAAACCAATACCACCTTCACTAAGATCAATTGACTGCAGATCATTATCATCACTGATAATCGATTCAGCTATTGCGGTCGCAATCGTATTGATTTTTTTATTCAGTGACGATAAGTAAACTGCAACATCACTGGCCCGTTCACCAATCAAACGTAAAATACCTGAATTATCATTGTCGATGCTGCGCAAATCACGTACCAGATTAAAGATTCCGGTATCACTTCCAAAAAAAGCTTCGGCAGGGCAGCTATCAGCTTCAAGTGAAGTTACAGGCATGACTTGTAATATCGCTGTATCATCAATCCTGTAGCTGGATCTTCGTTCAGCATTGCTATTTGTAACAGGTGGATCACCAATAGTACTCATAGTTTTGTTCTCTTGAAGTGATCGATAACGATATCAGTTCTCTTCTTTGATAAAGTTATTTATCAAACAATATTTTCGTAATTTTTCGCCGGGTTCTTTCATTTTAAAGTAAAACGTTATTGCTTCAGTCTAGTATACTTGCCAGTTAAAACTTAATAGACGCTCTGTTTTCTACTGGTACTTTTAATCTGAAAACCCCATTATTGATCAGAAAACAAACTAGCAGTTTGAATAAATAAACAATTTGCGATGCCTTTCACTTTTTTTCTCGCCAAACGCTATAGCTTTCCATTTCTTAGCAAAGGGTTAAGTCGTTTTCTCAGTGTCGTCTCTATTTTAGGTTTGGTACTTTCTATCTCCAGCTTGATTATCGTTACCAGTGTTATGAATGGTTTTGGGCATGAACTTAAGAGCAGAATGCTTGCATTAATGCCTGCGGCAGAAATAATAAAAAAAAATAATGAAGTAGATATTAACTGGCCTTCACTGGCCAATGCGCTTTTGCAAGACAAAGCTATCCAGTCAGCTTCATTATTTATTGAGGGTAGTGCCATGGTTATAGGAACAAATAATCTGGCAAGTGTTACGCTTCTTGGTATTGAAAACATTAGCCAATCACATTTAAAGGCACTGGACCAGCATATGTTGGCAGGTAATTCCAATCGGTTAATGCATCAATCCTACTCCGTTATTATAGGTAGCCAGTTAGCCAGGGAAATGAATTTACTACTAGGTGATAGCATTAATATCCTAACCTCCAGAATTCAGGTAACACCTTTTGGCGCAAAAACAAGAGAGAAACGTTTTAAAGTTGTTGGCATCTTTGAAGTGGGTGCTGATGTTGACAAAACGATTGTCATAACTGATAGAGAAAGCGCAAAAAAATTATTTGCGAAAAAAAATAATGCTGATGGATTACAAATTGGTGTTGAAGATATTTATCAATCTAATGAAATGGTTAAAAACGCATTAGGCAAACAATCGTTAATTCCACAACAATCGTTAACTGTGGTGAATTGGCAACAAAAAAACCAGACTTTTTTTAATGCGATCATGATGGAAAAATTCATGATATTTATTTTATTGTTAGCTGTTGTTGCTGTTGCTTCATTTAATGTTGTTTCAATCATATTGATGGGGGTTACCGATAAAAAATCGGATATTGCAGTACTAAGAACCATGGGAGTTTCTGCCTCCCGGATACGTAATATTTTTATCTTACAAGGTTTTTTAATTGGTGCTACTGGAACATTGATTGGTACGTTATTAGGTCTGAGTATAGCACCAAGAATTGGTGATTTGCTGGAATCGTTTGAAAGAACAACAGGCTGGCAACTGTTTGACCCTAACGTGTATTATATTGCGTATTTACCATCAAAAGTTATTATGAATGATGTTTATATGGTTATCCTAATCAGTTTAAGCATTAGTATACTGGTCTCACTGTATCCCGCGATCCGGGCTTCAAAAATACCACCAGCTATTGTTTTAGCTGAAAAAACTTAAGTCTATAAATTGAATGAATGATATAAAAACATCCGATACTGTAATTGCCTGTACGAACTTGAATAAAGTTTACAGACAAGGTAATAATGAATTAACAGTAATCAACAACCTTGACCTTAACGTAACGAAAGGCGAGAAGATTGCAATTATTGGCCGATCTGGATCTGGAAAAAGTACCTTACTGACATTGTTAGGGGCACTGGATACACCAAATTCCGGAGAAGTAACTATCAATAACCAATCGATCTCAGCTTTAAATGATAATGAGTTAAGCACTCTAAGAAACCAGTCTTTAGGCTTTGTTTATCAATTTCATCACTTATTACCTGAATTTACTGCAATTGAAAATGTCATGATGCCACTATTAATAGCAGGTATTAGCCAGTCTACTGCTATAAAAACCTCTGAACGAATGTTAGATAAGGTAGGATTATCTCACCGTATAAAGCATAAACCAGCACAGCTGTCTGGTGGTGAGCGTCAACGTGTAGCAATTGCCAGAGCATTAATAAATAATCCGGCTTGCGTTTTAATGGATGAACCCACAGGTAATCTGGATTCTGAATCAGCCCAAAATGTATTGGAGCTTATTGATCAGCTGTCGACAGCATCTCATACAGCTTTTGTAATCGTCACACATGATGATAATGTTGCATTAAAAATGGATACATTGTATCGACTGGAAGCTGGAAAACTTGCTCCAATAACTCATACAGCATTAGCCTCAAAGTAACTGCTATGAGCCATCAACAAACGAATAAATTAAGCTTCCTAATCGCCTGGCGCTTTTTTATGAGCGGAAGAAATCAGGAAAAGCTGGTTTCATTTATTTCTACTGTAGCTGTAAGTGGCCTGGCAATTGCCACTGCAATTATGATTTTAGTCTTGTCTGTAATGAATGGTTTCGAGAGGGAATTCAGGGATCGTATTCTTGGTGTTGCACCACATGCACGAATATTTCTGAATTTACCTGAATACGTTTCATCATCAGATAAAAATGCATATAACGATATCTTTATATCGATGCAAAAAAGTATTAATGAGAGTAAAGGAATAAGAAATGCGATACCTTTTGTCGAGTTACAGGCACTCGCTGTAAAAGGGGTAATGACTGAACCGCTTCTTATTCAAGGCCTTCCTTTAAATGATTTAAAAAAAATCGCAGGTGAATTCCTCATCGATAAGCATGAAAGGCCATTAACAATCAGCGAATTAGGTGCAAACGATATCATTGTTGGTGGTGCTATTGCCAAAAAACATCATTTATCGATACATGAAAATTTGCGGCTCGTTATACTTGACCAGAAAAAAAATAATAATACAAAAAATAATAATACAAAAAATAATACTTTATACTCGGCGAAACAATCTGCTGCCATCCATACTTTTAATGTTGTCGGCTTTTTTAATACGGGTACGGAGCTGGATAACAGGCTGGCTATTATTAATTTAAACAAAGCCTCCAGCCTTAAATATAATGCATCATTAATTGATGGCTTCCAGATTCAGGTAGAAGATATTTTTTCTGTCAACCAGCTCGTTAGAAATGCCGCATACAATGCAGAGGTGAGTGGCAATATGACTGACTGGAAACAAAGTTTTGGCAATTTGTATTCAGCCATTCAGTTATCAAGACAAATGGTTGTATTGTTACTTACAAGCATTATTGCGATTGCTGTGTTTAACGTTTTTGTTACTTTAGGTATGGTCGTGCGGTATAAACGTTCGAATATAGCCATATTACGTTCAATGGGAATGCGCTCCAGACAATTAATGATGATATTTACCTTACAGGGCCTGTATATAGCTCTGGTTGGTTGCTGTATCGGTGTTATTCTGGGCATTGTATTAACACTATTTATTCCTCATGCTATCGAGTTTTATCAACACTATTCAAACCAGACACTATTAAATACAGATATTTATCCCATTAACTATCTCCCAACAGAAATAAAACTTAATGATATTATTCTGATTATCGGATCGGCCTTTATACTTTGTTTACTGGCTACATTGAGCCCGTCACGTCAAGCTGTAAAACTTTCTCCTGCCAAAATATTGAATCATCATATCTAAAGACCAAAAAGCATAAAGCAGGGCTGTACTAATTATGCAGCATTGGATAACATGCAGAACTGGCTGCTAATACCAATTAAAAAAACAGTTTAAAATTGTATTCAAAATGGATTTTGAAAATGGACTTTCGAATAATCAGTATTTTCTTTTTTTTCTGTGGTTGCTGTTCCCTATGGATTTTTCCGGAACTGATTTCCTCTCATTCTTTTTTAAAAAGTTTCAAGTTATTATTATTTAATGTAAGGTTTATTTTAATCTTTTCAGCTTTTTTATCGATAGCTGTTTATTTTGTTTTCAAAAAAATAAATCAGGCACACGCATATAAAAGCATACTTATCAACATAGTTATTTTAATAGCATCTCTTCTTGCAGGAATTATCTATTCTCATTACCGTGCATCAGTAGCAATATACGCTCAATTACCTGAAAGGTATGATGGGCTGGTTACAGAGATTACAGGCCGTATCGTAACACTTCCTATTAATACGACACAAAATCAGTGGGGGAAAAAACAAATCAAACAAAGCTTCCTGCTAAATGTTGAAAAAAATATTTCGAAAAATGATAAAGAACCATTCACTCAACTTAATCAGATTAAATTAACCTATTACTTTCCTGCTAATTCAAACGCTAGATTATTGAATAAGAATGACAAGATTACAGCGCTTGTAAAATTACGATCACCCAGACACTTTGCAAACCCTGCAAGCTTTGACCAAGTAAGGTATTTACTAACCGAGCGAATTAATGCAACAGGTTATATAAAAAAAATGTTCGAGGTCATTCCTGATAATCAACGATATCAATATAAATCTATTTTTTCTTCATTAAGGGAAGACCGTATATTAAATTTAGCGCCTGTATTAGAAACACTAGAAACGCAAAGTGTGTTAAAGGCACTCTTACTTGGTGAAAGATCTGCGATTACCCCTGAACAATGGAGTTTATTCAAAAATACAGGTACAGCGCATCTAATGGCTATCTCAGGTTTGCATATAGGAATAGCGGCCGGTTTTGGATACCTTTTTAGTCGGTTTATTTTTTTTCTATTTCGAAGCATCAATCTATCCAGATTATTTTTATTAGTACCTCGCCAATACATTGAATATCTTGCAGGGAGCCTGTTTGCTTTTTATTACGCATTACTTTCAGGCTTAAGTGTACCAACCTTGCGTGCGTTGTTTATGCTGAATTTATATGTTGTATTAAAAATAGCTAGAAAGCACTTACCTCCACAAAATGCATTATCAATCATTTTACTTGTTTTATTAATTATTGATCCCCTCAACGTTCTAACAATGAGCTTTTGGCTTTCGTTTTATTCAGTTTCTATACTGATCTATTTTTTTAATATTAAAAAAAGTCTTATACAACATAATGATGATTTATCACTTTCTCCTATAAAAAAAACACTGAATAATCTATATCATTTTTTAAAAAATTTAATTAAAACGCAAATAGCATTTTTTTTAACACTTCCGGTTATTTCGAGTTTATGGACTATCCCGTTCTCATTGACTGCACCGGTCATAAATCTCATTGCTGTACCTGTTGTTACTATTATCATAGTACCACTTGGTATTTTAAGTATCCTGCTTTCCTACATTTGCATTTCATTTTCAAAAGGGCTGTTGTACCTGATTGATCAAATCAATCTTGGTTTACTACAACAAATAGAAAAAACTCACAGGTTGATTATTAATACTATACCCGATTCAACAATATCTCTCTCTTCTGGTCTTGTACATTTTCAGAGTAATACAGGTTCAGATTGGGCATATATCCTTATAACGTTTATAATAAGTAGCTTACTTTTACTGATAGGTAAAGGCATGCCTGGATTCTGGATAGCTTTAATAACCTGGTTATATTGTTTTATTCACCTTGCATCGGACTTCTCATTCTTGTCAAACCAGCCTCCATCCCTTGGTTATGGTGACTACAGTGTTACACAGTTAGATGTAGGGCAGGGAACCGCAATAGTCATACATACCCAAAACTCTCTCACTCTGTATGATGCCGGCCCAATTTTTACTCCCTCCTTTAATGCCGGCGAAGCTGTTATCGTACCGTATCTAAAATCGATTGGGATCAATACGATTGATAATGTTATCCTGAGTCACGGAGATTCCGATCATGTCGGTGGTGTATCCAGTATTCATGATACATTTAACGTCAAACAATGGTATCTGGGCGGGTCAGCCAGAGTTCCACGAGGAGGAAAAAAGCCAATAAATGAGTCCTCATGTAACCACACGATAAACTGGCAAACAGATGGTGTTATATTTCGCTTTCTTCACCCCAAAAAGGGTAGTCATAATAGTCTGTATAATGAAAATGATCAGAGTTGTGTATTGCTAATTGAAGGACAAAATAAAAAATCAAATCTAACTCACACCAGTAGAACGCTTTTAACAGGAGATATCAGTAAGCACATTGAACGATCAATGATTGAGCAATTAATCCTGCCCAAAGTCGATATCATGACAGCACCACATCATGGTAGTAAAACGTCATCTTCTGAAATATTCTTATCGTACCTAAACGCCAAATACGCTTTGGTATCCGCAGGCTTTAATAACCGTTATCATCACCCACACCCAAATATCCTAAACCGTTATGAGGAAAAAGGGATTCGTATTATTGATTCAGCAAGATACGGTGCTGTCAGGTTTATCTACCAAAATGGAGAATGGCAGGGGCCATTTTGCCATCGCTATTTTAGACGTTTTTTTTGGCAATCATGGGATAACCGATCAACTTGTACCGCTGCTTTGTGAAAGAAACACTGTTGTTAAGCGCTTGATTCGGTTAGAGTTCTATTCACTAATTTCTTTATAAGAGAGGTAACTGAGTGTTTGAATTACTGACTGCAGGCGGATGGCTAATGGTGCCGATTATCGGATTTTCGATCATTGCGCTTGCCATTTGTATTGAGCGCTTTTTTGTATTGAGAAAAAATAAACTGGTACCGAAACACTTATTGACAGATGTCTGGTCTAAGTTGAAATCTGGCCAGCTAACAAGTGAATCTATTCAGGAAATCAAACAGAATTCTGCACTTGGAATGATTCTGGCAGCAGGACTAAGCAATGCCCATGCAGGCAGAGAAACCATGAAAGAAAGCATTCAGGAAGCGGCTAATTATGTTATTCACGATATGGAACGCTACTTGAATACCTTAGGTACTATTGCCTCCGTCACACCACTGTTAGGTCTGTTAGGTACAGTTGTAGGTATGATAGCTGTTTTCTCGCAATTAATGCAGTATGGCGCAGGTGATGTAGCGCCTTTAGCTGGTGGTATTTCACAGGCATTAATCACTACCGCAGCCGGTATCACTGTTGCAGTACCCGCTATGATTATGCACAGGCATTTCCAACGTAAAATAGATTCTATTGTTGTTGTCATGGAGCAAGAAGCTGTAAAGCTGGTTGATGCGTTATACTCTCAACGAAGCAATAACAAAGATGCTAAATAAGCGAAGCATCACTTTACTCAAAGAATTTTGAGGTTAACGTGCAATTTAAAAGACAATCCAACCAGACAACAGAAATTAACCTGACACCTCTTATCGATGTCGTTTTTTTATTGTTAATCTTTTTTATGGTATCAACGACCTTTGTCAAACAAAGTCACCTGAAACTTACCCTGCCAGAGGCCGAGTTTGCCTCGGAAGTAGAAACCACGGGTAATATCGAAGTGGTTATTGATCAAAATGGGTTTTATACAATAAACGAAAAAAAATTAATTAACACAAACCCGGAAACACTTAAAAGTGCATTGATCAATTTGTCAGAAAATAATTTTACAATGCCTCTTACAATAACATCGGATGCCAACGCACCTTATCAAGCTGTAGTCACAATCATTGATATAGGTGGTAAATTGGGTTTTTCAAAAATCAATGTGACTACCGAGAAAAAGACTGTTGAATAAGCAGGTTTTCTCAGGGCAGGATTGTTACTAAAACCATGAGAAAAAAGTTGGAAAAACTATTCACTTTAATGTGGTACCAAAAAAAGCACCGTTGGTTAAGCTATCTTTTAATGCCACTCTCTTTTTTATTTCTTATCATTGTTTCTGTTAGAAAAAAATTTTTATTAAAAAAAATACAATCACCACAAACAAAAATAATTGTTATAGGGAATATTACTGTCGGAGGAACCGGAAAAACCCCGACACTGCTTTATCTCGCTTGCCAACTGGCAGAAGCCAATAAAAAAGTAGCGATTATAAGTCGTGGTTATGGTCGTCAAATAAATCATGAGGCTCCGTTTGAAGTAGACCAGAACGCAACAGTAGAAGAAGCTGGTGATGAGCCTTTAATGCTATACCTTTCATTAGCTCAAAAAGGTTATAAAAATATTCCTATTGTTATATCAGACGACAGAAAGGCCGCCATTTCATTTCTTGAAAAGAAATCCAGTCAAAAAGTCAATGAAGCAAAATACGATTTCATATTAAGTGATGATGGTTTACAGCATTATAAAATGGAGCGTCATTTTGAAGTTGTAGTTATTGATTCTGATAGAGGTTTTGGAAATCATTACATGTTACCTTCAGGTCCTCTTAGAGAACCTGTAAGCCGTTTACACAGCGTTGATCATGTTGTTATCAACGGTGGGGCATTCAATAAACCCAATAAACAGCTTCCCGAAAATTTACCGCCAATATCACAATTGGAATTTAAACCTGAACACCTTTGGCCATTATCCAAAACTGAAAAAAAATCGAATGCAATAAAGGATTTTCTTAAAACCCACTGTTCAAAGCAAATCATATTAATGGCTGGTATAGGCAATCCTGATCGATTTTTTAATACCATAAAAAATATCATCTCTGACCTAAAAGAAACAACGACTGAATATAAGGTAGAGCTTGCTACCAGAAGCTTTCCTGACCATTACAGTTATTCACTGGGAGATTTCGAAAAAATTGTAGATGATTTTCCCCATTCTGAAAATTTGGTTTTAATGACCGAGAAAGATGCAGTAAAATGCTTAAGTTTTGCAGAGTCAATTTCGGTACCCGTTTATATTGTAGAAGCCCAAACGGTTTTTACCGGTTCGTTAGTTGACGACTTGATTAAACTATAAAGAGGTTTGTGTGTCATTTACCATCATCATACCGGCCAGATATGCATCCAGTCGATTACCGGGTAAACCTTTATTAAGTATTGGCGATAAACCGATGATAGAACATGTGTATCAACGTGCCAGCCTAACATCTGCGCTAAATGTGATTGTCGCAACGGATGATGAACGTATCTATCAGGCAGTAAAAAAATTTGGTGGCAATGTTGTGATGACACGAGAAGATCACCCATCAGGTACTGACCGTCTGCAAGAGGTCGCTGAAGCTTACCAGCTAGACAATGATCATATTGTGGTAAATGTTCAGGGCGATGAGCCTTTTATTCCATCCGAAGCGATAGAGCAGGTTGTTAAGAATCTGCAGTTAAATGATGATTGCAGCATTTCAACACTTTGCGAACCTATAATAGAATCTGCAACAATAGCCGATATCAATGCGGTTAAAGTAGTAAGAGACCACGATAATAAAGCGCTTTATTTTTCCAGGTCACTGATACCTTTTGTCAGGCAATCAGGCGATTTGCTTGAAACCCCGGTATTAGCTGAGGATTTTTTAAAGAAGAATAGCTACGATACAACACAATGGTTTAAACATATCGGACTTTATGCCTATCGTGTTTCTGTACTTAATCAATATATCAAATGGGTTCCAGCTCCCATTGAGAAGTTAGAATCACTCGAACAATTACGCGCACTTTATTATGGTATTCGTATTCATTGTGCCGAGACAAATGTATCAATACCTAATGGTATCGATACTGAAGAAGACCTTAATCAGGCAAGAATATTTTATTCTAATGCTGAAAAAACATTTTAATATGCGGTAACTCTATGAAGGATGTGAACTATAAGATTCTTTTTGTTTGTCTGGGAAATATTTGCCGGTCGCCCACAGCACATGGCATTTTCCAAAAAAAAATAGATAATTTATCCTCCATCAATATTGAAATAGATTCCTGTGGCACGGGTGACTGGCATATTGGTGCACCACCAGACGCCAGAATGCAAGCCAAAGCGTTAGAGTTTGGCTATGATTTATCTGAATTAAGAGCGCGCCAGGTCAAAAAGCAGGACTTTTACGATTTTAATTTAATCCTGGCTATGGATAAAAAAAACCTGCACAACCTGAATAAGTTAATGCCTAACGATACAATAGCTGAACTGGATTTATTTTTGAGGTATTCAGGTCATTCCATTAAACACGATATAGAAGAAGTACCAGATCCTTACTTTGGCGGAGAGCAAGGATTTACCGATGTGGTTAATCTAGTGGAAGATGCATGTGACAAACTGATCGAAAAATTGTTAGTCACTCTTAATGCGGATCAATCAACTTAATGAAGCTTGAAAAAGATTTCAATCTATCGCCATTCAATACACTGGGTTTACACGCCAAAGCTGAACTTTACACTAGCGTAACTAATAATAACGATTTAAAAGAAGCAATCAATCTTGCATCAACTAAAAACCTGGGATGTTTATTTTTAGGTGAGGGCAGCAATGTATTAATGCCCGAGAGAATAACAGGTCTGGTTGTTCAGTTAAAAACATCAGGAATAACTGTTCTGGAAGAAGACGAACATTCTATTCTGGTCAACGTTGCTGCAGGAACTAATTGGCATCACTGGTTAGAGACCTGCCTTAAAAACCAGTGGTATGGCCTGGAAAATCTGGCACTGATTCCCGGTACTGTAGGAGCGGCTCCTATTCAAAATATTGGTGCTTATGGCGTAGAGGTAAGTGATTTTATAGTCTCTGTTAAAACCATCGATTTTTCAGGAAATGACATAATACTCACCAATGCCGATTGCAAATTCAATTATAGAGACAGTGTATTTAAACATGAGCTGTCAAAAAACACGGCTATTTCTGATGTTGTCTTCAGACTGAATAAAACGTTTTCTCCTAATCTAGAGTATCCCGCAGTAATCGAAAGACTCAAACCGTTAGAAAAAAACATTACCGCCACAGACCTGTTTAATACAGTGATTGATATTCGCAGCCAAAAGCTACCAGACCCCAGGATTTTAAACAATGTAGGTAGCTTTTTTAAAAATGCCGTAGTTGAAGAGTCTCAGCTTGAAGAACTAAGCAAACCGTTTCCAGAAATACCTTATTACCTTTTTCAAGATACCTCAGGCAAAAAAATAAAAATTCCTTCGGCCTGGTTAATCGAACATTGTGGTTACAAAGGGAAGCGCTTTAACCATCTGGGCATGCACGAAAAACAGGCTTTGGTATTAGTGAATTACTCACCTAACGAATGTTCTCTGGATGAAGTACTCAACTTCTCTAATAAAATAAGTACTGATGTGTTTAATGAATTTGGTATCAAATTAGAAATTGAGCCTCAACTGTTTCAAAGCTGAAAACCCAAATTTTTTTTGCACAACAAAACTTATTTCCAGAGTTGTCCTTTCAGCATTAAATAGTACATACGAAAATCACCACGTAGAGACCAAAGTGGATTTCTATAAGACGCCGGGATATTGGTTTCAAGAAAGAAATGACCAAACCAGGCAAATCCATAACCAAACAAAGGACATAAAAGAAGAATATAGTAATTATTCAAAAATATAGCTGCAGGAATAAGCAATAAGGCTATCGTTAGACCGATAAAGTGTAACCATCTGTTTGCAGGCGTACTGTGCGCATCCAGATACAAAGGAAAAAAATCATCGAAACTCTGTGGATCGGCTTCCTGTAATTCTTTTATCGTATTTCTCATACTCTATACCTCACACAATTATAATTAATAGTTAAAGGTTTAAAATTCGTTTCTATATCCAGAATATCTATAACAAGAACAAGTCTAAAATACATTATCGAATGAGATTATAAAACAGCTTATCACTAATTCAAAAACTATACTTTAATGAAAATACCGGGTAATACCTGTATCGGCCAGTATTCTTGTTGAGATTTCTTCAATCGAAACATCCGTTGTATCAATATACGGAATATTGTAGCGTTCAAATAAGTCCTGAACAATCTCTACTTCCTGCTCACATTGGCGTAATGAAGCATATTTGCTATCCGGTAGCCTTTCTCTTCGAATAGCACAAAGCCTTTCTGGAGAAATGGTTAAACCAAACAGTTTATCTTTATAGGGTTTGAGAGCCCTGGGTATACCCATATCATCCAGGTCATCATCAGTAATAGGGTAGTTGGCCGAGAAAATACCAAACTGCATAGCCAAATAAAGGCTTGTTGGTGTTTTTCCTGAACGTGAGACACCGATCAATATAACATCGGCATCAGGATAGCGGTGCAGCCTGCCACCATCGTCATTATCAAGCGCAAAATTGACCGCTTCCATTCGGCGTTTATATTTATCATCCTGGGTTGCCACACGTTGCCTGCCCACCTCATAAGTACAGCTCTCTTGCAGCTCATTTTCCAGAGGAGCCAGAAACGTATTAATCACATCGATACAATAAGCATTTGAACTATGAATAATGTCTCGAATGTTTTCATCGACTAGACTTTCAAAAATAATCGGTTTATTACCAAATTGTGCTGATGCAGCCCGTATTGTATCTGCAGCATCTAATGCTTTTACTTCGCTATCAATATAAGGTAATGATTTTCGTTCAAATTCTATATTGGGAAAGTGGCGTAATATACTTTCGCCCAATACTTCGGCGGTAATTCCTGTACTATCCGAAATAAAAAATACGCTGCGTTTTTTGGCCATAGAAAATTCCTGTTTTACTGACTGGAGTCAAGGAGAATTTTTACTGCGTTTTGATAATAAATCGATTATTATCACTTGTTTATCTCATGTAATTTACACTATTTTTAGCTTAACGGAATAAAATCAGTATTGTCATTATTCTGGTTTTCTGTGTTTAATTTAAAAGTACATTCGAAAAGAGGAACGTCCTTTGTCAAATCAAGTATTACCGTTTAATCAGCTCGGTATGGGTGATGTAGAAAAAGTAGGAGGCAAAAATGCTTCCCTGGGTGAAATGATTAGCGGATTGCAGAGTAAAGGGGTTCAGGTTCCTAATGGTTTTGCGACAACAGCTGATGCCTATCGAACATTTATCGCCCACAACAGCCTCGATCAAAAAATTCAGGCCGCTCTTTCCAATCTTGATGTGGGTGATGTTAATGAATTGGCACGTACTGGCGCTGAAATTCGCCAATGGATTATAGAAACCCCTTTCCCGGCAGAACTGGACGAGGCAGTAGAAAAAGCTTTTGATGAATTACAACAAGGTAATACCAATTTAAGTGTAGCTGTACGCTCCTCAGCCACAGCAGAGGATTTACCAGACGCGTCGTTTGCTGGCCAACAGGAAACCTTCTTGAATATCAAAGGTATTGACAATGTGAAGACAGCGATTAAAGAGGTTTTCGCTTCTTTATACAACGATAGAGCAATTTCATATCGGGTACATAAAGGTTTTGAGCATGATGTCGTCGCACTCAGCGCAGGCATTCAAAAAATGGTCCGTTCAGAGACCGGTAGCTCTGGCGTTATGTTTACGCTGGACACAGAATCTGGCTACGATGGCGTTGTCTTTATCACAAGCTCATATGGCTTAGGCGAAACAGTAGTACAAGGCTCGGTTAACCCGGATGAATACTATGTATGTAAAGCCGGGTTAGAACGTGGCGACTGGCCGATTTTACGACGCAACCTTGGCAGCAAATCGATAAAAATGGTTTATGGTGAAGAAGCCTCCGCCGGGCTGTCGGTAAAAACCATTGATGTAGAAAAAGAAGCCCGTCGACGTTTTAGTATTACCGATGAAGAGGTCATGGAATTAGCCAGGCAAGCCGTGATCATAGAGGAACACTATGGCAGACCAATGGATATCGAATGGGCTAAAGACGGCGATGACGGCAAACTTTATATTGTACAGGCACGTCCTGAGACGGTGAAAAGCCGTCAGACATCAACCAAGATTGAACGTTACCTGTTAAAAGAACATGCAGAAGTGCTTTGTGAAGGCCGCAGCATCGGCCAACGGATTGGTCAGGGTGTTGTACGTATTGTTGATAACATAGACCAGATGGATCAAATACAGGATGGTGATGTGTTAGTCACAGACATGACTGACCCGGATTGGGAACCCGTAATGAAACGGGCATCAGCTATTGTTACCAATCGAGGTGGAAGAACTTGCCATGCTGCTATCATCGCACGCGAACTTGGAATTCCTGCTGTCGTTGGTTGTATGGATGCCACACAGAAATTATCTAATGGCCAGGCAGTTACTGTTAGCTGTGCCGAAGGTGATACCGGCTATATCTATTCAGGTAACCTGGATTTCGATGTCACTCAAAATGACGTTGGTAGCATGCCTCAATTACCGTTTAAAGTCATGATGAATGTAGGTAATCCCGATAGGGCATTTACATTTCGTGCTTTACCTAATGCTGGTGTCGGACTCGCACGGCTTGAATTTATCATCAATCGCATGATAGGCATACATCCTAAAGCACTATTAAATTTTGATACGCTTGAAGATAAATTAAAAACCACTATACAAAAACGCATTGCCGGTTATGAAAGTCCAAAGGCATTTTATATCGAAAAGCTGGTAGAAGGTATTGCCACCATTGCTTCAGCTTTTGCACCTGAACGAGTTATCGTCAGGATGTCGGACTTTAAATCTAACGAATACGCTCATCTTATCGGTGGATCTACCTACGAACCCGATGAAGAAAACCCGATGATTGGTTTTAGAGGTGCTTCACGCTATATCAAAAACGAATTTCAGGATTGTTTTGAACTTGAATGCCTGGCGCTCAAAAAAGTGCGAGAAGTCATGGGTTTATCCAATGTCGAAGTAATGATCCCCTTTGTAAGAACACCGGATGAAGCACGACAAGTAATAGACTTGCTGGAAAAAAACGGGCTTAAACGTGGCGAACATGGCCTCAAATTAATTATGATGTGCGAACTGCCTGCAAATGCAATTATAGCAGACCAGTTTCTACAATATTTTGATGGCTTCTCTGTCGGCTCTAACGATTTAACTCAATTAACACTTGGCCTGGATAGAGACTCAGAACAAATTTCACATCTGTTTGACGAAAGAAACGAAGCGATAAAGGCGCTACTCTCTATTGCTATAAAAGCCTGTAAAGATCAGGGTAAATACATTGGGATCTGTGGGCAAGGGCCATCAGACTATCCGGATTTCGCCCGCTGGCTAATGGAGCAGGGTATCGATAGTGTTTCACTTAACCCGGATAGCGTGCTTGATACCTGGTTATTTCTGGCCAATGAAAGCGCAGGTTAACCATAAAGGCTTTTAATAATAGACCAAGGAAAAGGTTATTGATATTAGCGTGAACCAGGTTTGCCGGATCTTATTTTTTTCGACTTTGCTTTTTCTTCGTTAACAGTTTCTGTACTGGTTGATTCAATATCTTCCATAGTTCCTGTTGGCAGATCGAGTTTTGTATCGTTTTGCCCTGGCTTTTCCCGAAGATGGGTTTCATAACCATTTTTGATCTCTTCAAATTCAGGCAAGCTCTCAACTTTCTTTTTACTTTCCCGGAATGATGTATCCTGTAAAGAGCGCAGGTGTTCATAACGCTTACGCGCAGTTTCTTCACTATTTTTATAATCATCGAGAATCGTTGGTTTAATAAAAATCATCAAATTCTGTTTTCTGATGGTTTCACTGGAACCACGAAAAAAATGCCCAAGTAAAGGAATATCTCCAAGAATAGGCACCTTTAAATTGCTTTTGGTTAGCCTGTCATCGAGCAAACCACCCAGCACCAATATATCCTGGTCATTGATCAACACTTTGGTTTTAAGACTTCGTTTATCGGTGACAAGGTCTTGCGCATTTGAAAGCTGCTCTTCACGGACAGACTCAACTTCTTGTTGAATCTCAAGCGTTATCGTTTCAGCTTTACTAATTTTGGGAGTAACCTTTAAAGTGATACCTACGTCTTCACGCTGTATAGTTTGAAATGGGTTTGTCGTCGTAGATGATGCTGATGTTGTACTTCCTGTAATAAACGGTACATTGCTTCCTACCAACACCTCTGCTTCTTCATTATCGAGCGTAATAATAGAAGGGCGAGACAGGATATTGCTGTTATTATCTGTTTCAATCGCCTGTAATAAAGCACGCAAGGTACCATTTCGATAAAAGCCCCAGCTCAACCCCTCTTGTAAAAAGGGTGCAACAGAATCTGTAGAAGATAATGCTGAAGTACCTGCATCACCCGCCAGGTTAATCGCTGTAACCCCGGCACGAGGATTTGAATCAGAAATCGAATTAGTTGCCCACAATACATTTAAATCGCGTGTAAAGGAATCACTAACCTCTACAATCACCGCATCAATTAACACTTGTGAGCGCTTGATATCAAGACTTGCTATCACTTCTTCCATGGTTTCAAGTAGAGAAGGCGGAGCAGTAATAACAAGTGCATTGGTTGTTTCTGAAACTTCAATACTAATATTATCCTTGGTTAGCTCAGCACTCTTTTGCTCATCTGCAATAGTGCCTGTCATTCCGTCAAGAATCGTTTTCAATTCCTTTGCATCAATATAATTGAGATAGACAACTTTAGTATTTCCACTGCCCTGAAGTGGTCTATCCATGCTTTGAACCAGACGACGAACATCTTTTCGTTTATCCACGTTACCAGACATCAAAATACTGTTAGAGCGCGAGTCAGCTGCCAATTGCACACCGGTAGTCGTATTATTTGCACTGGCATCTCTTGAAATTAATGGCTGAATCACTGAAATAACATCGGTAGCAGTTGCATGCTTTAACTGGATGACTTCTACATCCAGACTTCCAGAAGCATCGATCTCCTTTATTAATTGAGAAAGTCGATTAATATTATTGGCACGGTCAGCAATGATAATGCTGTTACTCGAAGGGAAAGCCCCCAGATGACCAGTTTGCGGCACTAACGGACGTAACATGGTGACTACTTCAGCTGCTGCTATATTGTTTATTTTAATCACATGAATCACCAGGTTAGCGTCTTCACCATCAATACTGGTAAACGACTCAAGAAGTGGCAACCCTGAAGAGCGAGCCTGGGCATTAGGAATAACCTTAACATTATTCCCTGATTCAACCACCGCAAAACCATAAACATCCAAAGCAGTAAGAAAAACTTGATAGGCTTGATCCATCGTCATCGGTTTTGATGACAAAACAGAAAGTTTTCCTTTAACTCGGGGATCTATAATAAAATTCTTATTGGTTTGTTCTGCCACCCATTTAATGGCGTTACGAACATCAAGATTGTTCATGTTAATTCTGACAAGCTCTTCACTCTGAAATTGATTATTATTTTGTGCAAACAAGTTGATAGAAAAGAAAGCAGAACCGAAGGATAAAACAAAAGAAAGAACAATAAAGAAGCCACGAAGGTTTTTTTCGACTGAATAGCGACAAAAAGTTATAAACAAACTGTACATTTTAGAAAATAACAACATATTTCAATGATTCAGCAGACCCACAATCCAGTTATATGTATAGGCACGTAATAAACACTTAAACACAGGGTTTAGACTGTATCGTGACCCGATGTTCCATCCATAAAGAAAGAATTCATCGTTTATAAGATTAGCCCGAAATAAACGCCTTAACACCTTGAATTTTGAGACAAATTAGGCATTCAAATTCAAAAACTTAGCGATCATACCTTGTTTAGCTTGCAAGATCATTAAATATCAATGTGAATTAGCGGTATATAAGCTATTCATTACAGATGTTAAATAAAGAAAAAAGTATGCACAAAAAAGGCTAAATTATGGACAACACTTGCCATTACCTGCTAACCTTAATGCTATTGATAATTAGTAACTGAAGAATCAAAAATTCTGTTGTAAGGCCTTTCTTTGATGTTGAATTTAAAGTTCAAAACCTTCTTGTTTTTCCTGTTTTTATTCACTTTACAGCATTCCAATGCTGTCAGCATCAGTGGCTTGGGAGACTTGCCTGGTGGTGACTTTTCCAGTATCGCCAATGATTTGTTAATTGACCAGATTACTGTAATAGGTGATAGCACC
This sequence comes from Cellvibrionales bacterium, assembly GCA_041941365.1. Lineage (GTDB taxonomy): Bacteria > Pseudomonadota > Gammaproteobacteria > Pseudomonadales > UBA7434 > UBA7434. The sequence continues at coordinate 400,983 of JBGTQK010000001.1, read as the reverse complement.
TCGGATTCGGGCAATGAAGCATTTATCTACCAGAACGGGCAGCTGACAGGTATAGGCGATTTGGATGGAGGTGATTTCTATAGTTATGCTACAGGGATATCTGCCGATGGCAATATTGTTGTTGGCTTAGGCACATCGGCATCAGGCATCGAAGCATTCATATATCAGAATGGTGTGATGACAGGGTTAGGTGATTTAGCAGGCGGTTTATTCAGAAGTTTTGCTACAGGCGTATCAGCGGACGGTAGCACAATAGTGGGACAAGGCCGTTCAATATTTGGCTTTGAAGCATTTGTTTACCAGAATGGGCTAATGACAGGTCTTGGCGACTTATCAGGAGGCAGTTTTCTGAGTAAGGCCAATGATGTATCAGGTGATGGCAGTGTGATAGTTGGCTACAGTCGTTCATCTTCAGGTATTGAAGCCTTTGTTTATGAAAATGGATTTATGGCTGGCTTGGGTGATTTATCCGGTGGTAGTTTTAATAGTGTCGCCAACGCAGTATCGTTAGATGGCAGCATCATTGTAGGACAAAGCTCTTCTGAACTTGGTACTGAGGCTTTTATTTATAAAGACGGACAAATGACAGGCCTGGCTGTACCGGATAGTTTCGCACTAGACCTTTCAGAAGATGGCAAAGTGATTGTTGGTTCTATTGCTGACGGTTTAACAAGTGCCGCTGTATTATGGAAAGATAATGGAGACAATACTTATAGTGTAATTAACCTTCAGAACCAACTGCTTGCTTTTGGAATCGATATTACGGCTTTAGGCTGGAACGCCTTGAATGAAGCCAGAGCAGTCTCACAGGATGGCAATATCATTGTAGGTATTGGTGAACGCAATGGTGTAACAGAAGCATTTCTTGTTGACCTAACGGTTGAAGAGTCAGTTACTACTGTACCTTTATTTGCACAGCTATTACTTGGTTTAGCATTGTGTGTGATTACGATATCACAGCGAATTAAAAAAAGGATTCATTGATATAGAGAAAATAAGAGACAAGAAAAACAATCTGTAATTCATACTGTCGACATTACTTACATTGTTTTCCAGTAACAACAATTTCAAAATCATAACTTACTGACACAGAAGCTAATGATTTTATTGGCATTTTTCTTGCTCTCTTTGAGTTCCTGTTAAGTAACGAGCGACCCCTTAAAATTCTTTTTTTAAAGAAGCGTTTAAAAAAACCGGAGCCTCGCATTAAGCGGGGCTTTTTATAACACTAGTACTTTGTCTTAAAATTTATATCATAAAATTATTCTGGTTTCTTTACCAAATTATTAAATGATGGGAAAAGCAAGATAAAAATATAAAAGGTCATTAACTGGTAATAGAAATAATATTATGCATAAAAGAATTTCAACGATTACCATAGCAAGCTGCTTATATAGCTTGAGTCTCTTCTCACAGGCGGCCAGCATTACCGAATTGAGTGACGGTGTATTTTTTACTGAAGCTTTTGGATTATCATCTGATGGTCATACAGTAGTAGGACGCAACAGCTCTTTTGATATTGGATCATTTGACGCATTTATTTATCGCAGCGGCATTATGATGGCGTTAGATGATCTACCTGGAGGCTCTTCCTACAGCCAGGCTCACGGCGTCTCTGCTGACGGCAGCACTGTGGTGGGATACAGCAATTCAGCATCAGGTTTTGAAGCTTTTATCCATCAAAACGGCATTATAACAGGGCTTGGAGATTTACCAGGTGGTTCTTTTTATAGTCAGGCAAATGGCGTTTCAGCTGACGGACGCATCGTGGTGGGTTTAAGTAATTCTGATTCAGGTACAGAAGCGTTTATCCACAAAAACGGCATAATGACTGGACTTGGCGATCTACCAGGTGGTTCTTTTTATAGTCTGGCTAACGGCGTTTCTGAGGACGGCCGAACCGTTGTAGGTTATGCTCACTCAACTTTAGGCGAAGAGGCGTTTCTCCACAAAAATGGCGTAATGACCGGATTGGGTGATCTGGCCGGCGGTAATTTTTTTAGTCAGGCGAATGATGTAACGGCTGATGGTGAAATCATTGTTGGAATAAGCTATTCAGATTCAGGGTATGAAGCATTTATCTACCAAAACGATGAAATGACAGGGCTAGGAGGCTTACAAGGCGGTGCCTTTTATAGTCTTGCCAATAGTGTCTCAGCAGATGGAAACATAATAGTCGGTTCAAGTACTTCAGCTGAAGGCGTATCCGCTGTGCTATGGCAAAAATCTGAAAGCGGCAGCTATATCATTGAACGCCTGGAAGACAAGCTACAAGGACTCGGTTTGGATATCACAGACGATGGCTGGACTGAACTTTATAACGCTAGAGCTATATCCGGCAATGGCAATATTATTGTCGGTTACGGCAAGCGTAACGATAATCTCAAAGCATTCCTGGTTGACCTGAGCAGCACTGAGAACGAAATTACTGTGCCTTTTCCAAATGTCTGGTTAGTTGGCTTAGCTTTAGTTGGCTTGGCAGGAATAAGACAAATCAAAAAATGATGCCAGGATAGAGCTCCACACAGTAGCATTAATTCAATGCATAGTGCGCATAATGTATATTATGTAAAATACAATGCATGAATAACAATCAGCACAGCTTTTGGTGTATAATGTTTAATCAAAGACAACAAATACAGTAAAAACAGTAATTAAAGGATTATGGAAAAAAAATATAGAAGCTTCTATGACTATAGAATCGAAGCTGGCCTCTTTCGGATCATTGATGCCGCAAACTACCTCGGTGTATCCACTAAAACCATCAAACGCTGGGATCAGTCCGGTGCGCCTTTAGTCGCTATCCGTGCCCTAGAGTTTATGGCGGGCAAAGCCGATGGCTGGAATGGCATCAAACTACGCACCGGACAAATTGGACAGGCACTGACCTATGATGAGACATATACCGCGCGTGAAATCGAACTGATTAAGTACCATCGGATACTCTCCTATCTCTGCGGCAATGAAGCCGCCAGATTAGGCCTTGATGATAATCATCGCATTATTCCCAAGATCGTCGATATCAATAAATTCCGTGAAGCTGTTGAATACCGCGAGCATTTAAAATACGGTTAACGTTCGCCACTGGGCAGCGGTTGGGAACGTGTTCCCAACCTTATCGGGACAGGTTATTAAAAAAAACATTGTAAAGCGAGCCGTGACTCACTGCGTTGCGTCCGCACCACTCGCTTGACAATTTAGTTAGTGTCTATAACGTCGCAAGCAAAGGCGAGCGTTAGCGAGTCCAGCGCCGAAGGTGCGATTTTGGCTTGCTTTGTTAGGTGCCACAGCTTGCCACCTCGGTGAGTTTTAGTTTTCGGTTGTCTCTACCCATGTAGAATGCCCCATCGGGAGAAACGACTAGTCGAAATTTCACATCCCAATGTCCAGTTATCTTTGCCCATTTTGGTGGCGCTGGAACCTGAAAGAACATTTTTTTTGAATCGTGTGTAACAGACATACACGTACCTTTTTCTGTTTCAAAAATAGGTATTTCCACCGACTCCTTAGTTTTAACGATGGAATAGCCTTTGATGTCTTTAGGCGTATCAACGATTACTTCATCTGGGTAGCGGTTTTCAACTACTCCCGAGTATATTATTGCGCAAGATGAAAGCGTCACACTAAACAGTAGCACGATCGTTGTTTTCATATGACACCTAACTTTTATATATAGCGCATGCGCGTTTTGTCACCGTGCTCAAAAAAACGACTAAGCTAAGCATTTGATTTAAAATAGTTTTTTCCAACATCCACAATACCTAAAAAAACAAAGTGAGCATGCGCGTTATCCAACCTTGCCCTTTCTCTGTATCTACCCAATCGAATTTCTTATGTAACTGATTTTCCACGATTTTAAACAAAAACGCCAGCACAAATGAAATTAGCTCATTTAAAAACTAACTATTCTCTATAATCTCTTATTTATCTGCTCTATCTGTAATTGAATCTCTTTAAGCGTTAATGCTATCTCTTCCCTTTCATGCTTGGCTTCTTCTACATTTTGTTCATTATGCTCTGTGGTCATAACTTCAAGAATGGTTCCTACCATCATGTTTAAAAAAACAAAGGCCGCTAAAAAAATAAAACTGATAAAGAAGATCCAGCTAAGTGGATAGACTGTCATGGTTTCGTACATAACATCTGTCCAGTCTTCGAACGTTGCTACCCGAAATAGCGTTAGCATGGAGATTGATACATCTCCCCAAAGCTCGTCGTTTATCGTTGAAAAAAACATTGAACCTACAGCTGCGTAAATATAAAAAATAATAAACATTAATAATGCAATGTGCCCCATTCTTGGTATGGCTTTTAACAAGGCATTGATTAAAGAACGCAGTTGTGGTACAACCGAAACCAGACGTAATACCCTGAATACTCGCAACAAACGGCCAATGAGTACAATTTCGGAATTCTGTATTGGTATTAAACTACCTATAACAATTAAGGTATCAAATATATTCCAGCCCTCTTTAAAAAAATTGAGCTTTTTATCGTAAACTGTAAACCTTATTAATATTTCTAACAGAAAAAATATAGTGATTGCAAAATCCAGTATATAAAGGGCTGGCACACTCCATTCTGGGAGATCATAGGTTTTAGCGCCAATCGCTAGAGCCGAAATAACAATAATCGATATAACCACACCCTGAAAAAGACCGCTGGCTTCAAGCCGCTTTAAACCTAAAGAAAGGCCTTGAATACTACTACTCACTGGTTTGTATACCTCCAATAAAAAAGTCCACTACCCCGAATATTTTCGGCATAGTCTACCTGTTAGAATTAATAAGTTAAAATATGAACACAGAATACTGATCATCTGCTTTATGCAAACCGCTATTTTACGTCAAAACAGCAAAACAATAAGTAAACCCTCTAGCCTAATCCCTTAAAACACAATCATCTCCATGCATTTAACTTTCATACAGTGTAATATCAATTATTCATTTAATATCAATCAGTTATAAAATATATTTAATGTTGCTTATAGATCGATATAAAATAACGTCAACCCGATAGATGCGCAATATGCCTATAAGCGTTGGCAATTTGCCGAAAACTGCGTTATCCTTATTGATAGTCAGTAAACACTTGTTATGAGGTTTTTATAGTGAGTACGCCACAAGCTCAAACTTTTCAGCCAAGTATCGCCAAGCAACTACCTGTACAGCGTAGAGCCTTATTGAGATTGGCTACCTGTATCGATTATGAAATCAATAATACTGTCGATATGATCAAAATAACCCGAGATGGCCTGCCACCCTATGTGGTCAGCACATTGAGCGAACAGGGTTTTGATAAATCAAACATCGGCTGGATTATACCACCACGCACCCTGGCCCACCGCAAAGAAAAAAACCAGAATTTAACGTCAGAAGAAACCGGACGCCTGCTACGAGCATTAAAAATTCAAAGTATGGCCGTTGAAGTATTTGGAGTAAAAAACAAAGCCAATCACTGGCTGGCAAAACCATTAAAGGCACTGGGTGGCATTTCAGGTTACGAAGCCATGCAAACAGAAGCTGGCGCACAACTAATAGAAGAACTTCTTGCTCAACTCGATGCAGGCTATTTTGCTTAAACTTCAGCTTTTATGCCTAAAACACTTAAGCTATGGCGCATTAGCAACTATGCGGATTTAAGAGGTATCGGGGGGCGCATTGTTGCTGGTCGCTGGCATAATGCTGGCCTGCCTATTGTTTATTTAGCCGAGCACCCTGCTTTGGCCTTGATAGAAATCCTTGTACATTTTGAATTATCGGCAACTGAAGCGCCCGAAAATTTTCAATTATTGGAAATTTCCGCCAATCCAAAATTAATTATGACATTAGACGATTCAATACTCAGTGAAAACTGGCAAGAAGATAAAGAGCTAACACAGGCCATTGGTGATCAATGGTTACAGGAACAACCTTCTGCATTGCTTAAAGTACCAAGCGCATTGACACCCCATTCTTATAATTACTTATATAACCCTAATCACAAAGAAGCTAAATCCGTAAAAATAGATAACGTTTATCAACACCCTTTTGATGAACGATTACATAAAAAATAAAACACTATTTGGCGAATTTCTTTCGATACTCACCAGGTGTTAACTGAGTCTGCTTTCTAAAAAAACATTAATTGGAAGAATTATTTGCTTAGTTGCCAGGCATTCGATTATTAATTATGGTAGTAATTTTTTGATAGCATAGGCTGTTCCATCATCATCAACATGCTTTGTTGTATAATCTGCCACGCTCTTTACATGCTCCTGCGCATTACCCATTGCAACGCCTAGCCCAGCCAGATCAAGAAAATCCTTATCAGAACCGGCATCACCAAAACTCATAATGTTTTTCGGTTCCAACTGATAAAGCTTACATAGCTTTTGAAACATAGATTTTTTGTTAGCACTTTTACTGACAATCGATGAAAAAATGATATCAGGTTTATCTGCCCCATGCCCCGTGGCAAAGGTAATTTCTGGAAATGCATTTTGAATTATTTTTAGTTTTTCTTTTTCTTCATTATTCCCCGCTACCAATAATAATTTATAGATATCCCTATTGAGTAAATCACTTGTATACTTATCAATGACGGGTGGAACTTTAAGGTATTGAGTATGATAGTCAGTATATTTTGTTTTCACTTCACTATAATAGTTATCAGCTGTATAAAGCTCACAATGCATTTGCATCTTTTTAGCTTGCTCTGTAATAGCCATTACTGTTTCAGTATTTAATATCCCTTTTTCCAGGACCTGTTTTTTTAAAGGATCATAAACCATGGCGCCTGTGTAAAACAGTCCTATGGCATCAGCACCTGTTTTATCTATTACCTGTTGTGCTGCAAAAGCCGGTCTACCAGAAGCTATGGCTATATGGATACCCTGTTGTTTTCTTTGCTCAATTTCTTTAATTGCAGAATCGGGTATCTCTGCCTTTGAGTTAACCAATGTGCCATCAATATCAAAAAAGATCAGCTTGATTTGACTGCCCTTTTCTTCTTGAATTTTTTTGATTTCACTGCTTGTGAATTGTTGAATACAATGTGACATTTTTCTAACGATTAGACTCAGCTATATTACCAGTATCTTTTTGAGTAGAATTAAGCAAGCTCACCATTGCCAGCAACGATAAAACCGAAGCCATTATCCATGAATATAGCCAGAATACCGATTGATTATCTGTCCATAACCAGCCGCTTAATATAGCGCCTATAGAGCCTCCCAAGCCAAAACTGATAGCACTATAAAGCGCTTGCCCTTTACCTTGAAAATTCAAACCAAAATAACGCCTCACCCACTCTACTGAAGCCGCATGGTAACTGGCAAAGGTAAAGGCATGAAAAGTTTGAGCTATGATTAAAATAAACATATTCTCCGGGAAATAACCTATCAACAACCACCGTGCAATACCAACTGCTGCACTCAGGGAAAGGATGAAGGTTGTACTAAAGCGATTAAAGCTGCGAGAAATAAAAAGAAAAAGTATTAATTCGACCATAACACCCACTGCCCATAACAAGCCTATTTCCAGTTTGCTATAGTCATAATGCTCCAGGTAGATCGAATAAAAAATATAATACGGTCCATGGGCTACTTTCATTAACAAACAACCCAGAAAAAAAGCGATGGCGGCTTTACTAAACAATAAGCGTTTCATCGTAACATTTGAATTGGTATTTGAAGTCTCACGAGATGGCTGACTGTAATCGACTTCTGGCACTAAAAAGCTGGATAGCCAAATTAAAATCAGTAAATACAGAATAACCACAGGCAGCACATCTATACTCATGGTATCAACTAACCAGCCAACACCAGTAACAGCAGCAATAAACCCGATTGAACCCCATAAGCGTATTTGGCCGTAAATATAATAGCGCTCTTTAAGCCATAACATGGTCACAGCTTCAAATTGACCAATAACGGCATTCCAGAAAAAAGTAAACGCAGCGACAACAAATAATAAATAATAGAATCGTGCGCTGGTTTCAGAACTGAATTCAGTTTGAAAGAAGATCAGTGAAAAGCAAAGAATCGTTATAAAATTTACCCATCGAATCAATTTGACAGGTTTTTGTGTATGATCAGTAATGATGCCAAGCAAGTAAGGTGAAACAATTTTTGTCCCCATCAATACTGCTCCTAGCATGCCTATCTGGTTAGCTGAATACCCTTCATTATCCAGATACAGGTTCCAGTAAGGCATAATAATGCCCAATAATGCAAAATAGGAAAAATAAAAACTGGAAAGTCCCCAGTAAGGCATGTTATTTCACTAACGCTTTTATAAAGTTTTTATAAAAAAATATTACTATTCGACATCTTCAGTAACACTTCCAGGAATCGGTTGCGTTATTGAGTCAACGTCTGCATTCTGGGCTCGATTTCTCAAATAATGGTCCATCAGCACCATTGCCAGCATAGCTTCCGCTATGGGAACTGCACGAATTCCTACACACGGATCATGTCTTCCCGTGGTAATCACTTCTGCTGACTGATTATTGCGATCAATACTTTCGCCTGGAAGACGAATACTGGATGTAGGCTTTAACGCAATATTGACAATAACATCCTGACCAGAGGAAATACCACCTAATATTCCGCCAGCATTGTTACTTTTGAAACCGTTTGGTGTCAGCTCGTCTCGATGCTCTGTACCTTTTTGCCTGGCAGATTCAAAACCGGCCCCAATTTCCACGCCCTTTACCGCATTGATTCCCATCATTGCATGCGCAATGTCAGCATCAAGTCTGTCAAAAACGGGCTCACCTAAACCTACCGGTACGTTGCTAGCGGTAATACATAACTTTGCACCAATTGAATTTCCCTCTTTATTCAATTCTGTCATGTATTGTTCTAACACTGAAACCAGGTCGGGGTCTGGACAAAAGAAAGGATTATTTTCACTGACTGATAAATCCACCGATGAAATGCTATGTGGGCCTATCTGGCTAATATAGCCCTGGATACTGACACCTGCCACCTGACGCAAATACTTTTTAGCAATAGCACCTGCTGCAACACGCATTGCGGTTTCACGTGCTGAAGAACGCCCGCCGCCACGGTAATCACGATTACCGTATTTTAATTCGTACGTGTAATCCGCATGCGCCGGTCTAAAGAGGTCTTTAATTTTGGAGTAATCTTTTGAACGCTGGTCTGTATTTTCTATTAATAAACCGATTGAAGTACCAGTGGTTTTACCTTCAAATACACCGGAAAGAATTTGCACTTCATCAGCTTCACGACGCTGGGTAGTAAAACGGGATTGCCCTGGTTTGCGACGATCCAGATCGAGCTGCATATCTGCTTCACTCAGTTCAAGCCCTGGAGGACAACCATCGATGATTGCCCCAAGCGCCATACCATGGCTTTCACCAAAGGTTGTTAGCGTGAATAATTTTCCGAATGTATTACCAGCCATAACGAATTGATTTAATTAGCTATAAAATACAGAATTATAACGCTTTTAAAAAGCGCTGTGCGGCTAGCTGCTCGGCATTATTTCAGCACAATGGATTTTTTCAGGCGTGTATTTTCTGACAGAACATTGAAAACAGGGATAATTTCATCGAGTTTATCGGGATATATTTACAACGTTTCTGCAAGAAATTACAGGACTGAAATACTTAATTAAAAAACTCCATCAAAGCTTGTCTTGAAAAAATACATACCCCATGTCCACCACGCTCAAATTCAATCCAGGTAAATGGAACATCAGGGTAAGCACCTTCAAGTGCCTGAAAACTGTTACCCACTTCCAAAATCAAATGGCCGTCTGCTGTTAAAAATGAAGCGGCCTGTTTAAGAATCGTATGTGCCAAATTCAGGCCATCCTTACCTGCTGCTAGCGCCAATTGTGGTTCATGCAAATATTCTTTAGGCATAGTCGATAAATCATCCGCATCGACATAAGGAGGATTGCAAAGGATTAAGTCATATTGTTGCTTAACGCTTTCAAACAGGTTGGATTCAATCAGCTGACATTGATCAGCCAATTGATGCTTACTTACGTTCTTCTGCGCAACAGCTAACGCATCAACAGAAATATCAGCAAGATCCGCCTTACAATCTAAATACAATGCGCTTGCTATGCCAATACAGCCACTACCGCAACATAAATCGAGAACATGATTAACCGGCTCTGTAATCCATGGTTGGAATTGGCTCTCAATTAACTCGGCAATCGGTGAACGAGGAATTAATACACGCTCATCAACAATAAAGCTTAAACCTGCAAACCATGCATTGTTAGTAATATAAGGTAGAGGTACCCGGTCAATACAACGTGTCTCTACCACTCGAACTATCAGCTTTCTTTCATTCAACGTTAATGTTGCGTCCAGTATTTGAGCGTGAGCTTTTTCTGGAAAATCATCTGGAATGTTGATCAAATGAAAAATTAATTGAATGGCTTCGTCCCAGGCATTATCGGTACCATGACCAAAATAAAGTTTTGCTTTAGTAAACTCGCTGACAGACCATCGCAAATAATCTCGAACTGTAGTCAGTGATTTAACAATTTGATCGTAATTTTCCATAGTTTGTCTTTTTATCAGATAAAATTTTTTACAACGCAAGCACTTTGCGTATAAATGGAATCGTTAGTTTTCTCGTTTCGCTTAGTGAGTGTCGGTCGAGTAACTCAAGAGCCGATACCAACTTATTCATATCTCTCGAATAATGAGTCAATAAAAAACTTGCGGCTTTGTTTTCTAACGCCAATCCTTTTTTTTCGGCTTTAAACTGCATAATCTTTATTTTATCTTCATCATTATATTCTTTTAATTGAAAAATCTTACAGCTCAACAAACGCGAAGAAAGGTCTTTTAAACTGAAGTTTAAACCAGCAGGTGTATTGTTGGCCCCAAAAATAAGTTTACATTTAACATTTTGCTGGCATTTAAATAATAAATAAAAGAATGCCTCTTCCCAGTTTGTTTTTATACCTTTAGCTACTGAAAGTTTAACAGCAGAGGCCACTGCTTCAAAATGATCAATACAAATAATATCAAACTGTTCCAGGCCCGAAAGTGCTTGTTTTTCTATTGAATCCTCATTTAGGGATTGCTTTTGTGACCTTTGCTCATCAATCATTGCAACCAACTCATGACAGTCGATATAAATAGCCATTCTGTTTTTTTTATTCGCGAGATCACAGCAGGCTTGCAGCAAATGAGAGACGCCCTGACCTTTCTTTGCTGCAATATAAAACCAGTCATTACTCTTTTGTTCAATAAAATCCTGTAATTGCCGAACAATAGAATGTTCACTTTTCCAGTAATTATTAAACGTGGCATTACTGTCCAGTTTTAATGCAAGCGGCAACTGCTGCGGAATAGTATTTTCCATTTATACAATTAATGATAAAAAATACTGTTGGTATAACTATGATGAGCATGTCTTAGCAATACCATTGAAACAGCTGCGATCGGTAATGCCAGTAATACGCCAACAAAACCAAACAATTGCCCACCCGCTAGAACTGCAAAAATGACTGCAACAGGGTGGAGCCCGATTTTATCTCCTACAAGTACAGGCGTTAGAAATAAACTTTCTATTAACTGGCCAATACCAAAAATAATCGCTACATAGACAAGAAAAATCCAGTCTTGAAACTGGACATAGGCCGCAATCGATGCAGCCAAAATCCCAACAATTGAGCCCAGATATGGAACAATACTGGCAGCTCCAGCAAGCAATCCAAGTAATAATGCTAAATCCACACCAATAATCGCCAACCCGATTGTGTAGATGATAGCTAGACTACACATAATAATAAGTTGACCGCGTAAAAAAGCACCTAACACATCATCACATTCTCGTGCGAGCTGTGAAACCAGCTCTACTTTACTTCTTGGTAATAAATCCCGAACATGGCAAATAAGTACATCCCAATCTCTTAACAAGTAGAAAGCAACAACAGGAATCAAAGCAAATGAACCTAGCCACCCTATAATGGCGAGGCTTGAACGAGTTAATTGTGTTGCCATAATAAAAGCGACATCACTCGCTTTTTGCCAGTTCTCTGTTAAAGCTGTTTGAAATTTATCAAACAATTCGGTATTTTGTTCTACACCAAATGTTTGCTGCAACCAGGGTAATGCTGATTGTTTAAACCAGAGAATATATGCAGGAAATTTAGATTGAAGCAAGTCAATCTGTGATGCGATCATCGGTAAAAACAATAACAGGAAAAGCACAAGAAATATTGTAATTAGAATAAAAACAATCACTACAGATAATGTTCTTGATATACCAAAACGTTCAAAGCGGTCTGCAACTGGATCACCAAGATAAGCCATCAGGGTCGCAATCAAAAAAGGCGTTAAAACCGGCTGCAACAAAAATAATATAAACAGGAATAAAGCACCTGCCAACAACCAAACAATGAGTCTTAAATTTTTATCCATGATCATTTAGTTCATTCATAGGGTTTAACAATTTTTACTGCCAATAGAAAGTCAGATCACTCGCAATTGAATCGATACTTAACCGTTTATTTAATGCAATGAGCTGAGCTACTTTATCTACATCACCCGAAACTTGAGCAGTAAAACTGACGGTATCCTGTGAAACACTTTGTAAATGTACTGTTTGAAATGCACTTAACTGACGAAAATAACTCACAAGCTCATTATAATCTCTGGCTGATTTTACATTTTTTACTATAATCTGCTGACTAACACTATAACCCTGTTGCTGATTTGAATAAATTGCATACTGTTCTGCCAGGTCTGCAACTATTGGAGAAAACCCTGCGCTGACTAACCGGTTTAAATCTTCAGATTCAAAGTGATTGGTACGTATGAGAGTGTCCTTTGATAAATCAATCGAGTGCCATTGTCCTATATATTTTTGGTTAGATGCATGACCAAATTTTCCAAATAGAATGATATTGGCATTTTCCTTTTTTGCCATTTGAAGTATTACCTCATCAGGCGTTGCACGCCATGCTGCATCCGCTTTTAATGGTGCACTTGCAAAAGAAACAGGCACTCCTCTTAAAAATGAATAATCTATAATCGCTTGTACGAGTGGTGAATTATTTGAAACTGAAAGTAAATCAATTCCCTCTTCACTTTTTTCTAATAAGATAACAAGTGCTTGTGGTCTTTGTTTTGACCAAAAAGGAGCACCCACCTGCTTTAGTTGCTGCCGAATAGCTGCCTCGTCAAATTTTAATTCAAGCTGCAAGGTCTTCGCAGTCAAATCCACTTCAGAAAAAGCAGGACGTTCCTGATACTGATAACCCACTATATAGCGTGGTGCAGAATTTAAATATTTAGACAACGAAGGATATCGCTGTATTACATCTGTGTCGCCAGTGGCTTTAATATAAACATTTTTCAATGCTTCACTGGAAGCTATATTTCTTTCATTAGGACTGCGCGACTCAACCGCTAACTGTGAAGTGTAAATTTCGACGGTCTCGGTATTGTAAGCATGAGCCAAAAAAGCAATGGCTGACAGGAATAAAATAAGCATGCTTGTTATTGGTTTGGCTTCTCTATACATAAACAAAACATTTAGTTGAAAAAGTGAAAGTAATTAAAAAAATTTTATCCTAATTGTCAGTCAAGCTTACCATCGGCGCATGACTAATTGGATGTATAAATCCTGCCTTGGCATAAATGCCGATATTGTTAGGGCTGAAAACACTACCAACAAACGTTACAATAGCCCACTACAACCATCTAGGCAGTTTGCACTTTATAGCAAATTACGATTTTTCATTGTTTTATTTCTACCCATGAGGTAGTTAAGGATTTTACCATTTCTAGCAATATACCTGAGGCTACTGATTCCCCATTGACGTACCGCGATGCGGGCGTGGACATTGAAGCAGGTAATGAACTTGTTGAGCGAATCAAGTCAGTCTCCAAATCGACAAGTCGCCCTGAAGTTCTCGGAAATTTAGGTGGCTTTGGTGCATTGTGTAAATTACCTGCAAATTATAAAAACCCTGTGCTTGTCTCTGGTACTGATGGTGTTGGCACCAAACTAAAATTAGCGATCGATACCGGCATTCACCACAACGTCGGTATTGATCTTGTCGCTATGTGTGTAAATGATTTATTGGTTATTGGTGCAGAGCCTCTTTTCTTTTTAGATTATTATGCAACCGGTAAACTGGATGTATCTGTAGCTGAATCTGTAATCACAGGTATCGGAAAAGGCTGTCAGCAAGCAGGAGCGGCATTAATTGGTGGCGAAACCGCAGAAATGCCAGGAATGTATCAAGCCGGTGATTATGATCTGGCCGGATTTTGCGTGGGTGTGGTAGAAGAAGATCAAATTCTGGATGGTAGCCAGGTCAAAGAAGGCGATTCAATCATCGCTATTGCCTCTTCTGGCCCTCACTCTAATGGCTATTCATTAATCAGAAAAATACTTGAACGCTCATCCGATACGCTTGATTCAGTTTTTGACGGTAAATCATTGGCAGAACACTTACTTGAGCCGACTCGAATTTATATCAAACCTGTTCTTCCATTAGTTAAGGATTTCAATATCAGCGCTATTGCTCATATAACTGGCGGTGGTTTAACCGAAAACATTCCCCGGGTATTACCCGACAATTTAAGTGCAAGAATCAACCTGGATAGCTGGACTCTTCCGTTTATTTTCAACTGGTTAAAGGATAAAGGTAAAGTAGACTCTAAAGAGATGCTACGCACTTTTAACTGTGGCGTAGGTCTTATTCTTACCATTCCATCGAGCAAACAAAAAGACGTTATAGCGGCTTTAAGCCAGCAAGGTGAATATGCCTGGCATATTGGCGATATCGCACCTCGCACAGTTAACGCTGTAGAATATACAGGCAAATTATAAATAGATGTCGTCTTTAAAGCGTATAGTTGTTCTTATTTCAGGCAACGGCAATAACTTACAAGCAATTATTGACAGCTCTAAAGAAAATAATTTCAAAGCCGAAATTATAGCTGTCATTAGCAATAAGCCTGATGCTTATGGTCTTAAAAGAGCTGAACAAAGCGGTATAGCAACGCATATCGTTAATCATTTAAATTACCCTGACCGGGAAAGCTTTGACCAGGCCCTCAGTGACGAGATCGAAAAGTATCAGCCAGATATTATTCTACTTGCAGGCTTTATGCGCATTTTGACGGATGGATTTGTTGAAAAATTTCAGGGAAGGCTATTGAACGTTCACCCATCCCTATTGCCAAAATACCCAGGTCTCAATACTTATGAACGCGCTATCGAATCTGGAGACAAAGAAGCAGGCACAACAGTACATTTTGTGACCAGTGAGCTCGATGCAGGTCCCGGTATCATCCAGGCTGCTGTTAAAATTGGAATGGCAGAAACGGTTGAAAGCCTAAAAAGTCGTGTTCAAAAACTTGAGTATCAGATTTACCCAATCGCAGTACAATGGTGCGTAGAAGGTAGAGTAAAATTGCTTGATGCGCATGCCATACTTGATAACGAACCGTTACAACCGGGCGGTTATCGATACAAGCTGACTGAAGAGAACAATTTAGTCGAGGAAAATCAATAAATGATTGCTGAAAAACTACAACATAGAAATAACCCTATTTTCCGCTTTGGTATTTTACTGACTACCATATTTTTTATGTTAGGCAGTCAAACTGCTTGCACATCGACTCGCCTTCCACCCTACGAAGCGACTTATGCAACCAAGGTCAGTGGCATTAAAATTAAAGGTGTACGAAAATTTCAACAAACCGATACAGACACCTACAAACTAAGCTGGAAAGCACGTGTACTCTGGATGAAGCTAGATGAATGGTCTGAATTTACGATAGTCGACGATAAAGTCAGACCCCTTAGCTATCATTACACACGTAAAGGACTTGGTTCTGATCGCCCTGTTCATATTTATTTTAATTGGGATACCATGCAGGCTACAGGTAAAAAAGGCGATAAAGAGTATCAGTTTGCCATTAATGAAAACACTTTGGATAAACTGTCTTATCAGATACAAATGCAAATTGATTTAATTGAAAACAAAGATAAAAAAGCCTTTTCTTTTGATGTAGCTA
Organism: Cellvibrionales bacterium; assembly: GCA_041941365.1. Lineage (GTDB taxonomy): Bacteria > Pseudomonadota > Gammaproteobacteria > Pseudomonadales > UBA7434 > UBA7434. The sequence continues at coordinate 384,966 of JBGTQK010000001.1, read as the reverse complement.
ACTACAATGGCCTACGCAATTACCAGTTTGATTATAAGGGTACTGAAACAATAGAATGTGAACTCGGAGATCAACAAACACTGGTTTTTGAGCGAAACACCGCATCCAAAAACATAAAATTATGGATATCGTCGCAACAGAATTACTTACCAGTCAGAATCGACCAGATAGATGATAAAGATCACTATACCGCTAAAATCACACGCTGGGACTCCGAAGTAATAGAAGAACCACGGTTTACAACTTCAAATATGCGGCTAAACAACGCTCAAAACATTGTTGAAAGCGATAATCTGGAACAGGACTTTTAAGTAAGAAAATAACCTGGTGAATCCCAATTAAACCCAATATAGAATGGCAATAATGGGTTGACCAGGCGGTGGCGCTTCTCTATAGTACGCCACCTTCTCGAATGCGCGCTCGTAGCTCAGCTGGATAGAGTACCTGGCTACGAACCAGGCGGTCGAAGGTTCGAATCCTTCCGAGCGCGCCAATAAAATCTAATTGAATCAATAGCTTAGAATAAATATAAAGGGCTGTTAAAAGTTCTTATTTTGATTCAGACACACTATAGACACACAGATTTTTAAAAGCGTTATTCATGCCAAGCTGACTGCCTCGTCAATCTTAAATTTAAGACTGAAACTTCTTTCATTGCTTATAATTTGCACTCTTCTTCATATTAATTGCAAATTTAACACGTATCTTTTGATACAAAATTTCACAGCCACTACAAGTACTAAGGTACCCTCTATTAATTTCTTTTGGAATAGACAACCGCTTATAAATGAAGCATGTTAGCTTAAAATAAATCCATCTTTATCATACTTCATTATCAAGTCGATCTATATTGGTGATGTTATAGTAATAAGGCTTGCAAATTTCCACCACTTCATAGCACTGCTTAGCATCAAACAAACCAATATGGCAGTCTTTTACATCTATTCCCATTTCTGTAGCTAACCAGGCATAACCAGCACTACGCGCCTCACTTTTTGACATAGCTTCTCGCTCACACTTGGCTTTCCAAAGCACATCAAAAAACTGGTGAGCCATTCTTTTTGCTGCTCTTAACTTATCGTCTGCCAATCTACCTAGTGGCTTATGGTCTTTACTATTTTTATGCGTACCCACCCACGCTTTACAAGGCTGGCATATCCATATCATTCCGTAGCTTTGACGATAAACAATAGAACTATCTTTTAGCTCAGCCTGTTCATTGCAATAAGGGCAAATCACCGATAATTTTTTAGGTGATTTTTTCTTCCTTTTTTTCACCATAATAAATTCTTTACTTATTGTAATGCTAATTTTTATTGACCAGAAATGTTATATAGCTATCTACCATTTTTCTATCCTCCTTCTTTGGCCTACAATAGCAACACCTAACGCAGCAAGCATCCATAACATCCAAACGGGTAATATAATATCAAAATCTTCTTCTGGTATAGACATTGGATCCGTTGGATCGGAGCCTGATAGTATTTCTATATCATCACTAAAACCGTCTCCATCTGTATCAGCATTGTTCGGGTTAGTTCCTGAAATAAATTCTTGAAGGTTTGTCAGAAAATCACCGTCTGGGTCGTTAGAGGCATCTCCTGCAATAAGGTCACTTAAACCGTATTGTTCTTCCCAACCTGCTGTTATTCCGTCACCATCAATATCCTCATCCGGGTGAGCGACAACTAAGGTTAATGAAAACACCTGTGAAGCACCAAAGTTAAAAGTTGACCCATTATTTGATAACAAACCATCAATACGCAAACTGACTGTATATCTGCCTTGATGTGTCGGTATACCCGATAACGTACGTGTAGCCTGGTCAAACGATAACCCAGGCGGTAACGCCCCCGAAGCAATACTGAAAACACCAGAGGGAAAACCAAAATCATTAACAAAGTCATAAGAATAAGTATTACCCTTCACTAACTGCAACGTTAGGCTACCTGAGGCAAAAACAAATTCATTTTCACTATTACTTTTTTCCCATATTTGAGTATCCACAATGTTTTTGTTAGTACCTACATAGTCTTCCAAGTCATCAGGTAATCCATCAGAGTCAGTATCTACCAAGCGATCTAAAATACCATCAGCATTGGTATCTTCAAAATTGAAATAAAGATTTGAGGTTTCAAAAAACCGGAAATACAAGTGGGTGGCGATATTTACCATGGATGTGGTATACACATCATTGTTCCAACTACCATTTGCCAACATGGTATTGCGTAGATAGATCAGTGCATTGATATAAGCATTAAACCACGCTTGCTTACTCACACCATTAACTTGAAATTCCCTAACGTAGGCATAAATTAATGTGCGAGCCACTAATGCGGTAGCCAGTGATGATTCACTGCTTCCATCACCAAAACCACCATTGGATGTATTCTGCTTTGCGATCAACCAGTTAATTGCATCATCAGCAGCGGGCGCGTCCCAATAGCTTGCATTAAAACCGGTTAAATGCGTCATAGCAAAAAGAGCAACTGCTGTTGGCATAATCGACGAATTGCCAGAGCCTTCACCGTTTTCATTAATTAAAAAACTATGCCCCCAGCCAGCGCCTTCTGCACTGCTTATTGTTCCTGTATTTCGGGTTGCAATCAAACCCGCCCAAGCCTGGCTGATTTCAGTGCTTATCACAAAATTGTTTTGCCCCACCAAAGCTAATATCGCTAATGACTGGTCGATGACGGTAGGCGTATGCTCCGCTTCAGCCCCCCACAAATAGCCGATAACACTGTCGTAGGCAGAATCCTCTAACCTCTCGACTCGAGGTGCATCAATTACCCGCGCTAATGAAAGGGCAAATAGCAGCCTAGATAATTCATCCGGGTTATCAGCCTCACTGTTGTAGAGCGCACTCAAACCCCGTGAGAAAACCAGACCTTCTGCCTGAAACGTATTTAACGCATAAAGCGCTGAGGCAGTATCTCTTACTCGCCCTTCTACTGTCTCGCCCCAACTACCATCACCGTTTTGCGAAGCCAGTAAATAACCGGCACTCGCCAAACTCATTAATTCAAACTCTTGAATAAGCGGATTGGGGGTTTGGGCTTTAGCAACACTCAATAATAGCAAACATGCTAAGCCTATCATCCATACTATAATCTTATTTATCATTTGCTTTCCTACAGCCATCTAATGCATTCAAAATAGCTAACGCTTTAATAAAGTGTATTTAAACCAACTTTCAAAGAAATAACTCAATAGCCCTATATAAAATAACTTTTACTACGGCCCCAATGTTTAAGACCTTTCCTCATCAATAAGATAATCAAAAGTTGGAAAGTTTCTTGTATTGCTCCCAGAGCACTGTTATGAATCCTCGGCACAAGCTGCATATTTTCTGATTCAACTCCATGATGCCAAGTAATATCTTTCGTAGGCGCTCTCCTTGGATATACGCCTCTAGCTCCAAGTTACAATTTTGGTTAATTTTCTTGAAAATAATTCCAAGCATGCTCACTTATTTCATCCATGTCTAAGTCATTACCTTCTTCATCAACTATTTTATATGCTTGTTGTAAATTACCTATTGAGCTTTCTCCAACTAAACCAAGAAGTGTTGAATAATAAGTATCTATTAAAACTTCCTGCAATAATGCATGCAACTTTTGTTTTTGTATGCCTGAACTTTCTAGTTCTTTAATTTTCTGCGACACTGTAGATTCTTCAGAATTAAAATAAACCTCTAGTTGATTTTTCATTTGACAATGAAATTCTTTTACAAAATCTTTTGTTTTCATATTATCTAACCATTATTTTTTCAATGCATTTGGATACATATTCCTATTCATATCAATAAGTTGTCTTAAATTAGAATTAGGTATCTCTGGATATACTCTTCGCAATTCTTTTATATCTCGAGCAATAACTTGCCTAGCATTTTGAAAGCCGCTTGTACTTCTTGAAACAACCCCTACACCATCCTTTCTAATCGTATGTCCAACTTGAGGCACTAATATCGCTGGCGCTGTATTCGGATCATAATCATCAACAAATTTTTTCATCACTGCTTTCTGCCCAACGTGATGAGCATCCATACCAAGAACCGTTCCTTTTATATCGTTGTAAGCTCCGACATCAAATTTCGCTGACCCTTTTGGCGTTGAAACAAAACCACCACGCCCAGCATCCAACGCATTATCTGCCAACTTCCCACCGGTAGCAAACTGCCCCACTACTGGTACCGCAGCAAATACCGATAACCCAGCTCCCACCCAATCCCCTCTAAACGCCGAAACCCCGGCATTCAACACATCGGCAACAATACCAAAGCCCGGTGTTAGCCCTGCGGCATCCAATCCCAACTGAAAACTATCCAGCCGGCTGCTGTTATCGCCATAACCATAAGCCCCTTTGGAGGCCAGGAAGTTGTTGACATCAATACCATAGTAACCCGAGGAGTAATAATCTAACGTCGGTGAACTGGCACTGAGTCCCCACGGGTCAACATAATTCACCGGGCTGTTCAGCGCATACACATAGCGGTTAACCCCATCCACAAAACCCGCCGGGTCGGGCTGGGCAAAACGCCCAACGCCTGGATCATAATACCGCGCCCGGTAATACATTAACCCTGTTGGGTCACCCTCGCGCCCGGTAAAGCCATACTGTTGTTCGGGGTTACCCACCGTCGCTATGCGCTGGTTGCCAAAGGCATCAAAATGATTGATACCACCAATTTGGAAAACACTGCCTATTGTGGGATTGGTGGTCAGTGTGACCGAACCCATCGCATCGGCGTGATAGTAGTCAACCCAGCCATCCTCTTGCGAGCGCATCAATGGATGGTCGGTTAATGGGCCATGGGTATAACGGGCTGGCTGTGTGGCCCAGTGGCTGTATTCGGCAATCATGTCTGCGCCGCTATACAGGTAATACTCGGCAACGCCGTCAACTGTTCGTGCTATGCGCCGTGAGCTGTGGTCGTACTCATTGTGCTGGCTAACACTTGTACCATTGACGGTTGCGTTAATGTGAGTCGCCCGACCCCAACCATCATAATTCAGCGTTAGCGAGTCGGCACCCGTTGTTTTAGCGGTTAAATTGCCGTTATTGTCATAACTGAACTGGCTGAGCAGTGTGGGGGTTGAACCGGCAATATCAATACGGTTAATTTGATGTAGCGCGTTGTGAACGTAATCGTGCTGTGTGGTGTTTGTACCATCATTCACCGAGTAGCTACGGCGATTACCAAAGGGATCGTAGTGAATATTTTCTATTAACGAGAGGCCATAGCCCGTTGCGTTGGTTGTTATGGTGTTAAGCCTGCCAGCACCATCGTACTGGTAGCTATAGTTCACATCCTGATTGGGCTGGCCGTTTAATGCCACGTAGTCTACGCCCAATGTGGTGGTTTCGCCAGCATCGTTGTAGTTATAGCTGTACTGCGCCAGAGTACTTTTGGTGGCTCTGTCACGATGCGTGATGGTGCGTACAGCATTATCACTAAAATAGTCGTACACTGCCTCTAAGCCATTGGGGTAGTATTGTGCAGCCAGCCTGCCACCAGCATCATAAGATAAGCCCACGGTTTCGAGGTTCGGTGAGCGAACCCCAGATAAACGGCCAACCGGATCATAGATATAAGCCGTTGTACCGCCATCACTGTCAATCATTTTATTTAAACGCCCACCAATGCTGTATTGGTAGGTGAGTGTTTTATTCCCTCGACTATCGTGTACCGTATTAACGCGGTGGGCCGTGTCATAAGTAAACGTGTAAGTCACATTATGGGTCGTGACAGTGAGTGGTTGTCCCAGTTCATTGCGCGTGTAGCTGACACTGGCGTTGACATCGGGGCCTGTAGTTGTGCGGCTGGTCAGCTGGCCGCCATAGCCGTAACTGTAGGCCGTGACATTGCCGTTAGGGTCTTGCGATTGCAACAGATTGCCATGACTATCGTAATCTTGATATAACCACACCTTGCCTAAGGCGTTAGTTTCTGTGCGCAGTCGACCAAAGTCATCATAGGTATAAGCCGATTGTGTTTGCATGCTCGTATCGCTGGTACTGCCACCATTGGCTGCATCGGTATTATGCCCGGCTTCTATTAAAGTGACACGCCCTAAAGCATCATAGGTATAGCGTGTAACGGGGCGCACATGGCCCAATACCGAATCGTTATAAGCTGGCCCTAGCACCCGTTTTGTGCGACCCAGTGCATCGTAATCGGTGAGGGTTGATCGGCCCAGGGCATCTTCTGTCTTAATCACCTGCCCCGCGTTATCGTAATAAAATACAGTGGTTACATCGGAACGGCCATCAGAAGCCTTCATTAATTGACGAACTTCATGTAAGCGACCATTTTCTATGGCACCGTAATAACGGTACTGCGTGGTATTACCGTTAGGGTCAGTGATACTGAGTAAGCGTCCATTGCCATCGAGTTGGCGACTCACTGCATTGCCCTCTTCGTCAAAGGCATTGACCAGGCGATTGCGACTGTCATATTCAAAACTGACGGTATAACCATCAGGCGTAACGGTTTTTATCAGGTTACCGGCTTTATCGTACTCGTGCCGAGTAACGGCACCTGACGCGTCAGTGAGCATTGTTGGGCGATTGGCTAAATCATAATTAGTGCTGCTGCCATCCACTGCCGAGACAATGCCGTTTTTAATACCCAATAGCGATTGCGAGAGCAGCAAGCCGGCATCATCGTAAGTAAAGTGTCTTTCCTCACCGATGGCGTCTGTTGCTGATAATAGTTGGCCACTGGCATAATATTTATGGGTAATCGGATACAATGAGCGGTTAAAGCCCTCTAACAAACGGCTGCGGCTATCAAACCGGTTGGTAAACGTGCCAAGCCCTTCACCGGGATCCGTCATCCCATCGCCATTGGCGTCGCCCAAATAACTCACAGAAACCGGATTGATACTTTGCACACCATTAGCCGTGTCGTTATACGCATAGGTGACCATTGGTCCAGCGTTGGCATCGGTAAAATCGGCTACCTGCCGACTGCTGGCTAATTTACCGTATGGGTCGTAGGTGAATCGTTCCCACGAGAGTAACACGGGTTCTGATTGTATTTGCGGATCAAATGTGGGATCAAACGTGACGGGGTTAAACCCTTGGGGATTTGATGCAATGGTTTGACTATAGGCTTTGGTGAGGGCAATCACATCGGTGCGGTTACCATTGGTATCGTATTTTTCCACACGAAAGTCGTTGTTCAAATTTTTAATCAGCTGCGGATGACCAAAAGCATTGTAGTGATAATACTCAACCGTATCCCCTGACGGGGTGGTTTCTGTAGTCAGGTTGCCGTCACTATCGTAAGTATATGTGGTTTCCAGCCCCATCGCGTCGATACTACGGGTACGGAGCATGGGATCGTTGGTGTCTTCGTATTTATACACCTCTTTACTGCCATCGGCGTAAACAATTTCTAACGGTAAGCCGTTGGGATTAAAAAAGTAGCGCTGCTCGTTACCGCGTTCGTCAATGGATATGGCTTCCCGGCGATAGTCGTTATAGTTAAAGGTCACCGTTTCATCCAGTTCGTTAGTGTGCTGGTAGACCTTGCCATTGGCATAATACTCAAATGTCATTTTATGGCCGTTGGCATAGGCAAAGCTTTTCATGCGACCATCGGAACCCGGCCCAGCAGTACTATCATAGTAGGCGTAATAACTGGTATCTCGGTTATCAACCTGATCGTGCGGTGCTTGGTAGCGCTCTAACTGGTTATTACTGTTATAAAAGAATGTATAGGCCTCATCTGTCCAGGCGAGTTCCACGCTATCTAACTGATCATTGGTGTTGTAGCTAAATTGGATGGCGCGGCCATCAGAATCGACTACGGTACTGAGTTTATCGGCGGTATAGTTGAGTGTGATTTGATTGCCGTTCTTGTCTTTAATGTAAATCAACTTGGCCATCTCGCCATCATTACCTGCCACGGCTTCAAACCCAAACACGGTACCCTCGCGCTCCCGAATTTCAAACGGCTGCAATGTAGCGGTGTAAGGCCGGGTAAGTTGAAAATAAAATCCGTCAGGCGCATCCACATCGCCTTGCGCCAGGTTAAGTGCACCAGAAATACGGGGTGCACCTTTAATTGAAATATAGCGCTTACCGCCGTCACTGGTTGTCCAGATCGCTTCGGTGGGGGTACCGCCTGCACCACTGGCATCAACAAATTTCAGCGATTGCTCATAGCTGTGTATCCAGCCTTTACCTAAAACGCCGGTATCAATGGAGCGACTGTTATAGGTGCGTTTAAACACCAAGGGTAAACCGCGAGCCGGGACTTCAAAGTCGGTTTCTTCATGGTACATATTGCCTGTCACCATGTTTACCGGGTCAAACGCCAGAGTATTAAAATGGCTGTTACCTAAACCGATGCCGCTATTAATAATGGAAGGAATGGCGTAAAGCCCTGAAGGGTTGAGCGTGGCTTCTATATCAAACAAGCTGTAATTAAAGGTGTTTTGATTAAAACTACTCAGCGAGGTGAAACTGGTATTAAAACCGGTTGACCAGGCATTGGCGTTAGAAAATAAATCACTGCTAGACCAGCACACCTGGCAAGTGGAGAGCGGATTAACAAACGAAGAGGGTGATGTGGTGGGTATCGTCCAGCCGCCACCTGCGAATGCAAAGTAAGGGTATTCAGACGTATAATCACCAATCGGGAATGAGCCTAACAGTGTTTGCCCATCAGCTGATCGGCCACCTACAAAATAGCTTATGCCTGCCCATAGAGGAATGTAACGTAGGCCATGCCCTGAACCAGCCCATACTTGCTCTGAGTTGTATAATGTTAATAACCTCGGAATTCTTACTTCGACAGTGGCTCCCGAACCAAGTCGCGAAAAGGCTTGATTAATCTCTGATCGAATCACCTGACGCTGATTTTTACTGTATCCAGTAATTGGACCAAACAAGGTGCCATCTGGTGCCTCATTCCAAAATGGCTCACTTGCATAAATATTATCGTAGATATGCTGGCAGGCTGGTATTCCATTATTAAACACGCAGTTGTAGTAAGCGCTGTAGTCTCTTATTGTTTTTTCTTGAAATATAATAAAGCTTTCAATTTGAGCAATCAACCCAGTGGCTGATGTACTTGAAAAAACACCGATTGATTGAGGAATTTTGCTGGGTCCATCATAAACAACACCACCTATACGCCTACGAGTTGAATACTCCGCTGTCCTTTCATCTTCAGAAGCAATTTGTAATCCTGTCACGGTACTGATGGCATCTTTTAGTGCATTCTCTTGCCAAACATACGTTTCATAATGTGACTGGGCAAAGCCACCTAATAAAAACGCCGCATAGTTTGGCCCACCACCACCGCTGGCCGCCAGTGATTTGGAAAGTTGACCCGGTACATCGACAACGAATTCACTTGAATTTAATGCCAGAGGCAAGTCAAATAAATACTCGACATCAAAACGGGTTTTAGTGACGCCAATGGAGCGCCCTATATAACCTGTATTGCCATGTAGCGGGTCGATAAACGCTACCACATCCGCTGAATACTTTAAGTATTTAATGAGAACAAGATGTAAAAACTCGCCCACAACCTCTTCGGGTGCATCCCATGGTTCTCCTGAACTATTCGCATTAACCGCCTGAATAAACTGTTGATAGCGCCGATCAAGATACTCGTTACTGGCTTGTCCTGAATAAACCTGTAGGTTATAAAACGCTAACGGCGAGATACTGCCAAAAGATACTGTGCTCGGACGTTCTCTCACATTATTGACATAATCAATAATACTCATAGAGTAAGTTGCAGGCACCCAGGTAGAACCTGACTGCTTACATAAATTAACTGGGCTAAGAGAAACTCCTGCCAGCGCAACACCATCCACTTTAATAGTGGGCGTCACCTGAATACGATGCGATGCAGAAGCACAATTGACGGCCGTACCGTTTCTAAAACTTTCAATCAGTGAGCCAGCATCATCAAAAGATAGGGTGACACGGTGATTAGCAAACAATCGTAGCGGTACAGTAACAACCGGATTAGCGTCAAAAGTAATTCTTGCCTCGGCAATCCAATTGCTGGTGACCTGCGATGTTCGTGATGAGTCGACGCCCCCACCCCACGTCACATAGTTTTGGATGACATAGGGTAGCGAGTCGGGCAAGAACTCTAAACTGACTTTTTCTTGTGTCCAGGCATTACCAATATCAGCCAAGCTTGCATCCGGTTTTGCCGGTGAAACGGTTCGCACATGTTCTAACAACTGTTCTGCGTAGAGTTCATGGGGCAGTTTTTTTGTTCGTTTTTCCAGAAATTCATCGTAATCAAAAGGAATACTTTCTTGAATACCTACTTTAGGCGTATGCTTTTTATAACTCGCATCCAAAGGAATCCACCGGTAACCCTCATCGGTTTTGCCCGTGCCACGGTAAGCGGTATAAGGTACACAAGCCTCTACCCAGACATGATGTAAACTCCCCGCATCACGCCCACTACCAGAATAAGGACTAATCGTGGTTGTTGCCATGTGACTAAATTGACTCGCGGCTTTTACCGAACTTTCTAAATCAAGTGTTCGCCACCAGTGGTAATGCTCTGGCATGTCTTCAAGAAAAATCAGCCCTCTCACGTAACGAGCAGGAATATTGGATGCTCTAAACAAAGCGATCAGTAATGATGCGGTATCAATATCGTTACCCCCGCCACTGACTAACGTGCCTAGCGCGCCTTTTGTACTGCCTCTATAAGGTTCAAAAGTAATTTCATTAGTCACATATTCAAATATTTTAACGGGTGAGTAATCGAGCGAAGCCGCAAGTGCTTGTATTTCGGCATCAATGGCAATTTCATCCGGTGTGCCATCTAAATCTAACGCTCTTACCGCTGCTGGGTCAGACGCATCGGGATAGCAAGTCAACGAATTAGCAGTCACCGATGGCTGTGCACTGGCTGTTGGAAAGAGAAAATCCAGCGCACGATCGACCCAATAACGTTTCGCTTGATGGTTTTCCAATTCCCCACCCCCCTGCCTTAAATGCAAAGTTGATGGGGTCCCCATTCCTGGCTGCTCTTTTAGTTGACTATCGACAGGCTCATCGGAATACTTAATTGGCTCGCCACCATCAAGTTGGTAAGTGGGTTCTATTCGAGGGGTTTCAATCGGTGGAAAAACGGGTTTAGGGAAAATCTTCTGTGCTTTATCCAGCCTTAGTTCTTTTTTAAACTGCTTTTTTTCCGTTTCATTCTGGCGGTCAGTGAAGGTTGGGTTCTTTTTAGTTTTTTTCAACGATTCTAGGCGTTGCTGTAAAACACCGACTTTCTCTTTCAATGCCTTTCGAGTATCTTTATCCAGCGTTACTGAAATTTGCTGATCTCTGACATTAACGGTTATTTCATCGTCGCCTAAATCAGCAACTAATGCTTTAAGCTTGGCTTTTTGTGCCGTCACTAATGATTTTACGGATTCACTCCACCCTTGCTCATTATAGCGTGAAAGAATCTCAACCACTTCGCGTTCGTTTTGCTCAAACCGATAAGCTAGTGCGGTGAACGCTAAACGGCTGTCTTTGGATTGAAATAACAGGGTATATTCTGGGTCAATGGGTCTAGGATCCTGATGGACAGCCTGCGCCAAACACAGATGATATAAGGGTAAGACACCTATAAAAATAAACAGAAATAAACGATGCTTTTTCATAAACCTTTTTCGTTTTCCTTTTTCCCAATCACGTTAATCACCAACAATGTAAAGTTTTTCTATAAAGGGATTCCTGTTACAAGGTTTTTAACCTATAGCCTGTATCAACCTTTATCCACCTAACTGACAACCTATGAAACCTCATGAGATTTTCTTCATCTCAATCGCAAACATTGACTCCCCTAACCACTTATGTTTACCAGACCGTTAAGGTAACAATTTTTTGACGATTTGCGCAAGCTATAAACGATAATCAACCCGCGAATAATTTACACAGCCACCGCCTTGCCTAAAAAACAGACAGTTAATTTTTTATCACAAAACAATTGAATTCAATGATTTCAAAGTATTCATTGTTTGTCAATAAAAAAGAATTCATTGTATTCATCTATTTGAATATCTGTTTAGATTGTTTATCTCGGTTTATGAAAAAAACATTCGTCGTTACTGTCAGAGTTGATAATGATATGTATGAATCACTCACCACCATTTCAGAAAAAGAAGATCGCTCCATCGCTTGGGTAGCCAGGCAATTAATGAGTAAGGGGTTAGAATCCCAGCCAAAAACCAAAAAAAACAAGAAAAAGTAAATACGGGGTTATCCGATTATATCCCTTATTCATTTTGGGGTGCGTGGCTTTTGTCTTACCTTCCCAAATAAACGGCGGTTATCTGCTCTCGCTCATGCCCCAATTCTTGCGAGATAATCTGTCTCGCTTCTTTATCGGCTTGTCGCTCTTTATGGCTTAATAGTATTTGAGGTTGTTCAGCGCAAGCGGGAGCTTGCCTACCCGTCAATTCCAAATAACGTTGTTGTGCATAAGCATGTCTTAGCCCATGCATTTTATGTAAACCCACGTTATTTGTTTCCCGCTCGTAGATTTTGAGTTGCTTGATATAGTTTAAATGGGATGGAATAAGGCCACCTGTTTTAGCGAGTTGTTTGACTTTATCTAACGTTTCGCGTTGTTGCTGTGTATAGATAGGAATAACTCTTGCTCTTCCCCCTTTGCACCAGGTCGCTTTTAATTGCAGGTGTGTACCTTTGTCTGCCTGGCCTGGCATGATTTTTATCGCTTCTTCTCGCCTTAAACCAAACGCCTGTTGGAGTTGCAAGCTTGCTTTGACATAAGGGCAATTGATTTTCTGGAGCCTATCGCTTTCTAGTGATTTAGCCTTGGATGTATTCGTGACATAGATTCTATTTTCGATACCATAAGCGGCATTATCTTTTGCCATGATACCGTTTTTATTAATTTTATCAGCCCACCACCTCAGCACTGATAAACGATTTTTTATCACACCGGTAGACAATTGCTGTTGTTGATAGGCGTTGACTAACGCTTGAATATGTTTGGGTTTTAACGAATGCGCTTTCATTTGATGATAACCCAATTCATACAGTTGGTTGGCCATTTGTTGCAGCATATGATAACGGTTGGCCTGGGTTTGGTAACTGCCATCCCGGTTATGCTGGCAGAGTTTTTTTAATTGAAAGTTCAAATCACGCATCACAAACACCTCACACTTAAAAGAAGGAAAGGAAACACAACGTTCGATTCGATAACCCTTTTTAAGGGTGGCTGACTGTTACACATCAATGTCAAGGCTTTTTGGGTCAATGGATCATCGCTGTAATGATGATTTTCCTGTTTGCTTTTTGGTCGTTCCCATAGCGTACCCTGGAACGTTCCAATTCGTACCCGGAACGTTCCCTAATCGTACCCGGAACGTTCTCAGTCGTACCCTTTTAAAATCAATGGCTTGACTATCCCATCATTGACCACCGGTGTTTTACAGTTTTTCGGTGAGTTTTTTTGATCCTTGCCAGACCGAAGTCTTAACAAGCGTGAATGAACTTCACAAATGATCGCGGGGCACCACTCCCAAAGCCTGCGTCAGTGTCTCACTGGATAATGGCAATCGTTTGATTCACCATTAACGGTTTAATTGACGTGAGCAACAGTGTGTTTTCATTTCATAGGCATTCCTCTTAAGTCAGGTTTACTCCAATCCTGTATCGTTAGATACAGCGTGATATAAGGCTCGTAGAGCCTTTGATGCCTGCTGCTAAGCAGCAGTTTTGCATTCGTTGTCATTAGCCATAGCCTGGTTAATCACTGATTTTTTGCTGGTTTTTTTCATCATAATGAATCGGTCACTTTAAAAACGGCGTTATATACCTTGGTACGCGTGGCTTACCGCCCCGCGTCACTACCCGTTGGCCAGTGACGCGGGTGTGCGCTCAATCCCATCGACAAAAAAATTCTACTGCATGGCTGCCTGAAACAAAACAACACCGAGTAACCTCCAAATCAATGACCGCAAAAAGAAATCAATTACAGTGGAAAGAAATTAATTACAGCAGTGGGAAATTTATTACACCCGAAAGAAATTAATTACCGCAGTGACTTAAGTTTCTTACTGACAGGGGGGAAACAATCCGCTAAATTTGAAACCGTTTATCCGGCTATGGCCAAAGTATCCTGCAAGATTAAAAGCATTGTTAATGTTTGGGTTGAATGTAACGTACTGGAAAAAAATGGATGATTTTTAAGTGTTTAAAAAACTTTTCAAGCGCCTTGAAAAGTTTTCAACAACCTATGAAAACTTTATTGCGGATTTCAACAAAGTTATTTGATAGATTGAATATGTACTACGTAAAACCACTGAAAACGTTTTTAGCTTCGTATAGCCGCCTGTGCCAAACCAAAACACAGGTTATTATCCCCTATCGTAAAAGAGGTTGATTAGGATGAAAGAAGACAACACCACGAACGAAATCAATACCCAACAAGCCGCCCTTCTCCTCGGACTCTCGCCCCTGACACTCCGCAAATGGCGAAGTACTGGTGAGCAGCCTGCACTTCGTTGGATAAAACGGTTTAGGCGCGTATTTTATTTAAAAGATGATGTTTTGTTATTTAAAAAAGAAAAAACGCAAGATAGTGATGACGGCGATTATTTGAAATAGAACAGCATTCAGCTGATTGTAAATTTTTTTGAGTAAGCATAGATGTTTTGTGAGGTTATGATGAATAGTAAAGAAGCGGCTGAATTTTTGGGGTATTCAGATCAAACCATTCGTATATCAAGAAGTACAGGAAGCCTAGCAGGTGTTGATGCCCCACCCTTTATCAAACAGGGCCGAAAAGTTATTTACGACAAGGAAGATTTAATAGTCTGGCAATCGCAGTTTAAGAAGATTATTCACTTGGGCCAATCTTCGGTTTAATATTTTTAATATGCGTTAAATGAGCTAGCCAAAGGCTTGCAATATAGCATCATTTTTTTGCTCAGGTCGAAGATGAGCATAGATTTGAGTCGTTTTAACATCAGTATGTCCCATTAAATCTCGAATAACCAGAATATCACAGCCAGATATAGCTAAACGACTAGCAAATGTATGGCGTAAATCTTTGAATCGAAAATTGTTTAAACCTGCTGATTCTCTTATTTTTGACCAGGCAGTATTGATATTATCTAAACGCCCACCTGTCTTGGGGCTTTTAAAAATACGGCCTTTTTTACCATGCTGTTCGCCCCATTGTTTTAGAATACTCTTTACCATTGGAGTCATGGGGACGATAACTGGTTGTGGATTGTCTTGATTATGACTTGTTTTATTCCTGATTTTAGCAATCTGGCTGTTTTCAAAATCAATATGTTGTTGCCAGTCCAAATCAAATAGATCACCAAGATCAAAACCAGTTTGATAGGCCAGTATTACAATAGGTGTCACATGGTCTGGATAGTCTTTATCAGTAAAATGCTCAACATGTTTTTTAGAGTGATTACGCTTGGCTTGCCACTCAACGTAACGAGAACGTTTCTCTCTTAAATTTTGATCACGTTGCTTAAGTGTTGCTAGTAAGCGCTTTTCTTCTGCATCTGATAAAAAACGCAGCTTTGGCGGATTTATCTTTTCATTAACTTTTCGTTTAAAGTGGTACTGATTTAACGGGAAATTGTCGATCAATTTATAATGCTTAACAGCAGTATTGATACAAGCTTTTAAATAAGTAAAAAAAATTTTAAGTGATTTATAAGTAACCTCCTCACTTCGCTTTTGCCGCCACTGCTCAATATCATCACTAGAGATGATATTAATTGGTTTATCTTTAACAAACTCAAACTCTTTTTTGAGTGTTTTGATAATTTCTGTTGCCGTAGCACTATTTTTAAGCGCATAAGGTGTATAGTAAATTTCAATATAATTAAATAATTTTAAATCATTCTGAGTGGCTTCCTTATTTTTATTGGCGGCTGCTTGACGTTTTGCTCTTATATCGATGCCTTTGGCTCGCTCACCTGATTTGATTATTGCCGCATCACGGGCGTCTTGAAGTTTAATAGCATGGGCACAACCAATAGGTTCTTCTACAACCTTTTGCGAGATAGCATCACGATAACGATAGTAATAACGTTTATTGCCATTGGGCCTCACCATGACACATAAACCAGTAGTTTGACTATCAGTAACAATATATTTCTTACTGCGAGGTTTTAAGTTTTTTATAAAGCTCGATGTTAATTTTTCAGGCATAAAACTATTCCTTTCTGTGTGGTTAAAAACCAAAAATAAAAGATTGTTTCAAGTTCCAGAATATGATTAGCCACACTATAGACACACAAACAAGGTAAGCATGAGCAAACATTAATCACTAAAGGGATACATCAACAAACATAGAAATACACGCTATATTTATGATTTTAAAGGGTATTTTTTTAAAAATCCACCTAAATTATTAAAAGAAAAAGAGTTTATTATTCTATTTTTTTGGCTACGAACCAGGCGGTCGAAGGTTCGAATCCTTCCGAGCGCGCCAATAAATCCCCAACATTCAGGGCTTAAAATTATTTCTCCGCATGCTCGTCGGATTACCGGTCTCAAATTAACAATTTGAGCCGTTCACCTCATTGCAAAGTATACTTTGCTTAAAAGCATTCGCTTCACCCTTCTAAACGTGTCGCAAAAAAAAGCCCCGAAAAATCGGGGCTTTTTATCAGAGCAATTTAAAGTTAGCCGTCTTCAATACGCTGATGCTTGAAGAAGATACCGGTATCACCAAATTGAGAAGTAATAAACTCCGATGTTAGGTAGATTGAACCGATTTTCTCAGCATCGTTACGACGATCTTCTGCCCATCGACGATTTAACCAACCGAACACAGACGTTCTAATACGCTTATCCGTTGCATAAACATCATAAATTTTAGTACCAACAGGTAATGTCACTAAGTCATCACGAAAATCATGAGGGTTTTCACTAAACAGGTTCTTCACTTCGTTAGTTGGGACAAAGTAAATTTGTTTAGGCTCATGAGTATCGTTTGCAAAAGTTCCATTTTCATTCACCTCTGCCATACCTTCCAGACTTAGCGTTGTAGGCTTGCTTGAAACCAATGAGAACAATGCGGTAGTTGCAATTGTTTCATTCACTTCTGCCGGGACGTATTGTGAAAGCTCATTGGCAAAGAAGTCATGGTTGTTACCTTGACCCGATAATGTGTACAACGCAGAAACGTTCTCGGAATTTTTACCATCGATTAATGTTTTCCATGCTAGACCAGGAGCAAAACCACGATCTGATGGATCACCGGTAACAGATAAGCGCAATAAACCACACTCGTTACCCTGGAATACACCTGTGAAATCATGGTTAGGTTCTGAAATATATGAAACTTTTGCCATAGCACCATAAGGGTGAATTGGCTTCTCATAACCCGGAGGTGCTACATCAGTAACGTCTTGAACTTTCTTCCAAAGAACAGAGTCCACTAACCCAAGTATGTCAACCGGCACAAGATCAGGACGCTCACCAGCTGCATACTCTGTTCTAAGTGCACCATTTTCCCACAAGATTTGTTGCTTATCACAAGCAGCTAATGAATCGTAATTATCAGGAATATTTATACCCCATGGTTTAAACGCATTATCCATGCCCACCAGACTTGTATTTAGCGATGGGAAATGACGGCGTAGTACATCAACCATAGTTGTATCGTTAACCCACTCCAGACCTTCTTGTGTATAAACATCAGCTCGGAAGTCTGTTGTATAGAAACGGTCTGTCATCAAACGACGTGATGCATTAAGGATAAATATCTGGAATGTTGTTTCACCGAATGCATAACCTTCAGGACGCACAGTCTCAGCTAACTGACCCACCAAAGCATCGATTTTCTCAACATCATTGTCATAAAGACGCTTAAGCTCTGCCAAGGTATGTGGATCGTCTGTTAGATCTTCAAACTCGTTAATTGGTGTTAAACCAATTTGACGACGAAACTCATTATAGCGAGGAATACCACGCTCACGGTCACGGACAATATCAGTTGTTGCAACGTCAATATCACCACGTAGTGGAATTGATATATCACGGAGAAACTCAGGATAGTTGTGTAGTGTTAATGACCCTGGGTTTGTAACACCAAATGAATACCACAAACGGTCAGCGCCTTCATCATCAAGAATATCTTCTGCGTTACCGTCACGAGTATCTTCAAGTGGAATAATATCGTCAGGAACATTGGTGCCTATATCGTACACTTCAACATTGTCACGTAATAATGGGTGCATTCTGTATACGGCAACAAATTCTTCTGTTAGCGTGTAAGCAGTACCACTATTAACTGGCTCTGTAGAACCAACCAGACCACCAATGATATGAGATAAAGCGTTAGCTCCAAGCTCGCCAGTTAAATCAAGATCTAAGCCAGTTGCCATTTCAATGATAGCTTCAGCGCCTTCCAGATCATCGTAAACATCATAAACGATATCTCTATAAACATCGCGAAGAGGACCATCATCTAGAATACCCCACCAGTTGGCATACATAACGCCTTCACCAACAGGGTTAGCAATAACCGCAGGTGTCCACTCAACCGTATGGATTTTTGCCATCAATGCCGAGTTAATTAAACGCGCTTTGTCATAGACCCACTGATCATCCATACCAGGATATTGCTGGTTCAACATATCAGCGATAGCGTTGTGCTCTAAAGTAAATAACTGGTGCATCATGCTTAAACCTAACCACCAGTTGTCAGTGAATCCTGTAACAGGAATACCACTAAAATAATTTGTTGGTAAAGTACCGTCTGAAGTCACTGTTAATTTACCGTCAACAAATGAACGAATCTCGTCATTTTTAGCTTTGCTGCTACCGTAAATTTGTGAGCCATCCCACCAGTGAGTTACAGTGTTACGATAACTTGGCGGTAAATGCGCTTCATCAGCTTCACGACTGGAATCGAACTTTGTTCGATTAATTGAAAGACTACCTGAACCTAATGGATCGTTAGCAGGCAATGGAACAACAATCGGGTCAGTGTTATCACCTTTTTCATGGTCAACCCAATCATGTACCATAAATTGTATCCATGCTACGGCAAGAAAGTTTAAAGTCGTAGCTGGTTTAAAATCATTTCCACGTGCCATTAAGGAATTACTTACATCACGCGGGTTTGGGCTTAAAAGTGTTCCAGCATCAACTTCTGCTTGTACAGAATCAAGTCCAACGTTACGACCAAAACGACGATAAACCGAACCTTCGGCAGGGTTATCCAGGATATTACAAGTACCGTCTTCTGTTCTAGCCGTCAAACTACGTTCATCACACACGATATTTGCGTTATGTCTATCGTAGTCATCAAGATCAAAAAGATTATTATCTTGCAATTCACCGCGTTCTATACCCAGAATAAGCATGCCCAAGAGCGAGCCTATGGTTCCGAACTGTAATAATAGGGGCCATTTGACCCACACAGAGTTAAACATAATTTTCTCCCGTTTTTAAAATAGAAAAACAACTAGCTAATCGAGTCTAAAAAACTTCACTAACAGATTTATAAAATATAATTTTATTAAACTTATCAATAATGGTTAGTTATTGCTTTTGATTTTATAAAAGTAAAAACAACAACTAACGCTTGCTAACAACTACTGTGCAACGAATGAATACAAAAAAGACATTACATTCTTTATTTTTTTAATAGCACGAATACTAATGATATAACCTCGATTTGCATACCCAACTACTCAACCAGGTAGATAATTAGGCGCGAATTGCAAACAGTTTGGCGTCATTTGCATACCACATGGAAAAACATGCACCATAAAACCATTAACTTTTTTTAATAAACACCTCTCATAAAATTAATGTATAGCCGAAACAAAAAATTATCCATCAACTCCGAATAATTATTAAACATTAAAAGAGTCAATAGCTTTAGATCTGAATATATAAACTCCAACTCTAATTTTTATAGGATCCCATCCAGAATAAAGTTATTTTTTATAGTGAATTCAACTTAAAACAAACGTTAGATAAATTCTATTCAACCAAAAAATTACAAAATCACTTAAATAAAGCTCTAAAAGTCACTCAGCAGATCATATAAAAAAATTTATATAGCTTCTATTAAACTTTATTAAAGGTTAATTTTTAAAAAAAGATATTAACACCAACAAAGAATAATTAACTTAAAAATAATTTTACTTAATAAAAATGTTAGCTAATAAGCCAAATTATTATATTAATAAAAAACGCAACATAGTTAACATGCTTAACTGCGACACTACAGCAATGTAGCGTGCAGCATACAGCAAGTATTAAAATAACTTCATTAATATTTTTTAATTAAACGCTGCCCACCTAAATTAAGGTTATTATTGATGCAAATAAAGATAAAATTTTCCGATTTTTATATAGGATGCAACATAAAAGTCTTATTATTGAATGCTTTATAGGTTTACAGTATTCAATTCATAAGCTCATTATCTATTTTAACACTTTGCTTTAGTGGCAAGGTTTTACTGTTATTGTTCTTTAAATAACATAATAAAAATTGACAATACGAGGCCAGGACAACCTTCATATTAAGGGAGAAGAAAAAAAATTTGAACTGGTTTGAACTACCCGGTAAGTAACAAACCTGTATTACAAGAAGAAGTGATAGGTTTTATTTATCTACTTTCCAGGGTTTTAACATACGTACTATAAGTTTTGGTAATAAAACTGTGTATGCCAGAAGCAACCAATGAAAGATAGATTTGGCTTTACTGTATTCAGCTGCTTTAAGCATTGTTTTATAGAAGCCTTCATCAAATGGAAACCAGAACGCGTTTTTCTTACTAAGACCAGGCATAATATCCCAATTTATGACTTTTGGTTCTGCAACTTCATAGAGTCCGAGGGTCCCATGAGTTCTTCCTATACCGGATTCTTTAGGCCCACCCCATTCCGTAGCGCATAACCCATGGGTGTATAAATGGTCATTAACAGTGACTGCTCCAGCTTCTAATTGGTCAGCTATTCGCATGCCACGTGAATGATCCTTTGTCCATACTGAAGCTGTTAGACCATACTGTGACTGGTTAGCCAATTCTATCGCTTCTTGCTCCGAGCTGACTTTAACAATGGGCATAAATGGCCCAAAAATTTCTTCTTTAATAAATTCCATATCGGCTGTTACATCTGTCAGTAATGTTGCTGGAAAGAAATAACCTTCACTGCTACCAACAGTTTGAGATTGCGCTTCAATTTTTGCCCCATTGGCTAATGCCATATCCAATTCTTTTTGCAAAGTTTGAAATTGTTTTTCTGTAGAGACCGCGCCCATATCGACATCATAACCATTAACACCATGCCGAAGTGCTTTGGTTTTAGCTGCCGCCATAGCAACAAATTCATCGTAAACTTTTTCGTGCACATACACTCGCTTTACACCACCGCACGACTGCCCGGCGTTTTGATATGCAGCCCACATACCGCCATTTACTGCACGCTCTATAGGTGCATCATCGAGAACCACCATGGCATCGTTACCACCCAGCTCTAAACTACAAGGCACAAGGTACTCAGCACAAGACTTCATAACCTGCTTACCAGCGTAAGTTGAACCTGTAAAGAAAATTTTCTGAGCCCCATTAGCTAGCATTGCTTCGAGGACTTTTGAACCAGAGCCAACTACATTAGTAAATAACCCATCAGGTAAACCTGAAGATTTAATAACGTTTTCTATTGCCTCACCCACCAAAGGTGTTTGCGCTGCAACTTTTAAAACAACTGCATTGCCAGCCATCAAAGCCATAACAATCTCGCCGAAAGGAATACTGAACGGGTAATTCCAGGGACTAATAATACCCACGGTACCTATAGGCTGATAAATACGTTTTGACCATTTATTGAAGAAGAGTAATGAGGGAGGCAAGATAAGTTCATCTTTGAGAACCTTGGGAGCAGCTTTGGCATACCATTTACAGCTAAGTATTGACGGTATGACTTCTGTATTTAACGCATCAACTTTTAACTTACCATTATCTTTGCTGATTATTTCAGAAAGCTCATCAGCATGATCGCGAATATAATCAGCCATTTTTAATATATACTGACTACGCTTTTTATAAGAAACTTTGGCCCATCCTTTTTGTGCCAACTCTGCTTTAGCGAAAATTTCAGGGAATTCACTTAAAGACGTTACTGGCAATCGCCCGTTTGTTTCCAGGGTTGCTGGATTTACACTTGTTTCGTAAGCTATTTCAGTATTCGCAACATTCATGTGCTGATGACCCGTTTTTGGTTAACCATTGATCGTACGTAATATTTTAACAGAAGGTCTGGCTTTTTCACCTATATTCGTTAAGTTTCACTCTATTTGTAGAGCTTATTGCTAAAAATGAGTCATTTCGATAACAAATGTTAATATATTCCCTTTAATTATTATGATCAGGTTCATTTATAATTCGGATAATACGTTACCAGACATACTTTTATTCAAAAATATCATTACCTTTTTCAACCTGAAATAGCTGGAGTTAATACCTGATATGACTGACTCAATTACTCAACCGCTTTGGATTGACGTTAGAACTTTAGAAGAATTTAATAATGGCCATTTAAAAGATGCCCTTAACATTAACCATGAAGAAATTGCAGGCATTATTGAAAATGTGGTTCCTGATAAATCGCAATCAATCTATTTATATTGCCGCAGTGGAAATCGTTCAGGTATTGCAACAAATGTATTACAAAGCATGGGATACACTGCTGTAGAAAACCTGGGTGGCTATGAAGATTTGAAACAAAAATACCCTTTCGTTGAATAAATCTTGCTGTGTTTGATATGTAATACAAAAACGAAAATATCACTTTTGCGTAGTTATTTTCCTTTAAATACAGCTTTACGCCTTTCGATAAATGATTGTACTCCTTCAGCAGCGTCTTCACTTTTCATCACAGGGACTAAATTTTCAAACGTAATCCCCACAGCTTTTTGAAAATCTCTTTCCCCCATTCGGGTTGATTTCAACAGTCCCTGAACGGCCAATGGCGCATTATCTGCAATTTTTTGAGCATATTCCATGGCTTTATCAAATTGCATTCCAGGTTCAACAACTTCTTGCACCATTCCCCACTTTAATGCTTCCTCGGCACTCCATCGCTCACCGGTTAGAAGTACTTTATGAGCATTGCTCCAGCCAATCTCTTTGGGCAAACGCAATGTTGCACCACCACATGGGTATAATCCCCGCTGCACTTCTAACATTTGAAATTGTGTATCACTAGCTGCGATTCTAATCTCTGAGTTCAACATAATTTCAACCCCCCAGGTAAAACAATATCCCTGACAAACAGAAACGATGGGTTTTTTATGGCGTTCACCTGTTAAACCAAACGGATCAATTTCATTTTCAGCAACAGGAAATGCATTACCACTACCAAAAATAGGTGCCCATAAATCCAGCTCTACTCCAGCAGTAAAATGCTTGCCTTCAGCATATAAAAGACCAACGCGTAATTCGGGATCATCCCCTAGCATTTGGTAGGCTTTCCCGATCTCATGATACATATCCGGAGATAAAGCATTATATTTTTCTGGGCGATTTATTTTTATTAATAAAATATGTTGCTGTCGACTTACTTCAATATGACTCATGTTTCCTCACAATAATAAAATCAGAAATAAAAGATGATACAAAACAACAGATGATTCTAATCTAAATAACAGTAAATCAAAAATACTGATTCATTCATAAATAAATATTAATCAGCTATATAAACGGTCTGACTAAAGAATTTATTTGCTGCCATCTGTTTTTTAATCAAGTCAACGTTTACCCTGAATACCAAATTCTGGCGCATTGGTTCACAGAGTTATTACTTATAAATTTTGACCTTACATTAACTATAGTTAATGTAGCTAGGCTAAATATTAAAATCAAGTCCATAGGCTCACACTTATTACTTATATACTTGATTATTGCTACATTGATACGCGTATAATTTGAAGCTATATTAACAATAATTCATTTACGCCTAACCTTGTAGATATGCGATACGTACAATACTCGACAATAAAAGCTAGTCATAGGAATACTATTCTGTATATGACTAAAAATAATTATAAAGAAGATGCTATTGAAACAACCAAAGAAGCGCTTCAAAAATCTCTCGAGGAATTACGTCCCGATAAATATGGGCGTGTAGATCTTTATCACACTTCAAAAAGTGTGGAAGACATTGCTAACCTGTTACATGATACACACTTTGGTTTAAATATTGTCAATTATGGCGACTTCGATGAATTACCCTTTCTCAGGATTTTTTCTTACCTGACACTGGATTTAACATCAAAAGAAAACAGGAAAATAAAAGGGATAATCGTTTTAAATGCACTTGAACGTTATTTTTCTTTAATTACTGAAGCTCTGGATTTATCAATAGCATATCAGGACAACATAGCCAAAATTCGATTTAATAAATCAGAAGATTATATTGTCCGACACCAGATAGAAGGTAATATGCTGGCTTGCCATAAAATATTAAAAAAGCATTCTTCTACTGATACTCTATCTGTGACATTTACCCATGAACAACCAGATGACAATCTAACACCTTATATCAATGCTTTTGGCGTAATTCCAACTTTTGAACATGTCGAAAACTCCCTAAACGTTAGTTGTGGTGCACCTTTCTCCAAGCTCGATAGCGAAATCGTCGATCTCTTTGCTCAGCTTGAGTCAGAAAAGAAAATGATTTCCAGTAGCTATATTTATAGTGAACGCTTAACCGATTTATTCAAAAATGCCTTATATATGGGCATCAATACTCGTGAAAAATTTGCTCGAATATTTAATGTAAGTGTTAGAAATTTACAGAGAAAACTCCAAAACGATGGGAATAGTTTTAGCAGTATTCTTGAAGAGGTAAGAAAAGAGCAGTCGATACTATTATTAAAGGATTCGCAATTAACTATAAATCACGTTGCCTACCTGTTAGGATACCAGGACCCCAGTGCTTTTTATAAAGCTTTCAAAAAATGGTACAAGATGACACCAGCTCAATATAAAACAGATAATTTATAAAAACAGTATCATTTATTTTTATCTAACGCTTTTTATAATGCGAGTATAAAAATCAGAATTCTTCCCAATCTGCATCAGTATCAAAGTCATCATTGACAATCTGCCCTGATGATAAAGGTGACTCAATTTTTGATTGTTGAGCTTTACCTTGATTTGCATCGTTTGAATTCCAGGGACGTTGAGCTGAACGTCGCTCGCTGAAGCCCTTATTATCTCTTGTGCCTGGTGAAGAAAAAGCAGCCTCCGTTCTGGATAATTTTTCTCTTAGTTTTTCTGTTTTGGATTGTTTTGGCGAAGAATGATCGGATTTAATTGATGTTTCTTCATTGCCAGTACCACTAAAGAAAGAAACCAATTCGTTAAGCCCCAGTACACCCTGGGATAGCTCTTCACTGGCCGCTGCTGCCTCTTCTACCATTGCTGTATTTTGTTGAGTCAATGATTGTAAATCACTGACAGATTTATGCACTTCATTCACACCAACCGATTGTTCATCTGCTGCAGTTGCTATTTCACTCACTACACCTGATACACCTTGTACGCTTGAGACGATACCTTCTAATGTATCGCCAGATTTTTTAACAAGAGCAGAACCTGCTTCCACTTTATTGACACTGTCTTCTATTAGCTCTTTGATTTCTTTTGCTGCAGTAGCACTTCTACCTGCCAGGTTCCTGACTTCACTTGCAACCACCGCGAAACCTTTACCCTGTTCTCCAGCACGAGCAGCCTCTACAGAAGCATTTAAAGCAAGCAAATTGGTTTGAAATGCAATTTCATCAATAACGCCGATAATTTCTGAAATTTTACTACTGGAATCGTTTATTTCTTTCATGGCATGCACAGCATCACTCACAACTTTTCCGCCTTGTTCAGCCTCTCTACGCGCTCTACTGGCCAACTCACTTGCCTCATTGGCATTTTCAGCGGTTTGTTGAATGGTTGTCGTTATCTCATCCATACTGGTTGCTGCTTGCTCAAGACTTGCTGCCTGCTGTTCTGTTCTTCTACTTAAGTTATTGTTACCAGTAGCAATACCATCTGCATTGCTTTTCACCTCAATAGTTGTGTTAGTAATATCTTTCACAACCCTCTGCAAGTTTTCTACAGTTGTATTTGTGTCAGTTTTAATACGATCAAAATCCCCTTCAAAATCAGCACTAATCGTATTTGCTAAATTACCCGATGCTATACTTGATAAAACCTGAGCAACTTCTGAAAGAACATTTGATAGTGACTGTAATGAATTATTGATATCCTGTTTTATTGTGGCCAGCTCTCCAGGAAATTCAGCACTAATTCGAGTATCCAACTGACCATGAGAGATAGCCTGCATTACCTCACCAACTGATGCAAACGCCGATTGTATAGCGGCCATCGTATCATCTGCTCTTGTTACAAAATTTCCGAATTCGCCGGCAAGCTGGACTTTAGATCGCTCACTAAAACGACCTTCTGCCATAGCATCTAACAAATTACCTAGTTCAGACATAGACCGGGAAACTGTCTGGGCTGAATCATTGACTCCTTGCTTCAGCTTATCCAGATCCCCTTCCATCATACTGTCTACTCGTTTATTAAAATCACCTTGAGCTACTGCCGAAACAACCTCATTTACCTCAGACACAACGATATCAACAGAACCCGCCGCCTGATTAACATTGTTTTTTAATTTTGACAGATCGCCATTCGCTTGCGCTTCTACTCGCTGACTAAAATCGCCCCGAGCAAAGCCTCCAACAACAGAATTAATCTGGTCAAATACGACTTCAATTGACTCAAGCATTTTATTAAAACTTCTAGCCGACTGACCTATTTCATCTTCTGAAACCAGATTAACTCGTTTGGAAAAATCGCCTTGTTCGGCCACGAATTCCATGGTCGATTGCATAGCCTTAACCGGTTTTATTATTCCTCTAGCTACCCATATCGCTATACATAAAATGGAAGCAATAACAAAAACAGTTAGAAAAGCAATGATCCATTGGAATTTATTTAATGCACTTAAAGCTTCAGACGTTTCAATATCAACTAACATTGCCCATTGTTGGTTACCAAAACGAACAGGTGTATAGCCTGTTAATACTTTTTCTCCAAGGTAATTCCTGGTTTTTATAACACCCGATTGCCCGGTTAATGCCATCTCTACAACTTCGTTAGAAATTTTATGATTAGCTTTGAATGATGCCGATACTGAAAAATCTTCAGGGTTTTTATACGAATCTGTTCGCATCCGATAATCTTCACCAACCAGATAGGATTCACCTGTTTCTCCTAACCCGCTACGTATGCTCATAACCTCTGAAATTTTATTCGAAGGTATCTGGAATACCAGTACACCTATTTTATTGCCTTTATCAAAAACTGGTGCTGAAATGAAGCTGGCTGGAGCATCGTACGAAGGTGTATATTGTGCATAATCTGTCAAAGCATAGTCAGATGAATTATTGAGTTTGAATGCTTGCTTATAAGCCATTGCCAAACCAGAGTTTGAGTAAGGCCCTCGATTCAAATCAGTAGCGAAATCCAACTCTTTGTATACAGAATAAATAACACGTCCATCGTTATCGATAAAGAAAATATCATAGTAGGAAAATTCATCCAGATATTTTGAAATACTGGGATGTATTGCTTTATGTGCACTATCATATGTTGTGTTGCCCGAACTTAACAACTCATGTTTACTACCTAGTGGCGCAGAATTGCTATAAATATAACTATGTTGCAAAGCAACAGCTACCGGCGATAGGCTGTTAAGCAGGTTTTGAATATCAAGATTAGAGTCGGGGTTTGCATCCCTATAAGCTTGACCAAACTCATTAAAATAATAATTAGCTAACTCTTTGCGTAAGCGCTCTATACGCTGATCTGTATCTTTTTCATTAAGAAAGGTTGTTTCATCAATATAGTTGTCGTAACCATATTTAAATTTCTTTAAATTTCTAATGACATCCTGAGACTGCGACAACGTGATTATCTGACTAACAATAGTATCGCCAAAACTCTCAAGACCATAACGTTTAGTATCCCGTAAAGCCTCTAACTTGGCGTAAACCTCTTCCGATAAACCTTTACTTGTTTGCCAAAGTGAAAGTACAACAGTCAATAACATGGGAACCAAACCAATGGCCATGAATGACATAATCAGTTTCATGTTTAGATTTTTCATATTTTCCCTAACTCAAAATGCTCAATAGGTACAACAAATCATTGAATGCAACAGCGATGAATTTCAGATTTCCGTTCCGAAATATCTATTTTTTCCTGCTCATTAATATAGAATAGGCAATCATTTCATTAATTTATTTTAATTTTTAAAATTGAGAGATATGTATAGCTTTTTATTCTCACGAATTGTTTAATCATTAACCAAAACCAGATTGATTAAAATTAATACGAAATTATTTTCTATGAATGCTGACTACACACAGATGAAACCTTTTATTCTCTTAGGTCATACCTTTGGATAAACCATTTCTATAAAATACGGTACAATATTTTTGCAGCGTTTAATCAATAAAAGTAACTCAGGAGCTTTCAGTGCAAACCAAACTACTAAAATCAGCCGATTCCGCTTATAACTATCCTCTGCTTATAAAGCGCTTATTAAGTTCTATCAATTTTTCTGATGATGACAAACAGATAGTGTATCGAGGAGAGTTGCGCCTTAGTTATTCAGATTTTATGCAACGTGTTTGCAAGCTGGCCAATACATTAACCAATATGGGAGTTAAAGCCGGCGATACTGTTGCCGTTCTCGATTGGGATAGCCACCGTTATCTCGAGTGTTTTTTTGCAATACCGATGATTGGTGCAGTTCTGCATACAGTTAATATTCGTTTATCTCCCGAACAGATTCTTTACACAATGAATCATGCCGAAGATGATGTTGTACTCATAAACGATGAGTTTCTTCCAATCATTAATCAGCTACACTCCCAAATAAAAACAGTCAAAAGTTATATTCGTATATCGGACAATCCTGACAGTGACATCGACTCAAAGGTCGATTTTGTCGGAGAATATGAAGCGCTACTGTCTAACGAAAGCAGTGATTACGATTTTCCTGATTTCGATGAAAACTCAATAGCCACAACGTTCTATACCTCAGGCACAACGGGTAACCCTAAAGGTGTTTACTTTTCTCATCGTCAACTGGTTTTACACAGCCTAACAGTTCTTGGTTCTATGGGAAGTAATAGTACTGAACCATTAATGAATAAAGAAACCGTGTACATGCCAATAACGCCGATGTTCCATGTGCATGCATGGGGTGTTCCCTACGTCGCCACAATGATAGGAGCACAGCAAATTTATCCAGGACGTTATGACCCTCAAATATTGGCAAAACTCCTGCTAACAGAAAAGGTTAACTATTCTCACTGCGTTCCAACCATTCTGCAAATGATTGTTGAACAAGCAGAAAAGAATAATATTCAGTTCCCGGGCTGGAAAGTATTAATCGGTGGTAGCGCACTACCATCAGGTTTGGCCAAACGAGCATTAGATCTGGGTATTGATGTTTATACAGGTTATGGTATGTCCGAAACCTGCCCTATTGTCACTGTGACTCAGATATCTCAAAAAATCAGTTCCCTACCAAAAGAGGAACAAGTACCCTACAGAATAAAAGCCGGAAAACCAGTACCGCTTGTAGATTTGCAAATATGGGATAGCCAAGGTAATCCACAACCACATGATGGTCAAAGTACTGGTGAAATTGTTATACGCACGCCCTGGTTAACGCAAAGTTATTTCAAAGAGCCTGAAAAAGGCAACGAGTTATGGGATAAGGGATGGTTACATACCGGAGATCTGGCCACAATTAGTGAAGATGGCTTTGTCGAAATATGTGATCGTATAAAAGATGTGATTAAGACTGGTGGCGAGTGGATTTCTTCGCTTGAACTGGAGAGCTTGATCAGCAGTCATCCGGCAGTAGCAAGTGTAGCTGTTGTTGGCCTACCGGATGAGCAATGGGGCGAACGACCTGTTGCTCTAATTATTCCAAAAGATGATTCACTTGATGAAGCAGCCATTCAACAACACCTTACTCAATTTGTGGAATCTGGAAGAATCAATAAATGGGCTATACCAGAAAGCATTCAGTTTGTTGAAGATATTCCTAAAACCAGCGTAGGAAAAATAGATAAAAAAGTGATACGTTCCCAACTACTGGAACATGCATAATATTAAAAAGCCAGATCGAGTATTGCTTGTGCGACGTCATCGAGATTGATGACGTCGTTTACGCCACCTAAATCGATTGCCTGCTTTGGCATACCCCAAACAAGGCTGCTTTTTTCATCCTGAGCAAGAGTATGCAAACCGGCATCATACATTTTTTTCATACCCTCGGCGCCATCCTTACCCATACCTGTTAGCATTATTCCAATAGCTTTTTTCTTAACATTTTCAGCAATTGAAGCCATTAATACATCTACCGATGGTTTGTGTCTATGAAGGTTACCTTCTTCTTCAAAAATTTCACAAAATAAACGTCCACGATTATTAACTATCCTCATATGCTCACCACCTGGTGCCATATAAACATAACCTCTAAGAATTTCTTCACCGTCACAAGCTTCTTTTACATTAACCTGGGTAAGCTCATTAACTCTTTCACAAAACGCCGAACTAAAACCCTTGGGGATATGTTGAGCGATAACAATCGGTGGAGAGTTTTTTGGTAGCTCTGTAAGAATTTTCTCCAGAGCCTGTGTTCCACCCGTAGAGGAACCAATTGCTACTAAATAATTCTTTTGTAAGCGTTGCGGAGCTGGTAACGTTTCAGTTGCAACAACTTTCTTCAATAACTTGTTTTTAAATTTAATTTTAGAAGCCGTTAGCACAATATCAATTAACTGGTCAGCGTAAGCATTTAATTGATTTTGAACATCTACCTCGGGTTTGGGTACAAAGTCTACCGCACCAATTTCTAACGCGCGAATAGTTTCTTTAGCCCCTCTTTTTGTAAGCGTTGAACACATCACTACCGGCATTGGTCTTAACTTCATAATTTTTTCTAAAAAGCTAAGCCCATCCATTCCAGGCATTTCTATATCAAGAGTAATAACATCCGGGTTATAACGTTTTATTTTTTGTCTTGCATCCTGTGCATCAAAAGCAGTATCTACCACCTCAATTTCAGGACTCTTCTCAAAAATACTACGCAATAACTTTCTTATTAATGCAGAATCATCAATAATAAGAACTCGTGTTTTCTTTTCAGTCTCTACGTTTCTTGCTGTTGAACTCATTTCTACAAATCCATCAATTTCTTAAAACTACAAAATCAAAATAATTCCAATTCGCCACTTTCTGGAGGTGGTGCATCCATTTTTGTTTTGGTTTTGATTTCTTCTTTAGATATTGAAGCAAGCGTATTCTCTGGTAGTCGTTTAACTTTTACGACACCGGTTAATGGGTAAAAATTTACCTGCCTGGGAAAAGCCATCCCAACATCTTCAGAATCTATTCTATAACCATCATTTTGCAGGAACGAATGAGTAAATTCGATATTGCGCTTCCCAATATCGAATTTACCTGACATCACATTAGCTCCACCAAATACTTTAAAAACCAGGCGATTACGTTGCGCACCTGAGTGCAATAAGTCATTAATGAGTTTCTCCATGGCGTAATTACCATAACGAGTGTTATCATTCAATGAACAGCTATCCAGGCTGCTACTAACAGAATTACTAGGTAGCATAAAATGATTCATGCCCCCAATTTTTTTAACTGGATCATACACACACACTGCTACACATGAGCCCAACACCGTTGTAATCATTTCATTATTACGAGTTACATAATATTCACCTGGTAATATCTTCGCTATTGAATTAACCGACTTATTTTTCGCTTCATAGCGATAGATATGCTTGAACTCTGGCGAGCATTCTGGAATATTATTCTTTGCGGTTGAATTCATTCTCTATTCCGTTATGAAATGCATTTAAGTAATTTTCTGGTAAATTGTTTTACCAACCAGATTGTAATCAATCTCCATTCCATGCAGGCCTTCAGAATGACCAATAATTAAGTAATCTTTCTGGCTTTGCAATGTTGAGAAGTTTTTTAATATTTGTTTTTGTAACGGCAAATCGAAATAGATTAAGACATTACGACAAAAAATAATATCGAACCCACCCTTCATTGGCCACTTGTCTAAAAAGTTAAGCTTCTTGAAGTGAATGAGATCTTTTAATTGAGGAATTAACTGCAAATAGTCGTTTTGACCCATAACAGGTTCAAAAAATTCAGGTTTATAAAATCGGGATGCTATTTCATTAACCTGGCTTTTTAAATAGATTCCATCCTGAGCTTTCGAGAGTATATTAGTGTCCAAATCAGTTGCTAATATTTTAATATCCCAACCATGCAACTGACTCTCAAAATGCTTTATCACCATTGCTATCGAATAAGCCTCTTCTCCTGTTGAACAGGCCGCTGACCATATTCTTAATTTGCGTTGTAATTTATTACTTTCAATAAAATGAGGAATAATCGTATCGGCTAAATATTCAAAATGATGATTCTCTCTAAAAAAAGATGTTAGATTAGTAGTGATCGCATTCGCCAATATCTGTTCTTCTGTATCCCAATGATTTTCTACATAATCAAGATATTCACCGTAATCCTTTAATTGTAACTCTCTTAATCGTTTATTTAATCGACGAGGTATTAATCCCTTTTTAGATTCTGGCAAATTAATCCCGAAATTATCATAAATAATTTTAGATAGTTCAGAAAATTGTTCTGGAGAGAGAATGCTATCCGGGTTCTTTTTTCTGATATCGTTTTGATAACGTTGTTTTGCAGACGATGACACTAGAATAACTCCATGTCACCATAGGGATTTTCGTTTTTGACTCCTGATTCAGATCCTGAATCTTTAGGGTTGTTACAGTGTATCCCTTTAGCCAGATCATTCATTTCTTTTACCTGGCATTGTGTATAAAATGAATTGGTTTTTTCAATTTCTTTTGCCAGATCAATATTGATTTCTAACCAGCTTTCATGGCCAATGTTATCAGCCAGGCGCTTTATACATTCTTCAACATTTGCGATACGCTGACACTGCCTGTCGTAATATTGCAGAGCAGAAATCACTTCATGTTTGGTAATTTCATTTTCACCTTCACCTATTGATTCAGGCGCATTGAGACAAAAATCGATAATTCTCTGGACATCACAAAAACTTTCTTCCATGCTTAATTCTAACTGACGAGAAAGCAAACGTAATAACCCTATGACGTTGGTAAGACCGTTGACCTTTGATCCGCTATCCTGAGCATCTACTTTTTTATCTAACACAACGCTTCCAAATATTAAGTAATTAAAAATTAACTACTGATTAATCAATAAAATTTTACGCAGACATCGCCTGGTTTAACTCATTGATCATGCTCTCACCAACCAGCTTATCAACATCAAGAAGAATAACCAACTCATCATCGACAGTAGTTAATCCCTGTATATAATCAATATCAACACTAGAACCAAAATCGGGTGGCACATTAAGATTACTTTGAGCTATGTTATAGACTTCCGATACAGCATCTACAACCAAGCCAATAATTTTTTCCGAATCTTTGCATTTTACTTTAACAACGATTACTACTGTTAAATCATTAAACTCCACACTATCCATCGCAAATCGTAATCTTAAATCTAGCAGTGGCACAATAGAACCACGTAAATTGATTACCCCAAGTATATGCTCTGGAGTATTAGGTAACGATGTACATGATGACCAGCCCTGTATCCCCTGAACCTTGAGGATATCCACTGCATATTCCTGACCATTAAGATAAAATGTTAGATATTGCGATATATCGGAATTACCATTTACAATATTTTGATTGTCCATTAAATCCTCTGCGTTCATCCTTAACCTCTCAAAAAACCGTATTTATAAAACTAAGCCAGCACTCTTCGAATAGCCATAATTAACTTTTCCGGATCGAAGGGTTTTACAATCCACCCGGTTGCCCCAGCTTGTTTACCTTTCATTTTAATTTCTGTTTGAGATTCAGTTGATACAACAATAATGGGTGAAGTTTTATAATCAGACTTTTTACGTAATTCACCAATAGCAGTGATGCCATCCATGACCGGCATATTGATATCCATAATTACCAAGTCATATTTTTTCTCACTGGCTTTATTTAATGCATCCTGACCATCCTCAGCGCTATCGCAACCATAGCCTGCCTGACTTAAAGTATACGAAATCATAGAACGCATTGATGGTGAGTCGTCGACCGCAAGGATATTATATTCAGAAGTGTTCATTGTTTATTCCCTTAAACCCTATCTTCCTGGTTGATGTTTACCTGACTATGTCAAATAACTAAAGCAGACTACCTATTGTATCTAAATAGTTTAGACAAAATTTAAGTAATCAGTATTAAATTTTGTGCGGTAGTAAGAATTTCTATTAAAGATAAATTCCATACTCTTCCTACAAATGCTCATTCTAGGCAGCTTCAGTTTCAGCCACATTTTTTGTGGCATTTAATGTACTACCTTCACGATAACATTGATTGACTAGCCCTGGAATGTCAACAATAAGCGCTACTTGCCCATCACCGAGTATTGTAGCTCCTGCTAATCCATCCAACTGTTGATAGTTAGTTTCCAGGCTTTTGATGACAACCTGCTGCTGATCAAGTAACTCATCGACTTGCAAACCTACAATCTCATTCCCCAAATCTACAGTAACAAGGATTTTATTTTCCAAATCTGCAAGAGGATCCTTTCGCTGCATCAATGTTGAATCAAGAACCTCACCTACACGAATAATAGGAATGTTTTGATCTCTTAATTGATAGACTGCTGTTTTATTACCAATAGCATTAACCTTGTTCATATCAATAAGTACTGATTCTACAATATTCAATAATGGAACAATATAAGTCTGGTTACCGACTCTAACAAGTTGGCCATCGAGTATTGCCATTGTTAATGGTAAACGTATTTTAAACGTACTGCCAAAACCAAATTTTGATTCGACCTCAACACGTCCACCTAAATCTTTTATATTTCGACGAACAACATCCATTCCAACACCACGGCCAGAAACATCACTTACAACATCGGCAGTCGAAAAACCCGCTCTAAATATAAGATAGTTAATTTCTTCAACCGTTAAATTTTCATCTTCAGCTACTATACCTCGTTCTCTGGCCTTAGCTAAAACCTTTTCAGGATTAATACCTGCACCATCATCTGAAATGGTAATTACAATATTTCCGGCTTCGTGGGCTGCCGACAATTTCATTGTCCCTGTTTCTGGTTTTCCATTTTCTAGTCTTATATCCGGCGTCTCAATACCATGATCTAACGCATTTCTAACCAGGTGAACTAATGGGTCACCAACTTTTTCCAAAACCGTTTTATCCAATTCAGTATGTTCACCACTGATTTCAAGGTTTACTTTCTTGTCTAGCTGTTTACATAAATCGTGAACCATTCTTGGGAACCGTGCAAATGTATTGTTAATTGGTAACATTCGCATATTCATAGCAACTTCTTGTAATTCACGCGCATTTGTTTCCAGGGCATTCAAGCCTATTTCAAGATTCTCATTAATCGTTTCGGAAATTTCATCGCCAACACGTTTTAACATTGACTGGGTAATAACTAGCTCACCAACAAGATTTAACAACGCATCAATTTTCTCAATACCCACTCTGATAGAGCCAGCTGATTTAGCTGCTGCTGGTTTTGTTGCCTTTTTGGCAGGTGCTTCTTTTGAAACAGGCTCTGTTTTTTCTGGTGCTTCGTCAACTTTTTGTTGTACTTCCCTGGCTTGAGCTGGTTTCTCATTAGTAGCTTGGTTACTCTCTGTAACAGTTTGTTTTTCTTCCGGTGCATTTAATTGGTCTATCGATAAATCACAATCACTATCTACCCAGTCAAAAACTTCTTTTATATCGCTTTCCTGAACAATTTTTTCTGGATTATCTGATTTTAGATTAATGCTCCAGCTAACATAACAACCAATGGGATCTATTTCATCTAAAACTGGAATGTTAGAACATTCTGATGTAAGCGTAATTTCACCCAGCTGTGCCAATTCACGAAAAATTAGCGACGGATTATTTCCAAACTTTAGAAAATCTTCATGAGGTTTAAAATGTATTTGCCATTCAGATTCGGTATATTCGGCTTCAGAGTTAGTTTCTGATTCTGAATCGACAATTAGATCATCAATATAATTTTCAAGAGATTGCTTTTCATCTGCAGCTTCTTCACCAGAAAGCAATGCTTCTATTTGAGATTTCACATTTAGTGTCGTTTCACTTGCTGCATCCTCTCCTTCTTTAGCCGCACCAAGCATCTCTCTGATACAGTCTACCCCCTTTAAAAGGATATCAACACTTTCTGCAGTCACATCCCTGCTACCATCGCGCATTTCATCGAGTAATGTTTCTGCATGATGGGTAAATTCAGCAATTTGTATAAATGAAAAAGTAGCAGCGCCGCCCTTAATAGAATGAGCAGCACGAAAGATATCATTAATAACTTCTTTATCGGCCTCACCTTCTTCCAAACTTAGAAGACCGGATTCCATATTATCCAGACCTTCATCACTTTCCTCAAAGAAAAGCTGTTTGATTTCCTCCATTTCGTCGCCGCCCATCATTATTCCTGTCTCCTGATGTTTTTTGTTTAATTCTTTCTGACCCGATTATTTAAAACCCTAGCGGTTTACATAAATTTAAATCTGTTGCTGATTGAAATACCGGTATTGGAATATTATCCCATTTCACTTTTACATCAGCACCTTTCATTTTTTGAATAAAGGAAACCAATAATTGCAATGCTGAAAAATCAGCTTCTTCAACATCGTCGGCATCTAAGGTTACTTTTTTTACTTGTGCTGAATCGACACTTAATAACGCTTTATATAAGAGTTCAATATTTTCAGAAGTAATGCTTTCATCGAGTCTGATACAGACTTCCTCATCACTTATATTTTCGACCATATTATTATCTAATCCATCACTCATAACCCTCTCCCTTTATGAGGCACTTCCCTTGTTAATAACTCATGACCCTAGTTCATTTTATAATTTCGAAAACACTTTATTGATTTTTTTATCAAGTGTTGCTGCATTAAAAGGTTTAACGACATAATCATTAACACCCGCTTTTGCAGCTTCAACGACTTGTTCTGGTTTTGCTTCAGCCGTTACCATCAATACAGGTAATGAAGAAAGTCTATCGTGAGCTCGTACTTTTTTAAGCAGGTCAATCCCTTGCATTATCGGCATGTTCCAGTCACTAATCATAAAATCAAAATTACCGGTTTCAAGCATTGGTAATGCAGTGGCGCCGTCATCAGCAGTTTTTATATTATTAAACCCCAAACCATTCAAAACCGAACAAACAATGCGGCGCATTGTTTCATGGTCATCAACCACCAAGATTTTCATATCCTTATTGACTTCCACTTATAACTCCTT
Source organism: Cellvibrionales bacterium (assembly GCA_041941365.1). Taxonomy (GTDB): domain Bacteria; phylum Pseudomonadota; class Gammaproteobacteria; order Pseudomonadales; family UBA7434; genus UBA7434. Next base: position 347,459 of record JBGTQK010000001.1, on the reverse strand, counting down.
GAACGTGGTTAAATTATCAACACGAAAAAGCAGAACACGAATACTCCTGACTGCTTCTTCTATCCTTAGACTTTGAACTCTATAAGATTTAGCAGAATAAAGTGCTTTTTTCAAGTAAACGCCCCACTTTAACGTGAGAATAGGGTAAAAGCTCACAACCGGAAAACAATAAATAAAAACCAGTACGCCCATTCTGTTTTGCCAGCAACAGATTAAAATTAGTAGCTATAATGAAAGCTTGTATTATTGGAAAAACCTGCTATTTCTTGTATTAAGCAGAAAGGATTTATCTTAATCAAAAACTATGGAAGGTAATACTGTGCAAGCTAATCAATCACTTGATAAGAACAATCAAGATTTAATCAAATTCATCGAAGAAAAAATCGAAATTGCCAGCCTCTATTTATTGGAAGGTAATACCGAATCTGCACTGGATGTTCTTAATGAATGCAGAAGAACGCCTGTAGAGGATGAACTGTATCAGGCTGTTGGCAAACTGACCCGCAGCCTTCATGAAAGTATTTCACGTTTTGGCAATCCTTTAGACTTGGAAAATGAAGACGCTGAAAACAAAGCGAAGTCCGAAGCCCATAACCATATTAACTATGTCATACAACTGACAGAAAATTCAGCCAATACCATTCTGGATAAAATTGAAAACAGTGTAAAATATGTCAATACCATTGAAGAGAAAGTAGGTTCACTACAGTCAAATAAATCCAAAAACACTTCACAGGAAGAAAAATTATTATCAGAAATACTGACTCAAAACGCTAACATTCGTGCTAATCTGACCGACATTATTTGTGCTCAAGAATATCAGGACCTAACGGCCCAAACGTTAGAAAAAACTGAAAAAATCATAACCCAATTAGAAATAGATTTAGTTAATATAATGAAAATGGCCAGTAAAGTCGATACGATTACTGGCACAACTCATGAAATTCACACAGAACAAAGTGATAGCCACGATATAAGTGAAGAAGGAATTCTTATGCAAATTAATCATCTGGATGATCCTGAAAGCCTACAGGATAATGTTGATGATTTATTAAAACAGCTTGGCTTTTAATAGCTTGTAGTAATATAATTAAAATTAGATAAACTGCGCCAGAATGCCGTGTGAAACTCTAACAGATTGCTTATATTCTTCGTTTGATTCATCCTGTGCACCATCCAGCATCTTTCCCAGGTCACCATAACCTGAAGCGATAGCAAGAATAACGTCTTCTTCTAGCTGCATTATACGAAGGAATCTCTCTAATCGCTTATCGAGTATTTTTGGTAATAACACTAACAACCCAGTAAGATACGCTTTTGTTTCATCGACATCGTATTGTTTTGCCAGATACATACATTGATAGGCCTTAATCAATAACTCAGAAATTATATATTTATCAATTTTGGAGTTTTTGGTCAGTATATGAAGAAAGGCCAGTGATAAACATCGTTTTCGCCCAATAACTTCAATGGATTTTTCAACCGTCGTAATTGGAAAATCACTCACACCCGTAGCAGCACTCATTATAAGGCTGCTCAGTTCAATATTTTCTGTAATGAACTCCTCAATACTCTTGGTCGTTGAGTTTACATCTAATATTACTGAGACACATTGTGATAAAGACTCGACCAAACCATCCGAATTTATTCCACCATAATGAGCCTGTCCCACAAGGAACTTTGCAGAGCAAATATAGTTATCTGGCATTTTGTTTAGCTTTACAAAATCTTTAAATGACTCAACACCAGAAACATAAACCAATTGATTTTTATTTGTCAGAATATCAACTTTTTGTAATTCATCTATATCTACTGAAACTACAGCAGCTTCATAGGCTGAACGATGCTGATAAGGTAATAATACTTTTTGTTTGTAATGCAGCAGCATAGAAACATCATCAATCGATAAATCTCGTGCATCAACAACAAATGGTGCTGGCCAGTTAAAATAATCAGAACCCTTTTCTGGCATATTACAAATTGTAACTATGCTTTCATGGCGAAACGAAGAATAATCGGCTGTTGCTAACCCTTGATAACGGTACGCTATTACTTTTTTATGCCGACTAACTATTGGCTCCCTTAAAAAATCACCCATACTTCACACCGAACGTTCTTCCTGAACGTTATCAAATACATTAATCTCATCCTTGAGTAAATACTGCATTTTTTACATACTATTATGTTAAGTGTAATCAACATTTAGCTATTTACAATTAAAGCAACTGCTTCAACTTTTTATTGTGAAGTAGTTTTTTTTAATCAGTAGAGGAAAAAAAACGTTATACAGTGCTTCAAAAAACACCATCGAGAGTTTTTTTAATTTGATTTATTTGCTCTAGTGAAGCCTGTTGCTGGAAGCTACCATTATCATAAATCATCATCCAGGAGCCGCCTATACAAAAAACATTTGATAATTCCAGATAACTCACAAAATTTGTACTATTCAAGCCACCTGTAGGACAAAACTGAATAGAGGGAAAAGGACCTTTCAATGCATTTAACATTTGAATACCGCCAGAAACTATCGCAGGAAACAATTTGAAGGATTCAAGCCCATATTCCATACTTAGCATAACGTCAGAAGGTGTGGCTACGCCAGGTAAGAGAAAGAGATCTTTTTTTATTGCTGTACTAATGAGTGTTTCAGTAACCCCAGGTGTAATAATAAATTCTGCACCATTATCTGCCGCTTTTATCATTTGCTCTGTATTTACAACTGTACCAGCACAAATAATGGCTTGAGGAAAATGTTTTTTAGCTAAGCTGATTGCCTCAAGACCCGCTTCCGTTCTTAATGTTATTTCAAGAACCAATATTCCACCTTCTATTAATGTTTCCGCTATAGGTAGAATTTCATCAACATGCTCAACTTTAATAACAGGTAAAACAGGAAGAGATACACTCTGTATTTTTTCTATAATTGCCTTCATAAACTATCTCTTTATCCAATACTCTCAATCAATAATAAAACACGTGAAGAGGCATTCTTAAAATAAAATGCTTGCTCCCTGATCTGCATCATTTACAACTCTTCTTGCATTCTGAAAAATATGTCTTCCTAATGTTTGTGGAATAGAGTCAATGGGTAAAGCTGAACGGCTACTAAGAACCGTTTGCTCTATTTCCACTGAAATTATATTCTCCTTTGCATCGACTATTACTATATCGCCGTCTCTTAACTTCCCTATTACACCATTATTCATTGCCTCTGGAGTAACATGTATTGCTGATAAAACTTTACCTGATGCACCGGACATTCTCCCATCCGTAACAAATGCCACATTATAACCGTTAGAAAGTAAAACAGAAAATATCGGCGTTAATTTATGTAATTCAGGCATTCCATTTGCTGCCGGCCCTTGTCCATAGAGTACAACAACAATATCTTTATTCAGCTCATCATTAGTGAACGCATCAATTACTGCCTGTTGTGAATTAAAAACCCTACACGGTGCACGTACAATCTGATGTTCCTCTGCAACAGCAGAAACCTTAACAACAGCTTTCCCCAAATTTCCTGTCAAAAGCTGAATCCCGCCCTTATTGCGAAAAGGCGTGTTAGCGGTTTGCAATACATCGGTATTACGGCTTTCTGTAACTGGATCTGACCACGTCAATTCATTTATTCCATGTGCTTCTCTCGTATAATAATCCAGCCCCTGCCCCATAATATTTATAACATCCTGGTTTAATAATCCGGCTCTCATTAATTCCGCAACAATAAATGCAATACCACCTGCATCTCGAAAATGATTAACATCAGCAGAACCGTTAGGGTAGACTCTTGCTAATAATGGAACCACTTCTGATAAATCAGCCATATCCTGCCATGTGAGGAGAATACCAGCTGCTTTAGCAATCGCTATAATATGTAAGGTATGATTGGTTGATCCCCCAGTTGCCAATAAACCTACTACCGCATTAACGATAGATTTTTCTGTAATAACATTAGAGAGAGAAACTTTATTTTCAGTAGCTTGAATTAACTGTTTGACCGACATTCTGGTTAATTCATCACGTAATGGAGTCCCTGTATTAACAAAAGAAGTTGAAGGTAACTGTGCGCCTAATAATTCCATCATCATCTGATTTGTATTTGCAGTACCATAAAATGTACAGGTACCTGGGCTATGGTAAGAAGCAGACTCTGCTTCAAATAATGCAATTTCATCAACCTCACCTGCTGCAAACTGTTGCCTGACTTTTGCTTTTTCCGTATTAGATATACCAGAAGGCATAGGGCCTGCCGGTATAAACACTGCAGGCAAATGACCAAACTGAAGAGCACCAATTAACATACCTGGAACAATCTTGTCGCAAACACCCAGGCAAGCTACTGCATCATAAACATTGTGACTTAGAGAAACAGCTGTAGCCATTGCTATAACATCGCGACTAAACAGGCTTAATTCCATGCCTGGTTGCCCCTGAGTAACACCATCACACATGGCAGGTACACCACCTGCAACCTGAGCTGTTGCTCCAATCGTTCGGGCATAATTTTTTATAAAGTCTGGGTATTCTGCTAATGGTTGATGCGCCGATAACATATCGTTATAGGCTGTCACAATGCCAATATTAATACTTTTATGCCTGGAAATTTTTTCTTTGTCTTCAACAGGTGAAGCTGCAACAACATGCGCCATATTACTGCACGAGAGACAACTGGATGCAGGACTTAGTTCTTGTGTTTGAGACAGCATATCCAGATAATCATTTCGCGATTTTTTACTTCGGTCAATAATGTTCTGGGTAATTCGCTCTACTTCAGAATGCATAATAGTGAGACCTTCTCGATTTAATCTATCAAGTAAAACATCATGTTGTATAAATACCTATTAGAACACCTTTGGTTTCAACAAGACAGGTTCTTTCTAAAACAGCCAGTACTGGAAATTCCTTACGGTTTTCATTCATAGTATTGGTGTTAGCTGTATCCGACTGGTCAGCTAATAGCATAAGTAATTTGTTCAGTAACTTCTTTTTTTTATCCCCGTTTATTTGTAGAACAATATACTCAGTATCAAGTAACAGAGGTAAACTCCAGGTTAAACGCTGCTCTTTACTGCTTTTTGAAATGGCAGTAAGCATTTTTTTTGTATTATTTATATCGATTAACTCATCAATATTCCCGGCATCCGGAAAGAAAGAAGCGGTATGCGCGTCCTCTCCCATACCTAAATGGACAACATCAAAAGGGACAGGAAACTGATCAATACGCGTCGCTCTCAGCTCAATAGATTCATTCTCTATAAACAAAGGCATAAGATGAGGCATCGGAGAACCTGATTGCTCAATGTAATCTAAAAAGTTCTGTTTTAACATTCTCCAATTCGATCTATCACTACTCTCACTAACACAACGCTCATCAACAAGTGTCACATACACTTTTGACCAATCGATAGCTTGAATTGCTAACTGTTGTAGCATTGCTTTGGGTGTACTTCCTCCAGAAAAAGCAATAGTTGCCGAACCTTTGGATAATATTGCACGCTCAAGTTTTCCTGCTATGGTTTTAGCTAACGATAGAGCCTGTTCAGTAGCATCCTGGTGGCAATGAATAAATTGTTCAAATAATTCAGACATTCAGAAACTATCTATTAAAATATGATAAATCTGTTAGTGATCAAACCAACGACGACGATCGTGAGCCAGTAAATCTACCGACTCGCTAGGCCCCCAACTACCTGCAGTATAAAGACTTACTGGTTGACTTGTATTTTTCCATCCACTAAGAATACCATCAACCCAGTCCCAGGCTGCACATAACTCATCTGAACGCATAAATAGCGTTTGGTCCGAACGAATAACATCAAGCAATAGTCTTTCGTAAGCACTTGGGGAGCGATGCTGATTAAAGGCCTTATCAAAAGAGAGATCAAGTGAAGCACTTTGCAAACGCATTTGTTCCGTAAGGCCAGGAACTTTATTCACTATATGAAGTTCTACTCCCTCATTTGGTTGAAGCCGAATAACCAATTGATTGTCAGAAATCTTACCACAGCCTGTACCGAAAAACTTATGACAATTCGATTTAAATTGAATAATAATTTCAGAGTGCCTCATGGGCATTCGTTTACCCGTTCGAAGGTAAAATGGAACGCCTTGCCAACGAGAGTTTTCTATTTCAGCTTTAATCGCAACAAAAGTTTCTGTATTAGAACGTGAATGTACCGCATCTTGCTCTTCCAGATAACCAGGCACTCTCTCCTTTTCAACTTCTCCTTCTTTGTACTGACCTCTAACAGTTAAGCTATTTACAGTTAAATTACCAATGGGCTTCAAGCAACGCAAGACTTTGAGCTTTTCATCACGAAGAAAATCAGGATTATTTTTGGCTGGTGGCTCCATGGTGACAAGGCATAAAAGTTGCAGCAAATGATTTTGTACCATATCACGCATCGCACCATTTTCATCATAGAATTTCCATCTACCACCTACACCTATTGTTTCAGCAACAGTAATTTGCACGTGGTCAATATAGTGCTGGTTCCAAAGTGGTTCAAAAAAGATATTCGCAAAACGCAGAGCTAACAGGTTTTGCACAGTTTCTTTGCCAAGATAATGATCGATTCGATATATCTGTTTTTCAGTAAAAATGGATTTTACTTGCTGGTCAATCTCTTCAAAGGTTTCTCTCGATTCACCTAACGGTTTTTCCATAACAATTCGGGTTGCCGGATTGACAACTTCTGCTTTATCAATCGCTTTACAAATTGGATAGAATATAGAAGGCGGTGTTGATAGATAGACAACCAATCTATCAAGATCGAACTCATCAACCAAACGTAAATAGGATTCGGCATCAGTAGCATCACCCGTAAAATGACAAAGACGCCCCTCAAAAGTTTTATACTTATCCTCAATAATCGACTCTGTATATTCATTTAACTCCATCCAGCGTCTAACTTCTGCTTTAAATGCTGGTTCTTCAAAACGCCCTCGACAAAAGCAGATAATTCGCGTTTTTTCAGAAAGCATACCTTCACAATCAAGATTATAAAGAGCAGGATAAAGTTTTCGAAAAGCCAGATCCCCCTCTCCACCAATTATTAGTAAATTACAATCGGATGTACTCATAATAAAATATCCTTACTGTAAGGCCTTATTTAATTCAGCATTCAACATGCATCAGGTTCTGTTTAATTCAATAATAACTTTTGTTTAAATACACTACTTGATAGCTAGATTGATAAAACAGTATATACAATATTCATGTAATTTATACTTTATCAAAACATAATAACTAACACTTGAATCTGGTGTTTAATATGCATCCAGCCTGTCGTATATTCATATCTACTTATCGTAAAATCGCTTATTCTCAACGATAGATCGCAAGTAAACTAGGCTTTGTATCTAACAACAAAATAACGAGTATGAAAATAGAATGAATAAAAACCTGGTAGCAGATCTCGGAGGAACCAATATTCGTTTTGCATTAAGCAACCAGAACAGCACCAATATAGAGCAAATACGCAATTATCCTATTCGAGACTACGAAAGCATTCATCATTTAATCAACGTCTATGTAAAAGACATTGGTCTTCCCTCCAAATCGATTCGTGATTGCTGCTTCGCCATTGCCGGCCCCATTGAAAACCAAACTGTCAAAATGACAAATTGCGACTGGAGCATATCTGCCAACGCTATTAATGATGCTTTAAGTATTACAACAAGTGTGCTGATCAACGACTTTGAAGCAATCGCATATGCTGTACCCAATCTTGACGAAGCTTCACTCACAAGTATAGGTACAAAAAATATCGACTTTACCAAAGGTCCTGTTTCGGTATTTGGCCCTGGTACCGGTCTTGGTGCTGCACTTCTTGTGCCATATACTGCAAGCAACACACAAAAAATAAAAGTCATTCCGACAGAAGGAGGACACGCCGGACTTAGTGCACGCACAGAAGCAGAACTGGCTATTTTTGATTATTGGCGCAATAAAGGTTGTCGCATTAACCGGGAGTTCTTTGTTTGTGGCTCAGGCATAGAAAGAATACACGAGGCATTATGTAATATAGACGACCAAGAGCATGAATCTTTATCCGCTGCAAATATTCAACAAAAAGCCTGTGCTAACGAAAACACACTTTGTAATCAGGCAATGGCACTTTTTTGCAGCCTTTTAGGTAGCGCTGCAGGTGATCAAGTACTCTGTACCGGTTCAACCGGCGGCCTTGTTTTAGCCGGTGGTATACTTCCAAAATTTGTTGAATTTCTTAATTCCAGTGATTTTAGAAAACGTTTTGAAAGTAAAGGAGTAATGTCTTCTTACAATGAAAAGATTGCTACTGCACTTATTATAGAAAAACAACCGGGATTAATTGGTGCAGCCTCGTATCTTGTTACTCAACATTAGTTATGCATAATCAAAATTATTAATGCTACTCTCTGCGTTTGAAGGTGTGTGAAGCTGGCATATAACTGTTGCAGTATCCAACATACGATTTGCAAAAGCCCATTCATTATCGTACCAGGCAAACACTTTCACCATTTTATCAATCACTTTGGTTTGAGTCATATCCACTATAGCTGATGCACAGTGATGGTTAAAATCCTGGGATACCAAAGGTAAATCGTTATAAGCCAGAATACCAAAATACTTTCCTAGCGCAGCAGACCTTAATATTTCATTAATTGTTTGAACATTCACTTGTTTTTTCAGCAACAATGTTAAATCAAGCGATGAAGTGTTAATAACCGGTACACGAATTGCGAATCCGTCCAGGCGCCCTTTTAATGCAGGTATCACTTCACCGATTGCAGCTGCTGCACCAGTTTGGGCAGGTATCATGGATTGTGTTGCCGACCTTGCGCGCCTTGCATCACTATGATAACTATCTGTCAGGTTCTGATCATTTGTATACGCATGTACTGTTGTTGCCAAACCTGATTCAATACCTATTTCTTTTTCCAGTACATCTACAATTGGCGCCAGACAATTTGTCGTACATGAAGCATTGGAAATAATTTTGTCTGAAGTTTTTAATGTATTATGATTAACACCGTAAACAATCGTTGCATCAGCATTTTTTCCAGGAGCAGAAATCAAAACCTGATTTGCACCAATAACAATATGCTGCTCAGCTTTTGGACGGGCTGTAAATAACCCGGTACATTCGAGCACAAGGTCAATATTTTGGGATTTCCAGGGTAATCGATTGATATCACGTTCAGAATAATAGGAAATTCTTTGTCCACTAACAATCAGTTCATTTTGTGTTGCTGAAACTTCTCGATCAAAATTTCCATGAACAGAATCATACTTAAGTAAATGCGCATTAATATCTGACTTGCCCAAATCATTGATGGCTACTATTTTAAAAGGAAATTTTTTATGTTTTTGTTCAAAGTAGGCTCGTAGTAAGTTGCGCCCTATTCTTCCAAAACCATTTATCGCTACTCTTTTCATTCTTATATTCTAAAACTAAAAAAGTTGTGTAACGATCAAAATTCGATTAATGGATAGTTTAATGAGATAAAAATAACGATTAGCAATAATTTATTTTTGTTTTGATCCCACTAACCCGTAAAAAATAATATAAAAATAACATAATGTAGCCATTAGAAAAGATAGCTGAATGCCGAAATTATCTGCTAATAGTCCCTGCATTAAAGGAAGGATAGCTCCTCCTACAATAGCCAAACACAAAATGCCTGAACCTTGACTGGTATGTTTCCCTAACCCGGCTACAGCAAGACTAAAGATAGTCGGGAACATAATGGAATTAAATAACCCTACAAGCAGAATAGACCACATTGCAATATGACCACTTGAAAAAACTGTTAACAAAACCAGTAGAGTTGCCATTGCTGCATTGAATCCTAGCACTTTACCTGGCGCAACTTTTTGCATCACTGCTGCTCCAATAAAACGCCCTACCATTGCACCACCCCAATAAAAGGATACATATTTGGCCGCTTCAGCTTCTTCTAATGCGGCAATATTGGACTCAGCAAAAAAATTGACGAGAAAACTGCCAATTGATACTTCTGCACCTACATAAACAAATATAGCGACTGCACCTAACACTAAATGTGAGTAAGACCACGCAGAGGAATGGTTTGAATCCGTCGCTTCTGCTGTTTGCTGCTGTTCACTCACCTCAGGTAATCGTAAAACTGCCATAACAACGGCCAGCAAACAAAGAGCACCTGCAAGACCAAGATAGGGCATCTGAACACTCTCAGCTCCAGCTACTGCATTTGCAGCTTCGCCCAGGATCAGAATGCCACCCAACCATGGACCAATAGTTGTACCCAAAGAGTTAAATGCTTGAGTCATGGTTAATCGGCTACTGGCTGTATCCGGATTGCCTAATATTGTGACAAAAGGATTAGCAGCAACTTGCAATATAGTAATACCAGAAGCTAAAACAAATAATGCACCAAGAAAAAATGGATAGGAATGAAATTCCGCAGCAGGATAAAAGCCTGTACAACCTATAGCAGCAATAATCAAACCAATGACAATACCTGTTTTATAACCTACATTCCTTACCAGTTTTCCGGCGGGTAATGAAACAACAAAATAGGCAAAGAAAAAACAAAACTGAATGAGCATTGCTTCGGTATAACTTAGATCAAAAGCAGATTTAAGCCTTGGTATCAGTATATCGTTGAGGCTTGTAATAAGCCCCCACATAAAAAATAACGACGTTAATGAGGTTAATGCAAAGGTGTAATTACTGTTATTTTCACTATGAGCTACTGTTGTTGTCATATCTTCACCTGATAAAAATTATTATTTATACTGTAACCCATAACCATAGGGATAGCGTGGTTTATAAGCTGGATCCCCAACATTAATAGGGGCCTGACCTGCTTCGTTAGGCCATGAAAAAGAAAGCTTACCAACAAAATCATGTTGTATGCCGCCATTTTTGTTGGCAAGTACAACATCAGCAATGCCCTGACCTTCACTACCTGGCAACCAGGCTGCAACAAACGCGTCTACAGAATCGATTAGCTGATTCATATATAAAGGTCTACCAGAGAGAAAAATAGCAACAACAGGAATGCCTTGAGATTTAAGTTCCTGTATAACTGCATGGTTTTCTTTCTCTTTGGAAAAAATAATGTCTCCTTCAATATCACCTTTCATTTCTGCATAGGGAGATTCACCAAACACAACAAAAGCAATATCAGGTTTATTTTTGTAATCTGCATCTTTTCCAAGTTCTACCTGCCCACCAGCTTCTGTTATTTGATCAGCTAAACCTTGATATATAGTCGTTGCTCCGGGAAAATCTTCATTGGTTGTATCATTACCTTGCCAGGTTACACTCCAGCCACCGCTTTGTAACGGAATACTATTAGCAGATTCCCCTGTTACAAAAATTTTCTGGCCAGGATTTACGGGCAGTATTTTATCGTTTTTAAGTAAAACCAATGACTCTCTAACTGCTTGTACTGCAATTGCTCTATGCTTTTCATGCCCTAGTATATGTGCTCTTCCAGCAAATTTTTGTTCTGAAGGTCTACCATTATCAAACAGTCCTGCACGTATTTTAACGCGCAAAATTCTCCTAACGGCATCATTAAGCCTCTCTTCAGAAATTTTTCCGTCTTTTGCCTGCCTCAGTGTATTCTTATAAAATTTTTCCCAGGCTTCTGGCACCATAATCATATCTACACCAGCATTGATTGCCTGAGGACAACTTTCATCACTGCATCCAGGCACCTGACCATGGCCATTCCAATCACCAATGACAAAACCGTCAAAACCCATTTGCTCTTTTAAGACTTCGGTCAACATATATTTATTGCCATGCATTTTCTCTCCATTCCAGCTGTTGAATGAAGCCATAACGGTTTGAGCACCCGCATTTAACGTTGTAACGTAGCCTTGAACATGAATATCTCTTAACTCTTTTTCAGATATAATCGTATTGCCCTGATCATCACCTTTATCTGTTCCGCCATCACCAACAAAGTGTTTTGCTGTTGCTATAACCTTGTCAGGAGCAAAAAGATCATCTCTAACAGGATTACCCTGTAAGCCAATAACCATAGCCTCCGCTAATTTAGCGACTAACTCAGGATTTTCAGAATAGCTTTCATAAGTTCGACCCCATCTGTCATCTCTTGCTATCGCTACTGTAGGAGCAAAAGTCCAGCGAATACCTGTAACAGCCACTTCCCTTGCAGTGACTTCGCCTATCGCTTTTATCAAATTTGGATTACGTGTTGCACCCAAACCAATATTATGGGGAAAAATAGTGGCTCCCTTTACATTATTATGTCCATGAACGGCATCAATACCCCACAATATGGGTATAGCACTACGTTTTTTTGAATTCTTTACAGATGCATCATAATATTTATTAGCAGCTGCAACCCAGGCTATCGCATCATCACTTTTAGAACCAGGATAAGAACCACCACCACTTAGCACAGAACCTATATGATACTTATACACTTGCTGAGGTGAAATGTGCTTAATTTCGGCTTGAACCAGTTGACCCACTTTTTCTTTTAATGACATTCCTGCCAGAATTTCTTCAATACGCAATTCGATTACAGGGTCTTTTTTAATTGCACTTTCAACTTTCGGCCATTTAACCGCTTCTGCAGATACTTTTGAAAAAAAGCTGAATAAAAAAGTCAGGATTAGAATAGTATATATCTTCATTGTTTTTTCCATGCTTGCACTGATATACAACAACTACATTACATCTTCCATTTCATTCTCAAACCGAATGTTCTTGGCCGGGTAAAAAATCGTGTGTTATCAAATTGTGTGAGTAGTAATGCGGTAGGACGCACTTCGTTAGTCATATTATTAACAAATGCCTCAAACCTGAAATTAGTATCAAGAATATCCAATCCCGAACCAAAATCGAATGTCCAATAGGCTGGTACTGTATCGTCTAACCGTTTTCTTGGATTATCAGGTTGTTGGTAATCAATACCATTAAATATCGTTAGAAACTGCTCGTCTCTCCATGAAGCTGATAAGATATAGTCAAAGAGACCAAAGGGTAAATCGATCTGTTGAGATAAAGACATATTAAGTGAATACTCAGGTGTTCTTGGCGGTGTATTCCCTTGTATATCTACTCCTTTAGAACTATTTTTATCAACATCTGCCTGAAAGCGACTATCCTGAATTAATTGAGAACGCTTTATCTCACTCTCCAGCCATAATCCACTTAGCTTAAATGTCATACCATTTGTGAAAAATAGCGTGCCATCTACTTGCGATCCATAATATTCTGATTTTGTCGTGTTTTGACAATAGTTAACACCTAACGAAACTGTCTGGCTTCCCGTTTGCTCCACATTGATTCCCTGAAAAATCTGCTGAACTGATAAAACATTACAGAAAACCTGATTCGAAAAATCCTGTAAGAAAAATGAGGCGTTTAACTGCGCAGTAATATAGCTAAAATCAAACTGATTTTTACTACCAATCTCATACATTGTGACTCGTTCAGCATCGTAAGTTGGTTTTACATCACCGGCACCATTCTGGTAACGAACTTCATTGGCTAACGTTTCATCAAATGTTCGTACTCCATTATTGTAAAGCACCGCGAACGTGTCGTTAAATCCTCCTGCTTTATGCCCTGTCGCAATCAGACCGTAAAGGAAGTGATCTTCATCTATGTCATATTCAGCACGCAAACGCCAATCGAGATAGCTTTCATCTATACTGCCTCGTTGTGGCGCGATAGAGGCCCTGTTACTGGTCGGAGCAAAAAAGGTAAAATTGGGACCGTCACAAATTAGTTCATCATCCAGCCTTGTATCAACACAAGGTGTAGCCGTAGGATTGCCGTTAAGAGCATTTAGTACAGCATCATCGATATTATCTCTTGCACCAAATGTTTTTATGCCGTCAAGAAAAAACTCATAATATTCAGTTTCAGTTACTTCACCATCACCATTAGTATCCGGATTAAAAATGGATCTATCCTGTACTGCAAATTCAAAACCTTCAGTACCAAAACGCAACCCCATACCACTCGTTGACGATAACGATGTTGTATTCAAACCACCTACGGAAAAGCGGTATTGTGCATTAACACCAACCCTTTCTTTATGATCATCGGTAAAACGTAAACCTGCTGTAAAACGTGTTTTATCATTAAAATTCCAGGTTGCATCTCCATAGATAGAAATCGATTCAGTATCAGTATTTGGCTGGTTAAACTCGAATCCCTGGAAAAAAGTATCGCCATCGCCTGTAGCGCCTAAAAAGGTTGTTTGTTTTTCGACAAAATAAAATACCCCTGTTGTAAAGAAAACTGTATTTTCTGGTGACGTGTAATAACGCAATTCATAAATATCAGATACAGAGTCAGTAATGTCATAAAAACTGGAAAAATTATCTAACGCCTCACCTATATTATCCCCACCCAGATTCTCAACAACGCCTGGATAATCGGGAGAAAGTGGCGTTGGCGCCTGATAGTCATAGAGCAAATCACGTCTTCCATAATTAAACTCCAACTTTCCTTGATCAAATTCGTAATCAACCTGTAACTTGATGCCCCAGTGCTTGGAATCAAGAATCGCCTGAGACCCTCTCAAATATACATCACGAGGATCATCAATATCATCGGCATCCACGCCATTACCTAACGGGTTCGCGTAGTTTGTTCCTGTATATCCAGTACCTTCTTCAAGAAGAACATCTGATGCTAACAGCATATATAATCTATCTGTTGGCTGCCAGGCAAACTGTAGTCTGGCTGCCATATTATCGGCTGATTCAGGACCTTTTATATTGAGAGGGCTAACATCATTGTAATAGGGATCATGATTCTGGGTTTGCATAGAATACCTAACAGCAAAATCATCACCTACAGGCGCATTCAATGTCAGCCGATAAATTTCCTGGTCGTAATTTCCACGTTCGATTTCCATAGCAACATCAGTCATACCAAATCCTGGTCTCCAGGGAATTGCATTGACAGAACCATCCATGGCATTTCTTCCTCGCAATGTCCCTTGTGGGCCAATATTTACCTCAACCCTTTCAAGGTCAAAAAATGCACCACCTATACCGCGTGGTCTTGGTATATAAATTCCATCAACATGCGTTGCAGCAGCAGGATCACCTAATTCCGTATTATTAGAGCTTCCAACTCCTCGTATCCATACCTCTACATTTCCTCGGCTATTACCGATTTCCAGACCAACTACGCTTTCTGACAGATCCGTAATATCTTGCAAACCCTGCTTCTTTAGTTCATCACCACTAAAACTTACCGCAGTACCTCCATAATCCTGTAATGTGGTTTCTCGACGCTCTACCGTAATCACAACTTCCTCTATTGCACGCTCACTAGTATTCTCTTCAGAGAAAGAATAAGTAGAAGTCAGAATCGTTAGTAACGAGAGTAATAAAGCTTTATGATCAAGCAAAATGCGTTTCATTTTATTGTTACCATTATTATTAAAATCAGGGAACTAACTCTACATCATCCCAATAATAAGTTTCACCATTATGGTTTTCACCGGGAGCAAAGATAATAATGAGTTTTTCAAACGTATCAGCCAGATTTGCATCTGTAAAATCGAACGTTAGAGTTTGCCAACCAGCCTGAGTAGTCACCTGGGTATCTTCATCAAACTGAAATGCATCTTCGGAGTCTTCTACTTTTAATATCACCGAAGTACCAGCTGCTGGGGTCCATACCCTTACCTGAATTTTCTGCGTAAGTGCATCAAAGGGTATAGGATTCGGGAAACCCTCTGCTCCACCCATGGTTGTACCAGCCACACTAAATGCAAAATCATTTAATGTAACTTCTCCCATTAAACCATCATTCAAAGGATCACCCACCGGACCAGAACTGACTTGTGATCGAGCTTCTCCAAAATCGGTTAAAGGGTAAGTTGTATTCGGCTGATCAAAATTATAAACAGTAGAAAGGTCTGCAGCAGTTGACCCACTATCGATTTGTTCAATCTCATCGATATAAAGTGTAAAGTTATCTCCTCCATCACCTGCTACACCATCATCTACAATAAGGGTTACAGTAGAAAAGCTGTTAGTACCTTCACCATTAAAATCAACTGTGAACTGCTCCCAGGCGTTAGCTACGGTTGTCTGGAATGTTCGTGCTGGGCCAACACCAGGTTGAGATTCCAGTTTAAATGTAACTGGCATTCCTACTCTTTGAGAGAATGTTTTAATTGTAAAAGCTTTACCATCAGTTGAACTTGCCTGACCAAACTCTATTGGGGTCGATAACTGAATAGCTATACCACCAAAGAGATCACCATTATCGGCACTGAATTTTTTAATACGCACAACTCGCGTATTGGAATTAGTTGCATCCTGCAGAGGGTTGTCCAGTATTGTAAACACACCACCTGCAAAAGGTTGTATTGGTAAACAAAAGCCCGGTAAATCATCAAATATTAAAGGTAACTCAAGAGGGTTAACATTACCTGTAGCTATTGGACTGAATGTTACTTCATCCCATTGTACAACAACACCTTGACCTGCCCCGCGATTGCCTGGCACAAGAACAAATGGCGCTGTTATTTCTGCTATATTCAAGCCTTGAGCTTGTAAAGTTGCTATAGGGCAAGTGAAGCGAGTCCAGGGTCCATTTGCTCCTACAACAGGTAAATTACCTAACGGTTGCTCACCCGTTGACGTTCCTCGCTTGGTTTTTGGATCTATAGCATCTACTTTAAATAATAACTGTACATCATTGGGGTTTTCTATCACACGGATATCAAAACGGAACTCGCCTTGAGTAAGTGCAGCAATCGATGGAACTGCTGTATTTGCGCCAATAAAGTTTACTGCACCATCAGCACCCGTATTTCCAAAAGTCGTTTGTACCACAGTACCACGCTCAGGTTCTGTTGCGCTATAATCTATCTCTTCCCATTGCACATGATATTGCGTGCCATCTGTATAATCCGGGTTACCATTAAGGTTGCGTTCTAGCGTATCGTCACCAACAATACCTCTATCCCAAATTGGCTCAACGCTATCTATATAAACCGGGACCTCATCGACAATACCGCAAACCTGACCACCACAAGCAAACTGAAGGTTATCTATACGAACTACAGCATTAGAAAATTCAAAACGTATTAACTCTGTTATATCACCTACATCAACAGTTCCTGTTCCTTGACCAGTAAGAATATCCGTAATAGGAATAGTAAATCGATACCATGTATCAGGCTCTAAATCTTCAAGATCATATATTACGGATTGTCTCGTACTTCCCCCTGAAATAATTGAAACTCTCATATTCCCATTAGGATCACGTTGAGTACTATCAACATAGAGATTAAATTTAAAATCTCCTAAACCATTTGGTGTAAAGCCAGACAAAATAAATGGATCACCATCAGGATCGATAATACTAAATGCAGGTATCTGGCCAGATGATGCTGCAGGTGCATCTATCTCCAGATAAGTATTGCCATTTTCAGAATTCAATACTTCTGTAGCCGTAAGACCGAATGTTTCCTGAAAAGCCAATTCACGTATTATTAATAATGGTTCAGGTCCAGGGCCATTGATGTACAAATCGGTAAAGTTAAAAAATACATTATTAACAGGGAATTCATAAGCCAGGAAATCAAACGAAAAATTGGCTTTGTTCGGATTATTATTATTCTTGCAATTTATTCCTCCTTGCGTCGTGTCAGAACATTTATAAACGCGCACATAATCAACCAGCATCTCTCCATAAAAAGATGGATCTGCTATAGGCAGCTCACCTACTCCGTTAGGAAGATTACCACCAACAGCAGCATTCAATATTATATGGAAGTCCTGGTCAAATGGCGCATTAACACCGCCCGGTTGAAAACCATTAAAAGCATCTTGATAATAGTTCCAATAATTATCGGACCTTAACGAAAAATAGTTGACACCATCAATAAACCAGCGTATTTCCTGCTCATCCCACTCTACTGCATATATATGAAAATCATCATAATGATTAAATGATTCATACAATTTGTCAGTAAATTCATTATAAGGAAATGGCCCGCCATAATGTGCAGCTCCAGAAACATAAGGTTCTGTACCGTCAGCTGCTTCACCTCTGAAATAGGCCTCAACAATATCTATCTCACCTTTAGCCGCCCATGCACCATAAGGGGATGGGTCAGAACCTAATAACCAGAAAGCATTCCAGATTCCTTTCGTATCCGGCATTTTAATTCGCGCTTCCACCCTTCCGTAAGTAAAATCAAACTTGCCCTGGGTTCTTATTCTACCCGATGAAAATTCATAACTCGGATCATCACCAAAGGCTGGATCTGGAATCGGGTTATCAGCCATCGATGTTATAACAAGATTACCGTTGCTTACCGTAACATTGTCTTCCGTATAATATTGAAGTTCATTATTACCCCAACCATTAGCAATACCCTCAACCAACCCATCGCCAAGTTGGATTTCCCAATTATCCAGATTAAGTGACGAGCCCTCAAATTCATCACTCCATACGAGCTCCCAATCAATTGCTGAACCAGATATTAAAAACGAGATCTCACCGTTTTCTATGATGAGATTATCATCATCGGGAGAGTCATTATTTTCATTCTCTGTACATGCACAAAGCATCAATAGTGCAATGACAAAAATAACTTTATTAAATAGTTTATTCAACATTTTAAATATCACGTTATAGAACATAGGACTTCTCTTTATTATTTGTATAAGTAATACATTATTTCTTTTATACAATGAGAGTTTTCCCCTGTCAGTAACCCTTTATACTCACTTATATGGACTTAAATAGACAATTGACAAACTACATTGCCTTATTACAAAAAGCAGAGCAAATAGCTTGCGATTAACTGACCAATTTGGCCGACAAAATGGAAAGCCAGCAAAAAACAGAGCAAAATCAAGGCTGATTATCAATAAAATCACGTATTACTGATTTATAATGCCTACTGACTTTTATTTTCTCATCACAACTAAGATGCAGAATATATTCACCCTTTGTGTGTTTTTGGATTTTTATAATTCGATCCGTGTTTACAATCGTTGAACGATGGACTCGTTTAAAACGCTCAGTGTCAAGACGCTCAAGCAGTTCGTACATGGTTGAACGCATGACATAAGTTTCTCCAGACACATGAATACACATATAGTCACCCGCGGCATCTATCCAGTCTATATCTGCCTCCTTTACAAGACTAACAGTGTCATTATCTTTAATAGAAAGCTTTCGTTCTTCTTCTACAGTTTCGTTTGTTGTAGTACGTGATTCTACATTTTCATGAGATTTTACGCGTACTCTATCGGCTATTTTTTTTACGGCACTATATAGATCCTTTTTACGTGGGTTATCAGTTTCTCCCTGGCTTAAATTAAATATTGCTCGACTAACAGCTCGTGATAAGCGTTCATCACTGATTGGTTTCAGTATGTAATCGACTGCATTCGCATCAAAAGCATCTATAGCAAAAGCGTCATAAGCAGTAACAAAAATAATTTCCGGCATTTTTTTTGGATTGATTAAACGTATTACGTCAAACCCTCCTAAACCAGGCATTTGTATATCCAGAAAAACAATATCTGGTGCTTGTTTATTTATAACTTCAATTGCTTCTCTGCCATTGCAACATTCCGCAACAACCTCAAGTTTAGGTAATGCTTGTAAACTTGCATTCAATAATTTTCTTGCAAGCATCTCATCATCAACAATAATGCATTTAAATGTATCCGATTTATTTAAATTTGATGGCTTATAATCTAACATAATCAATATTTTTTATTTAAAGGGAGTTTGATTTCAACCTCTAAACCCATACCTTTGTGGTTTATGAATATAATTGTTCCTTTTATACTATTGACTCTATCGACAATATTTTTAATGCCTACACCATTAAAATCACATATATCAGGTGATATTTCTCCCTCTGAAAATTTTGAAATTCCTGGTCCATCATCTTTTCTAACAATAACCAATGCTTTTTCTACAATGTAAGCTTGAATAATAATTGTTACACCCTGCTCCTTAGCATTAATTGCATGCTTAATCGAGTTCTCTACTAATGGCTGTAATAATAAACTCGGTACTTTTTGAGAAAGACTGTTTGTCTCTATTTCGTATATGACTTTTAAACGTTCGTCAAAACGAACTTTCTCTATAGAAAGATATAATTCCAATGCTTCAATTTCACCTGCAAGATCAACCAATCCTTCCTTTTCATCTTTCAAAACATAACGTAAAAAATTACTGAGTTTAGTGATCATCTTTCTTGCTTGTTCAGAATCGTTAGTTTTAACAAGCGCACTGATTGCATTTAATGTATTGAATAAAAAATGAGGGTTTAATTGATATCGGAGCATTTGCATACGAAAGTCAGTCGCTAGCTTTTCTGCTTGTAACCGCTTTACTTTTTCCGCACGCGATTTTTCTACCAATTTGATACGTCGGTATTTCTCTTCAGTTGCCAATCGATAATATCGCAAACTAAAATAAAGCGCTGTCCAGCATAAAAAGATAAAAAAACCGCTAAAATACCAACCACCAAAATCGGACCAAACTTCTGCCCCCTCATCAGTTAGCCAAATAAATGTGGCCAAACGGATTGCAGACCAGATAAAAGAAAAAAACAGGACAACAAACGATATAAAAATGAAAAGATATAAGGCACGAAAATTCCATATCCTTAAATATATCTTATGCATAGGTATGGTTATCAATGCACCCAGGAATGACTGTAATAATGTATGCGCTACATGTTTCCAGTCTGATATACCATACCAAAGTGTTAGACTAAAGAAGGTCACAACTGTTAGGATAGTCCAAAATGCTATCTGAAAATACAGCGTATTAATAAAAACAGGCTGAACTTCGGTATGATCAATATTAATTTTATTTTGCACCGAGAAACACTTTCCCCGTTAACCATCATTATTGATGGTGTTTTTATAATTAACGAAATACAACAATATTTTAATGATATAGACGTAAGAACTAAAAGGCTATTTAGCCCGGGACAATCCTGTTCGTCGTATATTATTATCTTCTAATCGAATCTGGCCGCTTTTACACATTATTCAAGTTAGCATAAATCCCTTAATAGATTTTGTATAAGAAATAACTGATTTATTATATTTCCAGCTTTAAACACATTCAATAAAAAATAAGATTCAGGTTATAACCTTATGAATTTATTATATTCTTTTTATAGAAAAGGCTATAAATTTAACCAGGTATTTAAAGTGCTTGGCATTTTATTGTTAACATTAAATGCAACAAACAGCTTTTCACAATGCTCAAGTAGCTGCACAATGGTTTGGTCAGATGAATTTAATGGGTCTGAATTAAACCTCAATAACTGGGAATATCAATATGGTGATGGGACAGGCTATGGTATTCCTGGCTGGGGCAATAATGAATTGCAGTATTATACGGATTCGCAAGCGACAGTAAGTAATGGTGTATTAACCATTACGGCGGAAAAGCTACCCACTGGTGTACAAGTTGGTGGAAAAGATTATATTTCTTCACGTATACGCAGTATTTATAAACATGATACTGCTTATGGAAGATATGAAGCGAAAGTAAAATTACCTGCAAATCAAGGAGTGACAGGACAAGGCACGTGGCCAGCTGTATGGTTACTCAATACTGACCCTAATAGTCTGGGTGGCTGGCCTTCCAGTGGTGAAATCGATATTATGGAATGGTTAGGTAATAACGCTAACCGTGTCTATGGCACGCTACACTACGGCAACATAGGTGGCCCAAGTGCTAATAACGGCAATAGCTATTTTTTACCTGCCGGCACTACTAACGATTTTCATATTTATGCAGTGGAATGGGATCCTAATCAAATTCGATGGTATATAGATGGAATACTTTATCATACTGTTAATTCAAGCACATGGTTTTCTGGCGCCAGTCCTTCAACAACCGCCCCATTTAATACACCCTTCCATTTTATTATTAATGTCGCCATTGGTGGTAACTTTCCAGGAAACCCTAATGCAAACTCTGTTTTCCCTCAAGAATTAGTTATAGATTATGTTCGCCATTATGAATTGGCTAACATACCCATTATTGACGGCACACCCGATGTACCAACATTTGTATTTGAGAACTTTGAAGATAACTTCCCTTTTGACTGGTTTACATTTAACAGTGGTATTGGTGGAGGTGGTATCGGCAATAATGTGAACAACACACCACCTGATGATGGAGGTAACTGGGCTATGGGTAGCGGATGGGGAAGCGGTGGTCAACCCGGCTTTTTAGGTGGGTTTGGCCTGGTACGTTTCGGTGACCTGTCAAAAATGACTAAATTCAGTTTTTGGATTAACCCTAATGTTGTCTCTAATACATTTGGTGCAAATACAATTAACCAGGACTTTAATCTCGAAATTAATATTCAGGATGATGATAACAATGATGGTAACTGGAATTCATCACAAGACGATGAATTTCAATTCGTATGTAGAGTTTCCCCTACTGGACCATGCGCAATCACTGGTGCCGGATGGCAAAAAGTCGAAATCCCTATTGAAGATTTCGTACATGATACGAGTTTTGCTTCGGGTGGAACCGGTATACTTGATACAGCTCCCGGTCAAAACGGAGTTATGCATAATATGACGGTCGCTGTCATTTCAAACTCAGGGGCAGATGCCAATTTTCTGACTGACTATTGGTTATTTGAGGGTGAAGCTTCTTTAGAGTCAGAAGAAAATATACCTATCCCTATCGGTTTTTCCATTTTCCTGTTTTTATCAATAGTGACAATAAGGCATTTTTATAACCCAAAGTAACTTTCAGGAAAATAACTATCAGGAAAACTTAATTGTAAAATATTCATTCAAAAGCTTACTTTATCGTATTGATAATCCGTTTAATCGCAAAGCCGTAGAAAAAATATATTGTTTATCATAGTGTAAACTCCAATAAAATTTAATAACCATTAATAAAAGCTATAAGTGAAATATTATGAAGATGATAAAAACCATTAGTCAAACAGCTCTGGTTTCCAGTATTACAACGACGTTGGCCTTATTTGCAAGTATCACCGTTAACGCAACTGTTACTCCATTCTCACACGACTTTGAAGGTCTGCCTGTTAGTGATGGCGGTAGTGCCTTGGCAGATATTAACTGGAAAGTAGGTTCAAATGTTTTTGATGGCGTTGGAACCTACCCTGGCACACAAAAGTTTTTCTATGGGCTTTTTGGTGCACCTAACGGTGGCCCTGGCTTTTCATCAGTTGCTACAGGTGATGCAACTAACGGAGGTGTAGGTACAAATTATTTAAATGTTTATAGCGACTATAACTGTTGCGATTTGGCAAATGCTCCTGGCTCACAGCAAGGCCACGGAACCGGTTCTACCGTTGATGTTGTTAATTCTCTGGTTGTACAAGAATTTGATATTACTGCTGATGATATCGGAAAGACTATCACTTTTACCTTCGATGCAAAACGACCTGACGTTATAGATGATGGATTTGGTGGTGATGATAGTGCTGCTCTTGGTAATGGTTGTACTAGCCCATGTACGGCTAATGCCTTTGTAAAAACAATAGATACAGGTGCAGGGTTTACAACCAACTTAATGGAAGAAGATATGACTTCTATATCTCAATCGAGCTGGGAGACTTATTCTATGACCCTTAGTTTAAGTGACCCGGGGCTTGTAGGCCAGAAACTACAAGTAGGATTCCAGAGTTTTGCAAGCAGTTTTAATAATACCGGTGTTTACTACGATAATATTTCTTTAGACGTTGAAGCAGCTAAAAATATACCCATTGGTAACGGCGCTATTCTTCTGTTAGGTTTAATACTGGCTCTTATAAACCTGACGCAAAGAAATATTAAATCCAACATAAATCATATTAAGTAAATATTTCAACCTCGAATTTAGAAAGAGTCCCCTCTCTAACTAAATTTTTAAACTGTTGAAAATCAAGAAAAATATTTTGATTTCAACCCAATAATAAAGCTGAAAAAATAACTGACCCTGGAGAATGAGAAATGAATATAGCTAGAATTATACAACCGATAGCGAAAGCTGGATTGTTTGCCAGTACGACGCTATATGCATCTGTTAGTATTGCAGCACTTACTTATACACAAGACTTCGAAGGAATGTCCCCAACCGCATCAGGACCTTCTGATCTGGAAGTTGATGGCTGGCAAGTGGGTGCAAATGTATTTGACCCTACAGGTACTACATTTTTCTATAACTACTTCGCTTTTCCTGCACCACAAGGAACAGGAGCATTCTCTGATGTAGCTACTGGTGAAGGTGGAGTTGACCAGGGCAACAATCAATTTTCAGTTTATAGTGACTATAACAATAATGCTGAACATACCAATGGCAATCTGGTAAATTCCGTTATATTTAAAGATATTGGTCTACTCGATGCTAGTGATGTTGGAACAACCTATACTTTCAGTTTCGATGCTAAACAAGGCAATATGGCGCCACCTAGCACAGGTTTAGCATATATCAAAACGCTTGATACACTAGGAGGAAGCTTTGCAACATTGGGCCAAACTTCACTAGATACTTCAGCAGTCGGTACTAATTGGATCAGCACATCACTTGCACTTACTATTGATGCAAGCTGGGTAGGCCAAACACTACAAATTGGTTTTGAAAATACGGCAACCAATTTCAATGGTTCCAGTAACTTTTATGATAACCTGAATGTAAATAATATACCGGTGCCCGGTGCTGTCTGGTTATTTGCTACAGCATTGGCAGGTTTATCTTTTTATCGAAAGAATCAATAATAACCCTCATATAGATTTTACTTTTTGCTCACAGGCCAACTTATAGTGTCCTGTGAGCATTTTTTTCATTTGTTTTGGCAATCTTAAAAGCAAAAATACTGCCAAAAGCTCCCATCTGCTTAGTACTTATACTCGTTAATAGCATACAATAATCATTCATTCGTATATTCTTACCTCCCTGATTTAGAAACAGCGCAACCCTTTTTATAGCCATAGCTATTTATAAGAGTCATAAGAATTATCGACATATCAACCGATTACCGAGACTCTTGTTAAATCAGCATTTAGTCACTATCAAAACTAAAACACTGCTCCTCTAAACTACTAACTTTACCTCTAAAAACGCGAACTACTATGCCAGACACCAATACCGCTGCTATTCATTTCAACTCCCTTAAATTACCAGCGGAAATCTTGTCTGCACTTTCAGATATTGGTTATGAAAACCCTTCACCTATCCAGGCAAAAACCATCCCTTTATTATTGCAAGGGCACGATGTTATTGGTATGGCACAAACCGGAACCGGTAAAACCGCTGCTTTCGCCTTACCTATGTTGGCAAATATCGATTTATCACAAAAACATCCCCAGGCGCTTATCTTGTGCCCAACACGTGAGTTAGCGATTCAGGTAGCTGAAGCTTTCCAGAGTTATGCAACTTATATGAAGGGTTTTCATGTATTACCTGTTTATGGTGGCCAGGACATGCGCCGACAACTGCGTGCTCTGGATAGAGGCGTTCATGTTGTCGTTGCAACCCCGGGCAGACTGCTCGACCATATCAAACGAAAAAGCATTGACCTTAGCCGAACTAAAATGATTGCCCTGGACGAGGCTGACGAAATGTTGCGAATGGGCTTTCTGGATGAAGTAGAACTTATTCTGGCCCAAACTCCAGAAACGAAACAGGTTGCATTATTTTCTGCCACTATGCCAAAGCCTATAAGGAAAGTTGCGAATACTTATCTACAAAATCCCGAAGAAATTAAAATTGAAGGGCAAACAACGACTAACGATAATATTGAGCAGTATTACTGGATGGTTAAAGGTACAAATAAGCTCGATGCATTAACACGTATTCTTGAAGTTGAAGACTTTGACGGCATGATTGTTTTTGTAAGAACAAAAAATGCTACGCTGGAACTGGCTGAAAAACTTAATGCTCGAGGCTTTTCTGCATCTGCACTGAATGGTGATATGAACCAGAATGCTCGGGTACAAATGGTAGAACAATTAAAGAAAGGATCACTTGATATTCTAGTTGCAACAGATGTTGCAGCACGTGGATTAGACGTAGAAAGAATCAGTCATGTAATGAACTATGATATACCTTATGACGATGAAGCCTATGTACATAGAATTGGTAGAACCGGTCGTGCTGGCAGAAACGGAAAAGCCATTTTGTTTATTACTCCCAGAGAAAAGCGTCTATTACACTCAATAGAAAAAACCACCCGGAAAGAAATTCCGGAAATGCAGTTACCCACCAAAAAAGAGCTGGTTGAAACGCGTATTAATAGTTTTAAAGAAACTATAACTGAAGCAATGAAGCAGGAAAAGCTCGAATTCTTTGATAAAATCCTGAATGAAATATGTGAAGAGACATCATGTTCTAAAAGCGACATGGCACCAGCGTTAGCCTATCTTATCCAGAAAGATCGCCCTCTTCGCGCTGATAATATTAAAAAAGAGAAACACACCACATCGACAGAAACTCATCATTCAAGAAAACGCGACTTTTCAAAACGCCAGGAAAACCACAGAAGAAACTCACGCGAAACCTCTATTGAAAATAAAAGACGAAAACGTTCATCCAATTCAGGAAAACTTGAAAGTTATACTCTTTACTCAGGCAGCAAAGATGGTATCAGTCCAACCAATATTGTCGGTGCACTCATTAATGAAATGGGTATAGAAAAAAGTGATATTGGTGCCATCAATATTGGAAAGCTCCACAGCACTGTAGAATTGCCAGTTGGTATTGCAGAAGATGATTTAAAGAAATTACGAATAGGCAAAAGCGGCAACAGAACCAATACTAAAAAAGTAAATAACAGGAATGGCAATAAACCGCCAAAAGCCAAGAGAGCGAAAAAGAAACCTGCCAAAAAAGTTAAAAAACAAAAAAACCAAGCATAAATACAACAAAGTGGAAAAGCACTAAACCTTTGGCCCCACTTTGCTGTAATGAAGATTCTTTCCATAACGTTTGCCAAATAAATCCAGCAAATTTTTTTCCTTTCCATCTGGTAAAATTTTTACTGACATAAAATAAAGCCTTATGGCTGAATTAAATAATAATCTAACAAAAATATTTGGTTTTTTTACTTTAAGCACTGCCAATAAATGGTCGTCAAACGTGCAATAAAATATTTGCTTACCAAAGTTATTCAACCACTTTGGAAACCAGGTATTAGCAAAATCTTCAGCTAATGCTTTGGTTACCTCTATACCACCTTCTGTTGTTGCATATTCTTTTTTTTCAAACGCTAATAACCACTCTAAAAATTGCTCATGACCATCGGGTATATCGGTAATTCCCATTGCAAGACCGACTTCTTTCCAGAATTGGTATATACCCACTTTTTCTTTTTCAGAATAAATTTCTTGACCAAGTAGCTGACGACCTACACGAATAGGAAGTACTGACAATGTAGATAAAGTATATAGATTTAAATCGTTGGGAATTGGATAAGGCTTATGTATTTTATTCACTCTATCAATAACTTTTTCTCCCTCTACTGTACTTAAATGTTTAAGCATTAATCCAAAGAAAATCAGCGTATCGTCATTTCTTTTGCGGGTTTGACTTAAAATAATACCTTTTCCATCTCGGTATAGAACTGGTGCTATTCGAGCAACAGCAACCTGTCTTGCAAATGCCATTGAAAACAGAGCATCCAGAAAAATTTTAGCGCCATACTTAACTTCCAGGCTCAAGTGCGCAATACGTTTTGCATCTTTAACAGGATCCAGGTTTTCGATTTCTTTATTAATCCAATATAAACTTTTCATAATCATCACCATAATCTGATCACATTTATGATTAATAGAAACATCCTGTTTTTTGTTCAATCAGAAATTTAAACAAACAGGAGCTTGCTGTAAAAAACAAACCAAATCAGCTACACTATAATACGAATAATTATTCGCATTCAATTCGCGTTGCAAAAGGTACCTTTTCATGAGAAAAATTCCTCGTCAAGAACGCTCCCGCGCATTAGTTCAAAGTTTGATAGAAGCAGCAACTCTCACAATTGCTGACGAGGGGCTTGAAGCAGCTACAACCATAAGGATTGCAGAAAGAGCTGGCGTGAGCGTCGGTTCCCTGTATCAATATTTCGATAAAAAGGAAGATATTTATGCGGCTGTTTTAGAGTCAGTTACGCAACAATTAGAACTGCTCATTGATGAAGGTATGAAAGATATAGAAGGGCTCACTACCCCACAGTTTGTCCGAAAAATGCTCGACAAAGTGTGGGATTGGCTGGAAGAAAATGATGGCCTTTATTTACGAGTTATTCGTTATTGGAGTCATTTAGATGGTATGGGGTTTATTTCACAACTGGAAAACAAAATGATACTGGCAATTGCACTATTCTTGACACACAGTCCACTTGAAAAACCTGTCAGAAACCTGCAAAGCAAAATATACTTGTTTACTAATATGTCTATCTTTACTGTGATACGTTATATCAGTCATCCACCTGCAAACATTCATCGCGAAGAACTTCTAGATGGAATAGCTGAAATCAGCGAGCAGTTATTAGGTTAAACAGGATCAGGCGTTTAATAACAATCCTATAAGAAAATACTAATGCTTTTTCTCTTCAAATGCATCGTAAAACATTGAAGAGCCTGTTTTCTGCCCAAATCTTTTTTGTTTGTTATTTTCTTCTTCACATTTTTGGGTATCACCACCACATATATCGCATTTACCTCCCAGGCCCAGATTCTGTATTCCCCCACAAGACCCCTTTATTGGCTTGTTAGAAAAAATAACACCGACAGCCATGGCAGCTACCATAATCACTATAAAAACTAATGTAAGTATAAATGTTTCAAACATTACTCTTCTCCTGAATTAGAAGATAAAAACTCGTTAAATCCAGTTGAGTGCCATTCAGAAAATTCTTCTTGCTTATCATGTTTGCGAGTTATCAAGTATACGGCCAGGTCATATTTTTGGCTCATCTGTTTAGCTCTGTCTGGCCCTGCTGCCAATAATGCTGTAGCCCATGCATCAGCATTAGCTGCTGTTTCTGCAAGTACTGTTACCGATGCCAGATTATGCTCAACTGGAAAACCTGTATTAGGGTCAATTGTATGAGAATATCGCTGCCCTTTCCATTCAAAAAAGTTTCTATAGTCGCCTGATGTTGCTATACCTCGACCTGAAACATAAATCGTTTTTTGAATCGTTTGTAATTGATTAACCGGTTTTTCTATCGCAAGATGCCACTTTTCACCTTTCGGATTAAGCCCTCCGGCCCTTAATTCACCACCAATATCCACCAGATAATTGATATAGTTTTTTTCTTCCAGGAGATCAGCAATCGCATCTACACCATAACCTTTGGCAACTGCTGAAAGGTTTAAACTTGATGCAGGATTAGCTTTACAATATTCCTGGTCTATTTGCCCATGAAATAAATTTAAATAATCTGAAACACTTAACAGCTTTGAAATTTCTTCATCCGAAGGAAAACTGAAATCCTTAAGTTCCCGCCCAAAGCCCCAGCGCTCAACTAACGGTCCCACCATTGGGTTAAAATAACCTTCCGATTGCTGGTATATTTTAGTTGAGAGGTTCAATACTTTATCAAAATCATCGCCAATAACCTGGCAATCGTTTTTCTCAAGCCGATTAAAATGACTGATTTCCGAATTGTCATCGTATGTAGACATTGCCTGGTTGATTTCTTGCAAACGTGATTCTATATCTTGTTGCAAACTTATGCGTAAAGTTTGATTTTCACCCTCAACAGAGCCCTTTAAACCTGAAGATAAGGTAACACGGTAATAAGTCCCCATGGTATTACCAGATATAATTTCAGATTGACTCTTTTTATCATTATTTGGCGTACAAGCCACAATGAATAGAATCGTTATAACACTTCCAAAAAAAATACAGGCATACAAAAATCCCCGCTCAACTGCGGGGATTTTTACTGGGTTATGCGATAACTTTACCACTTATACGGTCCTTCATCTAACAGTCTAGCTATTTAGCCACCAAAGTCATCGAGCATAATGTTTTCTGGCTCAACACCAAGATTTAACAGCATGGAGATAACTGCGGAGTTCATCATTGGTGGCCCACACATATAGTACTCACAATCTTCTGGCGCTGGATGATCTTTTAGATAATTATCATAAAGAACCTGATGGATGAATCCAGTGTAACCTTCCCAGTTGTCTTCCGGTAAAGGATCGGAAAGTGCAAGATGCCATTGAAAGTTATCATTTTCTTTTGCAAGCTGATCATATTCATCCTGATAAAATGCTTCACGCATTGAACGCGCACCATACCAGAAAGAAATTTTACGCTTGGAATCTAAACGCTTTAACTGGTCAAAGATATGTGAGCGCATCGGCGCCATACCTGCCCCGCCACCAATAAATACCATTTCGGCGTCAGTTTCTTTAGCAAAGAACTCACCAAAAGGCCCATATACTTTTACTTTATCACCTGGTTTAAGATTAAACACCCATGAAGACATTTCGCCCGGCTTAAGTGCCAGATTGTTTGGTGGTGGCGTCGCACAACGAATATTGAATTTAACTATTCCTTTCTCTTCTGGATAATTTGCCATTGAATAAGCGCGTATAACTGTATCATCTACTTTTGATTCCAGATTAAGAAAACCAAAACGCTCCCAATCACCTATGTATTCATCTTCAATATCAAAGTCTTTATATTTTACAAGGTGTGGCGGACATTCTAACTGAACATAACCACCTGCTCTAAAGTCTACATTTTCTCCTTCTGGCAACTTCAAGGTTAACTCTTTAATGAACGTAGCTACGTTCGGATTTGACTCAACAGTACACTCCCACTGTTTAACCCCAAATACTTCTTCTGGAATTTCAATTTCCATATCCTGTTTTACAGCAACCTGACATGATAGGCGATAACCTTCACCGGCTTCTCGACGAGTAAAGTGTGGCTCTTCAGTTGGCAGTAGCGACCCTCCGCCTTCTGAAACTATACACTTGCACTGAGCACAAGAACCACCGCCACCACAGGCTGAAGCCAAGAACAAATCGTTAGCTGCTAATGTTTGCAATAATTTATCACCAGCTGGAACCTCTATGGTTTTTTCACCATTAATTTTGATCGATACATTCCCTGTACTTACAAGTTGTGACCGTGCGAATAAAATAATCAGCACTAACGCGATAACTATCGTGGTAAACATCACAACACCTAGAGTGATTTCATTCATTTGGACAATGCCTCTACCGTCTGCAAACTAGTTTTCCAATACTAAATAATAAGATTAATTTATATATCAATTCCGCCAAAAGACATAAAGCCTAATGACATTAAACCTACAGTAATAAAAGTGATACCCAGCCCCCTTAAACCTTCTGGCACATCACTGTATTTCAATTTTTCGCGGATACCTGCCAAAGCTACAATTGCAAGCCCCCAACCCAAGCCGCAACCGGCACCAAACACGGCAGATTCTGCCAGATTGTAATCACGCTCCACCATAAACAATGATGCACCTAAGATTGCACAGTTCACAGTAATCAATGGTAGAAACACACCTAGGGCGTTATAGAGTGCTGGCACATATTTGTCGAGGAACATCTCAAGTATCTGAACACTTGCAGCAATCACTCCAATGTAACTTAAAAAACCCAAAAAGCTTAAATCGACATCAGGAAGCCCAGCCCACGCTAATGCACCTTCAGCAAGAAGATTATGGTAAATAATATTATTTAATGGCGTTGTTAAAGTTAGTACAACAATAACAGCAACACTTAAACCAATAGCTGCTTCAATCTTTTTTGAGATAGCCAGGAAAGTACACATTCCCAGAAAGAAAGCTAGCGCCATATTTTCTATAAATACAGCACGAATAAATAAACTCAGATAATGTTCCACTACAAAGCCTCCCTAAGCGTAGAGTTTTTGGCTATTTTAAATTCTTCTGTTTCTACCTGATCCTTCTTGCGAGCTCTTAAAACCCAGATAAAGAAACCAATAAGGAAAAATGCACTGGGTGGTAATAACATCATGCCATTTGGAATATACCAACCACCTTGAGTTGCCAATGGCAGTATCTCTATACCAAAAAGCTTACCTGCGCCAAATAACTCACGGAAAAAACCAACCGCTAAAAGAACAACACTATAACCCAAACCGTTACCTACTCCATCCATAAAGCTCGGAAATGGAGGATTTTTCATTGCAAAGGCTTCAGCTCGCCCCATAACAATACAGTTAGTAATAATCAAACCAACAAAAACCGAGAGCTGTTTACTGATGTCGTAAGCAACCGCTTTTAGCACCTGATCTACCACGATAACCAAAGAAGCAATAATAATCATCTGTACGATAATACGAATGCTGTTAGGTACGAAATTTCTAACCAATGATACGAACAAATTGGAAAAAGCGCATACCGTGGTTAACGCAATGCACATAACCATTGTCGTAGACAAATTACTGGTAACAGCCAATGCCGAGCAGATCCCTAATATCTGCAAAGCTATCGGGTTATTGTCGAAAATTGGAGTTACTAGTGTCTTTTTTACATCACTCATTGTTTCACCCTGAGAATCTCTAACGAATGCCAACTATATCAAGTGGCAAACTTAAGCATCTCCTCGTTTAAAATTTTCCAAAAAAGTTTTGTAGCCTTGTTGTCCCATCCAGAATTGAACGAGATTAGTTACACCTTTACCCGTTAACGTTGCACCGGACAATCCATCGACTTCATAATTAATTGTAGGTGATGAAGCAACTGCCGGTCCTTTTACCAGACCTAATTTCACCTCACCATTGTCATAAACCTGCTTACCTGGCCATAAGGCTTTCCAACCAGGATTATCGACTTCTCCACCCAGACCAGGAGTTTCTCCATGTTGGTAAAAACCCAGGCCCGCAACTGTATTGAGGTCTTTTTCTAATGCAATAAAACCGTAAAGCGTTGACCATAATCCATAACCGCGAACCGGTAAAATCACTTTTTCAAAACCATCGCTCGATTCAACTATATAAACAAGTGCGTATTTTTCGAGACGGGAAATTTTTGCGATATCCAAATCACCGTCCAGAGCTTCTGATTTCTCTGGATCTTTTGATGCTTTACGCTGGTCATAAGTTGCTGGATCAACATCCACAAACTTACCACTTTTCAGCTCTATAACGCGCGTTTTAATTTCTTTGAACTGCTCTTCAACAGTAAGAGAGTCATCATATAAACCTGCAGCCAGCAATATATTTCGTTTCATGTCTACATCTTTATTTTCCTGCTGCAAAGGCCTTAATGAAACCGCAGCAAACGAAACGATAATCGAACATACTATACAAAGTACTAAAGCGACTCCTAACGTTTTGGCAGTACTGTCTTTGTTAGCCACGTGATAGCCTCCTTTTAATATTCGCCTGAACAACAAAGTGGTCTAGCAGCGGTGCAAATAAATTAGAGAAAAGAATAGCCAGCATAATACCTTCCGGGAAAGCCGGGTTTACCACTCGTATCAATACGGTCATCACACCAATTAAAACACCATACCAGAATCGTCCGGTATTAGTCATCGCGGCTGAAACCGGATCAGTGGTCATAAACACCAGACCAAACATGAATCCACCGATAACTAAATGCCAATACCATGGCATGGCAAACATATAATTACTCTCACTGCCTATCAGATTAAATAACCCTGATAGAGCAAACATTCCGACAAATGTCCCCAGCATAATCCGCCATGAGGCTATGCCTGTTGCCAATAAAATAATGCCGCCTATCGCTATTGCCAGAACAGAAACTTCACCGACCGAACCATGCATATTGCCCACAAATGCATTCATCCAACCAATCTGCGACTCTAACGCATCAACTCCACCTGATGCGGCTAATGACAAGGCAGTCGCACCTGAATAACCATCAACAGCAGTCCATACTTCATCACCCGACATAAATGCAGGATAAGCAAAATAAAGGAAAGCACGACCAGTAAGTGCGGGATTCAGGAAGTTTTTCCCTGTACCACCAAACACCTCTTTACCGACGACGATACCAAAGCTGATACCTATTGCGACCATCCATAATGGCAGACTGGGTGGACAGCTAAGAGCAAAAAGAATCGATGTTACAAAGAAACCTTCATTAATTTCATGGCCTCGCTTCATAGCAAAAAGCACTTCCCAGAAACCACCGACTACAAAGGTGACTATGTATATTGGCAAGAAATAAACAGCACCATGAACGAAACAATCCCAGATACTATCCGGATTAAACCCGGCAAACATGGATACCAGAGCCAGTCTCCAGCTTTCGGCCTGTTCAATTTGGCCTAAAGCCAAAATTTCATTGGCTTGATGGCCAACATTGTACATACCATAAAACATCGCCGGGAAAGCCGCTAACCAGACAGTAATCATGATACGTTTTAAATCGATACCATCACGTACATGAGACGCTGCTTTGGTTACATGGTCTGGACGATAGAATATCGTATCAACCGCTTCATAAAGCGCATACCAGTTTTCCCATTTCCCCCCAGGTGTGAAATGAGGTTCGAGATCGTCGAGTACTTTTCGTAATGCTTTCATTCCTAACCTTCTTTCTCGATACGCGTTAAATTATCTCTTAGAATGGGACCATACTCATATTTGCCCGGGCAAACATAAGTACAAAGCGCCAAATCTTCTTCATCCAACTCCAGACAACCCAGCTCTTGAGCCGATGCTGTATCACCCACCAATAGAGAACGTAACAACTGGGTTGGCAAAATATCCAGAGGCATTATTTTTTCATAACTGCCTATTGGCACCATTGCCCTATCACTACCGTTTGTAGTTGTTGTAAATGAAAATAATTTTTTTGGATTCAGCGAAGAAAGAAACGTTCGTGTAACCGAGTGCTTGTTAGAGCCCGGTCTTAAATAAGACATAAACTCACGCTCTCTGCCTTCTTCCAGAACTGAAATCTGCTGGTGGTAGCGACCCAGATAGGCATATGGACCTCGCGCTTTTCGCCCATTAAAAACTGAACCTGAAATAACCCGAACATCACCTGTCTGAATCTGCCCTGCCGTTAATTCATCAGTAGAAGCACCTACTCGTGTTTTTACCAGTCCTGGATTGTTTACACAGGGGCCACCTAACGCAATCACTCTATCTGTGTAGATAATTCCTTCAACAAATAATTTACCTATTGCGATCACATCCTGATAACCAATAGTAAGAACAAATTTATTTGCAGAGACCGGACAAAGGTGATGGATATGAGTTCCTGCCAAACCTGCTGGATGAGGCCCGGAAAATACAGACTGGGTTACTCCTGATTCACCCAATGGAATACTGTCATCCCCTACACAACAAAAAACTGTTTTACAAAGTGATGACAAAACGTTTAAGCCATCAATAAAACTCTGTTGTTCCTGTTTAATAATAATCGCTGGCGATGCAGCAAGAGGATTCGTATCTATTGCTGTTACAAAAATGGCTTCTGGTACCAGATCAACTGCGGGTACTTTACTGAAGGGACGAGTTCTGAATGCTGTCCACATACCTGAATCAATAAGCCTTGCTCTTATCGTTTCTTCATTCAGGGCAGTTAAATTGGTAACAGGGTCAAAACTAACCGATTCGTCCCCGTCAATATCAATAACAACTGACTGCAGCGCTCTTTTTTCCCCGCGATTTATTGCAGAGACCGTACCACCTGCTGGCGCAGTATATTTTACGCCCGGGTTTTTCTTGTCAGTGAAAAGCACATCGCCTTTTTTCACACGACTACCTTCAGAAACTTCCATCGTAGGTTTCATGCCGACGTAATCAAAGCCGATTAAAGCAGCAGATCGCACATTGACAGTTTCACCAATACTTTGTGTTGGTTCACCTGTTATTGGCAAATCCAGCCCTCGTTTAATTTTGATCATAGAAAATCTATCTCTTCAAGCAAAATCAATACAAAGCGTAAGATACGCTTTTGTTAATTGTTAGTGACAATTGTTTTGTCATATATCTGCATGTACCGCATAAATAATACGCACAAAACAAGAAAAACTATTAATAAGCCAATAATCAAAATGACTAGCCTAGTTTTTGAATACTAAACTTCGTTTTAGCTATTGCCACATTATTGACGACTGGGAAGCATGGAATTCCGTTTAACTTCTTCAATCGTTAGAATGTCATCCTTGTAAAAAAAATTGCTAATTCCTGTCAGTATAGTGACCTTATCTGAACAGTTCCACAAAACTGTAGCGTGCTGTTCAAATTCAACAATAATTCATTCAACTGTTTTTTTATCAATCAATAAAAACAGTCAGTAGTACTATCATTTGGAGTGATTATCAAACAACCATTCCTATCAACTCATCATCTCTAACGGTTAATCGTTACTAACGACTTTGAGTTGTTTTAAATTTCAGGTGGATACAGTTCGTATTTTACACCTGCCATCTTTTCCAACACTCGATGAACCTGACAAGTGTAGCCAAATTCATTGTCATACCAGATATACAATACCGCGTTGTTGCCATCAACCTTTGTGGCCTGCGCATCAAAAATACAGGCTCTACGCGATCCAACAAAGTCTGAGGAAACAACTTCTGCTGAATTTGTATAATCAATTTGCTTACGCAGTAAAGAATGAACCGATACCTTTCGAATGTATTCATTCAGCGCTTCTGCCGTTGTCGGTTTACTTAGGCGCAGGTTCAGAATAGCCATAGAAACATTAGGTGTTGGCACACGGATAGCTGAACCGGTAAGTTTGCCTAATAATTCAGGTAAAACTTTACCCACAGCTTTTACCGCCCCAGTTTCTGTAATAACCATATTCAATGGAGCACTTCGACCTCGACGATCACCTTTATGGTAATTATCAATTAGATTCTGGTCGTTGGTATAGGAATGAACCGTTTCAACATGTCCACCCTCTACACCGTACTCATCATGAATAGCCTTTAGAGGAGGGCAAATAGCGTTCGTTGTACATGAAGCGGCAGATAAGACTTTGTCCTCTTCTGTAATCAGGTCGCAATTGATACCTGCGACCAGGTTTTTCATATCACCTTTACCAGGTGCAGTTAAAATAACCTTACTGGTTCCTTTGGCCTTTAAATGAAGGCTAAGACCTTCTTCATCACGCCACTTACCTGTGTTATCCACAATGATCGCATTGTTAATTCCATACTCTGTGTAATCTATTTCATCAGGCGACCCCGCATAAATCACTTTGATCTCGTTGCCATTAGCTATAAAAGAGCAACGCTCCTCATCGACACGTACCGTCCCATCAAACGGGCCATGAACAGAATCTCTACGCAACAGAGAAGCACGTTTAATCAAATCATTGTCGCCGCCTTTTCTCACGACAATAGCACGTAAACGCAAGTTATCACCGCCTCCGGTTTTTTCAATCAAAAGGCGAGCCATAAGTCGACCTATTCGGCCAAAACCATAGAGGACAACATCTTGTGGATTTTCGAGTGGCTTTCGAGTGCTACCAATCAGTTCTTCAACCTGACTTCTAACATAGTCATCCAGCGCTATCTCATTACCATCGGCATCTTTATTTTTACCTTCAAAGAAATACATTGAAGCAATACGACCGACATCAACATGTGCATGACCGAGGTTATGCTGAGCGAGTGATTGTAAAACAGGAAAAGTTTCAAATTCAGAAAGCTCATTCTCTTCAATCTGGCGAACAGCACGATGATCTTTCATGATGTCCAATACTGAACGATTTACCAGCGGATGACCGTAGACATACGTTTTTACATTGTCTTTTCGGTACAATTTTCCTACCAGAGGGATCATACCCTCAGCAAGTGCTTCACGCTCTTTCCAGTCTGCGAAATAATCGTCCGGGCGCTCACGCTCCCTACGTTCATAAAGCTTCATCATTTACCTCTGTTAGTTAACCTTTGCAACATTACAAGCAACAAGCAGTAAGCATAGCTTATACTGAGTAAGAAACCCTGTGTCGCGGCGCGCGAATTATCTTTATTTCAATGAGTTAAGGCAACGGCCTGGCGGCCTGACTCGACAAAATGACAAAATTTATACGAATACAATAAGAAAAAAACTAAGGCCAGACAAAATCCATGATAACCGGTGCATGATCGGAAAAACGTTGCTCACGATACACTGATACAGCTTTCGCTTTATCAGCCAAGCCTGGGGTAATCACGTGATAATCCAAACGCCAGCCTACATTCTTTGCCCATGCCTGACCTCGATTAGACCACCAGGTATATTCATCCGGATTCTGGTTCAACAATCTGAAACCATCGATATAGCCAACTTCATCATATAATTGATCCAGCCATGCTCTTTCTATTGGTAAGAACCCTGAATTTTTCTGGTTAGCTTTCCAGTTTTTTAAATCGATCGGTTTATGGCAAGTATTCCAGTCTGCACAAATAATAAACTCGCGCTTTTTCCTGCGCATGGATTTTAATTCCGGCATCAATTGATCATGAAAACGCAGTTTTCGTTCCAGTGCCTGTTCGTTGCTGGAGCCTGATGGTACATACATTGAAATAACACTCACGCCCTTATAATCAGCCTGTATAAAACGGCCCTCAGAGTCACAAGGCTCCCAGCCTAAACCAAAGCTGACATTATCCGGCTCTTCCCGAGAATAAACTGCCGTACCACTGTAACCTTTACGCTCTGCATCGTAATAATAACAATGATAACCTTCTGGTGAAAAAATTGGATCCTGAAGCTGTTCTTCCTGAGCTTTGGTCTCCTGAATACAGACTACATCAGCATTTTGAAGCTCTAACCACTCAAAAAAACCTTTTTTTGCTGCGGCACGAATACCATTCACATTAACTGTTATTACACGCATAATATCTTTACTTGAAAAATTTAACCTTGATTCTGTTTAAATCGTTGATTCTAACGTCTTGCATTGACAAAAACGACTAACATCCAAAATATGTCAGAAAAATTGCATACCGAGAATAATGCTGCACTGAAACAAAAAGCAATACTTGTCTTTGACTCCGGTGTTGGTGGTTTAAGCATTTGCAAAGAAATTATGGATGCTGAGCCAACGCTGCAAGTTTATTATATTTCTGATAACGATGCTTTTCCTTATGGTGAAAAAAGCCAGGAATATTTAATTAAAAGAGTCAACACCGTTATTTTAGAAGCACTTAAGGAAATTGAAATAGACGCTATTATTATTGCTTGTAACACGGCTAGCACTATAGTATTAAACTCCTTACGAAGTAACTATGACATACCGATTATTGGTGTAGTGCCCGCTATAAAAACTGCGGGTGAACTCAGTCAAAACAGGGTTTTTGGTTTACTTGCAACACCTGGCACGGTTGAAAGAGAATATACTCAGCAACTCATTTCAGATTTTGCCAATGACTGCACGGTAATATCTGTTGGCAGCAGCATTCTAGTAAAAACAATCGAAAACCATTTATACGGTAAACCACTAGATAAAAACGTTATTAAGGAAATAATCGCTCAGTTTGAAAGCCATTCTGAAGGAAAGTTTATTGACTACGTTGTCTTGGGTTGTACCCATTTTCCGCTAATTAAAAAAACATTCCAGGAGTTTAAACCTGAATGGCATTGGATAGACTCAGGACCAGCAATAGCAAAACGTTTGCAATCAGTATTAGGAAAAGAATATAGAGAAACCACAAGCACACTTGATAGCCAACAAGAAAATAAACAACATACAGCTTTTTTTACTAAAGAAGAGCGAAACTATAATAATAGTAGTTATGGAATTAACGACTGGCTAAATGAAAAAGGTTTTTGTACCAGATTACTCAAAGTAAAACAATCTCAAGACTGATTAACTGCATCTTCTGTTTCATAAGATTTAAGTATTGTGTCTTCAAGTGATTTTCCCTGAGCCAGATACACGTCTTTTAACTGTTCTTTTATTGCTGTATTGTCAGGCTGTTTCTCTAACGCCTCTTCTAACAGCTTTTCGGCATCTTCAAATTGCTCGTATGCAATAAACAAATTAGCCTGCAATTCAGCTGCACCTTCGAAGTCAGTCTCTATTTCAATATCGTCAACCCCTTCAATCTCTGGAAGGTTATGATTATTTATTGATGATAATTGTTTAATTAATTCTTCTTCACCTATTAAATCGACCAGATCGCTTTCCTGAACCTGATAGGTATCATCACTCGATAAAATATCATTGTCCCACTTACTTTGTGGTTTTGATGACAAGGCATGACGTAAAAGTAAGAGACCAGCAACGATAATTGCAAGGCCCGCGATAATCGCCAGTAACGGGAATAACCATACCGATGTATTATTTGTTTTTTCTTCCGCTTCCTGAACAGGCAATACTGGTAAATCGGCTTCTATACTTTTTTCTGCCTGCACTTTTTCAACAATACTGCGATTAAGCTCCTCTTCAAGTTCTTTTAACTGTTCAGTTTTTTGAGTTAGCGCACTATATTGCTCTAACAGGTTATCTATGCGCCCTTCGATAGTATTAACTTTACCCTCACTCTCCTTTCCTGATTCTTCCAATTGCCTTTGTTTTAACTCCAACTCGGAAGATAGCTGCTGCGTTCTGGAAGATACCGGTTGTGACTTATCAACACCTGCCACCAACGACAACACACCTTCTTCTTGAGCTTTTTTAGCGGTTGACTCATTAACTGATTTACTCTTGATATCATTTTGTGTTGCAATGAGGCCAGCCTTACTTAGACTATCAAATAATTCTGCTCTGAGTTCTGGTGGAGTTGCCGCTTTAATTTGTGCCATAGTAATGTTAATTTCGGCATTCACTTTAAGCTGATTCATATCATTTCGCATAAACGCTCGCGGATTATGCTCAAACATGGCATCAACTATGTCAACAACTCGTCCGCCACTTTCTTTTTGTACTCTTCTCGCTATCGCCCATAAAGTATCACCACTCACAGACACTGAACGCCATGAAGATTCATCTTCAAGAATTGCGATTGCAGGATTTGATGCTTCAACTGCCTGGCCTTCATCTAGCTCTTTTTGTTGCTCAGTTTGAGTTGACTCACTGACAACTGCTTCTTTTACTGCTTCTTCCTCAACGGGCTCTTTAATTGAAGCTGTTTCTTTTGGAGAAGGTTCTTTTAAAGCAGACGCTTCGGGAACGGACTCTTCTGAAACAGGTTCTGCTATAGATACCTCAGTCTGAACATTTTTTTCAATCTCGACTGGCTCATTCGCTATTTGCACCTGAGCTTCTTCGTCAGCCAATAGCGTTTCAGTTTTCTTTTGCTCCTGCTCTAGGGAAGTAACTTTTGACGATGAAGTTTCCGACGTTGGCTCAGGTATAGACTCTTCAACCACTGGTTCAATTTTTACATTTTCATCTATTTGACTAACAGACTTAACAGTAGGTGATTGATCCTGGACTGATTCTTCTGAAACTGGTAATGATGCTGGCTCTGGCTCTTTATTGACATTCACCAAAGGTTTTGTACCAGCCTTTACGATAGATCTCTTTTTGGGAAAAGTTTTTTTAACAACAGTTTTCGACTCCTGAACCGATGCTTTTTCCTTTTCATTATTATTTACTGGCTCACTGACTATCGGCTCTCGAACAACAGGAAGTGGTTTTACGAGTGGCGTGGATTGAATAGTTGCTTCTTTTTTCTCTGGATTAACACTCTCTACAATAGCAGGTTCAAATAATGATTCCTGCTCAGGAACATCAGAACCTGTTTCGGGCTGAGTAGTTTGAAAAGAATTCGGGTTTGCACTGGGCTTGTTAGGTTCAACAAAGGGCATATCCAACAGCACAGTATATTGTTTAGACATGAAGCCACTTGGCCATCGGAATGATATGACAAAATCAATGTAGGGTTCGAAAACCACTTCTCGGCTGGCAATGGTTAAATAGAGGTTGCCTGTTTCATCTGACTGAACATCAAAAATAAACTGGGTATGAAAATACTCCCAATCAACTCCCATTCGTTGATAAACTGATCGTGGAGCCAATGAAACCAGTATTTCATTGGCCTTGATACGACGACTATCAGCAATAGGAACAATACCATAAAAACGCTCACCTACTGCACTGCTAACACTAATCTCCCCTAGCGATATAGCTGATGAGTTAGTTGAAAACAGAAAAATAAATAGAGAGAAAAGAACAGGTAACAACCTGTTCTTCATTTTGCTGAACTTTTTGTTAGCTAACATGTTTATTATTTTATTAAATGATTGTATTACCAAAGGCATCAAAAGACATGCTCTTAAAAAAGCAGACGAATTACGTTTACAAACAACAAATAACCTCATCCAAAGAGCCTCAAATTTAGAGCTAATTGTTCGCAGAATAGAGTCCTATAGTAACTACGACCTTTGGGAATCTAATATAACGATTTTTAAAGTATTTTACTTAGCAATATCCCACAAATAATTAACTTTTTATTCAAATAAACATTTGAGGGCTACAATAAGAAGGATTATTCAACACCGGAGTTTTTCCAGAGGTTTTTCATCACATCGGCCGCAGATTCAGTAATTGGAGTCCCTGGGCAGAAAATACTGGTCACACCATTATCGAATAAAAAGGGATAATCCTGCTCAGGAATAACACCACCCGCAAACACCATCATACCACTTGCACCCAGAGCTTTGAGTTCATCAACCAGTAATGGAATTAAGGTCTTATGACCAGCAGCTAGAGACGACACACCAACTGCGTGTACATCATCTTCAACGGCTTGTCTTGCCACTTCTTCGGGTGTTGAAAACATTGGCGAAAGAATAACATCAAATCCTAAATCTGCAAAAGCTGTGGCTACTACTTTTGCTCCCCGATCATGTCCATCCTGGCCCATTTTACAAATCAATAACCGTGGTCTACGACCAGTTTTATCTGTAAAACGTTGTATATCGCTATTAATGTCTTTCCAGGCATCATTATTTTCATATGCTGAAGCATAAACCCCGGAAACACTTTGATGCTTTGCTACATATCGACCATAAACAGATTCTAACGCTGATGAAATTTCACCCACCGTTGCACGTAATCTGGCCGCTTTAATGCTTAAATCTAACAGGTTACCCGAATTGTTTTCTGCTGCTTCTGTTAAGGCCTGTAATGCATTGTCCACAGCGGGTTGATCTCTTTCTGTCTTTAATTGTTTAATTGATGCAATTTGAGCATCTCTTACAGCAACATTATCAACCTCAAGAACATCTACCTGATCGTTATTGTCAGTCTGGTATTTATTAACTCCAACAATAACTTCTTCACCACTATCAATTTTAGCCTGACGCTTAGTGGCCGATTCTTCTATACGAAGTTTTGGCAAACCGCTTTCTACCGCTTTTGCCATACCGCCTTCTGCATTGACCTCCTCAATTAATGACCAGGCTTTATCTGCCAATTCCTGAGTCAGGTTTTCCATAAAGTAAGAACCACCCCAAGGGTCAATTACATTTGGAATGCCTGTTTCTTCCTGAATAACCAATTGTGTATTACGTGCAATCCTTGCTGAAAACTCTGTCGGCAATGCTATGGCTTCATCAAGTGCATTAGTATGTAGAGACTGGGTACCACCAAACACAGCAGCCATTGCTTCAATGGTTGTTCTAACCACATTGTTATAGGGGTCCTGAGCTGTTAATGACCAACCAGAAGTCTGACAGTGCGTGCGCAACATTTTAGAACGCTCACTCTCTGGATTAAATTCACTGACTATACGTGACCAAAGTAAGCGTGCAGCACGAAGCTTGGCTATTTCCATATAAAAATTCATCCCAATCCCGAAGAAAAAAGAAAGCCTGGGAGCAAACTGATCTATTTGAAGTCCTGCTTTTAATGCCGTTTCTATATACTGCTTTCCATCGGCTAAGGTATAGGCTAATTCTAATGCAGCGTCAGCTCCTGCTTCTTGAATATGATAACCGGAAATTGAAATTGTATTAAAACGTGGAAGGTTTTCAGAGCAGTAACGAATGATGTCACCAATGATTCGCATTGAAGGCTCAGGCGGATAAATATAAGTATTCCTCACCATGAATTCTTTTAAAATATCATTTTGAATTGTGCCACTTAACTCAGCCTGATCAACACTTTGCTCCTCAGCTGCAACAATATAATTGGCAAGTACAGGAAGCACAGCACCATTCATCGTCATTGATACAGAGACTTTATCTAACGGTATACCATCAAATAAAACCTTCATATCTTCAACTGAATCTATCGCAACACCCGCTTTACCGACATCGCCTGTTACACGGGGATGATCCGAGTCATAGCCTCTATGTGTTGCCAGATCAAAAGCAACAGAAACACCTTGTCCACCTGCTGCTAAAGCTTTTCGGTAGAAAGCGTTCGACTCTGCAGCTGTAGAAAAACCTGCATACTGACGAATTGTCCATGGCCTTGTAGTATACATCGTTGGCTGCGGGCCACGAACAAAGGGAGCTATTCCTGGTAAGGTATCCGAAAACTCAAGTGTTTTTACATCTTCAGCAGTATATAAAGGCTTTATGGTAATGCCTTCCGCTGTTTCCCAATTAAGAACATCTAAAGACTGCCCTTGGAATTTACCTCTAAATGAACCCTCAGCAAGCGTTTTCCAGGAGGATTTGTCTGCAGACTTATCTAAATCTTTGTTTTTCACTGTGATACTCAATTAGGGTTGATACAACTTACTGGTATAGATTAGAAAGAAAAATATCGCTGCCATTTTTAAGGCGCTCTTTCTTTTCTTGCTCGGACTCCACTTTAATCTCTACATCGGGTTTAAC
The DNA here is from genome assembly GCA_041941365.1 of Cellvibrionales bacterium. Taxonomy (GTDB): domain Bacteria; phylum Pseudomonadota; class Gammaproteobacteria; order Pseudomonadales; family UBA7434; genus UBA7434. The sequence goes on along the minus strand of JBGTQK010000001.1, from coordinate 302,775 downwards.
CTTAAAGAGCGCATCACCCTTGGAAATAATTACACCATCCCCATCAATCAGGCATTTTTCTACAGTACCAGCAAATGGTGCAGTGACTTTATTAAACATTTTCATTACTTCAACAATATAAAGCACATCACCTACTTCAAAATGATCGCCTTCTTTAACGTACACGTCAGTACCAGGTGCTTCTCTTGGATAATACATACCACCAGAAACAGCAATAATTTCATCAGATTTCGCAACAGGTGGCGGAACTAACACATGTTGCATGTCTTCCTGAAGTTTTTCATCAAGTAATTTGTCCGGAATTGTTATGCTCAAATCCTCAGCCACTTTTAACTGATAAAAATTGGTTTGGTAAGCAATGTAAGGTAGTAACTTGAGAATATCCAAACCAGTCTGATGACCCGCATGAGCTGCTTTAATTGCATCCCAATTACTCTCTTCAATATTTTGCGGAGGCTTTTGCTGACTTAAAATATCATGCAATTCCAGAAATGAATCGACACTGAACATTTCTTTTAAGGTGTGATAAAACGCTAAACCATCCTCGAGAATTTTATGGTCATGATCCCAGATAATTCGCTGGGCAAATTTTCCCTGATCAAAATCCATAGCAAGAAAATGGTATAAATCTTCGAGCAATTCCAGTGGGTTTATTTGCCACTCTATACCACTCTCTGTTGTTGTAAATGCCTTTTTATGGACACTTAGCCAACCTGATAGAATATGTGGTTTATCAAAAATAATCTGAATAGGCCTGAGAAGCAGACTTTGTTTGCGAGAAATCAGTTCTGAAATAACCGCTTTGTGTTCAGATTGTTCAGCCTCACGTGATTTTACTTTATTGAATAAATAACCAAGATCAATCGAAGAGGCCGCCTGTTTTAATAAACCAACAGCCGTCAAATAAGGTACGATAAATTTGGTTGTAGGTCTGGCCTGAATATGATTTCCAATAAACCAATTGACCAAACCGTAATGAAATTCCAGATTAGTACAAAGGTCTTCTCCAGAAATTTCTGTGGTGCGTATAATTTCTGACAAGCATTCATAGCTCTCTAAACGATCTGCACCATGAGTTAGAATTAACGCTATATTACTATCGTACGCTCCTGCCAATTTATATTTAATAAAAACATCGGTATCCGGGTTATGAATACAGATACCCTGATCATCACGAATCTCATCTTCACATGGCTCTGACCAATAATTAATAACACCGCCAGCATGAGGCTGAAGCGCTGCGTTAGTTGCATTTAGGCGAGCTTCAACCGATGCATTTTTTCGTACAATTCTTCTTGGCTTCGGCAGTCGCTTTCCATGCCTTGCCAGCAGCACCATTAGCTCTACCAGCGAGTCAACAATAAAACGATCTTCGGCGTTAACTTCATTAATAAACTCAAGCTCATAACATAACTCTGTTACCCGATGCTCTACCTGAATACGTGTATTCATTTCCATAAAGAAATGTGCATCTCTATCAACAATGCATTCGAATGTTGAAACAGAATCAAGCCCAACGGCAGCTCCAAATGTTGAAGCTTCTTGCTCCATTTTTTCAAGTGTTACAAGGTCCTGCCTTAGTGTTTCCAAGGCAGCCTGACTGCCTCTTCCATTAGCAAATGCTGCCTCTTCTGCTTGTATTGAAGCTTGAATCGATTCAATAGTTGATGAGACCTCAAGTAGCTTTTGTTCATGCATTTGCAAAGAACAATCACGAGCACCCATGGTAATACACCAGTCACCATTACCAACAACCTGTATTTCCTGATGCCTCGTTGTTTCAATATTTAACTCCACTAAAACATTCTTATTGTCGCCCACGCCTGTCGCTTTCACTTCATTCAGAATTTCCATAACCAGTTCCGGGGCTTTAGCTGCTGCAGCTTTTACCTGGTCTTGCTGACTTCCCTGATAAGCTGATGGAGCCGGTAAAATTCTCTGGCCTTTACCACCACCGCCACCAATAGCCTTGAGGCGAATACGATTATTAGGGTATTGCGCATACATTCCCGCAACTGCCTTTTCAATCTGCGCCTGTAATTCAGCGACAGTATATAAGTCAATACCTTTCTCATAGGCTGCAGCCAGAACCTTATCTGCCTTATCTTCTAACGACACACTTTCATCATCCAAAACATCAAGACTAAGATTCAACTGCTTTTCATTAACTAACGATTTCAGTGATGGTATATCGGGATATTTTGCAAGCAGAGCCAATGCTGTAGCGTTATCAACGCCTGGTGTTACACTTACACCCACTTTTAATGCGGTACGTTTGGCCTCATCTTTTAATCCCGCTGAATGGACTGTTTGAGAACATGGACCAATAAAATTGAGACCAGCCCGTTCCATTGCTGCAACCATCTCCTCATCTTCAGCCATAAATCCATAACCCGCAAAAATAGCGTTATAGTTATTTTTTTGGGCTATCGAAATAATTTGTGATATACGAGCCAAACGCTCTTCTTTATTGGCACCGGTATAATCAGGCACACGATGAATACGCGAGACATCGTTTATTAAACGTAACTCTGGTGAAAGTGCATTGGGGTAGGTAATTGAATCTTTCTCGGATAACAAGATTCCAAAATACTCAATACCCATTTCAGTAAAAACATCCATAGCCTCTTTGCGGATAGGGCCTCTACAAATAATCAGTGGGCGCATATCACCACAGCTAAAACTACGCACCCATTCTGAAGATGCACTTGATAGCTTACGATCTTTATGAATTAGAGGGTTTTGATAATAAAGATTGGTATCTCGACTTTGTTTAATTGGCATGTTTTGTATTTCGAAATTAATTAATGGAATTCACGTTGTACACCCTGTAAAGGGCTTGGCTGATAAGTTTTCAGATAAATGTCCAGATTGCGGCCAAGAATTTGACGAACTTCCGAAGGCATTGCTATTTGTGATATTGAACCCAGGCTTGATGCCTCCTTTGGATTCATAATTTCCCGTTCATAGCGCTGACTCAATAATGCTTCTTCTGCAACAATCCATTGTTTGACTGTTTCTTCGTTTACACCTGCCGCTATTCGTTCCTTAGCTTGCTGACGAAGTTCTTTAAGCTCTGATTTATACACATACTCGACGCCTGCTGGTCCCATCACAGCAACCCTTGTTGTTGGCAATGCAACAACAAAATCAGCACCTATGTGAGTACTATTAAACGCCGCATATGCACCACCAAAAGCGTTGCGCACAATCAACAAAAAGCGTGGCACACGTAAATCAATGATCGAATCAAGCATTGCGCGGCCTGCCTGTACAACCCCGTTAGACTCCTGGTCTTTACCTGGCAAGAATCCTGTCGTATCTTCCACAAAGATAACCGGAATATTATAGAGGTTACAAAAGCGTATAAACCGGGCATTTTTATACGATGCCTGAATATCAATCTGGCCAGAAGAAACAGCACTATTATTTGCAACAAAACCGACAACATTCCCCCCCATTCTTCCTAACACTGTAATCGTGTTTCTTGCCCGCGTCTCCTGAAACTCCAGATAATCCCCATGGTCACATAACTGCTGAAGTAAAATGGTGATATCAAGCGGTGTATTCATACCTGTAGGAGAGTTAAACGCTTTCTTTAACTGTATATCTATATCCCAGGTTTTTCGCTCTATTGGATCTGAGGTTTTCTGAAATGGTGCCAACTCACTATTGTTGTTTGGAATATAACGTAATATTTCTTTTACTTTTAATAATGCTGCAACTTCATCTTCAACAACAAAATCAGTCACTCCGGTTTGACTATGAACACCAGGCCCGCCCAGTTCATCCGCTGATATATCTTCACCCAAAACCGACTTCACAACACCGGGGCCAGTCAAACCAAAGAATGTATTTTTAGGCTGTATCAGAAAACTGCCCTGCCTTGGCAAATAAGCGCCTCCACCTGCATTGTAGCCAAACATACACATGATGCTTGGTACGATACCACTGATTTTTCTTAATGCTGCAAATGCTTCAGCATAGCCATCCAGACCACCAACACCTGCAGGAATATAAGCACCGGCACTGTCATTGAGTCCAACTAACGGTATCTTTCTTTTCCCTGCTAACTGGAATAATCTGGCTAGCTTGTTACCGTTAGTTGCATCCATTGAACCTGCGCGCAAAGTAAAGTCATGACCATAAAGTGCAACTTCTCTTCCTTCTACCTGTACAATAGCGGTTACCAGAGATGCACCGTCAAGATTTTCTCCCCAGTTTTGATAGAGGATAACAGGCTCTACATCTGCATCGGAAAGAACATTTATCCTTTCCCAAATTGTCATGCGGCTTTTTAGATGCTGCTTTTGAATATTTTTTTCACCAGCAGAAATAAAAGGTCGCTGAGAAAGCTCAAAGCCTTCGTTCAGTTTTTCTTCGTAAACACCAGGTTGATAACCCATTTGATCCGGAACTGTAAATGTACGCTCAACTTTTTCTGCAAAAGGGTTGTCGAGTGTCGGTGCTTTATTTTGATTACCTTGAGAGGAAATTTCAGACATAAAATAGCTTTACTGGTAATTTATGAAGGGTTAAAGAATCAACTACTACAAAGTAGCAGGATTCCTAGCTCAAAAAGCCGTGAACTTTAGTAGAATGCCTACACGCTGTCAATTTAGCATCGGAGCAGTTGCTCTCCCACCCTATTTGATAAAATTCATAGATTTTAATATTTTAAAATCAAATATTAAAGTAATACTTTAATATATTTCGGAACTTAATTGACTAATTCTTCATTATCAGGATCAGAAAAATTTATGACAGCGACAATCCGTCATCTTTCACTACCCTTTTCGCTCAACCTCAAAGAACTCTTGCAACACTTTAAAGATGCCAGTTTACCTGTTTTATTAAATTCCGGAACTACATCAGTATGGAATCCAACTCAAAATGAAAAGAACAAAGAACTATATAGAACAAGAGAAAACAAACGTTTTGAAATTTTTTCCTGTAATCCAGCCTCAATCATTACCGGCTTTGAAACAGATGACTGCTATACACAAATCATCCAAAAGCTTCAAAAATTCGTTACTAACAAGCAAGCATTGCCGTCCTCCGAAATACAAGTGCCTTTCATCTCTGGCGCTATTGGCCTATTAAGCTACGAAGCCAATCAAATCATAACCAAAGCTTTTTCAACAAAAAAGAGCAATATCCAATGGCCAGATATTTGTGTAGGCATTTATCAGTGGGCAATTGTGAAAGACAACCTCAATCATCACTGTCTATTAGTCGCTGACCCCAAACTATGTGAAAATAAATGGGATTCTCTGGTCAATACTCTTTCTCAAATAAAAAAATACCCTGAACCAAACGAATACTTTAACCTGGAATCCAGCTGGGAATGTTTAAGCAGTAAAGAAGAATACGAGAATCAATTTAATCGTATTAAACAATACATAGAAAATGGCGATTGCTATCAAACCAATCTCACTCGTTGTTTTTTTACAGAGTATAGCGGCAGCATAGAAACAGCTTACTATAAGTTACAAAAGGCTATCCCTGCTCCTTTTTCGGTTTATTTTCGCCATAAACAATCCGTTATGATTAGCTGTTCGCCTGAACGCTTTATAGAAATCCAATCAGGTATCATCAAAACACAACCCATAAAAGGTACGCGACCACGAGGAAATACGCCCGAAGAAGATCAAAAACTCAAAACAGCGCTGAGTGAATCCACCAAAGATAAAGCTGAAAATCTGATGATCGTAGACTTGATGAGAAACGATTTAGGGAAGATCGCCAAAAAAGGCAGTGTCGAAGTTGAAGAATTGTTTAAAGTAAAAACTTATTCTAACGTTCATCATCTGGTGAGCACTATCACAGCTGAGCTACCTGAAAATAACTATGAACATTCGCTCGCTGTATTATTCAGCTGTATGCCCGGCGGCTCTATCACTGGCGCTCCAAAAAAACGAGCGATGGAAATAATCGATGAGCTGGAACCTCATCAACGATCGATTTACTGCGGCACAATGTTTTATATTAATCATAATGGCGATATGAATTCGAACATACTCATTCGCAGCCTTCTTTTCGAAAACGAGAATAATGATGAAATCATTCAATCCGAACAAAAAAAACACCCCAAAGGCAAAATTTATTGCTGGGGTGGAGGCGGAATCGTTGCCGATTCAAATTGTGAAAATGAATATGATGAGTCGTATTATAAAATCTCAGCTATTTTAAATACCCTTGAACAAATAGAGAAACATAAATAACTGAACCATCGATTCCTTACGAGTTTTTAGAAGAGGCCAGACGGATAATTTCAAGGTAACCACCTTCTACAAATGCATAGTCATTGCCATTATAAAAACCGCGATCTCTTAACAATTTACTCAACTCAGGTAATTTATAGGCTGGAACAGAAGGCAAATAGTGATGCTCACAGTGGTAATTCACATGGTTAGGTGCAAATGTTAAACGCTCCCACCATCTGGCATAAGTAGAGCGTGTTGTCTTTCTAATATCTTTACCTGATAAAGATGGCATTGCCCCATGCTCAGCAACTTGACGAATACGTATAAAAAAAGGGTATACAAAGAAAAAAGCCGCCCACCACAATAAATATAACTCTGGCACACTGGCAGTATAAAGTGCATAAAATATGATGCCGTGTACCAGTAAAATATGAGAATAGGTTTTTAAACCTGTTCGAATCATTTCGTTCTTTTTAACACTTTCTTTATGGCGCCCAAGAGAAACAGCATTGCCTGCCCTTCCAAGATTGGCATAAAACATCACGCCAATAAATACTCTAAGCCCCGATTGACCTGTAAAGTCACGCACTGCTTTTCTCCACATGCTTTTTTTACTTACAGGGTAGGAATTAATATTTCCAACATCTGGATCATCTTCTGTACCTGTCTTTGCATGATGAACTAAATGATAATCTCTGTAAAAAGACATGGGAACCAGCGTTGGAATTCCTGCAAACCAATGACCCATAAAGTCATTCAACCAACGGGTTTTAAAGAAGGCGCGATGAGAACAATCATGTAACAGAATGCCTAAACCCAACTGTCTATTGGCCAAAATAATTAAAGCAATAATAATCGTCAGGATGTTCATATCCCATGCAACCAGCGCAAAGGCTCCAATAATCATTGACCAGTTTAAAAAGAAAGCTGTAAAGCCCTTTATATCAGAAGCTTCTCTGAATTGTTTTTTTTCTTCAGCAGTCAAAAAACGGTGTTTGATCGGTAATTCTTGCAACATAGCGTTATCCTCTATATTTCCAAAAACGGCCTAAAGTATAGCGAGTTAAACCTCGCTTTATTCAATAATAAAGGGCATACTTTCGACTTATAAGGACAAAATGGGCTATAATTGAGCCAATTTGTTATTTTTTTTCGATCTATTTTCTTATGTCAAAAATTAAAGTGGCCTATATAGTACCTGAACAAACCTGGCTAGGTAGTATCACATTAGGTCAGGATATGCTGACAGTAGCAGGTAATTTCTGGGCTCCTAATAACCAGCATGACAAATCTCCTCGTTTTGAATTTCACCTGCTAAACCCGGAAAGCAAATCGCTAACTGCCGGGTTTAGTGGAACACCCCTTCCAACAAAAGCGTTAGACAAAACAAGCTATGATATTATTGTATTACCCGCCGTGTGGTCTGTTTCTAACGAATTACTCTCTAAATACACGCGTTTATTTCAATGGCTTCGCGAACAAAACAAAAAAGAGACGCAATTTATTGGTGTTGTTAATGGGATGTTTTTTCTTGCAGAAGCTGGACTGCTTAATGGAAAAACAGCTAACACCCACTGGTCTATGAGGCATCTATTTAAACTTCGTTATCCCAAAGTCAACCTGGACCCAACCCAGCTTTATATATCTTCCGGTAATATGCATTGCTCAACCAGTATTAACGCAACACTTGATCTACTGTTAGAGATTATTGAAAAATACTGTGATGAAGATATAGCAACCCAGTGCAAACATTATTTTTTTACATCAAAGAATTTTGATTATGATTCTGTTCAGCAGCAAAGCCACTCTCAAAAAACGAACGACAAACTGGTACTCGCTGTTCAGGAGTGGATAAATCAAAACTACTCACAAAATATAAATCTTGAAGAACTTGCCCTTCAATTTAATACCAGTACTCGTACACTAGTAAGACATTTTAAAAAAGAAACAGACATCACTCCTACCCAATATATACAACAACAACGTATACACACAGCTCAAAAATTATTATTGAACTCAACGATCCCTATTGAAATAGTAGCTCAACGATGTGGTTATAACTCTAACACTGTATTCGGAAGAGTATTCAAACAGGAAACAGGTTTATCACCTCTCTCCTACCGACATAGTCGCTAACGTGGCTATTCCTTTAAATATGAAACCAATATTAGAATAAACTGATTAATGATTTAAACACTTAAATCACGAATACTGGCCTCTACAAAAGACTGTTTCAAATCTTCATAGGTATCTACAGCTTTGAATTGTGGAAATTCATCTTTCACATTTTGGGGCGCATGAAATAATATACCAACCTCGGCAGCACCTAACATAGTCACATCGTTATAGGAATCACCCGCCGCTATGGTTCTAAAATTCAATGATTGTATTGCCTCTACCGATTTTTGTTTGTGATTAGTCTGACGTAATTTATAATTAACTACACGGCCTTCGTTATCAATTTCCAGACGATGGCAAAATAATGTTGGCCAATCTAACTGCTTCATTAATGGCGCTGAAAATTCATAGAATGTATCAGAGAGGATAATGACCTGAAAATTCGACTTTAACCAGTCAAGAAATGCCTTCGCACCTTCAAGTGGCTCAAGCGTATCAATCACCTCATGAATATCTGAAATTTTCAGGTTATTTTGATCAAGCAGACGTAAACGCTGCTTCATCAAAACGTCATAATCAGGAATATCTCTCGTCGTTGCTTTTAATTCTTCAATCCCGGTTTTCTCTGCAAAGTTAATCCAGATCTCCGGAATCAAAACACCTTCTAAATCCAAACAGGCAATTTCCACCACTCACCTCAACAAAACGCTAAAAAGGCGGGATTATAAAACAGTTTTATACAATGAAGGAATCGCTTTTTATTGTCGTTATGTTTATTCCAATCTCTGAATGATTTGAATATTTGTTGGCTTGCATCCTCCGGCTTCGCAGAAACGAATCCAGATTTATTAATGACAAGGAAGCTCAAGCTCTGTAAAGAATTCATCCACCTCATGCTGATTATTCATTTGATTGGCTGCTTCAACTATTTCTCGAGTTAAATGCGGGGCAAAAGTACTGATAAAATCAAACATATAACCACGTAAAAAGGTTTGACGCTTAAAACCAATTTTTGTCACTGAAGGAGCAAACAAGTGACTCGCATCCAAAGCCAACAAATCTTTATCCTTATCATCATCAAAAGCCATTCTAGCAATGATGCCAATACCCAAACCCAATCGAACATAGGTTTTTATTACATCCGCATCTGTTGCAGTAAAAACAACTTTTGGTTCCAGACCTTTACTCTTGAACGCATGATCAAGCCTGGAACGACCTGTAAAACCATGAACATAAGTTACAATCGGGTGCCTAACAATCTCTTCTAATGTCAGAGTATTTCCCTGTTCCATACAAATCGCTAACGGATGATCTTTTTTTACGACTATACAACGATTCCATTCATAACATGGCATCATTAACAGGTCGCTGAATAACTCAAGTGCTTCAGTTGCAATAGCAAAATCGACTTTTCCACTGGCAGCCAATTCAGATATTTGAATGGGTGTACCTTGATGCATGTGTAATGAAACGTCGGGATAATGTTGTATGAAGTTTTCTATCGCAGGAGGCAGCGCATAACGCGCTTGTGTGTGAGTTGTTGCAATCGATAAACTCCCGATATTCTTGTTGCTAAACTCTTGTGAGAGCTGCTTGATCGTATCGACTTTGTCAAGAATGATAGAGGCGTGCTTGAGAATTTCCTCACCTGCAGGAGTAAGGTTTTGGAAGTGTTTACCGTTTCTAATAAAGATTTCAATGCCTAATTCATCTTCCAATAGCCTGATTTGCTTGCTTATACCGGGCTGGGAAGTGAATAGATTCTGCGCAGTAGCAGAGACATTAAAGTCGTTATTAGCAACTTCTAATATGTAACGTAATTGTTGTAATTTCATTGGCTTCTTCTATGAAGGGCAATGACACAGGGCGCCCGAAGGCAACTCGCCATTTCCATTTTACTACATCCCTGACCCAGTTAAGTTATCTGTAAATTGTTTATCCTGTGTTAGTTTATTTTGACTCAATTTATCGCAATAAACTTACAAATCCCATTCCATTAATATAAATATTTTTGCAATAATATGACATAGTCTGTAAAAAGATCAATAGCTCATTTATGGCAAAATCAACGCTTATTGATTTGCTACCCCATGAGGCACATGGCCTGTCGGTATATGTGAAGAGGCCAGATCACAATGCCCTTTCTGATCATCAAAGAACACATCGGCATTATAGGCTTTTAAAAAATTCACTTTGGGTAAACCACCTAAAAATAAAGACTCATCAATTCGGATATCCCATGCCCGTAATGTACGTATCACCCGCTCATGAGCAGGTGCAGAACGCGCTGTAACCAGGGCAGTTCGAATGGGCGAATCATCACCCTCAAATGAAGCCTGTAGCTTTTGCAAGGCAGCCAAAAATGATTTGAAAGGTCCTCCCGAAAGTGGTGTTTTTGCAGCCGCTTTTTCAGATTCGGTAAATGCATCCAAACCTTCCTTTTTAAACACCCTCTCTGCTTCATCAGAGAACAACACAGCATCCCCATCAAATGCAAAACGCAACTCATCATCTTGATTAGAACTTACACTTTTAGGTAAAAAAGTTGCTGCTGCAATATTTTGCTCTAAGGCAGATCGTACATCTTCTCCGTCTGCTGACAGAAATAAATGACAACCAAATGCATTGATATAACGATAAGGACTTTCTCCGGAACAGAAAGCTGCCCTGGTAATATTCAGACCATAGTAAGCGATAGAATTAAATACTCTTAAGCCCGTATCGGCACTGTTACGTGATAGCAAAATGACTTCAACTCGCTCTTCTCCCAAACGCTCATTTAAAGCCAATAGCTTTTTTACCAGAGAAAAACCATTTCCTTGAGGAAGTGGTTCATCTTCACGTTGAATCTGAAAGTTTGAGTACGCTTTTAATCCTTCTTCTTGGTAGACCTGATGGCTCTCGCTCATGTCGAACAAAGCACGAGATGATATTGCAATAACCAACTTTTCCTGAGCATCTGAAAGAGGCATTAATTCTCCAATAATCTTTTATAAGTACATGAATTATAAACAGATTGAGACTAAGCTTAAAACTGGTATATGATGAGTTTCAAGAATGAATAGGTTTTACACTTCTTGCATTTTAGAGTGTAATTTTAAGTCGAGTTTATGAATTGATGCAATGAATAAATAATGAGCGACTATCCTTTTACCCTATCGGACTCCACTGGCCAATGGCTGGAGTCCAGAGGATTCGGCACCCTTGAGCATTGTGAGTCACTGAGCGACAATGCAACTCAGGGTTGTTTTTTGCTTGTCAGTGGCAATAGCCCGGATCGCAAAATTATTGCCAAAATAGCCTATGACGACCAGACTGAAGGACGCATTAATGCAGAAGTAAAAGGGCTTCAAAGTCTGGCTAACGCAGGCTCTATAAGAACACCCAATATAGAGTACTCTAACCACCAATGCCTTTTGTTAGAATATATTACAGAAGGCCAACAGAATTCCGATTACTGGCAGGCATTGGCAAAGGGACTAGTAAAACTTCACCAGACAACCAGCAAACCTACTAATGCACAACTCACTGCGCCTTACGGTCTGGATTATAACAATTACTGTGGCGTTAATTTACAGGTCAATGGCTGGTTCGAAGATGGACACGATTTCTTTGCTGAACAACGCCTTTTGCATCAGGCAAGATTAGCGTTTGATAACGGCTATCTTGAGTCTCCGTGGATTATTAGCATTGAATCCATTTGCGAGCGACTGCCTGAACTTATCCCATGGCAAGCTCCCTCTTTGCTACACGGCGACCTATGGCCTGGCAACATTCTGGTAGATGAAACCGGAAACCCTGTATTGATCGATCCTGCGATTTACTATGGCTGGAGAGAAGCCGATATCGCAATGACTTTGCTTTTTGGTGGACTACCGCATGACTTCTACACCTATTATGAGGAATACTGGCCAATGGAATCCGGCTGGAGAAAACGCGTTCCTCTCTATAACCTCTATCATCTTCTCAATCACCTCAATATTTTTGGTGTAAATTATCTATCAGAAGTACATCATTGTATTTCGCGTTTCGCTTAAAATACCTCCCTTTTTTTGCAGACGTAACTGCAAAATAAACTGTTTTTAAAAAAACACCTTTTTATACGCTTAGCTATATAGCAACAGGATAAAGATTTTGACGTTAATTCGCCTGGAAGAAATTTCAATTGAATTTGGTGATACACCTATTCTGGTTGAATCTGACTTTAGTATTGAACCCAACGAACGCGTGTGTATTATCGGACGCAACGGTGCAGGAAAAAGCACCTTAATGAAAATCATTAGTGGCATGATTGAGCCAGACAAAGGTATTGTTCATCGACAACCTCTATTACGTGTTAGCCAACTCGATCAACACTTACCAGATGCAGAGGATCGCACTGTATTTGATATCGTCACCGACGGTTTACTCGAACAGCGTAAACGTATTGACGCCTTTGGCGAACTCTCGGAAAAAATAGCAATAACCGATAATCCGGATAAACAGCTACTGAGTGATATAGAACAACTTCAATCAGCGATAGACGCTGGCGGCGGCTGGCAGCTGGATAAACAAGTTGAAAAAATCATAACTCAACTTTCACTACCCGCCGAAAAAACACTCGCTCAACTTTCTGGCGGCTGGCGTCGTCGAGTATCTTTAGCCAAAGCTTTGGTTTCAGAACCTGAGCTTTTACTACTGGATGAGCCAACCAACCATCTGGATATCAGCACCATAGAATGGCTAGAACATACTGTTAGAGGTTATCGTGGCTCTGTAATTTTTATCACACATGATAGAGACTTTTTACAAAAGTTGGCCACACGCATCATTGAAATTGACCGAGGAAAAATACTGAGCTGGCCGGGTAATTACCAGAATTTTCTGAGACGTAAAGAAGAAGCCATTCATGAAGAAGAAACCCAAAATGCACTCTTTGATAAAAAACTGGCACAAGAAGAAGCATGGATAAGACAAGGCATAAAAGCACGTCGCACACGCAATGAAGGGCGTGTTAGAGCATTAAAAGCGATGCGTGAAGAACGTGGTAAACGTATAAAACGTCAGGGTAAAGCCAAAATTCATGTCGAAACAGCCGAACAATCCGGCCGTAAGGTTTGTGAGCTTAGAAGTATTACCCACTCTTATAACAACCAGGTATTAATCAACAATTACAAACTAAAAATCATGCGCGGTGACCGCATTGGCCTGGTCGGTAACAATGGTGTCGGCAAGAGTACTCTACTCAAAATCATATTAGGTATGATAGAACCCGATGAAGGTACAGTAAAAATTGGCACCAACATAGAACTGGGTTACTTTGACCAGATAGCGCGCGAACTTGAAGTCGACAAATCCATTGCGCACAATGTTGGTCAAGGCAAAGACTACATCAAAGTTAATGGAAAAGATCGCCATGTAATAGGCTATTTACAAAACTTTTTATTCTCACCAAAACGTGCTCTCTCACCAGTAAAAATGCTCAGTGGTGGAGAAAAAAATCGTGTGTCACTGGCCAAGCTATTTACTAAACCTAACAATATGCTGGTGCTGGATGAACCCACCAACGACCTCGATATAGAAATGCTCGAAGTTCTCGAAGACAGGCTGGTTCAGTTTGAGGGTACAATGATTATTGTTAGCCACGATAGAGAATTTCTCGATAACGTTGTCACCAGCATTTTAGTGTTCGAAGAAGATGGCAGTATTCAGGAATATGTTGGCGGCTACAGTGACTGGGCCAAACGCGGTAAAAAGCTGCGTATTAACGATACTCCAGACTCAATAGAAACCACACAAATCTCTTGCGAAACAACAATAAAAACCGAAAGTAAACCCAAAAAACTCAGCTATAAGCTGCAACGTGAACTGGATTTATTACCACAAGAAATAGAAGAACTGGAAACCGCAATAGAAAAACTCCAAAGCACCATTGCCAATCCGGAGTTTTATGACAAACCGTTTGAAGAAACCCAACCCATATTGGAAGAACTCAGCCAACAACAACACATGTTAGATCAAAAAACTCAACGATGGTTAGAATTGGAGGAGATGTAGTAACACCTGAAATCAAAAATAGAGGCAATAAAAAAGGGCTTCCGAAGAAGCCCTGAATGCTTTTTAAATTAAATGCTAAAAAAGCAGAGTGCGATTGTAGTTGTTTGAATTAGAATGCTAGGCGGATACCTAAAGTTAAAGTATCGCTTTCTGAATCTTCACTACCAGAAATACCCGTAGTAGTTTCTTCATCTTCTGAAGTAGTATATAGCGCATATACCTTTGTATATTCACCACAGTAACCGTTATATCCTATACCATAAGTATCTGTATCAGTATCAGTTGAGCCTGAAACACCAGAAGTACTCTCCTCTGCTGTCCATTGGCCAATAGTAGCTACAATCTCATGTCCCCATTGACCTTTAGAAAGTTTTGGGCCTTGCCAAACACCAAACTGATCAAAACTACGTTTTGCACCACCTAAATCAAAAGCACCTGATAAAGTAAAGCCGTCTGTCTCAACTGTTCTTGTGCTAAAGCCAGAAGAAGAATCACCTGATTCATATTCTACCTCACCATCTGAGTATCTTAAGATAGCAGTGATAGCACCAGCATCCAAATTGCCTCCTATAAGAAAACCATCACTTTCAACATTTTCTGAAGTAGTTAATGTACCAGCTTTGGTTGTTACACCAGATGTTGTATCTTTTTCTGTCTCTTCATCTCCATCCACCTGATCAAAAGCAATAAAACCACCAAATTTAAGGCCGTTGTCGCCACCTTGCCAACCTGCACTAAAAGCAAAACCAAAATTATCTTCAGTTTCAACATCTGTATTACCCGATGGACCAGTACCATCATTAGTGTCATCCTTTTTCAAACCACCTTTTTTAATCGATGCCGAGTAGTTAACACCTGTATCCTGAAAACCTTTAAATTCAACACCATCAATCCTCATCCCGTTAGTAGGTTCTGTGAATAACGCATCTTTTTCTCTTGTTGCACGGTCATAAATCGGCTTAAAACGCCCCAGAGTTACGGTGTTATTGCCAAAGGATTTTGCACCATAAAGATCACGTAAAAAGACTGAACTACTATCGTTTACATCATCACCTGGATCAACCTGGGCTTCGATACCTAACTCAACATTATCTTTTAGTGTTGCTGTGTAACCCATACGTAGAATATCAAAATCGAATTGTGTATCAGTAGTTTCCTGAGTTGTTGTAGATGGTGATGTGCTAGTTTCCGTAGTCTCACGAGTTAAACCACCATACACCTGACCTGTTAGTTTGCCATTTGCTAACGCACTAGTAACAGAATTCGAGTGGCCATCAGCAATAGCTTGTGTAGAAACCACAATTGAAGTAGCAGCTATCGCTGCAGCTAAACGATTAATTTTCATACTAGAATACCCTAATTAAGTTAATAAAATTTTTAAGAAACGGCTTTGTTATAACTTCAAGAATCTACCGTTAATTGCTTTAAAACCCTTTTGAGGCTTTTCGACAATCTATTGGCGGGCAAATACAGCGCACAAGCGCACCAAAACCGTTAGTTTTTTTAGGGAAAATTTATTATTTTGCACCACTTTGTTTCATTTTTATGTCAATTGAAGAAATAACGTTCTAATAGAGTGCAAAATTAAAACAGCGTACAAAATAGAAAGATTGAATAGATTAAAAAAAGAAAGTTGTTTTTTGACTCACGCAAACTTCATTTTGTTGAATATAAAAGTTATACAGAAATCAGATCGTAAATAGAACGTAAAGCAGAAAAGCAACTAACACTTTACTTATTGATATTACTGCCCGGATTTATGATTTACAGCTCTCAAGCTTGCAATCACACCTATCATGGAGGCGGTTGCAGCACAATAAAGTGGGATATTAAAACTGCCATAAACTGTTGCAAGCCATCCTGAAATGCCTGGTGCAATCATTTGCCCTATTGCATAGACAGATGTCACCAGGGCAATCGCATTACTACCTACACCCCCAAGTGAGCGTGCAAGATCTAACGCTAAAGTAACGATCCCCATAAAAGTGGCGCCCAACAAAATGGCAGATATCACAAGCCCTGTTTGATTGGGTAAAAATACAGGAACCAATACACTGGTGAATTGCAAAAAGAAGGCAATACTTAGCGCCTTATGCATGCCAATTTTTTTTCCATAGAATCCCCAGAACAAAACTGAAGGGATCGAAGCAATGCCCACCCATAACCAGCTCATATTGCCATTAATACTATTGTCGTTTAGAAGGACTGGCAAAAAAGTCGCAGTGATTACGTAACCAAAACCTCCACAGCCATAAGCCAGCGTTAGCCATCGGATGGCCGGCTTATTTTCTTCGGTAAGTTTTTTGGAAACGACGGGGGCAACACTTTTCGCTTTTGGATGGATAATAAAAAGTGCTGGCAGGACCATCAGCAGACTCATCGCTCCCATCCATAACCACATCGTTTGCCAATTGGTATGCAGTTGATTTAACCACTCTATCAATACGGTAGATAATATGATTCCCAAACCTGCATTTGCAAAAATTACCCCGGATAGCCCTGAACGGCGATTCTCTGCCAACATTTCCAAAATAAAAGATGATGTGTAAACTAACGAGAATGCGCTGGCAACACCGGCAATAAAACGCCAGAACATCCATACATAAGCTGAGGTACTAAAAGCCATTGCAACCATTGCAATAACTGAAAAAATGAGCCCTGTTTTTAAAAGTAATGTCCGCTTACCAGGAATATGAAAAAAAACAGGGAATAAAGCTCCGATTAAATAACCAAGATAGTTTGCAGAAGCCACGTAGCCAGCATCAGCTAAAGACAAATCTGCCTGTTGCTGCATAATAGGAATCATTGGTGTATAGGCAAAACGGCCCAGACCCAGGCCTGCCGTTAGTGCACTCGTTGCAACAGCTAAAAGAATATAGACTTGCTTCATATCCAACCCATCATTAATTGCTCCCTTTTTCGGCAAAAATAAAAAACCGGCTACATGAGCCGGTTTTTATAGCACTTGAGGTGAACAATGGTTACATCATTCCACCCATACCGCCCATGCCACCCATATCTGGCATTGCTGGTGCAGCAGCTGCCTCTTCAGGCTTGTCAGTGATCATGGCTTCGGTCGTAATCATTAAGCCTGCGACAGAACCCGCTGACTGTAATGCCGTACGTGTTACTTTTGCCGGATCCAAAATACCCATTGCAATCATATCACCGTACACACCTGTTGCCGCATTGTAACCTTCGTTACCCGACTTGTTTTTAATGTCATTAACCACAACTGAGGCTTCTTCACCTGCGTTAGTAACAATTTGGCGAAGTGGCGCTTCCATTGCACGGCGTGCAAGATTGACCCCAACTGTCTGGTCTTCGTTATCACCTTCAAGACCTTCGATTGATTGAAGTGCGCGAATCAATGCTACACCACCGCCTGGTACAACACCTTCTTCTACTGCAGCACGCGTTGAGTGAAGTGCATCTTCTACACGCGCCTTCTTCTCTTTCATTTCGATTTCAGTGCCTGCACCTACTTTAATGACTGCAACACCGCCAGCCAATTTAGCAACACGTTCCTGAAGTTTTTCACGGTCATAGTCTGAAGACGTTTCTTCTATTTGAGCACGAATCTGATTGACACGCGCCGTAATAGTATTGGCATCACCCACACCATCAATAATGGTTGAGTTTTCTTTACTCATAGTTACACGTTTTGCCTGACCAAGATGCTCAAGTGTCGCTGTTTCCAAATCCAGACCGACTTCTTCTGAAATAACCGTACCGCCTGTAAGAATGGCAATATCTTCTAACATGGCTTTTCTGCGATCACCAAAACCCGGTGCTTTACATGCAGCAACTTTAACGATACCGCGCATATTGTTTACTACCAATGTTGCCAGTGCCTCACCTTCTACATCTTCAGCAATGATAACTAAAGGACGGCTTGCTTTAGCAACGTTTTCTAGCAGTGGAAGTAACTCACGAATATTTGAGATCTTTTTATCAACTAACAAAATGAATGGTGTTTCCAGCTCAACACTCATATTGTCCTGATTGTTAATAAAGTAAGGAGAAAGGTAACCACGATCAAACTGCATACCCTCAACAACGTCTAGTTCATTTTCCAGACCGCTGCCTTCTTCAACCGTAATAACCCCTTCTTTACCCACTTTATCCATTGCTTCTGCAATGATTTCGCCCACCTGAGTATCACTGTTTGCAGAGATAGTCCCTACCTGAGCAATCGCTTTATTGTCTTCACAAGGTGTTGCCAGCTTTTTAACCTCTTCAACTGCAGCAGTAACTGCTTTGTCGATACCACGTTTTAGATCCATTGGGTTCATACCCGCAGCAACCGCTTTAAGACCTTCATTTACAATCGATTGTGCTAACACAGTCGCTGTTGTTGTACCGTCACCTGCTACATCAGATGCTTGTGAGGCCACTTCTTTGACCATCTGTGCACCCATGTTTTCAAACTTGTCTTCAAGTTCGATTTCTTTCGCTACGGATACACCGTCTTTAGTCACCGTTGGTGCGCCAAAAGATTTGTCCAGAACAACGTTTCGGCCTTTGGGACCAAGTGTTGTCTTTACCGCATCCGCCAGGATGTTTACGCCCGCTAGCATTTTAGTGCGAGCGTCATTTCCAAATTTCACGTCTTTTGCAGCCATGATGTTTTACCCTATTCTGTATATTCGAAAAAAAGTTCGATGAAAAATTAAATGATGTGTAAATTGAGCAACGAATGATTATTCAATCACTGCTTTAATATCGGATTCGGAAAGAATAACCAATTCTTCTCCGTCGACATCAATTGTGTCACTGCCTGCGTACTTACCAAAAACAACGATATCACCGACGTTAACATCGAGTGCACGAGTTTCACCGCTTTCAAGGACCTTACCATTACCTACAGCAATGACTTCACCTTGATTAGGTTTCTCTTTAGCCGAACCTGGAAGAACGATGCCTCCAGCAGAGGTTTGTTCCTCTTCCTTGCGACGCACAACAACTCGGTCGTGTAATGGACGAATCTTCATCTTTTGCAATCTCCTGATTGAGAAGTAGTTAATACCGATTAAACATTCAACAATTAGCACTCTCATAGCAAGAGTGCCAAAACGATGGCGCACTTTAACGCCTGAAAACGGATTTGACCAGTCTGAGGGTAAAAATCCACAAGACTGTCTTCTGCTTGTGTTAGTTATCGACTAACTAGAACGACTCAAAACGGGCAAACCATGAGGAACATGGGGGTTCATTCTGTTATTTCAAGACATATACAAAGGGGACAGATACTGTATTGTGAATTTTTGATTTATTGCTTACTTTTATCGTCATCTTCGCGCGTAAACTCGCCTTCTATTATATGAGTGCCGTGGTGTCTATTCTGCCTCATATTGTTCGGCTGCTGTTTAGTTCTACTCTCAAATCCTGTCTGTTGAAAACCACTGGTTCGAGCTATATTTGAACGAACAAAACTACTATTGACTAAAAATTCAGCATATTTCTTTCTTGTAGCGGGTAATAAAACACTGAAACCTAACAGGTCTGTAAAATAACCCGGTGTTAATAAAAATGCCCCGGCAATAAATAACAATAATCCTTCAACGATTTCAGTTTTTGGTATCTGGCCAGAAAGCAAGCGGCTCTGTGCTTGCATCAGTGTGGCAGCTCCCTGTAATTTAAGAAAGTAGGTTCCTATTATCGCTGTCGCTACAACTGATAAAATAACCCAGCCAGCACCAAACAGCCCACCTGCTTTTATCAGTAACCAGATTTCGAGAATAGGTACCAATACAAATATAAGAAACAACCAGCGCATAATTTTTAAACTTTATCAAGAAGTAAGAGTCAAATCTTCAAGTACTTGATTGTCGCCCCCTGAAGTGAAAACAGTAGTTAATCTTTATGGGACTCTACAAGCAATGAGAAATTGCATGCAATTGTATAACGAAGTGCCTAAAGTTAGGTTAAAATAGACCATTGGCCTGTTCATTATGGCTATACTTAGACTTTTAAAGACTTTCACGCAAGATTTAAAACTATATTCATTTAAAAAGAGTTGCAAACATTGAATCGTAAAACTGTAATCATTTTATTATTCCTTATTTCGCTAGGCAGCTTGACGGCAACAGCTTTAATGCCGAGCATGAGCGAAAAGCAAAAAGCTGAACAGGATGTTTCTGAAGTCACGACAACCTTACTGGCTCCTCAATTAAAGCATACACGAGCTGCTGAAGAGATCCTCATCAAACTGCAACGCAGGCATTATGAAAAAAGAGCATTTGATGATTCATTGTCTTCTTTGCTATTAGATAACTACCTTTCTAATCTGGATCCCAACAAAGTCTATTTCACCCAGGAAGACATTAACCGTTTTGAACAATACCGCTTTTCACTCGATGATAATGTTAGACGGGGTAATTTAAACCCAAGCTTTGATATATTCAATAACTATCGTAGTACAGCTATCAATCACCTTGAATCATTAATTGCTGAATTACCGGAAAGGGTCACCAAACTCGACTTTGACATCAAGGAAAACATTCAGGTTGATAATGAATCTTTAGAGTGGCCAAACAATCATAAAGAACGAAAAAATCGTCTTCGCAAAAATCTGAAAAACTCTGTTTTAAGCTTGCGGTTGGCTGAAAAAGATGATGAAGAAATTATTGAGACTTTAAGCAAGCGTTATAAGAACCAGTTACAACGCTTGAATCAGATCAATAATGAAGACGTGTTCCAGATATTCATGAATTCGTTGATTTCATTGTATGACCCGCACTCTGGCTATATGTCTCCTCGAACCAGCGAGAATTTTTCGATCAATATGAGTTTGTCTCTCGAGGGTATTGGAGCAGTCCTGAAAAGCGATGGTGAATATACTGTTGTTGAACGATTGGTTACTGGCGGGCCTGCTGAACTACAAGGTGACTTACAACCCAAAGACAAGATCATTGGTGTGGGACAAGGAAAAGATGCCAAAGTTGAAGATGTTGTTGGCTGGCGACTTGACGAAGTAGTCCAGCTAATACGAGGTAAAAAAGGCTCCACAGTAAGACTCGAAATTTTAGGCGACACAAGCAAAGCTAACGGAAAAAGCAAATATATTCAGATCGTTAGAAACAAGGTAAAACTGGAAGATCAAGCGGCCCAAAAAGAAGTTTTGGAAGTAATGTATGACGATCAACTAAGAAAAATTGGTGTTATCCAGATTCCTGCCTTTTATCATGATTATGACTCTCAAATGAAAGGTGATAAAAACTACCGCAGCACCACTCGTGATGTTTTAAACCTGCTCACCGAGCTCGACAAAACGGGAGCAGAAGGTGTCATCATCGATTTACGTGGAAACGGTGGTGGTTATCTTGAAGAAGCCAAAACACTAACGGGTTTATTTGTTGATCGCGGTCCTGTAGTACAAATACGTTATGCAAATGGCCGAGTTACACCTCAATCCAATTACCCTAGCCGCAATCATTATAAAAAACCTATGATTGTACTGATCGACAGGCTTAGTGCTTCCGCTTCAGAAATATTTGCAGGTGCCATTCAGGACTATAACCGAGGCCTGGTCGTCGGAAGTAAATCTTTTGGGAAAGGTACGGTACAGAACGTATCGCCTCTGAGCCATGGCGTACTTAAGTTAACTGAAGCCAAGTATTACCGTGTGTCGGGTGACAGTACCCAACATAGAGGCGTTGTACCCGACATCATGTTACCGAGTGTTTATGATGCTAAAGAAATTGGTGAAGATGCCCTGGATTACGCACTCCCATGGGACCAGATTTCTCCTATGAGACATCGCTCATTTGGTAACTATAATTCAATAGAAGGCCAGCTCTTCTCCTTACATCAGGAGAGAGTCAAAGATGATCCTGACTATAAGCATTTAATGGGATTAATTTCACTCAATAAAAAATATAATCAGATTGAAGCGTTACCTTTGAATATCTCTGCTCGCCAGACTATGATTGATGAAGACAAGTCCGCACGAAAAGCTCTCGATAATGAACTCAGGGTTGCCAAGGGGCTGGATCCTCTTGAAGAAGAAGCGATAGAAGAAGTCAGTAAAGAAAATGAATCTACTACTGAAGTAAAAGCAACAGATACTTCATCAATTATAACATCGTTAGAAGAAGAGGAGGATGAAGATCCTCGCACAGACTTCCTGCTCAATGAAACAGCCTATATATTACTGGACGCTGTTAAATTAAAAACCGCCAATCTGCAAATGGCAAAACAACAGTAGATAAAAATAATCTCCGATTTTTATTCTTCTAAAACGGTTTCTGCCATTTTCTTTAAACCAATATGGCGGACATCATCACCTTTAACAAGGTAAATCACATGCTCTGCAACATTTCTTGCATGGTCACCAATTCTCTCCAGAGCACGCAAAGACCACATAATACTCATAACCCGTGAAATACTTCTTGGGTCTTCCATCATAAAGGTAACAAGCTCTCGAACTGCGGAACCGTACTCCATATCCACAGATTTATCTTCTTGAGCTACTTTTAATGCCAATTCAATGTCACTGCGAACAAAACAATCCAGTGCATTGCTCAACATTTGTTTTACATGTTGACCAATATGCCTAACTTCTACATAACCTCTGGGCGCCCTGCCATTTTCGGCTAACGAAATAGCTTGTCTTGCCATTTTGTCAGCCTCATCACCTATTCGTTCCAGGTCAGTAGTCGTTTTAATAATAGCTAGTACAAGCCGTAAGTCTCTTGCTGCTGGCTGTCGCCTGGCCAGTATTGATGCGCAATTTTCATCAATAGAGACTTCCATCTTATTGATAATATCGTCTTTAGCTACCACCTTTTCTGCTAAATCACTATCGAGGTCAAGCAGGCTGCTAAGAGCATCGCTGACTTGTCGTTCAACGATCCCCCCCATCTCGAAAAGTTGTTTTTTGACAGAATCCAGCTCTCCGTCAAATCGGTGAGAAATATGTTGAGATAATGCTTCTTGTTCTGGAGCCATAAGAGTCCTCCGTAAAAAAAGCTAACGTATTATTTTATTAACGTTAACCGAAACGACCGGTAATATAATCTTCAGTTAATTTATGTTTTGGATTGGTGAAGATATCATTAGTGTCGCCAATTTCGACCAGTCGGCCTAAATGGAAATAAGCTGTACGGTCTGAGACACGTGCAGCCTGTTGCATTGAATGCGTGACGATAGCTATTGTAAAGTTATCGCTTAATTCGTCAATCAACTCCTCAATTCGAGCTGTTGCAATTGGGTCCAAAGCTGAACATGGCTCATCCATCAAAATAACTTCAGGGCTTACTGCAATAGTTCGCGCTATACATAAACGTTGTTGTTGGCCACCTGATAAACCTGTACCTGGTTGATCCAGACGGTCTTTTACTTCGTTCCATAATCCTGCTTTTACCAGACTGTTCTGAACAATTTCATCCAATTCAGCCTTTCCAGATGCCAAACCATGAATTTTTGGTCCGTAAGCTACATTCTCATAAATGGATTTCGGAAAGGGGTTCGGCTTTTGAAATACCATACCCACTCTGGCACGAAGAGGTACAACATCCAGTTTGGCATCATAAATATCCTGATCATCCAACATCAGTTTACCGCTGACAGAGCAATTTGGAATGGTGTCGTTCATGCGGTTCAAACAACGCAAAAAGGTCGATTTACCACAACCAGAAGGGCCAATCATTGCTATAACTTCATTATGGGCTATATCGAGATCAACATTAAAGATGGCCTGTTTATCGCCATAAGAAACATTAACCGTGCGCATAGACATTTTGGCATTGGCAACAGCTATTTCGCCAATTGTCTTTGATTCAAGGTCTATTTCAAATCGATTATGGTTTATTGATAAAGAGTCATCTAAAGCCGAAGATAACGGCCCTGGAGCCCCTCTATTCGCACCTTCATTTATTTCAGAGTCAGTTGATGTTAAAGAAGACATGAATGAACCATCGATAAAATTAATAAAAAGGGTTAAAAAAACAGTTAATAATCAAATATCCAGGCACCGTAATTACCAACGTCGTTCAAAATAGCGCCTTAACAATACTGCCAATGCATTCATAATAACAAGAAAGAACAATAATACCATTATTGCAGCAGAAGTTCTCTCTACAAATGTACGCTCAGGGCTATCTGACCATAAATAAATCTGTACGGGTAAAACTGTTGCCGGGTCAAAGAATGATTGAGGGATATCCACAATAAATGCCACCATCCCTATCATCAGCAAAGGTGCTGTTTCTCCCAATGCCTGAGCCATTCCTATAATGGCTCCTGTTAACATGCCTGGCATCGCCAAAGGCAAAACATGATCGAAAACAGTTTGCATTCTGGAGGCACCCAAACCATAAGCAGCTTCTCTTATCGAAGGTGGCACTGCTTTTAATGCTGCTCTACTCGAAATGATAATCGTCGGCAATGTCATTAACGTTAAGACTACTCCACCTACCAGTGGAACAGAGCGCGGCATACCAAAAAAGTTGAGGAAAACGGCTAAGCCTAAAAGGCCAAATACTATAGAGGGAACTGCTGCTAAATTATTGATATTAACCTCAATGATATCGGTCCATTTATTTTTTGGCGCAAACTCTTCCAGATAAACGGCAGCCGCAACGCCAATTGGAAACGATAAAAATAAAGTCACTACCAATGTAAAGAAGGATCCGAGCATTGCACCTCTGATACCCGCTTGTTCAGGCTCCCTCGAATCACCTTCTGTAAAGAAAAGTTTGTTAAAACGTAGTTTCAACTCGCCTTGTTCCTCAAGCAATTTAATAATTTTAATTTCAGAGTCACTTATTCTTCGCTCTGATTCAGGTAGTGAGGTATCAATATAATCTTTCAGGTAGGCGTCTACATCATCATCAGTTGCAACCCACATATCAAATTGTGTATCCAGATGATTTTTATTGGCTATGACATAACGGGAAACCTGGAAATCTGCAAATGAACTGACAAGATTGAATATCTCTTTTTGTTTGCCAATTGTATCAGCATCGGGGAAGCGTTCCTTGAGGGCTTCTCGTATCATTCCTCTATAATCTGCGTACTGCCATTGAGATAAATCGTCAGGATCCGTGACCCCCAATTGCTTATGATCTATTTCCATGGTCAGCTTGATATAAGCTTGCTGGAACCCCGAAAAACCATTACCAACGATAGTAACAATCAAAACAGCCAACGCAACCAGGCCAGTTAAAACTGAACCAAGGCAAGCATAACGAAAACGTTTTTCCGCAGCGTATCGTCTTGTTAAATTTTTATTTACACGTTCTTTTGTTGATTCATTCATAGTTAATTCATCTTTCATTATTCATATTGCTCGCGATAGGTACGAACAACATACAAAGCAATAATGTTAAGAATTAATGTTGTAATAAACAGCATTAGACCAAGAGCAAAGGCAGCCAGAGTTTTTGGCGAATCGAATTCCTGATCACCAACCAGCAAAGTAACAATCTGCACAGTCACAGTAGTTACTGACTCAAGAGGATTAATCGTCAGATTAGCCGATAAGCCTGCTGCCATTACTACAATCATTGTCTCTCCAATAGCACGAGATGCAGCTAACAAAACACCACCTACTATGCCAGGCAAAGCCGCTGGAATAACAACTTGTCGAATGGTTTCAGAACGAGTCGCACCCAAACCAAGTGCACCATCTCGCAAGGATTGTGGTACAGCATTAATAACATCGTCAGACAGCGAAGAAACAAAAGGAATAATCATCAAACCCATTACCAGCCCGGCGGCCAATGCACTCTCCGATGAAACCGATAAGCCAACTGACTCCCCTAAACCTCGAATCATTGGCGCAACCGTTATCGCCGCAAAAAAGCCGTAAACAACCGTCGGTATACCTGCAAGAATTTCCAGTAACGGTTTTGCTATAGTTCTAAAACGTTCGCTTGCATATTCCGATAAATAGATCGCTGAACCAAGACCAATTGGAACAGCCACCAGTAATGCAATAACAGATACCAGCATGGTACCCATAAATAAAGGAACCGAACCGAAAGCACCTGAAGAACCAACCTGCTCCTCATGAATTGCCATCTGTGGGCTCCAGTGTGTCCCAAAGATGAACTCCAGAATTGAAACACTGCCAAAAAATCTGAATGCTTCAAATAAAACCGAGAAGATAATCCCGATAGTCGTCAATATCGCCAGGCTTGCACAGGAAGCAAGAATAAAGTTGATCATTCGTTCGAACTGCGAGCGAGCATTGAATTCCGGTTTAATCTTGCTTAGGGCAAAGAGAACACCCAATACAAAAACGACAAGCGCTAGTGCAAATTTAAGCTTCTGGTTAATGCTTCTGAGACTCTCGAGCTGCTGGGCTAGCGGTTCTAACTGATCAAGGTGCTTGCTAAACTTTAAACCATCTGCAATGTTTCCTATCTCCACATAAAGCAGGTTTTGCTCGGAAACAGGTAAGCCGCTCATAGATTCTGGCAGATTTTGCAGAACCATGGAGCGAATCACGGCATCATCAATGCTGCTCCATAACACCAGTAAAATCACTGCAGGAATAAATGCACATAGTGCTACCCAGGAACCGTAATAAAATGGTAAAGAGTGTAGTTGCTTGCCCTGCCTTTTAACCCTCAACGACTTTTCCGAGCCAGAATAGAAAGCCAATAAAAACAGAATAATAAGAATTGTAAGCAGCGTATTCAGCGCCATGTTTAAAGCCAGAGTATCAAGGGTATTAATGCAAAGAAAAACTTCTCAAAACAACTACATACAGGATGCCGCTGATTGAAGGTGCCTTTATACCTTTAACAACACATAATTACCAGACTAATTTTTTATACAAGTTGTTTATTTTTAATGCCGCCAATTATGACAGTTTTAAGACTGTCCAAGCCTGACATGAAGTACAAAAATAAAGTCAGCCATTAGCCATTATTTTGCTGATGCAATAAACGATTAACCATTCTAAGTGCTGCCAAAATTGCAGCATATACCTGGTTGGCATGCGTACTTCTTGTTGTCATTTTTTTTCCATTAGAAAAAGACCAACTGATACTTGCTTCTGTCAAAGCACTGGTTTGACCGCCTTTAGGGATATGGATCCTATAGTCTGTTAGTGTCGGTAATTCAATGGCCATGATTGACTCCAGGCTTCTCAATGCTGCCATAAACGCATCAAAACCGCCGTTTCCCTCTCCTTCTGCTTCATAATGCTTGCCTTTAATTTCAAGCTCTATAGTAGCTCGCGCCAGCTTTCCCCAGGTACTACTCAGGTTACATTTTTCTAAAGTAATGTACTGGTAGTCATGACTTTCCAGAACATCTGCAATAATAAAAGGTAAATCATCCATCGTAATGCGCTGTTTTGAATCACCAAGATTTACCACTCGCTCTAACACTTTTACCTGATCTGCATCTGAAAGCGATATACCTAGCTCTTCCAGATTTTTCGCCAAGGAAGCTTTACCACTCATTTTTCCTAACGCGTAAGTATGCTTTCTTGCAAAACGCTCGGGATGTAGTTTACTGACATATAAATTTCCTTTTTTATCACCATCAGCATGAATACCTGCTGTTTGTGTAAAAACATCCGAGCCTAACACCGGCGCATTTGCTGCAACATATTTCCCGGAGAAACTCTCAACCATTTGGCTAACATTCAATATATGGCTTTCATCAATACCTAAATCCATGTCCAGTTTATCTTTTAAAACAACCGCCACTTCAGCCAAAGAAGCATTGCCGGCTCGTTCACCTAAACAATTGATCGTACAATGAATAGAACTTACACCCGCTTTTACCGCAGCGATTGAATTCGCTGTTGCCAATCCATAATCATTATGAGGATGAAAATCAAAATGATAAGAAGGGAATCTCGTTGTCATGTCTTTTAACGCATCATAAACTTCCATCGGAGACATAACTCCCAAAGTGTCTGGCAACATGACATGATCAATACCAATGCCTTCCAGAGACTTTGCTAAATCATAAACGTAATTTCTACTATCGATATAACCATTTGACCAGTCTTCAAAATAAACATTCACATTGAGACCCTGATCTTTAGCATAAGCCACAGTATCTTTTATATTTTCTACATGCTGTTCTAAGGTTTTTCCTAATTGCTTTGTACAATGCTTTAGACTACCTTTTGTTAACAGGTTTATGACAGAGCCACCTGCTTTTTTTATCCAATCAACACTTTTGGTTTTGTCGACAAAACCCAACACTTCGACTCGACCAGAATAACCATTATCTTTAGCCCACTGATTAATTTGAGCTACTGCCTGCTGTTCACCACTTGAAACTCGCGCAGAAGCTACCTCTATCCTGTCAACCTGTAAGCGAGACAATAAGGCTTGAGCAAGATTTACTTTTTCTTCAGGGGAAAAAGACACACCCTGGGTCTGCTCTCCATCACGAAGAGTAGTATCCATTAATTGAATATAACGTTTATTCATTTACCTGACTTGAACAAGTTGAGAAAAGATTGGTTTAAGAAATAGATTGTACAATTGTTTCTTTTTCAGAAATCAAAGCATCATCCAATGCAGCCAGATTAGTACCGCCACCTTGAGCAAAATCAGGGCGACCGCCACCTTTGCCATCCACTTTAGCTGCTAAAGATTTGATAATATCACCTGCTTTAATTGTATTAACAAGGTCTTTGCTGACTCCAGCAACCAGAGCAATCTTATCCGCATCGGCAACCGCTAACACAACCACACAACTTTTTAACTGTTGCTTTAATTGATCGACCAAATCACGCAAAGCTTTTGGATCAACATCGGTGAGTTTTTCCAATAAAACACTTACATCATTAATATTTTCAGCTTTTCCGGCGATATCGCTTCCTGCAGAACTTGCGAGTTTTTGCTGTAGCGTGAGCAATTTTCTCTCAAGTGCTTTTTGACCTTCCAGCATCTGCTCAATCTTGGGCAAAAGATCCCCAGCATTGGTTTTTAGTAACCTGGCTGCTTTGTCGATAGAATCATCCACCTGTTTAATAGCGTCTAACGCATGTGCTCCAGTCACCGCTTCAATACGTCTTACGCCCGATGCAATACCCGATTCTGAGCTAATCCGAAATACGCCTATATCTCCTGTTCGATCTACATGCGTACCACCACAAAGCTCTACCGAGAAACGATCTTTGCCCATGCTTAATACACGAACACTATCACCGTATTTCTCACCAAATAACGCCATAGCGCCTGCTGCTTTAGCCGACTCCATATCCATCTCTGATACATCAACTGGGGTATTCTCACGAATTTGTTGATTGACCAGTTGATGAATATCTTCAAGCTCGGTTTCAGATACCGGCTGATGATGCGAAAAATCAAATCTCAATTTTTCATCATCCACAAGACTGCCTTTTTGAGTCACATGCTCACCTAACACTTGCCGCAGTGCTGCATGCAATAAATGGGTTGCTGAATGATTTAACGCCGTTGCTTTTCGCTTTGGCTCATCAACATTTGCTTCGAGTGTATCTCCTACACTGATTTGCCCCTTGATGACTTTGGCTTTATGCAAAAAGAATTCACCTTGTTTCTGAGTATCAAAAACCTGGAGGCTCGCATCAGAATTTTTTAACCAACCAGAATCACCTGCCTGGCCACCTGACTCTGCATAAAATGGTGTTTTATCTAACAGAAGAACAATTTCTTCATTTACCCTAGCATCATTGACTGCAACATCATTAACAAAAATTTGCTGCACTTTTGATGACAATGAAAGTGCTTTATAACCATCAAAATCGGTTTCATTAATCTTATCTGAATCAATTTCCAGTTTTTGCAGTGCTCCGGATTTAAACTGGCTGGCCGCTTTTGCCTTATCTCTTTGCTGCTGCATTGCAGCTTCATAAGCTTCGTTATCGATAGTCAATTGATGTTCACGTGCAATATCAGCCGTTAAATCTAACGGAAACCCATAAGTATCATACAGTTTAAATGCAACATTACCCGAAAGCACACCGGATGATTGATTTGAACCAACCGATAAAATTTCTGCCTCAAGTATTTTCATACCCTGATCAAGTGTTAACGCAAATTGCTGCTCTTCTTTTTTTAAGGCTGATTCAATTATTTCGCGACGGGATACCAATTCAGGGTATATAGCACCCATTTCATTAATTAATGCCTGCACTAACTTCCAAAAGAAACTGTCTTTAACACCAAGCTTATGACCATGACGAATTGCTCTACGTATAATTCTTCGCAAGACATATCCACGCCCTTCATTTGAAGGCATAACACCATCAACAATTAAAAAGGCACAGGAACGAATATGGTCTGCAATTACTTTTAGCGATGCCTGGCCATTATTTTCTATACCCAGCACCTCTGCAGTCGAATCTAACAGGTTTTTAAAGAGGTCAATTTCATAATTACTGTTTACATGCTGCATGACAGCGGCAATACGCTCCAGCCCCATACCTGTATCAACAGATGGCTTGGGTAATTCAGTCATCGCACCATCAGCCGAGCGATTATATTGCATAAATACAATATTCCAGACCTCAATATAACGATCTCCATCTTCTTCAGGCGTGCCTGGCAAGCCGCCTTCTATGTGATTACCATGATCATAGAAAATTTCTGTACAGGGACCACAAGGGCCGGTATCTCCCATCGACCAGAAATTATCTGAAGCATAACGTGCTCCTTTATTGTCGCCTATTCGAATAATTCGCTCTTCAGGCAAACCAATTTCTTTATGCCATATTTCAAATGCTTCATCGTCTTCAGCGTAAACGGTTACCCAAAGTTTATCGACAGGAATTTTCAGAGTATCGGTAAGGAAATTCCAGGCAAATGGAATGGCCTCTTTTTTAAAATAATCCCCGAAACTGAAATTACCCAGCATTTCAAAAAATGTATGGTGTCTTGCTGTGTAGCCTACATTTTCCAGGTCATTATGTTTTCCACCCGCCCTAACACATCGTTGCGAACTGGTCGCTCTAACATAATCTCTTTTGTCGTCCCCCAAAAATACATCTTTAAACTGTACCATACCGGCATTGGTAAACAGTAAAGTCGGGTCATTACCCGGCACTAAAGGGCTACTTGCCACCCGCTGATGGCCATGCTTTTCAAAATAAGCGAGAAATGCTTCTCTTATTTCATTTGTACTACTGATTGAACTCATTACTTTCTGCTCATCAATTTATCACTTGATGGGTAAATATTATTTGCCCATACTTTTTTCTGGCATATCGATTCCCGCCAACAAATGCAAATGCAAATGAAAAACGGTTTGTCCCCCGCCCTTACCATTATTAATCAGAACACGGAATCCATCACTTACACCTAAATCCTGGGCTATCTTATTAACCGTTAATAACAAATGCCCAAGTAAATGTTGATCATCCTGCGCAGCGTCGGCCAATTTTGCTATTGGTTTTTTCGGTATCACCAGAATGTGAATCGGTGCCTGAGGATGAATATCATTAATCGCAATACAATACTCATCTTCATAGACTTTTTCTGCCGGGATTTCACCGTCTATAATTTTTGCAAAAATTGTGTCTGACATTTTCTTTGTGCCTTATATTTAGTATTTTCTCAGTTTTACTTAATGCTTTCTCGCTCTTCTTCCGAAAGCTGTCTGGCTTCGCTCTCCAGCATTACAGGGATATCATCCCGAACAGGATAAGCAAGGCCACTGGCTTTACAAAGCAATTCATTTTTTTCCACATCGTAATGTAAAGGTGCTTTACTTACCGGGCAAACGAGAATATTCAATAATTTTTTGTCTAACATGTTAACTATGCCAAATAAACTGATTTTTTAAAATTGCTTTCTAGCTATCGCTTTTTGTATCTGCTATTTCTTTTATATCGGTAATCTCATCTTTCTGTGGCATCTTTTTTGGCATGGGCGGGACTAATAACCCAGGATCTATGCGTACATTTTTACCCGCTCCAGTCCAGTTCATTCGCCAATCCAGGTGCGGGCCGGTCACTCGCCCGGTTGCACCCATCTCACCCAAAAGCTGCCCCTGTTCAACTACATCTCCGACTTTTACCGACATTTTGCTCAGATGTAAAAAACTCGAACTCAAGCCATGACCGTGATCAACAATCAGGGTTAATCCTGAAAAAAACAAATCATCAGCTAATGTCACTTTACCTGCAGCTGGCGCAACAATCGGAGTACCGACAGGTCCTGCCACATCAATGCCATAATGTGGCCGCCGCGGCTCGCCATTATAGACACGCTGCGAACCAAAGACACCGGAAATAGGCCCAATTGCTGGCCAAATAAAACCATCGAAAAAATCATCCTGTTCCCTGATTTTAGCTCTGGCCTTAACAACATTTTGTACATCTCTTTTAGAACGCTTGAGTTGCTCAGGATCCGGCGTTACATACTGTTTTTTTACGCCTTCAATTCGCTGGATCTGATAGTCTCTTTTAGCAATCTCTCGAGTAATTGTCAGTTTATCGCCATAGGGATCCACCACAACCAGCTTGATTCTGTCTGCAGCATCACGATCAAGGCCAAGGATAAAACGCCCGGCATCATCTTTTTTTAGCAACTTCCCTTGATAAAATACATTCTCTCCTTTAAATACTTTACCAACGATTAAACCGCCCTGAATAAATTGTCCGTTTAATTGCATGGCACTTTGTTCTGTATTGAGTGAGTTATCCACCTTTCCTTTGGATTCAACATCCACAATGTCTACACCAGACTCGGAGAGCGTTATACTGCTCAACAGGCAAATCCAAAGAATAAAAACAGGTTTTACAAAAGAATCAACACACTTGTTGTGACAACTTAAGCGGACAAAATAGCGTTCAAACATTATCATTCTCTAATAACGACCAACCAAAAAAGTAAAATTATTGAATTCAGGTAGACATTAATGGGTAGATACAGACCACCCAGACCTAAAGGTTCTAACTATATCACGCCCGAAGGCGAGCGCGCGCTTCGTGAGGAATTACAACATCTATGGCATGAAGAAAGACCAAAAGTTACACAGGTAGTTCATGAAGCAGCGAAAAATGGTGATCGCTCGGAAAATGGCGATTACATTTATGGGAAAAAACGTTTACGTGAAATTGATAGCCGTGTCAGGTTTTTAAGTAAACGCCTCGAAGCTGTTACAGTGGTTAGTGATACACCCGAAAATCAGAATAAGGTTTTCTTTGGTGCCTATGTCACTCTCGAAACTGAAGATGGAAAAGAAGTGAAATACCGAATTGTGGGCCCTGACGAATTCGATCTTTCTGAAGGCAAGCTCAGTATGGATTCACCACTGGCAAAAGCAATGCTCGGAAAATCACTGGATGACGAAATAGTCTTTAATGCAGCGGGTGGTGAACAATTCTATGCCATTACCGAAATCTCATATAAAAACCCTTGAATATCAAAACTTAAAAACATATTCTCTAAAGCAAAGGGATAGGATTTCTGTTTTTGATATAAATCAATATCTCCCAGGCCGCACATGCTAGATTAAACACTAAGATAAATACTGGAGACCGACCATGACTGGCTATAAACACATTCTTGTAGCAATTAATGTTAGCGATGATTATGAAAGCGTTGTAAAACGAGCATTAATGCTTAAAGAACAAAGCTGTCGCTTGAGTATTATTCATTGTATTGAACCGGTTCCCTATCCCGAGAACTATGTTGGCGGCCTGATTGTAGACTTGCATGAAAAAGCCAAAGACTTTGCAGTTCAGGAGATAGAAGACCTGATTACCAAATATGATATCGATATTGACAACGACGATATTCGTATCGATGTGGGTAAACCTGCCTCGCTCATTCACAAATACGCAACCGATAACGATGTTGACCTGGTTGTGGTTGGCACTCATGGCAAACATGGCTTGCAACTGCTTTGGGGTTCAACATCCAGCGCTGTATTACATCACGCAAAATACGATGTACTGGCAGTAAGGCTATTTGACTAGGAAAAGTTTACTCTTTTATTTTTATTCGCTGCATTGCTCACACTGATTTTTTAACAAGTGTGAGCATGTTTCTCTTTGTATCTCTGCATTGCAATAAGAAATAACATCGCTGAATTGTATTCACAAAGCTGTCATACCCTGTCTTTATAATTCTCTCCAGTTTTTTATATCCTGGAGAAAAAAATGAAAACTTTATCTATTAAATTGCTTGCTGGCCTGGCGTTATGCGCCTCAGTTCAAACAAATGCAGCTGGTGTGTACATTACTGAGTGGATGTATAGCGGAGATGGTGGTGAATTCGTTGAGCTTACTAACCTGAGTGGTGGCGACATTGACTTTAGTGGGTGGAGCTACGACGATGAATCACGTCTTCCTTCTACTTTTGATCTTTCAGGCTTCGGCATTGTAGCCAACGGTGAATCCGTTATATTTACAGAAGACAGTGCAGTACAATTTCGCACAGACTGGGGTCTTGATGCTTCTGTTAAAGTACTAGGTGGCGTTTCAAACAATCTGGGACGTGGCGATGAAATCAATATCTACGGTGCATTTAATGGTTCAACATTCCCACTAATCGATACGTTGTTTTATGGTGATGAGGATATTGCCGGCACCATTCGTACCAAAGACATCAGTGGTAACCCAATTTCAAATGCAGCGTTAGGTGCAAATGATGCAACATTATGGGTTCTATCTTCTGTAGGCGATATTTACTCTTCTTACACATCATTAAATGGTGATATCGGTAATCCTGGCGCATATAACCCGATTCCAGTTCCAGCGGCTGTCTGGTTCTTTGGAACAGCTTTATTAGGCTTTGCCGGTTTTCGTAGCCGAATTGCAAAATAATCGATTTGTTTGATCCAAAAAACGCATAGTCAAAATTGGCTATGCGTTTTTTATATGATAGCTGTAATATTCAGGAATCCACCCGTGACACAAAAATGCCAAAAGCGTTCTTTTTCTACCTGCATGGTAGTATTGTTAGTTGGGCTATTATCCATGCCAATTTTGGCCCAGGTCTCCAGTGTCGATCTATCCAGCTACAGCCTAACAGGCACCTATCTTCTGCCACCAGGCGACTTCAGTCAGAACCCCGCTGTGATTAATGCGCATGAAGCATCAGCGGTTACCTATAACTGGGATAGCAATACTTTATTTGTCGTCGGTGATGAAGGAGGAAATATTGTAGAAGTTTCCTTAACGGGTGACCTGATAAGCAAAATGGCAATTTTTGGTTTCAATGACCCGGAAGGTTTAACTTATGTTGGTAATGGTAAGCTGGTATTGGTCGAAGAACGAAATCGTGATGTTTATGAAATTAATTACGCAGCCAATACTTTCCTGTTTAAAAATAGTAATCTCGCTATAGACCTTGGGAATTTTGTCGACAATATTGGTCTTGAGGGCATTTCCTATGACCCCAGGGATAATTCATACATTACAGTAAAAGAAAAGTCTCCGCAGGAAGTGAATTTAAATACTCTGGACTTCACAAATAATACAGCTTCAACCAGTAGTTTA
Source organism: Cellvibrionales bacterium (assembly GCA_041941365.1). Lineage (GTDB taxonomy): Bacteria > Pseudomonadota > Gammaproteobacteria > Pseudomonadales > UBA7434 > UBA7434. The sequence goes on along the minus strand of JBGTQK010000001.1, from coordinate 267,003 downwards.
TTCGATCCAGCTTTACTCAGTGTGGCAGATTTGGCTGATGTACAAGTACTTGCAACGGTGGATTCGTTAGATGGAACAGCTGATGAAAATAACTTGCTGATTTTCAGCCAGGAATCGAGTCTCTTATTGAAAACAGATCGTAATGGCAATGTGTTAGGACAGTTTGATTTTTCCGGAATTTCCAGCTCTGCTGAGGGTGTAACAATAGATCAACAGGGAACGATTTATATCGTTGCCGAAAATGGCAGTGATCCTACGCTTTATGTACTAAGCCCACCAGATGAACCTATACAAGTACCGTTTCCTGTATGGGCTTTGGGTATATTGGCAGCTGGTATATTATTAATAATCAGGTCGAATAATTAACGTATCTGTTCTTATTGTCTTTAACACCTTTTCTGCTGTATTCCCCAACATCATTCCTTGTAGCCCTTTTCTGCCAACACTGCCTATAACAACCAGCTCTGCGTTTATTGCACTGGCAATGCTTGGAATTTTGCGTGATGGCTCACCGGCACTGATCCAGGGTTTTATATTTAACAGCCCTTCATCATCTGCTAACGCTTTTATTTGTGTTTTTAATGGTAACTCTTTTTTTCTTTCTACAGAAAATGTCTCAACCATATCAAGCTCAACCAGCGCCCGGTTAAGTTCAATACAAGACAATACGTGAACTTCATCATCACGAGATTGCGCAATAATTTTTGTCCAGCCTAGTACTTTATGGTTAAGGTTTTGTTGCAAAGCGTTCTGGTTTTCGACATCAATCGCAGCCAGTATAGTCTGCTTATTCTTCCATTTCTTTTCTGACAATAGCAAAAGATTACAATTCAGGTTTCGTATCAACTCCCAGTCTGTTGACTGATGAAATACATTCCCACTGGGATGACTGGTTTTTACCACCAAATCTATATCATTTTCTTTAGAAAATTTTATGACCTGTTCTGCTATTGCCTGGCTTTTTTTCTCAACCTCTATAACAGAAACTTGCAGTTGATCACCTTCAGTAAAAAACCCCAGTGATAATAATTTTAATTCCTGTTCAATAGTGTTGGCTTCACCCAACGGCTTGGACCCATCTGATTCAATGGTAGAAAAGGCCAATAAATAAGCCTTGCAACCATATTGCTGTTTTAACGATGCAGCCTGACTAAATAAGGATTGCTGATCGAGCCCCGGATTAGCAACGATCAGCAATCGCTTTAAGCTGGGTTTCTGATAAGCTGATTTCTCGTCATTTATTTCTTTTTTTGCAGATGACACCATCTTAATAGCTCCCACGCAAAACGTTATAGCCCCTGGGTAAAAGCATTCCGCTGTTATTGGTTAATACTGATTTGTTTTCTTTGCTCATCCTTTGGCTCTGAAAAAGGCACGGTTATCTTCAACAAACCATTTTTAAAATTTGCTTTTATATTTTCTTTTTCTATCTGGTCATCAATATAAAAGCTGCGATGAAACTGGCCAAAATGTCTTTCTTTACGAATTACTTTTCCATCTTCAGTTTCATCTTTTTCTGTTTCCAGAGAAGCATTGATACTCAATACATTATCATCAAGCTCAACTTTAATATCTTTTTCATCAACGCCAGGTAATTCGGCTTCTACCAGATACTTCTTTTTGTCGCGCTTGATATCAACACGTGGCGAAAAAGCAACAGATTTACTCTCTGGCTGATCTTTAAAAAACTGATCAAAAAATTTTTCTACATCATGAAAAGGGGAACGAGGTACAAGATTCATCATTAATTCTCCATATAGTCAAGGTATGAGTAATTTAACTCTATAGAAAAAAGCAGTTACTGCTAAAAAACTCTTTTATGAATCTATCTTATGACTTTTCGCTAAAACAGCCTTGATACAAATCAAAGAAAATTAACTTTAAAGCGATTAATAACCGATGTGAGAGAAAAACATGATGAGAGAGACCCTCTCTTTACATCACAAACACATAAAGAAATGGTGCTAAATTGTTATTATTAAAAGTATTGTTAACTACAAAAAAGAAAGCTGCTAGATAATGGATATCTTCTTTAAAGCATCCACATCCAGCAATGTTATTTCTTTATTATTAACCTGAAGCAAGCCATTGGTTTGAAACTTTTGTAACGTACGACTTACCGTCTCGATAGTCAGCCCCAGATAATTGCCTATTTCGGTACGCGTCATGGAAAGATAAAAGTTTATGCCCGACATTTGCCTTCTGGCATTTCTTACCGAGATATTAATTAAAAATGCCGCTACACGACCTTCTGCATCACCCTTGCTCAACAAGGTAAAAAAATCATGGTCAGAAACAATTTCATTACTCATGATCTCCATACAGTAGCGTTGCAATGAGGGCAGCTCCAGGCTCAGGTCTGACAATCGGTAATAGGGAATCTCACAAACTGAAGCATCTTCCAATGCCAGGGTTGTCGATGAATACTGCTGCTTGCCAATCCCGTCCAGGCCAATCACCTCACCCGGAAAATAAAAACCGGTAACCTGCTCTACACCATCATCAGACAAACTAACCGATTTCACACTACCTGATCTGATTGCATACAGTGATGAAAAATCATCTCCCTGGTGGTATATAGCCTGCCCTTTTTTTAACGGTTTGCCACGTGCCACAATTTCATCCAGCCGCTCAATATCGTCGCCTTCCAATGCAATCGGTATACATAACCTGCTAAGCATGCAGTCTGTACAGGAAACTTTTCGGTGATTAATGCAAACTTGAGAGCTGTTCATAGAATCCACACTATTCAGTTAAAAGAACTATTAATGCCCCATTTTATACCATATCAAGGCTTAGTGGCCAATCAAAATTTTAAGACATAGAGTGTTCAACCTATGCCAAACTACTTACAAAGACCATTTAGATCACTCTTCTTTTTAAATACTATTATTTTTATTATTACAAACATTAATATACTTAAGTGTTTTTTCAAAAAGGATATAAGAATTACTAAAGTTTTTATCACAACCCCTGCAACTCCTTTACTTCTTTCTGTCCTGTCTCGGGGTTATGGTAAATAAACTTAAAGGCTCTGTCTTTAAACACGGTTTCCATTAAATCCGGCCCTGCTGGGCAAGCCATTGTTATCGTGCTACTCAAGCAAAATATACATTGCACAATAAAATATTGAATGTAATTTAAAATTTTTCTTTTCATTTCTTTTCAATTCAGTGGAGGAATCGCCTTCACATACCCTTGCTCAAGATGGTACGGTAAAATACAGCGCAGGTTTAACATCGCCTCCATAAACGCTTCACTACAATACCAACTGTATAAAGGTTTTCTCAAACCAGTGCCTTTTATGTGTAAAATGTGTAAAATACTCCAGAGTGGCAGGTCCGACAGATAGTGGTATAAGGCATCGTTCTCTAAAATAGCCACCAACGTTTCTTTCTCCTCAAAACGAATTTCATGTTGTTCACCAAAGTAACCCTGGTATTTGCCATCGTTTAACTGCCGGGCATCCATCCCGTCGGGAATATCCACCCGAACATAGCGTCGAACCCCAAAGCGGTAGTAAGGTATACCCGTCAACTCCCCATTCTCATGCCATAAGCGTTCTGGCGTAAAAGCGTGCATAAAATCATCATGCTGTTCTACCAGAGCTTTAAACCGTTCTGAAACATGCGGTGAGCTGATACGAAAGTCAGGAAGAGCGCCAATTTGTTGTTCTGTTAGCACCATACCAATTTGTGCAAAAGGTGTACTTACCGGGGCGCGATAAAGCTGTATGTGGTGTGTGTCATCATAGAGACTGGCCACTTGAAACCGGTATTCATAATCAGTCATATAATGCAATTCTTTTCTATATCCCGCCGGTTTCGCGAGTTCCCACCATTGTTTACACATTTTGGGGTAACGCATTCCGTCTGGTTCACCCGCTGGCACGCGATAAAACATAAGTTACTCTATACCTTGGTTTTGTTACAGCTGTATTTAGCTTTTATTTAATACGTATGAACATCGTAATAGCCCAGCCCCTAACGCATTATCACAGGGGCCAGCGACTCTTCACCCACACCAAACGGTTGTGAATACAAAGCCAGACCTTGCACATTCACCGCACGCATCGCCTCGATTACCGGCTCAGACAGATACATTGCCATTCTGGCACCCCGCATATAGGCTACACCTCCTCCGCCCAAATGCCGAAACAATGCTAAGCGACTCATCGCTTCATGCAGTGCACGATTTTCCAGTATCGTCTTTAAAAAAACTTCTTCGCCCGGGAACAGCGCGAAATCAAACTGTGCCGGTGCATACATCTCCTTTTGTGGCTCCGGCTCATGTTTTAATTTCGCCATTAACCGCGATTGAAACCAGTAATAGTGTTGTTTGGTACGAATTGCCTGCCCCTCACTATCCACTATACTGATCGGCGTGTATTGATGTGAAAATTCATCGCTCGCATCCAGAACCTGTTTAAACGTTTCACTCACCACAATATGCCGATAAAATGTCATCACATCTGGCCAGGTCTCTAACGCCGGATAATCCGCATAAAACGTTAACTGCATACCGAATGCATCCTCATCCATCCACGGCATTTCGTAGAATTCCATCACATCATCAAACTGACCTTCAAAAAGACTAACAAGTACTTTTTTTTGGCGATATTCGTAATCATCTTCCCCGGTGAACTTCTTGTTCGACTCAGGTATCGGCACAGGAAAACAGTATAAACGCGCTTGTAAATCCAACGAAGAAAGACAGCGGTAAATCATAATTTATTGATCATCCATACGTAAAAATCGAACTACCCTTAATATCCCCGCCACTGTCAACGAATCTGTTATTTCAAAACGATCAATCATTTCTAACGCTTTTTCTATACTGACTTCACACACTTCAAGATCTGCTTCGGTATCTTCCAGTTGTTTTTTACCTGTAGGTTCCACATTCCTAGCCAAATAGATTTCTGCTTGCTCATCAGTTATTGAGTTTGACAGATGCATTTTTACAAGCAGTTGCCATTCTTTCGATTTATAACCGGTTTCTTCTTCTAACTCTCGTTGGGCGGTTAACAATGGATCTTCATCTTTAGGGCAACCACCTGCCGGTATTTCCAGACAGTTGATACCAATCGGGTAGCGAAACTGTTTTACCATAATTAAATGACCATCCTGAGTCACCGGCACAATGCCTATCGCCTTATTTTTAAAATGCACAACGCCGTAAATACCTGGTGTTCCTGCAGGGGTTATGACTTCTCTATGAGTAACCGAAATCCAGGGATTTTCATAGGTCTTTTTAAGGCTTTGGGTCTTCCATGGACCCACCCTTTTATGGAAATTTTTTTCTATATCTGGCACACATTTCTCCACTTTTTCCTGTTTTTTTCTCTTCTTTTTTCTATATAAAAAAAGGTTATTAAACATTAATTTAAATTAATGTTTAATATTTAATCTTTAATAATCAATAATATCCATAGATGTTTTAAAAATATTTGTGAAGTCCATCAAGGCAATACTTCTAATTGGCGCAGCTTAAACTGGTATTTATGCAACATTTAATTGGTTGCTGTCTATACTGAAAAAATAGGGTGAAAACTTCTATATCACTCAGTTATAGCAGTATTTAACAGTTAATTTTTAAAAGATAAATAATGATTAAGAAACTTGGCATAGATAGTTCGGCCATTAACTACCGGGTGTACCTTACAGTATCTGTTGCTGTGATGGTATCTATTCTGGTACTTTGTGCTGGAATTTGGAACACAGAGTTAACCGCCAAAGCCGCTACAAAAAACATAAAAAATAGCCTTGAACTACAGCAGCTAAGTAACGATTTACATTTGTATCAGGAGCAAATGGAAGGTGCTATTGAATTTGCCGTTACCAGTGCTGATGCACATTGGCGAATTAACTATGAAAACAACCTGACCAAATTGCAAGAAAGTATAAATACAGCAGCCAAATCGCTGCATAACCCTATTTTTAGACAGTTAAAAGACCGCAATAATTCTGTTATTGCACTGGAGAGGCAGTTGTTCGATCAGATAGCCCAGGGCAATCAGGATATGGCCTTTGGTATATTGGCATCTGACGAATACCAGGAACAAAAAATTGAACAGGAGCAACAGGCTTTAACCGTTAGAGCCGCTCTGGACAAAGAGGCAAAAGATGCAATCAACCTCCTAAAGATTCGTTTGAATAACACTACTTTTGCTTTGGTTATACAGGGTATTCTGATTATAGTTTCCTGGTTCTATATCATCAAAGTTATCTATAAGTGGCAGAATGAACAGAAAAACCATAGTGACCAGCTTACCCACCTCGCTCATTATGATTCATTAACAGGCATAGGTAACCGCACACTATTCCAGGTTAATCTTGATAAAGCCTTTTTCGAAGCTAATCAGCTGGGTCACTCCGTTGGCCTGCTGTTAATGGATATTGACCATTTCAAAAACATCAATGATAACCTTGGTCATGATGTTGGCGATAAATTACTGGTGACTGTAGCCAGAAAACTACGCACTATTTGTCGCCCTTGCGACACAGTAGTAAGGTTAGGTGGTGATGAATTTGCAATTATTCTTAATCGTATAAACGGCTCCAAAGAAACTGCTATTCTAGGCAACAAGATTTTATCGATTTTTGAGAAGCCATTAAACGTAGATAATCATCAGATCAAAACAGGTACCAGTATTGGTCTTGCCTGCTATCCTAAAGACGCCGATAACTCTGATGAACTATTACGTAAAGCTGATTTGGCTCTTTATGAAGCTAAACGTTTTGGCCGTGGCAACTTTAAGTACTTCAATGCCGAAATAGAAATTGCCGCAAGAAATAAAATAGAAATTGAAAAAGATTTAAGAAAAGCCATCGAAAACAATGAATTTGAACTTTATTACCAACCGATTATAGATATTGCTACCAATAAACCGGTAGGAACTGAATGTTTAATTCGCTGGTTCCATCCTGAAAAAGGCATGATTCCACCAGACAAGTTTATTTCTATTGCTGAAGAAAGCCGTTTAATTGTACCTCTGGGTGCCTGGATACTAAGGACTGCTTGCTTACAACAAAGAAGCTGGGAAAAGCAGGGTCTACCCTCTTTAAACATTGCGGTTAACCTGTCTGGTGTTCAGTTTAATGAACCTAACCTGTTACATTTAGTTGAAAATATTATCAATGAAACCAATATTTCCCCTGGCAAACTCACTCTGGAAATTACAGAAAGTACGCTAATGGAAACCAAAGAAGACGTTATTAAACGCCTGCAAGAACTTAATGACTTAGGTTTGAAACTGGCGATTGATGACTTTGGTACCGGCTATTCCTCTCTGGCTTATCTGAAACGATTCCCGATTCACCGTTTGAAAATCGACCGTGAATTTGTAAAAGACATTCCTGACGATGCACATGACATTGCAATTGCTCGTTCTATTATCAAAATGGCACACGAGCTTGAAATTGGTGTTGTTGCAGAAGGTGTTGAAACCCAGGAACAATTGCAATTCCTTAAGGATGAACAATGCGATTATAGCCAGGGCTACTACCATAGCCGACCTATACCTGCAGCTGAATTCAGTAACTGGATACTCGAGCAAAAGAACTCACAAGAAAATCAATTAAATATTGCTTAGTTGCTTATAGCCCCATCCGTTCAATCATTTCTGTATAATACCCGTTGATCAATCTCGATCAATCCATTTTTCGTATACAATAAACAGCGACCAAGACTGTTCATAGACTGATTAAAGTCTAAATGATAAACGCTAGGAATTTACTTATGGGCTTCTCCGGGCAGGAAAACTTTCATCACAAACGTTCCGATAAAATCGGCATACTTATAACGAATTTAGGCACCCCAGATCACCCCACACCTAAAGCTGTCAAACGTTATCTTAAACAGTTTTTATCTGATCCTCGTGTTGTTGAAGTGCCAAAACCTATCTGGTGGATTATCTTAAATCTTTTTATTCTTAATACCCGCCCAAAAGCTTCAGCAAAACTCTATGAGTCAATCTGGACTGAACAAGGTTCACCGATGAAAAGACTAACAGAAGACCAGCTTGAAGCATTAAAAAAAATATTATCCAGTCAGCTAGATTCAGAAACAGACAACCGTATTATTGTAGATTATGCGATGCGCTATGGATCACCCTCCATCGAAAGCACGTTAGAAAAGATGCAAAATGAAGGCGCAAGCAAAATTCTGATATTGCCTTTATATCCCCAATATGCCAGCTCTACAACAGGTTCTACTTTTGATGCAATGAGCCAGCATTTTTCAAAACAACGCTGGATACCTGAAACACGATTTATTAATGGCTATTATGACAATCCACTTTATATAGAAGCTTGTAGCCAACAAATAAAAACATTCTGGGAAAATCATTCCCGCTCACAAAAACTGGTCTTATCATTTCATGGGTTACCCAAATTTCATCTGGACAAAGGTGATCCTTATTATTGTCATTGCCAAAAAACTGCAAGGTTAATTGCTGAAAAACTGTCTTTAAACGACAGTGACTACATTACTACCTTTCAGTCACGCTTTGGTCGCACCGAATGGTTGAGGCCTTTTACCGATGAAACACTCAAATCACTTCCCTTGAAGAGTGTTTATAGTGTGGATGTTTTTTGTCCTGGTTTTTCGGTTGACTGCCTTGAAACGTTAGAAGAAATACAAGTAGAAAACAGAAGTTACTTTTTAGGAAGCGGTGGAAATAATTACCAATATATTCCCGCACTTAACTCTTCACAAGAACATATTGAGTGTCTTAGCTCTTTGATTCTTAACAATATTGATGATTGGTTAAAGTTACCTGAGCGCGACTCCGAAAAAAGTGAGAAGGAATATAAAAAGTTCAGCAGTGCTTATCCTTCTCACCCTAACTATAGCGCTTGAAGAGATCAAGTTTCTGAGCATACTTCTTTATAGAAGAAAAGCTGGCTTAAGGAATTTCTATTTAAATAGAAACTCATTAAGCCAGAAGGGAGAAAATAACAGTATACAGGCCCCTATTAGTTAAAGTAATAACCTATACCCAGAGTATAAACCCAAGGATCAATTTCCAGTTCACCAATATCAGCACCTCCGAGTTTAAGGTCTGTATTAATATCTATCCATCGAACAGATGCATTAAAACCTATCGTTTCAGTAAAAGGTACATCCACACCAACTTGTAGTGCCAATCCGAAAGAATCATCCAGCTCCAGTTTCCCAAGGTTTAATCCTTTTGCTTCTTCTTCAAAAAATTTGGTGTAATTGAAACCAGCTCCTGTATAAACAGTAAAGGGTGCATCTTCACCTAGAGGCAAATCATATGTAAGACTTAGTGTAGGTGGTAGGTGCTTAGTTGATCCAATATCAGTTCCATCGACAGAAATATCATGATCAAAAGGCGTGGCAACCAAAAGCTCTACTGCCAGTGAATTGCCTAGCGGATAAGAAAAAGCCATACCTAGCTGCTCATTACTACCAACATCCATTTCCTTTGCTCCGAGAGTCCCTAACGTCGTTTTAAGTTTTTGATCATTTGATGTATCCGGATCTACATGGGTAATTCCTGCACGAAGAATCATTTTGTCTGAAGACAGTGCACTCTGACTGCTAAAAGATAAAATAACGCCTGCACACAAAGATAAAAAAAGACGTTGGCTATTTGAAATAATAAACATAATGGCTCCTTACTTTTACGGTTAATGCAACATGTTTTTAATATTGCTTGGGATTCATTATTGTTTAATTAGTAGTAATGATTATTGATACACATCAAAAGATATACCACTATGCCTAACAGTAATTATTATTCACATAAAGGCCCTTATTCAGACCTGAATATATTTGATATAAATCAAAAAAAGCTAAAACATCTTACTGTAATTAAGCTGCTCTTTTTGATCATTATCAACAGGATTTGATAATGCTAATGGTGCATGATTATCAAATACCATTGCTATAGATCTTAAAAAATTACGACCAAGAGTAGTAACCCTAAAACCTTCCGAGTTTGATTCAATCAAACTATCATCAATAAAAGGTTCTAACTGTAAACATTCTCTTGCAAAATAGTTTTTACTATTAACATCATGTATTGTGTTCAGTTGTTGCCAGTTAACGACGCCTGAACACATAATATTTTGTATAACATCTGCCCTTAATTGATCATCCTCATTAAGCAGTATACCTTTTGTTATCGCTAACTCTCCTTTATCCATAAAAGCACGATACGCTCTAAGGTTATCCGAATTTTGCACATAACAGTGATTAACAAAGCTGATTGCACTAACGCCCATACCGATAATATCTGCTCCTGAATGCGTAGAATAACCCTGAAAATTCCTTTGCATACTGCCTTCCCTCATTGCTTTAGCCAGAGTATCCGTTGGTCTAACGAAATGATCCATTCCCAGGTGAATATAACCTGCTTCCTCAAAGCTTGTTTTTGCCATCATAAATATACGCAGTTTTTCATCTGCATCAGGCAATTCATTTTGAGGAATTACTCGGTGTGAAGGGATTTTATGCGGCATATTTGAATAGTTAAACAAGGCCACTCTATCTGGCATTAGTGTCAATACAGCATCCAGCGTTTTAGCAAATGTTTCCGTTGTCTGAAAAGGAAGACCGTATATCAGATCAAACGACAAGGAATTTTCCTTTTCACTTCTTATTGCATCAGTAATTTTTTTAATCTGAGAAAAAGTTTGAATTCTATTAATTGCCTTTTGAACCTGAGAATCCAGATCCTGAATACCCAGACTATAACGATTAAAACCTATGCTTGCTAACCCTTCAGCTTCTTTTGCATTAATCGTCCTTGGATCAATTTCAATACTCATTTCCAGGCTTGAAGAAAAATTAAATACATTTTTGGCAGTTTGTATTATTTGTCCTAATGCCTCTACCGATAAGTAAGTCGGTGTTCCTCCACCAATATGTAATTGTGTTACTTGTCGGTTATGATCATATAGTTCTCCATGCATTGCTATTTCCCGATAAAGATAACCGAGGTAATTTTCTACAAGCGATTCGTTTTGAGTGACTATTTTATTGCAACCACAGTAGTAACACAGTGAACGACAAAATGGTATATGTATATATAACGATAGCGGCTTAGGTTCAACGCTATGATTTCCTGCCCTCGCTACACGCTTATAATCGTGACCAGTAATTCGATTAGAAAAATGGTTAGCTGTAGGATACGAAGTATAACGAGGCGCATTTTTTTGATATTTATTTATCAAAGAAAAAATGTCTTGTTTAGTCACAAAGTAAATCCCAAAATATCAGATGAAATCGGTGTTTAGTCTAATCTCAACCATTAAATCTGTTATTGACATACATCAAATGTGTAAAAGTTTGCAGGTAATGTGTAATGACCCTGTGTATGATTATTTTTAACCTGTTCTCTCTATAATCAGGACGGTAGATTGCGCAGCCAAATAACATTGCATGTATTAATCCGGAGATAACATAATGTCAGAAGTTGTTCTAACCTTAATTGGCCTTTTTGCCTGGAGTATCTTACTTGTGTTTATAATCATAGGTGAACGTACATTACATGTTTTGCAAGGGCATAAAAAAATCAATGAATTCGTTCCGGATAATTCTAACCTCAATGCATTCTCACAGCGGCTTGCTCGCGCTACAGCTAACTCCCTTGAAAATTTGCCAATAAACGCAGGCGTACTTTTACTTTGCCTGGTAACTGAACAGACTGAAATTATCGCTGGCACAGCTTATTTGTTTCTTGCAGCAAGAGTTTTACAATCGCTTGTGCATATCATCAGTACGACGGTAATGGCTGTGATGCTTCGTGTTACATTTTATTCTGTACAGTTAGGATTATTGAGTTACTGGCTATACCAGCTAGCCATGGTATACACATAAAAAAATATCAATACACTGTTTTACTGTTGTGACTTGAGATCGCGCATCAACTGTTTACGTAATTTTTTTCGTTCTTCAGGTGATGCGTTTTTAAATTTTTTCTTTAATTTAATGCGTTCTTCAGGGCTAAGCGATTGCCAGCTGTATCTTATTTTTTTTCTTTCTGCCTCAGGTAAAGACTGAAACCACCGAAAACGTTTTTTAAGTAATTCCTGTTTTTCTTTTGGTAGTTTTTTAAACCTTTCAAAACGTTTCTTGAAAAGCGCTCTTTTTTCCTTGGGTAAAGACTGCCAGCGATCAAAGCGTTTCATTAATACGGCCTGCTTCTCAGCAGGCATATCCTTAAAACGGTCACTCGCTTTTATCAGCTGCTCTTTTCTTTTTTCGGGCAAATCATTCCAATTTTCTTTAAAGCTGCCCAGAAGATTTTTAGAATCTGCAGGTAGCTCATCCCAGGATGGGTTATTCGCCATAGATAAAGAGGAAATCAATAAAAGTGTTATAAACAAACAATATTTCATTTTACATTTACCCTTTCTTGCTCATTGAATTGAGTTTCATTGCTTGAATCTTCTGATGAATTTACTGATGAAAAATCAACAGGATCAAATAATTCCCCATCTTCATCACTAAACTCAATAAGATAATCCCAAAAATCTTCATTAAATGAAGCGTGCTCAGTAGCGTTTGCTAGCTGCATAGCGGAAAAAAATATCATAGAGAACGCATAATGCTTTAAATCAGGCGCCATATTCTTCACCTATCAATTCAAGCATATCCCAATCCAGAAGCATGTCCGGATCAACACTCAAATAACTCTGGTAGCTTTCGCTTTGCTTTTCATTTTGCAGGTATATCAAAGGTATCGTGAATAAGACTAGAACACTGGCGGCTATTGCATAGTATTGCCACTGTTTTGCTTTATTTTTTGAATTCAGCTGTGGCACCTCATGTCGCTGTGGCACCTCATCCAGCGGTGGCACTTCACTTTGATTTAATACTTTATGTCGAATAGCAGCAAGTTCATCCTGTATTGATGGATCAATCTCATCGAGACTTTGATCTAATGACTCTAACATTGTGCGGCTAAATTCTTTTTCAAAATCGTTCATCGTATTAATTAATTCGCCTCTATCGTTGTTCAGTCTACTCACTTAATAATGCAGATCGAATACTTTTAAGTGCCCGGTGAAAGTGTGTTTTTACAGACCCTGAACTGCATTGCATGATTTCTGCAGTTTCCTGTATATCCAAACCTTCCCATACCCGTAACAAAAATGCCTGTTGTTGCCGTATAGGTAATTGTTCAACTGATGCTATTACCTGATTCATATCTCTTGCCTGATTGAGCAAATGCTCCGGATTCAGGTCTTTTGTATCTTCTAACATATCCATTCTGCTTGTAGCATTTTGCATATTGTCTGTACCCTCGTCCCAATCTTCCAAAGGTTTAATTAAACCTCGTTGTCTCTGATCTTTACGATACCAGTCCATTATTTTGTTTTGCAAAATCCTTTGAAATAAAGGCCCCCATTCTTTTGAGGGTTTCTGAGAATACTTTTCGCAAAGACTTAACATCGCTTCCTGGACAATATCCAAAGCCTCTGTATGACTACGCGTAGCCATTCGTGCTATCCGATAAGCTCGCTTTTCTACAGATGCAAGGAAAGCATTTAAATCCAGTGCTGAAACATTTGTCATTAAAAAGGTATCTTAGGCCTACTGATTAAAAATACTTTCATCTCAGTCCGATAAATCAGCATTTGCTTCTGATTTTAACGACTTATAGGTAATAACGTTGAAAAGCCAAAATGGTTGACAATTAATAGAAAATTTAAGCATCTGCCGTATAGGGTTCTGGACAGATGCCTGGAATCAGACATGTTATTGTTTTATTTAGAAAAAAGCTTAGATCAACTTTAAAGTTTTCGAATTTGTGCTGGAGTCAGGTCAAGTGAATTGGCAACCAGATTAAAGAAATCAGCTTCCAGAACGCCTATTGTTCCATCAGAAGCAAAAACTTCAGCCACTGCATCCAGAATTCTTACCCGATACTCAACTGATAGCTTTCTACCCAGGCGATATACATACTTTTCGAATGGCGCATGCTCATACAGCTCGGTTATTGCAGCAACCCGGATATCTTTCTCTGTGAAGTCCTGATCTAAATTATCTTTTAACACTTTGACAATCATATCCACTTCTGAGGATTCAACATTTAAATCAGCACGTGAAGCACGAGTCAATACCATAAAAAGAAGCTCAGCAAACAGTGCTTTTTCTTTTTCTGGCGATAGTTTCTCGCCTATAACCATTGACTTGATCATGTCTAACTTAAAGATACTCATTAAAAAAACCTCAAACGATTAGGATATTTATAAAATATTTGATCGCCACATTATAGGAAGCTGGCTATTCGATCGTCCACTGTTTATCTGATGTAATCTGATGGAAACAGCAATAATTGCTGAATTTCTTGATTCAGAAAGTCAATTCAGATAACAATCAATGGTTGAATTGTATACAAACCAATATGGCTTATATGACACTTTTATAACATTGAATAAAGAAAATACTTAAGCTGCAGACATGACCTGATTAATTCTGAGGTTGGTGGGTTAACTCTGCTTTAAAATGAAGATCATCAATCCATAAAGTATCATCCGAAATACCGTGACAAAATAACTGAACACTTTCGACTTTACCAAAAATCGAAATTTCCACTGCGCCAGAAAGTAAGATTTGCTGTGCACCGCGGGCATTCATTGTATCAATCGTATAAAATAATTCTCTTTTTTTATCTTTTACACATAAGACTAGAGATAATGTGTTATGACAATTAAAAGGTAAATTCAACCATCCACCAATACTCAGTCTGAAGTTTCGTTTAAATTCTGGCGTTATATTTGAAACGTTAGAAGGACGTTTAATAACTTTAGACCAGAAACTGTCTGATGAATTTGTTAAAGCAGCTTTAGCAGCCGGGTCATATTGCGCAAAATTAATGTTTCTTAGCAAAGTACTACTGCTAAAAAAGCATTGTCTTTCATTGAGATTTTTTACCTGATTTGAAGTTTCATTAAGTGTATTTCTTACTGCCGGGATACCGCTCACTGTTACCTCCTTGCTGGTTCCTTACGGTGAATATGGAAGCCACAATAACAGACAATACCCAGTCAATTTGTGTAGAGGGTCACAAGCAGTTTCTGCCTATAAATGTAAAACAAAAAATATTGAGTGCTTCTCAATAGAACTGTCTATCGATTCCTGTTTTTGGTGTTATTTTTTGAAACTAAACCCGTATAAAAATCAGCTACGCCGCCACTGAGTTCCTTCACGGCTATCTTCGAGAATAATTGATTTTTCTTCTAACTCATTACGAATTTCATCGGCTCGTTGATAATTTTTATCAAGCTTGGCCTGGTTTCTTTCGGCAATAAGTCCCTCAACTTCTTCATCAGTTATTGTTGCCTCACCAATGACTGCCTGAAACCATTGTGTTGGATTTTGTTGCAATAAACCTAACAAATTTGCACATGCCAGCATACGCCCTTTGATTTTTGGCGCATCAGCAGCTTCAGCATTTCTGAGAAGCCTGGCTAATTGATGTAATTCACTGATGGCTTTGGGTGTGTTCAAATCGTCAAGTAATGCTGCAAAAAAAGGCTCATCCATTATAGACTCAGGCGTTTCAGCTTCAATTGTTTCTACCATTTGTAGAGCACCGTATAATGTATCGAGAGTGGCTTTCGCCTGCTCAAGCAGCTCGCTACTAAAATTCAACTCTGAACGGTAACTTGCAGTTAATAGAGCAAACCGTATTGTTTCGCCTGAGTATTGTTTCAATAAATCATTAACCAACCTAAAGTTGCCTAACGATTTAGACATTTTTTCACCGTCAATATTGATATATCCGTTATGCATCCAATACCTGACATATACTTTTCCATCATGTGCACATTCACTCTGCGCAATTTCATTTTCGTGATGAGGAAAAATTAAATCACGTCCACCGCCATGAATATCGATCGATTCACCCAAATGAGTTTCAACCATCGCCGAACATTCTATATGCCAACCTGGCCGCCCTCTTCCCCAGGGACTTTCCCAACCAGGCTCCTCATCGCTCGATGGTTTCCAAAGCACAAAGTCTCCCGCATATTTTTTATAGGGTGCAACCTCTACACGCGCTCCTGCCAACATATCTTCAAGGTTCCTGTTGGATAACTCTCCATAGTTTTCCATGGACAGCACATCAAACAATACATGCCCTTGTTCAACATAGGCATGATTCTTTTCCAGCAAACGTTCGATTAAACTGATCATTTGCGGTAAATGATCAGTCGCGTAAGGCTGAATAGTTGGGTCAAGATTATGAATCGCTGCCATATCTTCAAAATAAGCTGCAGCAAAACGCTCACTGATTTGGGTAATGCTTTCATTTAATTCGTCTGCTGCTTTCATTATTTTGTCATCTATGTCTGTGATGTTACGTGCATAGACAACATCCGGATATAACAGTGAAAGCAAACGATATAACACGTCAAAAACCACCGCCGGGCGGGCATTGCCGATGTGAACACGGTTGTAAACAGTTGGCCCACAAACATACATCGTTACGCGTTGTGAATCGATAGGTTCAAAAATTTCTTTTTGACGTTTTTTTGTGTTGTATAGCGATAATTTATTCATAACTTTCATTTAATCAAACTATTTAACATTACCTAACTTATTTTATCAGCCTTACTTTTGCCAGTTATCTCTTAAGCCAATAGTTTTATTAAATACTGGCGTTTTCTCTGAATAATCAAAACGATCTGCAACAAAATAACCTTCTCTTTCAAACTGGAAAACCTGTTCAGGGCTAGCACCAAGCAATGAAGGTTCTGCTATGCAATTCTCATATATTTTTAATGATGCTTCATTTAAAGCAGAGAGGAACCCTTCTTCCCCTTCAACCTTTTCCGGCTCCTCGACTTTAAATAATCTATCGTACTCTCTAACGGTTATTCTGGTGCCTTCTGCAGCAGAAACCCATTGAATAACACCCTTGGGTTTTACCCCATCTGCAGGGTCCTGACCAAGTGTTCCAACATCATAACTGGCATGTATTTCAGTTATATTTCCATTATCATCCTTGACGATATCCTCTGCCAAAATAACATAGGCATTTCTTAAGCGTACCTTTTTGCCCAATACCAGGCGTTTGTACTTCTTATTGGCCTCTTCTCTAAAGTCATCCTGATCGATATAAATCTCTCTTGTAAAAGGAATTTTACGAGTACCTTTTGTTTCATCCTGAGGGTGATTTGGTGAGTCCAGTTGTTCAATCTTATCTTCGGGAAAATTGGTTATTACAACCTTTACCGGATGTATCACAACCATTGCACGCTGAGCATGAGTGTTATGAAATTCCCTCACCTGAAACTCAAGCATGGACATGTCAACGACACCATTAACTCGGGTAACACCGATTGATTCACAAAAGTTTCGCAAGGATTCAGGTGCATAACCACGCCTGCGCATTCCTGCAATAGTCGGCATACGTGGGTCATCCCAGCCATTAACAACGCCTTCATCAACCAATCTTTTTAATTTTCTTTTACTGGTAACTGTGTAGTTTAGGTTTAAACGCGAAAACTCATATTGTTTGGGTTCGGCCTCAACCGGTAAATTTGCCAGAAACCATTCATACAAAGGTCGATGGTCTTCAAACTCTAACGTACATACAGAGTGAGTAATACCCTCAATAGCATCAGACTGACCATGTGCAAAGTCATAGGTCGGGTAAACACACCACTTATCACCCGTTTGATGATGTATCACTTTTCTGATTCGGTAGATTATCGGGTCACGCATGTTCATATTAGGTGATGCCATATCGATTTTTGCGCGTAATACGCAAGCACCTTCATCAAATTCACCTGCTGTCATACGTTGAAATAATGCTTTGTTTTCTTCAACGCTACGCTGTCGATAGGGACTATCAGTACCGGATTGAGTCAGTGTTCCACGGTGTTCACGCGCCTGTTCAGCAGAAAGATCACAAACATAGGCGAGTCCCTGCTCGATCAGATAGATTGCCCATTGATGTAACTGCTCAAAATAAGCAGAAGCAAAACGAATATCACCACGCCATTTAAAACCCAACCATTCAATGTCTTCACAAATTGAACGAATAAACTCCTCACTTTCTTTTTCGGGGTTGGTGTCATCAAAACGTAAATGACAAGCGCCCTCATAATCTTCTGCCAATCCGAAATTAAGGCAGATAGATTTGGCATGACCCACATGTAAATAACCATTAGGCTCAGGAGGAAACCGTGTCACCACATTTTCTATATTCTGGCTTTTTAAATCCTGTTCGATAATCTGACGGATAAAGTTGGTAGGTTTTACTTCGGATTCCATGAGTTTCATTAGCCCGCTCTAC
Organism: Cellvibrionales bacterium; assembly: GCA_041941365.1. Classification (GTDB taxonomy): domain Bacteria; phylum Pseudomonadota; class Gammaproteobacteria; order Pseudomonadales; family UBA7434; genus UBA7434. Next base: position 248,720 of record JBGTQK010000001.1, on the reverse strand, counting down.
CGGGAAAGTATTGAGTAAATTGCAACAAGGGCTTAAAGCTGTCAATATTGCATAAAATGTTTAAAAAATCAGAAGTATTATAGCCGCTTAGCAATAATTGTATGATCCTGAGCTATGGGAAAATTCAGCCTTCTTTCAGGATTTACTTTTTTATTATTTAACCAATTCTTTTTAAAAATAATGGGATAAACCATCATGATACGTTTCAGTACAAATAAAGGTGATATTTTAATTGAACTAGATTTTGAAAATGCCCCCAAATCGGCTGAGAACTTTCAACAATATGTGGAAGACGGGTTTTATGACGGAAAAATTTTTCACCGTGTCATTAATAATTTTATGATTCAGGGTGGTGGTTTCGATGCCGAAATGAATGAGTCTGAAACCCGCGCTCCTATTGAAAACGAAGCAGACAATGGCCTAAAAAATAAAACAGGCACATTGGCAATGGCAAGAACACAAGATCCACATTCAGCCACTGCCCAGTTTTTTATTAATGTCGCTGATAATGATTTTCTTGACCATTCAGGTAAAACACCTCAAGGTTGGGGATATGCCGTTTTCGGGGCAGTCAAAGAAGGTATGGATGTCGTAGAAGCAATTAAAGCTGCCGATACTGGATCTTATGGCTACCATCAGGATGTCCCTTCAGAAGCCATTGTTATCGAAAAAGCGATTGTTGAAGATTAATACTGGTGTAAAGTAAAAAGGACGTCCCTATGGTTTTTTCTGAACTGGATACCCTGTTCGAAAAGCTTTCCGATAAATTTACCTTGATTATCTCTGACCTCCATCTCTCTGACGATAGAGTTGATTTAATACAGGCTTTTGAAACTTTTTGCTCTGAATATGCCAGCAAAGCCGAAGCGTTATATATTCTTGGCGACCTGTTTGATGCATGGCTGGGTGATGATGATGATAGTCAAACCGCACAAATTACCAGAAAACTGTTAAAAGACTTAAGTGATAATGGCACGCAGGTTTTTTTTATGCAGGGAAACAGGGACTTTCTTGTGGGTGAAAAATTTGCTAGAGCAACAGACATGACGTTACTCAAACAACCCATTAAGCGCTCGATCTACCATCATGAATATTTGCTTTTGCATGGCGACACTTTGTGTACACAGGATATAAACTATATGAAGTTTCGTCGACGTATTCAGAACCCGGTAACAAAGTTTGTTTTAAGCCACCTGCCTTTTAAACTGCGAAAAAAAATAGCTAATAAAATAAAAAAACAAAGTCATAGTGAAAAACTGGATAAAACAGCGATGATAATGGATGTTACCACTTCTGAAGTTGATAGAATCATGCGGCTTTTTTCTGTCGATACAATGATTCATGGCCATACACATAGACCGAAAATACACACATTGCCTGACAGGAAAGCCAAGCGCTATGTTTTAGGTGACTGGGATAAAACTGGCTGGTGTATTGCATTGGATCACAACCAGATAGAATTGCTCAGTTTTGAATTATCTTAAACACTTTGTATAATGTTATTTTTATAATACAGGATACATCGAATGCTTTCATTTGAAGATGCTTCACAAAAAATTCACCAATTTGTTGAAGAGAATTTACCATTGATACGTGCCAGCCAGGCTAAGCTCATTGGTTATGATGAAGATTTTCTTTCTATTCAGGCACCTTTGGCACTTAACCATAATGATCATGGAACTGCCTTTGGCGGCAGCATATTTAATCTCGCGTTATTTGCTGGCTGGTCTTCAGTTTATCTTGCCAGCGTTGATCATATTGAAAAACCGGCTATCGTAGTGCGAGATGCACAAATTCGTTATCGCCACCCTTTTAACGAGCCGGATATAATCGCACGATGCAAACAGCCACTTCCCAGACAATGGCATACCTTTATAGAACATTACAAACATACCGGGAAAACATCAATTACAATGAGTAGTACACTGACATCCGGCGAAACTGAATGCGCGCGTTTAGAAGCTGTTTTTGTTTTGTTAAATAAAAGTCAGTAATTGATTAGCAATCATCTACTTTATTGTTCTTCTTTAAGCTTATTCACTTTATTCAATATCCTTTCAGCTCGCTCAATATTGGATATCAGATCAAGGTCATCTGGCACCAATGGCAATACTTCCCGCCATAATTCTAACGCCTGCTCTATATCGCCATTTGAATAAAGATTCTCACCTACTGTTTTGGCAGATATTACTTTTTGGTTTATTTTTTCATTCAAAGCTGCTTGTTCGGAAAGAATACTCGAATTATCAGGATATTGTTTTATTGCTTTTGATAGCATTTTTTTTGCATCCAGTAATCGGTTTTCCTCAAACGCTAACTGAATATCTGCCTGAATTTTTTTATAATTTGCGGATGCTGCATTGCTTTTCTTTTTAGCATCACTTGCTTGAGCGCTTTTAGAAATGTATTCAATTCTGTTTTGAATTTCTGCGAGCATGTTTTTTGTTGCTAACGAATTGTCAATGCGGCTCAATGATCTCGCATAAAATAATGCCAGATCCCATTCCTGCAAAGCTTTAGCTTGTTCAATGTTTTCCTTTAATACTTTTTCTACTTCTATTTTTCTTGCAAGTGATTGACGATAACGACCCAACTGCTCTTTATCCTCAGAAATAACCTGCAAAACTTCAAGCAAGTTCAGTTGTTCGGGCAAATATTTTGCATCCAGAATAACAAGGTTTTTCTTATGCTCTTCTAAAGCGTTCTGTTTTTTTTGATTAAAGTGCTCTTCAAATTCCTCTATAGAAATACCCTCAGGCAAATGAAGCTTCAAAAATTCAAGCCCGGTAACTGCAGGTTGCCAATCGTTCTGCTCAATTAATTGATTGATTCGAAATTGTTCTTTGTAAAAAAACGACTTCGCTTCTGCAATGATGCTGGTTTGCTGCTTTTCCAGATCAGATAGCTGGTTAATTAAAGTATTACGCTGTTGCTTTAATTCATCAACTGGAACATCTTCCTTGGGTGGCTTACTTATCTGTTTGTCGAGACTGGTTATTTGTTTTTTTATCGCCTTCTGTTCATGCGATAATGTAACTAGTGCTTCTTTGTAGTTATGTTTTTCAATTGAAGCTGTTATCGTATCGTTTTTTTGTGACAATAAGCTACAGGAAGGCAATGCAGTAAACACTGACAACATCAATAATAAATACAACCTATTAACTACTTTCACCCAAAGTGCCTTAAATAATGAAGAATAAAATGAAACTGTTTTCTTTTTTAATTCTAAAGTAATGTTAGTTTAGCAAATAACGATTATTTCATTTTTTTACGAATAAACAGATAAAATATCTTCAATAAAATTACTGATTACCCAATCCTGTGATGAGCGTGTGTTATCCAGGCGATACACAGCTACTTCACCCTCTTTACCTCTAATCGATAAATTCCCTAAGTCTGTTATATCGACATCGCGTTGATCCAACGAGCGAAATAGTGAATGCGACACATAAATCTCTCCAGCCCCTGCCATATCACATAACCTGGACGCCAGATTGACGGGATCACCGACTACAGTAAATTCCTTTCTGAGCTCTGAACCAATGACGCCTGCTCTGACTTTTCCGGAGTTGACGCCAATTCTCAACTGGATTGGCTCCAAACCAATATTCAAACGTTCTTTATTAATTGCTCTGGCAACCGTTTGAATTGCCATCGCACAACAGGCGGCATGTTGGCTATGGCGATTATTTTTACGTGGAGCACCAAATACGATCATTGCTGCATCACCAATAAATTTGTCGACTGTACCTTTATAAGTTCTGGCACAGGCTGCAAAGATAGACAGGTAACGATTTAACAAGCGAGCAGTTTCCTCTGGAGGTAATTTTTCGCTAATTGAAGTAAATGACACAATATCGACAAATAAAATAGATGCATCAACAATTTCGCCATCGGCTGTAATACTATCGGCTTCATCAAGTAAGCTCACTGCTACATCATTATCGACAAATTGTTGTAATAGTTTTTCTGCTTCTTTTTTATTTTTAACCTCTTTACCAAGTAAATCATAAACTGAAAGTATCTCATCCCATTCAGCTGTTAATGAACGTCGACCGCTAAATTTGGGAAGCGACTGAACCTCACCTCTTCCTGCAGCTGTACTCATTAAACGGAGAGTATTGATTGGTTTACTAAGCATTCGACTTAAAAAGTATGCACCAATCAAAGATAGCAAACTTATAATAATCACAGCAAAGATTAACTGGTTAGAAAAAGTAGTGTAGATAAGATTCATCGGTGTCTGGTTTAAAACAACGATCACATGTGCTGCTGTGACATTATTAAAAATCACTGGAGAAGCATAATAACCAGAAGGCAAATGAGTAAGGTGATAAGAAAACTGTCTACCAACAAAACGCTCTAACTGTTGCTTGGCTCTTTTTTCTGTTAGCGCATTTAATGTAAGATCACTTGACTGATTCACACTTGTATGACTTGAAACTGTTAACAGACCGCCATTGTTATCGTAAACTGCTGCCGCCACTATCACCGGCTTATGTGTCAGCTGATTAAGATTAAGTTGTATTGCAAGATGATCGTCAGTAAAAACAGGCTCGATAATGCTTGATGCAAGCTGTTCAGCTATGGTCTGACCAAAAGCCTGAGTTTGCTTTTGTGCCAAACGCCAGTTTTGATGCACAGCCAGATAAACCAGAATCAAAGCACTGCCAATTGACAAAAAACTCATTGCCAGGCCTAGACGAAAAGTAAATGGAAAACGCCGATTGCCAAAGGGCAGCTGAAAAAAACGCAAAAATCGTCCTGACGACTTTTTACCTGCAATCGTGCTTTTTGCTTTACTATCAGTTTTTGTTAGAGAATCCATGAAATTAGAACGATTGAGAAGTATTATCCAGAAGGAATATTAGATTTCATTTTAACGGCAGGTTCCATGGGTATAAAGCATTTGACATTAATTAATAGAGGCACTTTTTCAAGAAAATCATTACTATGAGCAACCAACTATAATTTTCTTTAATAACACCTTCTAACTTGTTTATTTATATAAAAGATATAAAGTCTATAGATAGCAACAAATCGAGATAATCACTGCAAGTTATTCAATTAGTTGGCATAATATAAAAATGTAAATAGACACATTAATCAACCTGAAACAATCACTAACCTGAAGGTTCCCTTGAACGAGAGTATTATCAATTCACCAGAGCCACTGCTATTTGATCGAAATCAACTATGGCACCCATACACTTCCCTCCCAAACCCTATTCCTGCTTTGGAAGTCATTCACGCCCAAGGTGTTTATTTAACGCTTTCTAATCAAGTTAAACTTGTTGATGCAATGGCCTCCTGGTGGTCTGTTATCCATGGTTATAACCATGCTGAATTGAATAAAGCCGCAAAAACACAGCTGGATTCGTTTTCTCATGTTATGTTCGGGGGACTTACACACCGCCCTGCAATTGATCTTGCACAACGATTAGTGAAGATAACACCGGAAGGACTGGATACCGTTTTCTTCAGTGATTCAGGCTCAGTCGCTGTTGAGGTCGCTATGAAAATGGCAATACAGTACTGGCAAGCAAAAAATAAACAAGAGATTGGTAAAGAAAACCTGGCCAATAAAAATAAGTTTGTTGCTTTAAAAGGTGGTTATCATGGCGATACAATCGGAGCAATGAGTGTCTGTGATCCGATAACCGGCATGCATCACTTATTTAATGATTCTCTTCAAAAACAGTATTTTGTCGATCGCCCATCAGTCGATTACAACCCCGAAGAGATCAATGCTCTGGAACAACTGTTTAAAACACACCATGAACAAATAGCCGCTTTCATTCTTGAACCGCTAGTACAAGGTGCTGGTGGTATGTATTTTTATTCAAAAGAATACTTGTATCAGGCAAATGTACTTTGTAAAAAATACAATATCCTGCTGATTGCTGATGAAATTGCAACCGGCTTTGGTCGTACTGGTCACTTATTCGCGTGCGAAGAAGCATCAATAACACCAGATATTCTGTGCCTGGGAAAAGCACTTACCGGCGGTTATCTGAGTCTCGCGGCTACGCTCACAACAAAAACGATTAGCAATGTAATATCACAAAGTGAAGCCGGTGCATTTATGCACGGCCCAACATTTATGGCTAACGCTTTAGCATGTTCTATCGCGAATAAAAATATTGAATTGCTATTATCTTCAGAATGGCAAAAAAATATTCTCAGAATCGAAAATGCTCTACAAGATAACCTGCTTAACAGAGATATCTCTACACCATTACAGAATAAAATTTACGATATCAGAGTGAAAGGTGCTATAGGTGTAATTGAAACACACGAACCAGTTGATATGCAGAAAGTACAAGCATTATTACCAGAGCTTGGTGTATGGTTAAGACCATTTGGCAAATTGGTTTATACCATGCCGCCCTATATTATCAGTAATGATGAAATTAAAAAAATCGCAGATGCTATGTTTAATATTATAGAAAATTGTTAGAGGTTATAAAAAAGTGTCACGTTCCAAACTGCGAAACACAATTAACGCTATTATTTTTGGCACTGAAACAAGAGCCGGGAGAACTTTTGATATTTTCCTGTTAATTGCTATTGTGTCTAGCGTACTACTCGTTGTAATCGACTCAATCAATATTTTTCATGTCAGATATGAAAAACTCTTTTGGAATATTGAGTGGGGATTTACCATATTATTTACCGTTGAGTATTTTCTAAGGTTGTATAGCGCACCTCATCCTGTTCGTTATGCACGAAGTTTTTATGGCATTATTGATCTCATCTCATTTTTACCAAGCTATTTGGCCATTTTTTTCGCCGGTACACAATATTTTCTTGTCGTGCGTTTACTACGCGTATTGCGATTATTTAGAATATTCAAACTCTTTCGTTATTCAACCGAAGCAAATTTATTGATTCGTGCATTATGGGCTTCTCGCCGCAAAATATTAATCTTCCTGTTTGTTGTCATTATTTTCGCAGTTGTTTTTGGTGCATTAATGTATTTGGTTGAAGGTGCTAAAAACGGATTCACTAGTATGCCTCAAAGCATTTACTGGACAATCGTTACCATTACAACTGTCGGTTATGGCGATATCTCTCCCAACACTCCTTTAGGCAAGTTTCTCGCGAGCATGGTAATGGTGTTAGGATACTCTATCATCGCTGTTCCCACTGGTATTTTTACTGCTGAAATTGCCAATGAAATGCGTATGGAAAGAGACCAGAGAACCTGCGGTAATTGCGGTAGATCTGGCCATGAGTTAGATGCTATGCACTGTAAACACTGCGGGGCTAGTATTTAAACTTATATAATCAATAAGCAAAAAAAAAAGCCCAACCAATGGCTGGGCTTTTTATTCTTATCAATACAAGCAAATTTTTATTCGCTATTTTTATATATTGTTTTTGTATAATTACTTACGTCTTGCAACTAAAAGACCAATAAGCGCAGAACCGAAAAGGAACGCAGCACCTGGAACTGGAACAGCTGCAAAAGAGTGTGTACCTGGTGTTGTTAAAGAAAGCAATAGCGCCGTCTCAGCAGCAGCGTCAGCTCCTGCTAAACTGTTCAAACCACCAAACGTCCACTCACTTGAATCAAACGTTGTTGTTGCGCTTATAACGTTAAAGTTACGGAATGAGTAACCATCTGTATAGTCCCAAACTTCACCGTCACCATTAACACCAACAACACCGTAAACATCAACAAGTACGTTTGGAGCAGCTGAATCATCACCAGAACCATCTACTGCCAAACCAGAGAACAATGCAATAACGTCATCACCATTAATAAAAGAACCTTGTGAAAGGTTATCAGCATCAAAACCATACACATCAAAAAACGTGCTGTTTCCGGCTGAGTCGCTGTTTTCATAGCTAATCACGTATGAATCGCCAGCAGCCAAAATACCTGACAACAGAGTAGAACCACTGCTACCACCCAAGTCAGTACCACCATTATTGAGGTTACCAATACTATAAGCAGATAAATCAATAGATGTTGTACCAGTATTCGTTAATTCAACGAATTTTGGTAAACCGCCAGATAAACTGCCATCAACAACTTCAGAAATAATAAGTGCCGAGTTTGCTTGTAAAGCGATACCGCCTACCAGCATTCCAGCAAATAGAGACTTCAATTTCATAACTACATACTCCAGATTAAATTTTAGGGGATTTATTAAAGAACATTACTAACAATTTTTCTTAGATAACGACGTGCTACTAAAATCAGGCTTAATCCCAATAACCATTGCGCTAATACAGGCAATAAAGGAACTTCAGCTTCATCATTTACCAGCGGGTTGGTATCATTTAAAAATTCATCGCGATTGATCACGCCATCTCCATCGGTATCTAATAGGGCATCACTTGGATCGGCAGAACTAAAGCCATAGAGTGCTTCCCACGCATCATCCATTTGGTCATTATCATCGTCTGTATCACAAACAGTACCCAGACCATCTTTGTCAAGATCTTGCTGGTCGTTATTACTGATAGCCAAACAATTATCAATATCATCAGGAATTTCATCATTATCCTGGTCAGCTACGATCTCCAGATCAAGCCATACCAGACGATGATCCGAAGACGCACAGCTTGGCCCTGAATCACTACAGCTTCCTGTTAGATCCCGTTTAGGATCACCCACTCTAGGCCAGTAAATACCACAAGATAAACCAGGGTCTGCACTATCACAGCTATCCATCCGGATGTTCAGACCAGCTTTACCCGGTACAACATAGTCTGCACGTAATCCAAAGTCAGCAGTTGCAGCTAACCCGGATGTACGACCTTCTCCTCCACTAGCAGTTTGAGTGAAACTTCCATCAATAAACGGATTATTCAAGAGCTGCAGGATAGCTGACCCAAAACTATCTCCGTTAGATGGGTCTGCATTCTGGTCACCGACAACGACAAAGCGTTTTCCATAACCTAAACAACCAGCTGTATTATCGTCGTCATACAGAAAACAGTTACTGCCTGTTTCGCTGACATAATTTTCCCAAAGTCGTATTTCGTCATGGTTGCGTCGACCATTGCGATCTTCTGTGCCGTCAAATACTGGTGGTGTTGGATGACTACCGAGAATATGAACGGTTTCACCGTTTACATTAACAGGAATATCCCAGTGACTCTTTGACGATACACGGAAAATATCCAATTCATCAGAAGCATACCATCCTGCCGGAATAACATTTGCAGGCATATCCTTCCATAAGAATTTTCTGAAGGTTCTAACGTTTGCACTATCGATTGGATATTTGGATAACATAACCATACCAAACGCACCAGGATAATAGCCAAATCCGTATGCATCTTCAGGGTTATCATTTGCCGATCCTGCTACACCACAACCCACACCAGAGTCATTGAAATCACAATCTGCTTCACCTTCACTTTCTGGCTGAACACCTGTGTTAGATATCGCCACATAGTAATAAGGATAGGTAACTGCCGTTGTATCAGCTGCCTGTGCTACTTCAAGATATTCTGTTCTGAATGAGTTGACAGCAACGTCTGTGGCATCCCAATCAAATTCATTGAGTAGTATGATATCCGGGTTAATTCGTTGGATAATTTCAGCTACGCCTTGCGCTTGAGAATCATTGCCACCAACCAAATCATCTTTTAATGCGTCAGGATCTATAGAAGGATCATAAACATCACTTGGCTCAGAACCAGCTCCGCGATTGGCAAGTAAAACGTTAAAGGAAGCAACACGTAATGTACCTGTCGGTTTAGCCGGCACTGTATCGTCAACAACCGGGGCTGGCGCTTCCTCACCTTCAATAATTTTTATATTATCAACTTCCCAGATACGTCCATCACCTGCTTCACGGCCATTCGATGTGTAATGATAGGCAATGGTCACATTACCGCGTTCTGCAACTGGAACATCTGTCGCCTGAATCACTACAGGCCCAGATGGCGCAACGGTATAACCACCTGTTGCTGGTTTTGTCCAATTTAATGTAGTCCAGTTTGCCGTTGAAGGATCCGCATTAACCTGAGGGTCATAATCGCTTGAATAAACCAGCTCTAATTCGGGACCATCAAAGTTATAGTCAGAATCAAATGTTAAGGTCATCGCATCAAGAGCACTGAGATCCTGTGCGGGTACAAATAGCCACAGACTACAATTTTCTGGTGTAGCGCCTGGAGAATACGTATTGGCACTCACTTTAGAACTTTGATAGATGTACCAGGATTCATCTGAACAGGTTTCAGTATATTGCGTGATATCACCATAGCTTGTCGCTATAGAACCAGTCACTCCATCAGCAACGGCTCCAGTAAAGTCCGTAAAGAACATGATAGTTTCGGTATCACCTTCCCCGACTTGCTCACCATCTACGATCGCAATGTTATCGACTTCCCAGATTTTTCCATCGCCTGCTTCACGACCATTTGATGTGTAGTGATAAGCGATTGTGACATTAGCTTGCTCAGCCAGCGGAATATCTGCTGCAAAGATAACAACTGGTCCTGACGATTCAACTGTGTAGCCACCAGTGGATGGTATATCCCAGCTTAGTGTGGTCCAGGTCGCACTGGCTGGATCCGCATTTACCGAGGGATCATAATCACTGGAATATACAAGCTCCAGATCAGGTCCGTTAAAGTTATAATCAGAATCAAATGTCAATGTAATAGCATCTGTGCCACTCAAGTCCTGTGGAGGCAAGAATAACCAGTTACTGCAATTTTCGGGTGTTGAACCTGGCGCATAACCATTGGCACTCGCTTTCGAACCTGATGAACCTGAATAAATATACCAAGGAGCATCGGTACATGCCTGACTGAATTGAGTAATATCGCCATAGCTTGTTACTATCGACCCTGTTGCTCCGTCAACAACTGCGCCAGTAAAATTGGTAAAAAACAGCGCATTCTCTGGTGCTTGCGGGTCATTATTATCATCAACAGGAACTTCATTAGCATCGGCTTTAACTGTATATGTATCACTATAAGGGAGTGTTAGAGGAATATCTCCTTCAAAAGGTAACCACAAGTCCAAACCTGTAGGTAATGCTGCTGGATCATTATCCTGTTCAAGTTGTGTTAGAGCAGCCACATCCACATCAACACCGTTTGGATATGAACTATTTTCAAAGCGTACAGTACGAACCTCAAGATTACTTGGAGAAACCGTAATATGCTTGAATTGCCAGAATGAGTTGCTGATTATTGTCCAGTCTTTATCGTCATCGATTGGTCGTTTTGGTGCACCCCAGCTACCCTCACCTATGAATACAGTACCGTGCTCACTATTGGCATGATCGGCTTCTATAAAACCTTCATCAGATCCAGCACCACTTGAAGCATTAACAGGCGCTGTGTATTTGACCATATGAGAGTCTGACTCAATTGCCAGATCAACATCATGAGTATCGAACAGAGGAGCCCAGGCACTGTAACGTAAGTTACCTTCTGATTTTCCAGATGTATGAGGTCTCAACGGGCGGTGATAATTAGCAATTTTCCATTGTACGTTACTATTTGCTGCAAGATCATTGCCTAACCATGTTGCTTGTTCATTCCAGGCTGTAGAATTCTGATTTTGAAATGCGCTATAACCTATTCCTGGCTCCAGTTCTGTATTGAGTGTCCAGATCCTCAGTAAATCTCCTCCGAAGCTCAATGCGTTATAAGTTCCGTATGCTGAATTACCTACAACACCTTGTACATTAAACACCTGCTGAACCATATCCAGTGCATCATTTTCGTGATTTCCATGCGTTGGAACAATTGGGTACATACGTCCATCACTACTTTGAGTCAACTGCCATTCATCCAGCCAGATCAACCATTCTTCGAATGTTCCGTCATTCATGAAGTCGCCACTAAACAAAACAAAGGTAGGTCGCAATTTGGAAACCAGTTTAAAACCGTCTGTACGAGCCTGATCATTTTTGGCGTAATTGGTTGAAGTATCGCGACGTGAGTCACCACCAGCAACAAAGGTAACGGTTTGAGCTGTATTGGGTGATGTTCTAAACCACATATATCGATCAGAACAGCCATCACTATCACATATTGTAAACTCGTAATCTGTATTAGCAGATAATCCTGTTAAGGTGACAAATGAATTATTCAAAACATCTGAAGTACCATTCACAGTATTTTGATAATTGTATTGAGTAAGGCTGGTATTCGATTGCCAGATAGCCAGGCTTCCTTTCACACGATACTTTACTTCGGTAAAACTGCCACTGCCCTGACGCCAGCCAATAGTCATCGTAGAGGACGGATCATCCGTCCAGACTAATCGGTACAAATCTGTATAAGCATTTACTTGAGAAGAAATAAGAAGAGCAAATAAAAAATGAGAAAATAATTTAACGGAATGCTTGTACATATGATTGTAATATTCCTATCGATTAAGCTTGGGCTTTAAAAGTTAATTTCGGTGTAATGTGTCAATCAGAATCCACTGTTATAACTTTGAATTCATTGTTGAAGTTGGTATATGAATAGCCTTTTCTACCGCCATTTTTTATACTACTCGAATATGAAATTTATATGAAAAGAACTGTCATCATGGAAACTTCACATACTTTTTTTCAATACTGAAACAAAAGTGTCATAAGATTATTTACGCGTAAAAAATAGTGATCAAAAGTAATACAAAATCTGAAACATTGACGCCAAAAAACGGATTGGCTGTTATTGCTTTTCACTGGAGCATTGTCCTAACAGTTGTAATATGCTTTTTATCCGGGCACCGGATTGCAAAAGATCGCAATCTGGAGCAAGAAATAAACAATAAAATCGATTTACTATGGGATAAGGCTTTACTGCAAGGAACAGTTTTTGATTGGCATATTGCCAGTGGTAAATTAGTTGGAACCTTTTTACTGGCTTACCTGATTTACATTGTTTTCACAGGCCGATTCAAATATTTACTGTTTAATATCCATGAATCCTTCAAGAGCAAACAAAACAAATTTGTTATCTGGTTTGGGATATTCTTATTAGCGATACAATGTATCAGCGGATTTATTCTAAGTCAGGAACATAGCTCCAGTTTTATAATGCTTGCCAACGTTCATCAGTTTTTTTCGTGGGTAATCGCATTTTATTTCTTACTGCATGTTATTAGTGTAATAGCTGCCAAACATGTTAAACATTTACTCAGCATAGTGACTTTCACAACAAAAAATCAGAGTAAAAAGCTCTGGTATGCCTGCCTGGCATTAACTGTTGCTTTTCCATTTTTTTTGATTTTATTCAATACGTTTGGAAATACACTTTATGTAGCAGAAGCCCCTTCTCCTCCAATCATTGATGGCATGCTTACTGACGAAGCATGGGAACTCACACAACCGATTATGATTAATACAAGATATGGCAATACAGCTAAAGTAATTTCTGTTGAAGTGCGAGCTGTAAAAGATTCTGAGCGGCTGTATCTTGCCTTTCGCTGGCCAGACAAAGATAAAAGCATTAATCACCTTCCATTAATTAAGTCTAAAGAAGGATGGCGAGTTGAAAGTGATGGATTTTTAAATGATGATGAACGCACATTCTATGAAGATAAATTCGCTGTTATGCTGTCTAATACGTCAAAATTTTCAGCTCTGCACAGTATCCATTTAGGTGCCAACTCCATTGCCAATGCTCCGGAACCAAGGCACCAGCGTGGATACCATTACACAAGCTTTAATGAAACGTTAGATATATGGCAATGGAAAGCTGTGCGTAGCAATACTCTTCAGCAAGCAGATGATAGTTATTTCGGGCAAAAGAAGCTACCACTCTCATGCTCGCCAAGATATACAGCCGGTTATGCAAGCGATCCATCACTTAGTGGTGGTTATGCCCATAATTATGATTACTTTAAAGACCGCTATGCTGAAACTGTTACTCCATTAAGACTACCTAAAACTCTGGGCCTGACTGCAGATGAGCCACCGATAAAAACATGGATGCGCTGGTCAGATGGCGACAATTACAACTTCCATCTTGATAAAAGAATCCCAATCGGTACTCGTATAGAGGGCATTATTCATAAAGGTAATTTCGAAGGTGATCGAGGCAATGTCGGTGCATTTGGAACATGGAAAAATGGTTACTGGAATCTGGAAATGTCAAGAGCACTCAATAGCGATTCACCTTTTGATACCCCTATTCAATCTGGAACATTTATATGGGTTGCTACATTCGATCATGCACAAACGCGGCATAGTTACCATTTATGGCCATTAACACTTAAATGGACCGAAAATTAATAAATGAAAAAGTATATGTAATGAAACCTTTTTATTTCCTCTCCAGCACTTTTGTATTTATACTTTTTATTGCAGTTATACTTTTCACGCAATTACCTTCACTTTTTAATAAAAGTTCTTTTTTAGAAAGAGAACAATATAAAGACTGGCAAAAGCTATCATCTAACGGGAATACAGTGGATGAAAAAGATGGACCATGGTTATGTGTAAAAGACCCGAAAACTGGCCTGGTCTGGGAAAATAAAAGCCTGCATGAAGGTATTCACTATGGTGGCTGGACATATACATGGATAAACAACCAAAATAGCGCTTTGAATGCTAAAGAAGGTAGTTGCGCAGGTATCAGCGGTTGCTATGTGAATAATTATATAAAAAAAGCAAATCAGGAAAAATGGTGTGGCCTTTCTAATTGGCGTGTTCCATCAGTGGACGAACTCAAAAAACTGGTCGATCCAAGTTACCCTGAACCTGGTCCTTTAATTTGCTCTTGTCTTTTTCCTAACACCAAAGCCAGTAGTTATTGGGCAGCAAGCGCAGATAGAAATTTTCGCTTTGCAGGAATCAATTTTAAAGATGGGTCTATTCAACCTTTTCCAGAGCATGCAGCGCTTTATTTACGCCTGGTTAGTGATGCAATGAGCAATGAATAAATACAGATATCGAAAAACAATTTTAGGTTATACACTTGGCTCGATACTGATTTGCCACTATATAACGTTCAAAATGCGCGACAGATAATTGATAAAACTCTTTATCAATAGCGTCTCTGATTTGAATCAACGACAATCGCTCCGATACCTTATTAATACTAAAACCATACTCAGAGAAATCGTTAATCTGACTTGCACCAGCTCTAAGCAGCTCAAACAAGGCGCAATAACCACACCGGTGTTCTGAAAAGCGAATTTGCTGTAATTGCATTTGCTGTAACAATAACGCTTCATCTACTAACGTTAAATGCGAAGAGACTACCTGTTTGAGTAAATGAGCGAGCCTGTTATCGATAGCCCATTTTTGGGGCATAGAATAGCTATTCCAATCAATGACTTCATGCTCAAAGCGTTTACAACCTCGACACACCGAATCACCCAGGCCTGTTGAACATACACCAATACAAGGTGTACGCACTTTTGAATAAAGTTTCATCAATTATTTAATTTCTTCTCTCTTTTTAATAACTTTAACATGCATAAAATCAAGTTTAATTTATTCTACTTGAATCCTGTCACTTAATTTACTTACACTTTGAAACTTGTAATTGATAACTTTTTGAGCTTTAGTATGCCTTCTGATTCACAACAAACCAACGCCAAAACCCCTTCCAGTTCAGCAATTGATGGACAAGTTTCTAAAGTCTTCCCCAACGATCTAAATGCGCATAGCACAGTTTTCGGTGGCCTGATTATGGCAGAGTGTGATCGACTTGCACTGGTCGTGGCGGAACGGCACAGTGGCTATGTCTGTGTCACAGCATCAGTCGATTCAATGCATTTTATGGCACCTGCCCGAAAAGGTGACACATTAATCTTTTCCGCTTCAATCAACAATGCCTGGCGCAGCTCTATGGAAATAGGAATCAGGGTGGAAGCCGAAAACAGCTACTCCGGAGACAGACGACATATTGTGTCAGCCTATTTTACTTTTGTTGCTTTAGATGAAAACAATAAGCCGATTGAAGTACCTGATCTAACACTCACATCCGATATGGATAAACGCCGTGCGAAAGAAGCAGAAATACGACGTAAGCTCAGGCTGGATACACGAGACGCCATTGAAGCAAATCGCTCCGAATAACAACCTGTCACTTTTTAAAACGAGAGCGATTGTATGCCTGTTTATTATGACAATGTCGAAGATTGTGTTGAAGCCGTCATTAAAACCGTCGGATCTCATATTCGTTTGGGTCTGCCACTAGGTTTAGGAAAACCAAATCAGTGGGTAAACGCGCTTTATCAACGAGTAAAAGAAGACAGTTCGATAAAGCTTGATATCTACACAGCACTAAGCCTGGAACTTCCGGACGCTAAAAACAGCCTTGAAAAACGCTTTTTGTCGCCTTTTTACGAAAGAATATTTGGAGGGTATCAAACGCTGGACTATCTCACTGATATGCGCCGCAATCAGTTACCTGCGCACATTAATGTCTACGAATTTTTTGTTAAATCCGGTTCTTTTTTAAAACATGATTATGTTCAACAACATTATTTAAATTGCAACTACACACATGTTCCACGTGATTTAATGGCTTACGATCTCAATGTTGTCGCCCAAGCAATCGCTTTTAATGAAAAACAGGAAAAAAAATACAGCTTCAGTTCCAACCCGGAAATTTCTTTAGAGTTACAGGAATGGATACAGCAAAAAAAAGCTAATGGGGAGCCTATGTGTATTGTGGGACAAACCCACGAAGACCTTCCCTACATGCCTAACGATGCCGCAATTGATGAAGATGGTTTTGATTTCATTATCAACAACAGAAATTACGATACTCGCCTTTTTGCACCACCCGATATGCCTGTAACCAAAAATGATTATCTGATTGGGTTATATGCCAGCACACTAATAAAAGATGGTGGAACACTACAAATAGGTATTGGTTCATTAAGCGATGCGATAGTTTATGCCTGTAAAATCAGACATGAAAACAATAATGTTTATCAGGAAATAATAAGAACTTTAAAAATTAAAGAAAAATTCGGGGAAATCGTTAAAACATTTGGCGATACGGATACGTTTTCAAGCGGTCTATATGGATGCAGTGAAATGTTTGTCGATGGTTTTCTGGACCTTATAGACGCTAATATACTTACACGAAAAGTATATCCAGACACTGAACTGCAAATTGCTATTAACCAATTAGAACAGCAACAAACCGAACAAAAAAAATCGACACCAATAATACCAGGGGTCGATTTATTAAAAATTCTAATCTCACTGGGGAAAGTCAATAACAGGCTGAATCAGGCAGAATTAGACTGGCTGATCCATTATGGTATATTTAAAAGAACAGTTTCTCTCTCGAATAACTCAACTACGGATAATAACAATAAGAAAGAATCAATCCTTATAGATGGAAACGTATTGGCAGATAATGACTTATCTGACGAAAATACAATGCTTGCAATCGAAAATAACTGCTTTTCCGCTACTCTTCAACATGGCATTGTTATGCATGGCGGTTTCTTTTTAGGTCCTGAATCTTTTTATAATGCCTTAAGGGAAATGCCAGCAGAAGAGCTTGAAAAAATTAACATGACAGGGATTTGTTACATCAACAGCCTTTATGGTGAACAATCGTTAAAAGCAGCTCAACGACAACATGCTCGCTTTTTTAATACAACCTTTACCGTCAACTTATTAGGCGCCGCTACATCTGACGGATTACATAATGGGCAAATGGTAAGTGGAGTTGGCGGCCAATATAATTTTGTTGCCCAAGGTAATGAACTAAAAGGTGCTCGCTCGATTCTTTTACTAAGAGCAACACGCACTAAAAAGGGTAAAGTAACCTCAAATGTTGTATGGAATTATGGGCATACTACTATCCCCCGCCATCTACGGGATATTTATATTACTGAGTATGGTATTGCCGATCTTAGAGGAAAATCAGACGCCGAAGTTATTAAGTCGATGTTGAATATTGCTGATTCGCGCTTTCAATCAGATTTAATGCAACAGGCAAAAGACGCGGGCAAACTTGAAGCTGACTATGAAATACCTGAATTATATAAAAACAATCTGCCTACTGCCGATAGAAATCAGCTAAAGGCGTTTAGAGCAAAAGGGTTTCTACCCCGCTTTCCTTTTGGTTGTGATTTTTCTGACGAGGAATTACGCTTGGGGCAAGCACTCAAATGGCTAGCTCAACGCTCAGATAATAAAATAGAATTGGCTAAATTGATTAGCCAAAGCTTTTTGGATAAAGGCGAAGATTTCAAACTGTATTTACAACGAATGGACCTGGAAGAACCGCAATCTTTCAGTGAAAAGATAGAGCGTGCTTTAGTCTTATCATCTTTAAAAGCCACTTATACTTAAATAAGTGACGAATAATCATAATGAGTTAATAGTCTAACACTTTCTTACTATGACATTACCTACAGAATAACCTGCGCCAAATGAACAGATTATTCCTACGTCACCAGGCAATATTCCTTCGCGACATTTATGAAAAGCGATAATAGAACCAGCTGAACTGGTATTTGCATAAGTGTCCAGGACAGTTGGTGCAAACTCTGGTGTTGGCTCGTGTCCTAATAATCTTTTAGCGATTAAATTATTCATGTTGGCATTAGCCTGGTGTAACCATAATCGCTTTAATAAAAGGGTAGGAATTTGGTGCTCGGCCAGATGCTCGGCAATAAGTTCAGCCACCATTGGAGACACTTCTTTAAAAACTTTGCGGCCTTCCTGAATAAATAATTTATCTGCTGCATCTGCAAATTGCTCATCGCAACGATTAAGAAAACCAAAGTTATTACGTATGTTACTGGAAAAAACTGTTTTTAATTTTGTACCCAGCACTTCAAAACTTTCAGTAGTAGAAATGTTATCTCTATTCTCTACAATCACAGCTGTGCAAGCATCACCAAAAATAAAATGACTGTCTCTGTCTCGAAAGTTAAGATGGCCAGTCGTAATTTCCGGATTGATCATCAACACACATTTGGCATTTCCGGATTCAACAACACTTGCAGCATTTTGTATTCCGAATGTTGCCGACGAACAGGCCACATTCATATCATAAGCGTAACCGTCAATTCCCAGCGCTGCCTGAATTTCTATGGCCATTGCCGGGTAGGCGCGTTGCATATTGGAAGCCGCACAGATAACGATATCAATGTCTTCTACAGTTTTGCCTGCCTGAGCCATTGCTTCGTTGGCAGCAGCAATGGCCATTTCACATTGCAAACTATTTGATTCGTTATCTCTTTCAGGAATTTTTGGGCACATGCGCTGAGGATCGATAATTCCTTCTTTATTAATTGCATGACGGCTTTTGATACCTGAAGCTTTTTCAATAAATTCACAGGACGAAGGTTGTAGCGGCTCACGAGCTCCCGAACTGATTTCATCAGCATATTCTTTATTGTAATTCTCGACATACTGATTAAATGCTGTAACCAGTTCCTCGTTAGAAATTGAATGCTCTGGAGTAAATAAACCGGTACCGGTAATAACGACGTTTTTCACACTTAAACCTCAAACCTTTGACTTATCCGAACGATATTAACATATACCTATCACTATCTATTCAAGAAATATGTCGCGGAATTTAAGCTACGAAATACCTAAATTGATATTTGCCAATACAAAGCTTGAGATATGGAGATGGTAAAATGACCTTTATTGAATAAAGTCTGCCTTGGAAACCTGAAATTTTTTTATTTCCTGTTTTAGCTGCTGCAAATTACCCTTTTTATCCACTTCGTTATAGACAATTTGCTGATATAGATGCGTAATTTTCTCAGCTTTTTCTGAAAGCTTTGGTGAGACAGCTTTTGATAGCCGCTCATAAAAACGCTGAGGTGGCTCATGATTTCTTCTCTGAAAGCCTTTTTCTGATAACTTTTTACAAAAGCGATAATAAAGCTGTAATTCAGGACTCAATTTTTTACGCTGTAAACGACGATACAATAGGACTGCAACTATCGATAATACTCCACTCATCACAAAAAACATAAATGTGGCAATTCTTAAAGATGTTACCTCGCCTAACAATGCTTTTAAAACGCTATACTGAATATCCCCGTCAAAACCTACCAGCCATTTCCTCCATGCATAATTTATTGAGTCAAATTGATTGCTGATTGATTTAATAAAACTAACATTTTTAATTAGTATTGGTGAAAATAAAGAAAGCTCCTCACTTTGATTTAGAGCAAAACTATTCATACCATACTCAATTCGATCAGGCGCCACTAATGTTGTTGGGTCATACCTTTGCCACCCTTTTCCTTCTATCCAATATTCTGCCCATGCATGTGCATCCATTTGTCTCACAGTTAAAATATTATTAGCAGGATTTATTTCCCCACCCTGATAACCAATAACAACTCTGGATGGTATACCAGCTGCACGTAATGCAAAAACAAAGGCGTTAGAATAATGTTCGCAATAACCTTTTTGTGTATTAAAAAGAAAATCGTCTACTGTATTACGACCCAGCTTTTCTGGCTTTAAAGTATATGTAAAAGGGTTATTATAAAAATAACTAATGACCGCTTTTATGATATCTTGTGCCTTATCATTCTCTTGTTTTATTTGCTCGACAAGCGCGAGTGTTTTTGGATTAAACCCTTCAGGTAACTGAGTAAAAAACCTCTTCTCGTAATGACTTAAGTAAGGGTCGACACGATAATTCAGATAGGAATCAACGTTGTATTGAATAATACTATTTATCTTTTCACTAGATCGCCAGGAAAGATCTCTCCCGGAATATAATTTATTCAATTTCCTGTTTTGCATTAATGATATATCTGCAATTGGTAATGCAAATAACCAGTGTTGATTACTGGGCCTCATAATGACTGAATAACTAATAGGCTCTCCATAAACCCATTCGCTGTTTGTATTTTTTTCTCCATCATTCAGGTTTTGTAGGTATTCATCATTTAATGGTGTATAACGCCATGCTCTTCCATCAAATTGATTTAATGATAACCCTCGCCAATAAAGCTTTCTATTTTCAGGTATCGTTTTATTATTTCTAAACTCAACCTGAAAAACAACCTCAGCTGATTGCATTAAATCAACGACATCACCAGGCGCCATTTCATCGCTAAAACCTGTACCAGCCTGAGTCGTACCATCATGAACAGCCCATAACGGATCAATTCTGGGGAACACAATAAAGAGTAAGAGCATTAAAGGTATAGCTTGAAGTAATAACTTGCTTGCTACTTTAAATGGTTGAAAAAAAGAATGCTGAGATAAACTTCGTTGCGTCGCAATCATCGCTGTTAGTACAACAACTATACTTAATATTTGAAATAATACTAATGGGAGAGCCTGTGAAAATAAAAAAGATGTCCCTACAACGAAGAAGGCCAGATAAAAAATAATGTTTAAATCTCGTCGAGTTTTTGCTTCTACCAATTTAAGCGAAAAAGCCAATATTAGAAGTGCTACAGCCAAATCCAGGCCACCTAAATTTCCAAATGAAATCAGCACACCGACAGTACCAGCAATGATTAATGTTATTTTTAAATACTGGCTAGGGTAAGATGCCTGACCACGGTACATTGCTATACGCCAGATAATACAAATCGCCCAGAATCCTGTCATCCATATGCCTAATCGTGGTAAATGGGGTATTACCACAAGCGTTTGAGCGATGAGCAACCAGAATATACTTTGGCGAGGGATCTGCTGATAAAAAGCCATCTTATACTTTACCCTGAATACTCTCGGTTGCTGATAAAGTATTTTCTTGCGAAGAACCAGGCGCATTTTCCACTTTCATATTTATTTTTGATGGAAGTTGATAAATGGCCAAAGCATATAATATCTGGTGGAGATGATGCTCTCCCTTGTCAGGCTGAATACTATTGTTAGGCAAATGACTGTTGGGCAATATTAGTCCATATTCTTGCCCACTAAGCTCAGCTTGAATTACCAGATGTGTTAATTTCTGAAGCCTCTGTTCTACATCACCTGTAACACTATCCCAGTCGAGCCAAAACTGTTCATCTACACTGTCAACGAACTCCTTAGTCGTAAGGACATCTCTTTTAGCATAATTTTTCCAGGCAATAGACTTTACACTATCGCCATGAACATAACTTCTCAAGCCGTAAAAATCCGTATTTCCCATAACATATTGTGTGCCTTCATCATTATTTTTGCTTTTCTCTTTATCTGTCACTGTCTCTTCATCAGGAAAAGGGTAAACAATGCTACTCATATCCAGATCTACCCAGGTCCATGCTCGAATCAAACCCAATGGGTAGCTTGTTTCTATTTTTAGGCGACCAGGTACGCAATATCCTCTTGGCCCTGTGCGGAATGGTAAAACCAATTTTTGTTGTCGGTTTTTCTCAATATCGACAACCTGAGAATGCGCTTGCCAGCTCAGGACAATACCTAAATGATCTCCTGAGGATGATGACATTAAAACTTTAAATTCAGCTTCTCTTCCTGAAAAAGTCGGTTTGGCAGAAAAACCCTGTAAATTTAATCCAGCCAGGTTAAAAAAAGTATGCAATATAGAAACTGTTAGGATGCCTGATACCAGAAAGGTCAACGCATAAACCGAATTATTTTCGAAATTGATTGCTACGAGTAATAAAAGAATTAAAACAAAAATGAAGCCCAGTCCTGCATAACTTGGGAAGATATATATATTTTTTTGATTAAGTGTTATCGTGTTAGTTGCGGGTATTCTTCTATTAAGAAATTCTCTACGTTTTTGATGCCATTGAGTCAGCAACCAGTTTCGACGTTTCTGCCGCCTTTCCTGAGCACCTTGTTTATAGAGATCTTCTGGTATATCGTGCATTAAGAAAAGCTACCTTCTTAACTTATTCAGACAGCATTAACTTCATTTAGCATTTGTGTAATAAGCGCATCACTGTTACTGATAACACCATTCGATAATGGTAAACGATGAGATACAACTGATGACAGTATAGACTGGATGTCTTCAGGTATAACATGATCACGTTTTGCTAAATATGCCCAGGCTTTAGCGGCTTGTAAAATAGCTAAAGATCCTCGTGGAGATATTCCAAAAGCAAAATCCGATGATGAACGAGTGAAATTAACCAACCGCTGTAAATACTCAATAAGAACCGTAGAGGCTTTTATATTATCGATTTCTGCTTGTGCAACCACAAGTTCTTCTGCACTAACGATTGCTTCCAGTTTGTTCTCGGCAATACTACTTCCTCTTACCTGGGCTCTTAACAGCATTTGTTTTTCTGCTTCAGGATCAGGATAACCCAATTGAATTCTCATCAAAAAACGGTCAAGCTGAGATTCGGGTAATGGATACGTGCCTGACTGACTAACCGGGTTCTGGGTAGCAATAACAAAAAATGGTGAAGGCAACTGATGTGTTATGCCATCAACTGAAACCTGGCCTTCTTCCATTGCTTCAAGAAATGCACTTTGTGTTTTAGGAGTACTACGATTGATTTCATCTGCTAACAACAGCTGTGTAAACACTGGCCCTTTAATAAATTTAAACTGACCGGTTTCTTTATCATAAATCGATGCACCAACAATGTCTGCTGGCAACATATCGCTAGTAAATTGAACACGTTGATACGAGAGGCCCAATACTTCACCAAGCGCATGAGATAAAGTTGTTTTCCCCATGCCAGGCAAATCTTCTATTAACAAATGTCCTCTGGCCAATAAGCAGCACAATGCTAATTTGATCTGTTGTTCTTTACCCAGTAAGACAGATGCTACAGAATCGATAACTGCCTGCCATTGAATATCACTATGTGCAGATGTTGAGGAAGATATAGAAGAAACCGTTGACATACTCCACCAGAAAAAACGATTAAAGAATTAAAATGCTGAATTATAGACAGCATAATTTTCAGATTGATCTGTAGAGTATAGGCAAACTACCCTTTTCTCGTGTTTTTATTGAAGTGCTTGGTCAAATAATGTCGGGTAGACCGCATTTCTCTATGAATATCAAACCGTTGGATTCATTCAGGCTTGTAACACTTTGGCACAACCCATTAAATCTGCTTTAATATCATCCAATGCTTCCAGTCCGACTGCAATTCTAACCAGATTATCTGCAATACCAGCTGCTTTGCGTTGTTCTGGCGATAAACGCCCATGTGTTGTTGTTGCTGGATGCACAATGGTTGTTTTTGTATCACCTAAATTTGCAGTATGCGACAGCATCCGGGAAGCATCAATAAATCTCCAGGCTGCATTTTTTTCTGCATTGTCATCACCTGATTCGACCTTGATTAAAAATGATAAAACCCCACCAAAATCTTTTTGTTGTCGTTTAGCCAGGTTATGAGAAGCATGGCTAGATAATCCGGCATAATAGACTTTTTCTACCCAGCTTTGTTGTGTCAGCCACAAAGCCAGATTCCTTGCATTTTCCGAGTGTGCTTTCATTCTCAATGATAACGTTTCAAGTCCTTTGGTAAAAACCCAGGCATTAAAAGGGCTCATCGCTGGTCCACCAGCTCTTACCAGACTCCGAACGGGAGCGACCAAATCAGATGAACCAAGAACAGCGCCTCCCAGGCATCGTCCCTGGCCATCAATATATTTTGTTGCAGAATGAATGACTATATCAGCACCATGTGTTAATGGCTGTTGAAGCGCAGGAGAACAGAAACAATTATCGACAGCTAATAGCACATCATTTGTCTTTGCCAATTGTGATAAAACCGAAAAATCAGCCACTTCATTTAATGGATTGGAAGGTGACTCAACAAAAATTAAACGAGTATTATTTTTGATTGAATCTTTCCAATTCGGTATATCATTTAATGCCAGGTATGTAACCTCTATACCGAACTTTACAAAAAAGTTATCTAACAAAACAACCGTGGAGCCAAAAACATCCTGTGAGCAAATCATGTGATCGCCCTGTTTTAAATGTGCAAGGCAAAGAGAGAGAATAGCTCCCATTCCAGACGCAGTAGCAACGCATTCCTCTGCTCCTTCCAAGGCTGCTAACCTATGCTCGAAAATAGCAACTGTTGGATTCGTATAACGTGAATAAACATTGCCTTCTGTCTCGCCTTTAAATCGAGCAGCAGCTTCTTCGCAGCTATTAAATACGTAACTGGAAGTCAAGAATAGCGGTTCACTATGCTCATCTTCATGTGTACGCCTATGACCACTTCGAATAGCAAGTGTCTCTAAAGACCAATCAAGATCATTTACTGGCTGAGTTGCTTTGTCATTTTTGTCATTCATAGTTTGTAATTCAGTTGTAACTAGAAAGCGATTAAACTCAAAGAGTTGCTATGCTAGGAAACATCATTATAAAGATCGACCACAGCCGTAGTTGCCCTATTGGCATTACTGTACTCCCGTTTGCGCTTTTTTGCCTTGTCATTCCGGGAGTCATGTAAATTAGCCAAATACTCCTGATCAACATCACCTGTAATATAATTGCCATTGAATACCGAGCAATCAAATTGCTCAATATCAGGATTACCTTCTCTGGCACATTCAATCAAATCTTCAAGATCCTGATAGATCAACCAGTCTGCACCAATTTCTTCACAAACCTGTTCAGCTGTTTTATTGTGAGCAATTAATTCTTCTGCCGATGGCATATCAATGCCATAAACATTCGGATAACGAACCGGTGGGGCAGCAGAAGCAAAATATACTTTTCTTGCACCTGCCTCTCTGGCCATTTCGATAATTTCGTTACAAGTTGTGCCCCTTACGATTGAATCATCGACTAACAAAACATTCTTGTCTTTAAACTCAAGGCTAATCGTATTCAGTTTTTGTCGAACCGATTTTTTTCTTACACTCTGGCCAGGCATGATAAATGTACGACCAATATAACGGTTCTTCACTAATCCTTCTCTAAATTTCACTTCGAGATTGTACGCCAAAACTTGTGCAGAAACCCGGCTGGTATCAGGTATAGGAATAACCGCATCAATATCATGGTCTGGATAAAGGCGTTTAATTTTCTCCGCCAGTTTCTCACCCATTCGTAATCGTGCTTTATAAACAGAGATATCATCAATAATAGAATCCGGCCTGGCAAAATAAACATATTCAAAAATACAAGGCGTGTGCCTGGTTGTCTCAGCACATTGTTGTAAATAAACCTGACCATCATTGGATATAAAAACTGCTTGTCCCGGTTCAACATCAGCGATAACCCTGAATCCCAAAGCACTTAAGGCTACGCTCTCGGAAGCTATCATATATTCTTTACCCGAACTGGTCTCCCTCTCACCATAGACTAACGGTCTTATTCCGTTTGGATCTCTAAAACCCACCATGCCAAAATTTGAAATCATTGCAATGACAGCATAACCGCCTGAACATCTCCGATAAACACCTTTTAGTGCTTCAAATATATCATCCTGGGTTGGGATCAGTTTTTTTTGCGCATGTAACTCATGTGCAAATACATTAAGCATAACCTCTGAATCAGAATCTGTATTCACATGACGCAAATCCTGTTCAAATACTTCTTTATTGAGTTTATCAGAATTTACCAAATTACCATTATGTCCTAACGCTATACCATAAGGTGCGTTAACATAAAACGGTTGGGCTAATGCAGGACTGGAACTCCCTGCTGTCGGATAACGACAATGAGCCATGCCTATTTTCCCGGAAAGACGCTCCATATGATGCTGCATAAAAACATCACGAACCAGCCCATTACCCTTCCGCTGATTAAAACGACCTTCATCATAAGTCATCATACCTGCGGCATCCTGCCCACGATGCTGTAATATGGTTAACGCATCGTAAAGCACTTGATTGACATTAGTTTGTCCTACTACACCAACTACGCCACACACAGGTTTGCCTCCTTATATAGAAGAGTCTCATTTATAAAGAAAGTTGTTACTACCATAAGTATCAGTTACCTGACTCACTAGAGGTTGAATTCATTGCACCATTAATCATATCAAAGCGCCAACGCGCTACATCACTAAAGGTTGCTTTTGCCCAATCTTCCAATAGCAGGAATTTTGGAATTAATTGCGAATCTTTCCAGAGTTGATGTTCTTCAACAGCAATAACTGATGGCACTATTATTAAACAGGCTATAACAATAATGCTCCCTCTTAAAACACCAAAAACTACACCTAACAAGCGATCCAGATAACCTAATCCTGCTTTTTTTAATAACGCATAGATTATCTGATTAACCAAACCACCAACAATTAACGTTCCAATAAAAATTAAAACAAACGCTATCATCATTTGTAGCGCTGGATGGCTCAACCATTGAGACAAAATCAGGGCTAACTTGGGTGCAAGTGAAATTGCTAATATTAATGCAATCACCCAAATAAAAAGTGAGATCGCTTCTTTCACAAACCCTCTTAACAAACTGATGAAACCCGAAATGCCAAGAATGCCTATAATTATCCAATCTATTTCATTCATTATCGATATAACTTTAATCTGGCTTCAAGTTAATGCTGACTAATACTCTCTGATATACGTGTCATTAACTTCATTAAGTGCTTTTAAACGCTTTTCTAGATCTTTAGCGCCATTCAACGTTAACATAGGGCCAACCGAGAGTTTATAGGGCCCTCCCTTCGCTGGTGTTGCAGGTTTCAGAAATGCTTTATGGCCTCTAAAAACCAACTTATCTTTTAATCGAGTAGCATTCTTCCACTCTTTAAAAACGCCGACCTGCACTACATAAGTTACAGGCACTTTATTTTTATCAAGAGATGGAATATCAGGTGTAGCTGATCGATTACCAGCTTCATCAGCTGTCGTATTTTCTTCAGAAGTATATAGTGCTGTTTTCTCAATGCGTTCTGTTCGAAGTGTTTTTATTTTCTTTTCAACACTTTTTAATGAACCAGTATTTTTACTCTGTGAGCTCTCTTGCACAAGACTATTGCTATTGCCCTCACTATCATTTGTATTGGCAACAACTTTTTTGGTATCCGTTTTTGTTATTTTTGAAATAGAACGGGGTTCTGGCGATTTCCCGGTATTATCTGATGCTACTTTTTTTAGACGCTGCTTGTCCAGATCGACTTCGACAACCTTATGCGATTCATTGAAATCAAATAAGAATGGCCACACTAATGCTGCCACCACCAGTAAAGTAATGGCTCCAATCAATCTCTGTTTTATAGAAGCGTTTATTTCTTGCAAATAAGTCTCTCTGTTAACTTCAAATCAGGCTACACTTCCACTGAGTTCATCATAACCTGCATGGCTTGCGATACTGTGTAAAATGATCCAAATACGAGTATTTTATCGTCTTGATCGCTGCTAACAATAGCAGATTTCATAGCACTTTCTACACTCTCGTATAAGGTTGGCAATTGTACATCCTGATTCTGGTGTTTTTTATTAGGAATCGTTTTTTTTATGGCTTTGTATTGATCCAGAATCAATTCTGCCGGCATTGCACGTTGCACCTGATTAAGTGAAGGAAATAGCCAATCATCAACACAATCTTCCATTATATTAAGCATCTCTACCACAGGTTTATTGTTTAACGCTGCAAAAATAGCAATGCATTTTGTATTTGTACTTTTATTGTTAGTACTCGCCATTATTTTTTTGCGCAATAATTTTACAGCCTCTGTATTATGCGCTACATCAAGAATAAAAGAACGATTTTTCCATTGATGTACAGAACATCTACCTCTTAAGGTTGTATTCAATAATAAATTTACCGTATCCGTAGTGAGGGGAAATCCTAATAAACTCACAACCTGTAACGCACAACTCCAATTACTCAAATATAATTCAGGTTCAGTTAATCCTTTCAACACTATTAAATGATTATCTGCATCCAACCCCCTCCAACTATACTCACCATTATCTAACATTGAGAAATAGTGAGACATTCTTTCTGCTGGAACAGATTTGGAATACCAGTAAGCTTTAGCGCCTATTGAACCAAGGTGTGAAAGCAAAGATTCAGGTGGCACTTCCTCCCCAATGACAACAGGCTTACCTTGTCTTGCAATACCTGCTTTTTCCAGCGCTATTTCCGAGCGAGTTGTGCCTAAAAACTCTTGATGATCAAGATCAATACTGGTAATCACACTCACTTCAGGTTCAACAATATTGACTGCATCCAGCCTGCCCCCTAAACCAACTTCCAGAATAATATAATCCAGGTCTGCTTGTTGAAATAACCAAAGCGCTGCTAATGTTGTATATTCGAAATACGTTAATGTAACTTCTGAACCAGATTCGTTGATGCGTTGTATTGCATTATCAATATGAGCAAAGGCCGCAATAATTTCTGAGTCTTTTGCAAGTTCATTATTGATTATTATTCTTTCATTAAAAGCGATGAGATGAGGAGAGGTATACAAACCTATATTAACAGCTCTATCTTTTGATAAAGACAATAACAGCTCATAAATAATTTTACTGGTAGATCCTTTGCCATTCGTTCCTGCAACTGTGACGATCCGAGCAGTGAATGACAATATATCAAGATGTGAAGCAACCTTGTGTATTCGCTCAAGCCCCAAATCAATCGATACGGGGTGCTGCTCTTCAAGCCATTCTAACCATTCTGATAAGGTGTTAAAACGCATTAAAAGTGAATAAAACCAGACGTTTATTCTTCAACAGGGTTATCTTCAGATGAAGCAGTTTGTTGTAAGTCATCAGATTCTGGACCCTGTTCATTTTCAACAACTGTGTCAGTTACTATATCGCGCTTATGCATCAATGCTGATAATAAGCGAGCAATTGTGTCACGCATTTCCAGACGATGTACAATCATGTCAATTGCACCTCGTTGTAATAAAAACTCGCTTCTTTGGAAACCGGCAGGTAACTTTTGTCGAATTGTCTGTTCAATAATATTTGGGCCTGCGAATCCAGCTCGAGCATTGGGTTCAGCAATATTTATATCGCCCAACATTGCCAAACTGGCTGAAACACCCCCATAAACCGGGTCGGTAAGTACAGAAATATAGGGCAAACCCAAACGTTTCATGCGCTCTAACACTGCACTGGTTTTTGCCATTTGCATTAAAGAGATTAATGCCTCCTGCATTCGTGCTCCGCCGGTGGCACTGAAGCAAACCAGAGGACATTCCCTTTCAATCGCTTCATTTGCTGCTCGAGTAAACTTCTCTCCAACAGCGTATCCCATAGAGCCGCCATGAAAACTGAATGCAAAAGCCGTACAGACAATGGGCTTTTCTTTTAACGTACCTGCGATAGCTATTAACGCATCCTGCTCACCCGTCGCTTTTTGTGCCTGCGTCAGTCTATCCTTATAACGCTTTACATCTTTAAATTTTAAACGGTCAACAGGTTTTACATCTTCACCAATTTCTTGTTGATTTTCTTCATCAAGAAAAATGGCCAATCGTCTTCGCGCATCAATGCGTATGTGATGTCCACATTTTGGACATACATCGAGATTCTTTTCAAGTTCTGGACGATATAGAACGGCTTCACAACGAACACATTTTTTCCAGAGGCCCTCTGGAACTGAAGCTCGTTGTTTTTCCTGTTTTTGCTCCGAATTTAAAACGAAGGAAGGTTTTATTTTATCTAACCAACTCATTCAGTCTCTCACATCTTTTAAAATAACATTTAAAAAAATACCGATATTAACAGATCAGCTTTAATCAGGTTTTTTGGCACCTTCGCAGATATTTTCAAAAACCCCATGTACTCTATTGATCAACACCTGCTGACTATCCGGGTTTTGTTGTTCCGTCGCCTGGCTTGCTTCATGAATTGCATTAACCAATACACTCCCAACAACAATACCATCAGCGTAACTCGCAATAGCTCTTGCTGAGGTTTCATCTTTAATACCAAACCCTACACAAACAGGTAAGTCAGTATAAGCCGTGATTTGTGCAAGCTTGGACTGCACCTCATCAGTATCCAGATGACCAGCACCTGTGACACCTTTTAATGATACATAATAAATATAACCCGATGCATTTTCACAGATAGAACGTATTCTTTCTTCTGATGTTGTTGGTGCAATCAGGAAAATAGTATCAATTGATTTTGATTCTAATACATCATGAAGTAACATCGCCTCTTCTGGCGGTAAATCAACAATCAGAACCGCATCCACACCTGACTTTTCTGCCATAGATGCAAACATATCATAACCCATTGCCTCTACAGGATTTGCATACCCCATTAAAACGACTGGCGTTTCAATATCCTTTTGACGAAACTCTGCCACCATGGCTAACACATTCTTCAAGCCGACTTTATGCACTAGAGCACGTTCATGAGCTAATTGAATTACAGGGCCTTCAGCCATAGGGTCAGAGAACGGAATCCCCAGCTCTATTACATCAGCTCCTTTTTCTACCAGACTGTGCATTAATGAAACAGTTGCCTCTGGCCAAGGGTCGCCTGCTACGATATAGGGTATAACGGCTTTGCTTTGTTTTGCTTTTAATTCAGCCAGGCAGGCTTTCAAACGACTCAAAATAATACCTATACTTAAAATAAATTTTACAGAGTAATTCCATCAATATCAGCTACGGTAAGAATATCTTTATCTCCACGCCCTGATAAATTAATCAGAATAGTTTGGTCTTTTCTCATTGTCGGCGCAAGTTTAGCAGCATAAGCCAGAGCGTGACTGGTTTCCAATGCAGGCATAATGCCTTCAATACGCGTTAACTGCCTAAAGGCATCCATCGCTTCATTATCATTTACAGCAACATAGTTAACTCGTCCAACATCTTTTAACCACGAATGTTCCGGACCCACTCCTGGATAATCCAGACCTGCAGAAATTGAGTGCGTTTCTATAATTTGGCCGTTATCATCTTCCATGAGATAGGTACGATTACCATGCAACACTCCTGGTCGCCCATCATTTAAAGGTGCTGCATGCTTTCCTGTTTCAACACCTTCACCACCAGCTTCAACTCCATACATAGCAATACTTTTATCATCCAGCATAGGATGGAACAAACCTATCGCGTTAGATCCGCCTCCGACACATGCTACCAGTGCATCCGGAAGATTCCCGGTTTGATCTAACATTTGCTGTCTGGCTTCACGACCTATGACAGATTGGAAATCCCTTACCAGCTGTGGATAAGGCGCAGGGCCTGCAACTGTTCCTATAATATAAAACGTATTATCTACGTTAGTGACCCAGTCGCGTAGAGCTTCATTCATTGCATCTTTTAGCGTTCGACTCCCCGATTTTACAGGTATCACTTCGGCACCCAGTAATTTCATTCGGTAAACATTGAGCGATTGGCGCCTGACATCTTCCTCGCCCATAAACACATGACATTCCATACCAAAACGTGCTGCAACTGTTGCTGAGGCCACTCCGTGTTGTCCAGCGCCTGTTTCAGCAATCACTCTTGGCTTACCCATATATTTTGCTAATAAAGCTTGACCAATTGTGTTATTAACTTTGTGTGCACCCGTATGATTCAAGTCTTCGCGCTTCAAAAAAATCTGGGCGCCTCCGAGTTTTTCACTCCATCTTTCTGCATGATAGACTGGCGATGGACGACCCACATAATTTGACAGGTCAGAATCAAACTCTGCCTGAAATGTTGGATCACTTTTAAGTTTGGTGTATGCAGCCTGAAGCTCGTCCAAAGCTGAAATCAGCGTTTCAGCGACAAAACGACCACCATATGGACCAAAATGGCCACGTGCATCTGGTACAGTGGAAAAATCTATATCCGATATATCTTCTGATGAATTACTCATAAAACTTTCCAATCTTTAACTCATTAATGGTGAGTTCTTAATACGCTTTGAATAAAGTTTTTGATCTTTTCCGGGTCTTTAATTCCTGGCTCACCTGCTTCGACACCACTACTAACATCAACTGCATACGGTTGTACTTTTTGGATAGCCTCAGCGACGTTTTGTTCATTGAGACCACCTGCCAAAATGATTGGACGTTGTATACCTTCAGGGATCAAACCCCAATCAAAAGTCTTACCTGTTCCACCATAAGCACCTTCATGAAATGCATCCAATAAAAAGCCAGAAGCATTGGAGTGCGAATCAACTATTTGTTTGAAACGATCGCTGGCCTCTTGTTGGCTTGCATGCCTGTTTGAAAGATCTTTTGTATCGATAGCAAAACGCACTGCCTTGATATAAGGCCGCTCAAACTGTTCACAATAATCCGGGCTTTCGTCACCGTGAAACTGTAAAAGCGACAATGGTACAGATGAAAGCACTTTCTTAACCAGTTCGGGTTCAGCATTAACAAATAAACCAACACGCGAGACAAAGGGAGGTATGTTATTGCATAATTCCCTGGCACAGTCTGTAGAAATGAACCGAGGGCTGGGAGCATAAAAAACAAACCCTATCGCATCAACACCAGCACAAACAGCGGTTTCGATATCTGAACAACGGGTTAAACCACAAATCTTAATCGCAGTATTCTTTTTGCTCACCTGACAATCGTTATTCATCTTGACTCAAAGAGATAACACCAAACTGAGCATTCTATCAAAACTTACCCAACGAAGCTGTAAGCTTATGCAAGCAGTAATACCGTGAGCACTTGATTGTATACAAAAAAGACAACAATAAACTAGAATGGCGGTCGCTTAACTATTGGTAAATTAAATTCTGGGGGGTAATCAACCTGGCATAAATAAAGACCGTCGGGCTTGGCTGTCGGCTCTGCTTGATTTCTGTCTTTTTTTAGCATCAACGAATTTAACCACCCTTTTGGTTTTCTTCCACAACCCACCGACAATAACGAACCGGCAATATTTCGAACCATATGCAGCAAAAAAGCATTCGCTTTGATTTCAATACAAATACGCCGATCAAATTCGATATGGGTGAAGACATTAAGATGGTAAACATTTCTCATTGGCGTTGAGCTTTCACAACTCGCCGCACGAAACGCACTGAAATCATTTTCACCTAATAAGCACTGAGCTTCAGAATGCATTATTTCAGCGTCTAATTGGTATCGATAAGGGGTAATTAAACCGGATAAAATAGCAGGTTTTACTGCCGTATTTTCGATCCAGTACTGATACTCGCGAGATAGTGCTGTGTAACGCGCATGAAACAAATCATTGACTGGCCTGGCCCATAAAACACATATCGAATCTGGCAAATGGCTATTAACACCCTGAACCCAGGCTTTCTCTCCCCGGTCAACCCTCACATCATAATGCGCAACCTGATGAGTAGCGTGGACACGTGCATCAGTACGACCAGCACAAAATAACTTGATCGGGTGATCAGCTACTTTGGCAATAGCATTCTCAAGCGCACCTTGAACAGAGATCACTTCAGGGTTTTGCTGGCGCTGCCACCCAAAAAACTGACTGCCATTGTATTCAATACCAATGGCAATTCTTGCCCCGCCTTCGTAAACTACCGGATAGGGCTGCTTTATTGTTGGCTTGTTTTTGGGTGAATAATCCGACAAGGTCTAAGTAACCTGTTTTAATTTGACGATAAAACTACGCTAAATGAAATGAACTGTAAGTGCTTTTTAAATTAAATAAAACACCAAAAAAAACCGGCCAGCAGCCGGTTTTTTTCAAGCGCAAAAAGTTATGCTAACTTATTCAGTAGTTCACGTGCCAATGATTGTTGCTCGCCGTTTCCTTCTTCCATAACTTCATCAAGAATATCTTTAGCACCATCATAATCACCCATATCGAAGTAAGCTTTTGCAAGGTCCAATTTTGTTGCTACCTCTTCTTCAAAATCTGCACTTGGTGCCTTATCTGCAACACTTTGTTCAGGAGCCAAATTATCTACTTCAAGCCCCATGTCTTCAACGACCTCAGATGATACCGACTCCTCTTCTTTATCAGCAAACATTTTTTCTAACTGAGGTCTTAACAATGGGTCAATCGATAAAACTTTATCACATTGTTCGTCGACATTTTTCATGTCTCCCATTGCTGCATAAGCTTCGATAAGCTTTAAGCGATAGTCTGTATTCTCTGGCTCTTTTTGTAACGCTTGTGTCAACATTGAAACTGCCTGCTCATTACGACCGTATGTAATATATACATCTGCTTCACTTAAAGGATCTTCAGGGATCGCGTCAGCAACAGCATTCACAAGATCAGTATCATCATGTTGTTCAGTACTTTCTGAAAGGGCTTGCCCACCAAACTCTTCGGGCACATCACTGGAAACTGCACCAAACTCCTGAGGCTCTTCATAATCTGGCGCTGTAGCCCCCGCTTCATTTGCTGGTAAGAGTTCACCGGTTTCACTAGAGGCAGTTTGAACAAACTCATAAGCCTCTTCAGTAGTATCACCTCTTGAACGCATAAATAACCACGCTACCAGACCAGCCAACAATGCAACCGCACCTAACAAAATAGCTGATAGTGTATTAAAAGAAAAGGGTGATGGCTTAGCTGGCGCTGTTGTGGGTACTGTTTGGGGTGCCACATTCTGTACTGCAGTAACAGCCGGTTGTGGGGATGCTGCCGACTGTTTAACTTCTTCTAGCTCTTTTTGTAACTCAGCTTCCCTACCGGTCATTTGGTCCTGTAAGGTTTCTAACTCCTGAGCTTTTAACGATAATAAGTTTTCTACATCGTTTAACTTGGATTCTGCTGAATCAATTCTATCGTTGAGTGCCTCATTTTCTAACGATGCTTTATCCAGGTTCTCTAAGCTACTTGCCAACTCTGACTGTAAACGTTCAATTTCTGCAATGGATGCGGAACTAGTAACGTTAGTAGCTGCAGCTAAAGAAGCTTTATCGTTTACTTGCTGCGTATCTCTTATATCACTAACAATCTGTGCGCTGGTTTTTTTTTGATCCGTAGCCGGTTCAGCTTTTGCTACTTGCTGAGTTGCCTTTGGCACTTCTGCGTTCTGCCCCTTAATCGATCCGTTTTGATATGCTTTTACTTTATTACTCGCAGCAACCTGACCTAACACATCTACCTGATCAAAGTCCGGTATTTGCAAAGTGGTGCCACTTTTTAATAAATTGATATTTGAATTGATAAATGCATCAGGGTTAGCATCAAAGATAGCAAGCATAGCCTGATTAATATCAATGCCTGACCCTTGTACTTGTCTGGCAACATTAAACAAGGTATCCATACTGCCTACCCAGTATGAGTCACCTTCCAATCTGGATTCCATGCCTAAACGGCTTCCCTTGGGTAAACTGATCGATCCACTATACGATGATGTAGAAGAATAGGTAGGCGCATTCACTGAAGGTATTGAACCTGTAACGCCGGAGTTGGCAGAAGGTGTTCCAGAAAATTCCGGAAGATCAAACAACACCAAATACTCTCTCAATAATCTACCGTTTGGCCACACCACCTCAATTAAAAAGTTTAAATAGGGCTCTTCTACAGCCTCATCAGTAGTAACCTCAATAACTCTTTGGCCACGGTTGTTCTTTTGGATTTTGAATTCCAATTGATTTAAAAAAAACGGCCGATCAAGGTTCATCAGCTGAAAGTCTTCTTTCGTTGCCAGATTTACCTGAATCAATCCTGCAGAAACGCCTTTTAAATTAACGAGTGGGATTTCAGCCTCGAGCTGCTCATTCAGTGCAGAATTGAGCTCGACATCACCGAGTCCAAGTGCATTAATCCAGGAAGAATAAAATACACTCAAACAAAAAATAGCCGCTGCTAATTTTCTTTTCATCATAGTTATTGAGATCCTGTAGCTTTATAGCAAAGATAGCAGACACTTTAAAAGCCGCATACAAATATAACAACAAGACACTGCCTGCCAAAGCCAGTATAGCAGCCAAAACTCATTGATATTCGGTAAGTATTGGTTAGATATGCGTTTTTATCAAGAACTCGGCAATTTGTACGCTATTTAGTGCCGCCCCCTTCCGCACATTATCTGACACAATCCACATATTAAGCCCATTCGAGTGTGAAATGTCATCCCGAATACGACCGACGTAACAAGGGTCTTGTCCTGCTGAATCTGTTACTGCTGTAGGATAACCACCGTCTTCTCTTTCATCAAGCACAGAAACGCCCGGAGCATTTTTAAGCATTTTGCGCGCTTCTTCGGCAGATAAAGGCTCTTTTGTCTCAATATGAACAGCTTCTGAATGACCAAAGAAAACAGGCACCCTGACACATGTAGGGTTTACTGCAATGGAAGGGTCATTAAATATTTTTTGTGTTTCCCAAACCATTTTCATTTCTTCCTTGGTGTAACCATTCTCCTGAAAGGTATCAATGTGTGGCAACACATTAAATGCAATTTGCTTAGGATACACTTTTGTCTCTATCGGCTGGGCATTTAACAGCCTGGCTGTTTGTGCAGCCAGTTCCTCTATTGCTTCTTTTCCAGTACCAGATACAGCCTGATAAGTTGCTACATTGATACGTGAAATACCAACTGCATCATGAATCGGTTTTAATGCGACCAGCATTTGGATTGTCGAACAATTTGGGTTGGCAATAATATTGTGGTTTTTATATTCCGCGATCATCTCAGGATTTACTTCTGGCACAACCAATGGAATATCATCGTGATAGCGAAAGTGGGATGTATTATCGATCACCACACAACCCGCCTCACCCGCTTTAGGCGCATACTCAGCCGATATTGATCCTCCAGCAGAAAATAAACCAATCTGGACTTTAGAAAAATCAAAATCAGCAAGGTTTTCCACTTTAACAGACTGCCCTTTAAATTGAATTCGCTTGCCTACCGAACGCTCACTTGCCAAAGGGTATAAATTGCCAACTGGAAAATTCCTTTCTTCAAGAATTTCCATCATTGTTTCGCCAACTGCACCGGTTGCGCCAACTACAGCCACATCATAGTTTTTAGACATAATAAACTCGTTATTTTGAATCGGATTGCTTTGTTCACAGACTAATTATGCTTACGCAAATAACCAGGGAGCCTGCTGTTTATACTTTTCTTCAAAAACTCGAATAGCATCGGCATCCTGCAATGTTAAACCAATATCATCCAAACCATTTAACAAGCAATGCTTTCTGAATTCATCAACTTCAAAAGCTATGCTTTCACCCGATGGTTTTATTATGGTTTGTGATTCAAGATCAACAGCTAATTCATAGCCTTCCGTCTCAGCAATCTCTGCAAACAATCCATCAACAATTGCTTCATCAAGCACTATTGGCAGCAACCCGTTTTTAAAGCTGTTGTTATAAAAAATGTCAGCAAAACTTGGCGCAATCATTACACGAATGCCAAAATTGTCTAACGCCCAGGGTGCATGCTCCCGACTGGAACCACAACCAAAATTGCGGCGTGATAGTAACACCGATGCATTTTGGTATCGCGCCTGATTCAAAACAAACTCCTGATTCAATGGACGATGAGTGCAATCCATATCTGGCTCTCCTTTATCAAGATAGCGCATTTCATCAAATAAATAAGGACCAAAACCCGAACGCTTGATTGATTTCAGAAATTGCTTGGGAATAATCATATCTGTATCGACATTGGCAATATCTAACGGAGCAACAATGCCTTTATGTTCTGTAAATACTCTCATAATTAAGCCTCTCCCATTTCTCTAACATCAATAAAACGACCTGCTATAGCTGCCGCTGCGGCCATTGCAGGACTGACAAGGTGCGAACGCCCACCGAACCCTTGTCTACCTTCAAAGTTACGATTAGATGTGGATGCACAATGCTCACCTTCTTCAAGCCTGTCAGCATTCATAGCGAGACACATTGAACAACCAGGCTCACGCCATTCAAAACCTGCTTCAGAGAAAACTTTATCCAGCCCTTCCTCTTCAGCCTGTTTTTGCACCAAACCAGATCCGGGGACTACCATTGCCAGTTTAATTTTGTCTGAGACTTTATGTCCTTTTACAACATCTGCTGCCGCACGAAGGTCTTCAATTCTTGAGTTAGTACATGAGCCAATAAAAACCTTATCAACAGGAATATTCTTTATCGGCATACCGCCTTCCAGCCCCATATAGTTTAGTGCTCGCTCTAACGATTTTCGTTTTGTTTCATCAAGCTCTTCTGAAGGCTCTGGAATCCGGTCAGTTATCGCCCCAACCAGCTCTGGCGATGAACCCCAGGTAACCTGAGGTGCTATATCTTCTGCCTTTATTACTACTACATGATCAAATTCAGCATCGTCATCACTAACAAGATCACGCCATGCTGTTACGGCTAAATCCCAGTGCTCACCTTTAGGCGCCATTGGACGACCTTCTACATAATCAATAGTTTTTTGATCGACTGCAATCAAACCCACACGAGCCCCTGCCTCTATCGCCATATTACAAACGGTCATACGTCCTTCAATTGAAAGCTCTCGTATTGCTTCACCACCAAACTCAATGGCATAACCGGTACCACCTGCAGTACCAATTTCACCAATGACCGCTAATACAAGATCCTTTGCGGTAACTCCTCGGCGTAGCTTGCCATCAATACGAACTAACATATTCTTCATTTTGCGCTGTAACAAGCACTGGGTAGCTAAAACATGCTCTACTTCTGAAGTACCAATACCATGCGCTAATGCTCCTAGTGCACCATGAGTTGATGTATGCGAATCTCCACACACAACCGTCATTCCAGGCAATGTTGCACCTTGCTCAGGCCCAACCACATGAACAATCCCCTGACGAATATCATTGATTTTAAATTCAGTGATACCCAACTCATCGCAGTTCTCATCCAGGGTTTTAATTTGAATACGCGAAACTTGATCTTCTATACCATCCAGACCCGCTTTGCGCTCCAGGGTTGTTGTCGGAACATTGTGATCGGGTGTAGCAATATTTGCTTCAACACGCCAGGGTTTCCTACCTGTCAAGCGCAATCCTTCAAAGGCTTGAGGTGAAGTTACCTCATGAATTAATTGACGATCAATGTAAATCAAAGCAGTACCATCATCACGCTGCTTTACCAAATGCTGATCCCATAATTTGTCGTACAGCGTCTTACCCGCCATTTTTGCACTCCTCATTCATCTGTCTGTATATACAAATACTTTAATAAGCAAATTAAAAAGCTTGTATAAAACTCATAATACACAAGCATCAACCATAAATAAAATTTATATTTTTTATGGATTTCATAACCAAATGGAATCTATACTTACAAAACACCAGACAGAACTCAACAGCAACTGCTGATTAAAAATGAACCTCTTAGACCCTCAAGCACTTAAAGCCTTTTTGACCATTGCAGAATATGGCTCCTTTTCAGCCGCCGCCGATAAATTATTTATCACACAGCCAGCAATCAGTAAACGCATTGCGCTACTCGAAGCACAACTAGAGAGCCGTTTGTTTGACAGGATAAATAAAAAAGTCTTTCTGACAGAAGCAGGAAAAGCACTATTACCTCATGCTGTAGCGGTACTTCAGGCACACAAAGAAGCCAACCAGGCCGTTCACAATGCTAAAGGAAGTATTGCTGGAACACTATCCATTGCATTTAGCCATCATATTGGTCTTCATCGATTACCCCCCTACCTGAAGAGGTTTAACGAACTCTATCCACAAGTTAACCTGAACATACAATTTATCGATTCTGAACAAGCTTACGACAAGATAATAAATGGTCAGATTGAACTAGGGGTTATAACGTTGACGCCGTCATCCCTTAGAGACATCAAAACAACACCTCTATGGAAAGACCCTTTAATTTTTGTTTGCAGCCAGGACCATGAACTTCACCTTAGAGACGATGTTACACTCAATACTCTTGCATCCCTGAATGCGATTCTTCCAAACGAAAATACTTATACCGGAAGAATGGTGGCAGAAACCTTCAACAAGCAAAATCTTACCCTCAATAAAAGCATGAGCACAAACTATCTGGAAACCATTAAAATGATGGTTTCTATAGGACTTGGCTGGAGCATTCTTCCCAAAACCATGATTGAAAACCTGGAACGCATACATGTCCCTGACACCTACATAGAGAGGACATTGGGCATCATTGAACACAATGGAAGGGATTTATCAAATGCCGCTTTTGCCTTTAAGGAACTGTTAGTTGAAGAATAAAGTTATCCAAACAGGACTATGAGGGACTATGAGTATATTCCAGAATATACTCTAACCAGGTAAATATGGGCATCTGGGGCTCTGGAGAAAATGTAACTAATTGATCCGTATCAACCAAGGCATCAAAACTTTGCTCAATATCCATCAATACAATAGCAGGAAAACTTTCTTCTAACAGGCGTCTTGCTTTTAATGTTGCTTTACCCATTGCAACATTAACACTTAAGATTACAAATTGATTTGATACTCTTTCATATATCTCACTATCATCAAGATAACGATTTAATAAAGCACAACGGTCGCAGGCCTCAGAACCCAAAACCAGCATTACTGGCTTACCCTGATCTTTACCCACCTGCCATGCATCTCTCATTACATCAGCAGGAGAAACAATCTGGACAGCGTCACCCGCTTCATCAGACTGCAAAGTAATGTTTTGAGGATTTGCATAAACAAACTGACTCTTCATCCAAACGGATGAAAAGAAAAAAAACAAACACAAAAACCTTAACAATTAATATACCCCGGCTTTACTTTAATCAATGACTGACAACCATCTCTTCAACATTTAATGCCAACGAAATAAAGCGAAGAATATACCTTTTAGAATTTTCTTTTTTAAAAACAGGCTATTACAATATACTTAAAGACTTTACTTTAGATATAAAATAGAGAAAAAGTATACTTTCTCGACAGGTTCAGTGCTTATAATCAAGCTGAAGTGTGCAATCCACACTCTCTACCATCGAGCACCTTTGTGGGATCAAAATAGTGACGACATGTGATTAACTGATGCTCAGACATGTACTCCTCCACCTGCTCATCAGACCAATAAAAAATGGGGGCTACCTTCAATATTCCACGCGCATCCACACTAACAATATCAAGTGTTTTTCGATGATCAGTCTCTTCACGGCGTATACCCGTTATCCAGACTTCAGGCTTTAATTCATCGATCGCTCTTGCAAAAGGCTCTAGCTTGACTTGATGGGTAAACTCTTTATGAAGATCTTCATCCTCAATAGTTGGAATTCCACCCATTATTGCATTTCGTCGTTCTGAGGTAATGAGCGGCGAATAAATCTTCATATTTAGGTCAAGCTGGTTCATTAATTTTTCGGCAACAACATAGGTATCACGCAAATTATAGCCAGTGTCGACCCATATAATTGGCATATCAGGCGCTACTTTCTGTGTCATGTGCAAAGTCACCGCAGCATTTTTTCCAAAGCTGGTGGTAGATATCGTCTTTTTATTTAGACTAAGTGCCCACTGGATTATTTCATCAGGCGATGCATTTTTTAACCTGGCATTGATCGCATTGAGAGCTTCGATATTTTCTATATCAAAACGTTCTTCACTAACTGCGCTACTGAGACCTAAAGTATCCACGTTGATTCGATTTCCAATTAAATTAAGTATTCAGCCACTCTATTCGCAAGCACCTGAATTTAAAAGTTTTTAAAAAAAGGGGAAAGCCACCCTTATTTTAGGGCGCAAACAATAAGGTATAAAGAGATAAATTTCTAATAACTTTTTGGAATAAACTTATAACCTGTCAATTTTCCTTTTGAACCAATCTATCAAGCGGAAATACACAAGTAAATTTGCTTCCTTTACCTATTGCAGTCTCTATCTCCAGATTTGCTGAATGCCTTTGAAGCACATGCTTTACAATCGCCAAACCCAGACCACTACCCCCTGTGGTTGAATTCCGACTCTCATCTGTACGATAAAAACGTTCCGTTAATCGTGGTATATGCACAGGATCAAAGCCTTCTCCATTATCTTTTACAGCGACTCGATATGTATCACCTTGCTGAAAGCAACGTATCTGAATCTCGGCATTTTCCTGTGTAT
The DNA here is from genome assembly GCA_041941365.1 of Cellvibrionales bacterium. Taxonomy (GTDB): domain Bacteria; phylum Pseudomonadota; class Gammaproteobacteria; order Pseudomonadales; family UBA7434; genus UBA7434. Next base: position 206,024 of record JBGTQK010000001.1, on the reverse strand, counting down.
ACTTGACCGCATTATTAACCAGATTATTAAATGCGCTTCTTAACTCTTCATAACTACCCGCTATACATAAAGGCAAAGCAAACTCTGAATTCTCTGGCAAGTCAAACTCCAAAGTGAACTGCTTATTCTTGGCAGCGATTTCTGCATCCTGCACAATGCCACGTATTAAACTTTCTACCGGAACTTTTTCCAACTGAGCAGGGGCCGGCATTGACTCAATTCTGGAAAGCCATAACAGGTCATTTACCATCCCTTCCATCCGCTGAGACTGGCTAAGCATTTGCTCGAAGATTCGGTTAAAGTTTGCTGGAATCACCGGTTGAGCCTTTTCCACTGATTCAGCATTTTCATCTTCTGCACTGCCTAACATATCTTTAAACATCTCTAGATAACCATTGATAACAGTAAGAGGTGTTCTTAGCTCATGAGAAACATTAGCGATAAAATCTCGCCTCACATTTTCAAGCTGCACGAGCTCAGTAATGTCTCTGGCAAAAATTAACGAAGAACCTTCACGAAACTCACTAATTTGAATTTCGAGCTTAACATCTGCACTAAGTGGCGAATCAATTTTTAATAGTTTAGAAAAATCTTTCTCCTGAAAATAACTTTTAAACGTTGGCTCTCTTAATAAATTAAGCAATACTCGGTCTTTATCCTTCTGTATATCAATACCCAACAATTTTATTGATTGCTGATTTGCCCAGGTAATTAAACCCTTGCTATCTACTACAACTACTGCACTATCTAACGCTTGAAATGAATCTCTAAAAAACTCGACATCCTGATATAGCGCTATTTTTTCATCTTCAAAAAGCTTAAAGCGCCTTTCAATTTGATGTTTTATAGACGACCAGTAACTGATTGCCATTGGGTTATATCTATCCGATGTAAAACCCGAGTCCATCCATGACTGAAAACGTCTAAAATTCAACAAGAAAACCACCAGATAGCCCATTACTGCTACCAACACACCCAACGCCACTTTTCCAAATAAGTCTCCAATGAGAAAACCTATTCCAGATACCAGAGTGAGCCGTAAGATTGTGATCCTAAAAAGAGAATTCATCTAATCCAAGTGAAGGTTAAAACCGGAAGTTAAACGTTAATGAATTGTTATATGTTAGATTCAAAGAATAAGCTCAAGACACGCTTGAACCGACTTCTTTCCTTAAGAAATCTAGTCTATAGAGTATTATGTGATTAGTCGAGTGAGTAATCTGGGAAATTAAAGTAATCTGTCAGAAAAACGGTAACCTGTCCCTCTTACCGTTTGGATATAATTGCCATAATTGATAGAAGCAAAATCAGGGTTTAATGCTTTGCGCAAGCGTCTGATATGCACGTCGACAGTCCTTTCTTCGACATATACATTACTACCCCAAACATGATCCAGTAGCTGGCTTCGCGTATATGCTCTCTCGATATGGCTCATGAAAAACTCAAGTAATTTGAACTCTGTAGGTCCAATCGAGATTGGTCGGTCTTCTATAAAGACACGGTGTGCCATTGGATCCAGAGCTAAACCAGACACGCTGAGCATTTGATCATCAGTCAGTTTACCGCTACGCCTAACGATTGCTCTAACACGTGAAATTAATTCTCTGGGTCTAAACGGTTTGTGAATGTAGTCATCCGCACCAGCATCGAGGCCAGAAACCGTATTTTGTTCATCTGTTTTGGCTGTTAACATAATCACTGGAATTTCATTTATTTGCTCGTCACGCTTCACACGTCTGAGCAATTCAAGACCACTGACCTCTGGCATCATCCAGTCAAGAATCACAAGATCTGGACGTTCATCAACAATAATAGGAAGCGCTTCATTTGCTGAACCTGCCTCATAACATTGATACCCTTCAAGCTCCAACGCCATTCGTACCATTTCACGAATGGGTGGTTCATCATCAACAATAAGAACTTTAAGCATAGAAACAAATTCTGTTTGTGTGGCCAACTGATTCACTTGAAGCCTCCATCATAGGATTATCGTTGCACAAAGGCGCTTTTAAGCCATGTTACAACTAGCATAAGACAACCATTAATGTGGATGGAAAGATAAAGCCCAAGTATGACAGTTTTGTTAAAAAAATATGTATAGATGACAATCTCTTGAAAATATTTTTACCATTATTATGGCTTGTTTTCCAAGATTACTGTCTTTCTCGTAATCTATGGATTGTATTCCAGAATTTTGAGTGTATTTGTCGATCCACCCTGACCTGCAAAATCGCCACATGTCACAGCCACTCGCTGCCCGGGACCCAAATCTCCTCGCTCTCCTAAACATTTGAGTGCCTCTATCCAGGGGTCATCGCCCACCTTGGTTACGTCAAAATGTATTGGCACAACCCCCCTGTAAAGTGCCATCCGCCGGCATGTCGATAAGTGCCTCGACATACCATAAATTGGCAAGCTTGAACTTATTCTAGAAGCGATTAACGGTGAAGTGCCCGACTCTGTTAAACAAACAATCGCCTCTATCCCAGTAATATGATTAGCGGCGTACATAGTAGAAATCGCAATACATTCATCTATCTTTTCGAATGTCTGAGAAATTCTATAATCGGACTTTCTCACCAAAGGATGTTGCTCAGCACCCAATGCTGTTTCTGACATCGCTCTAACGACAGCCGATGGCAATTTACCCATTGCTGTCTCACCAGAGAGCATGACTGCATCAGTACCATCAAGAACAGCATTGGCTACATCAAATACCTCGGCCCGAGTTGGTACCGGTTCAGTAATCATGGATTCCATCATCTGTGTTGCTGTTATCACAGGTTTATTAGCCAAACGGGCAAAGTGAATAATTTTCTTTTGTACACCTACTAATTGTGGATCACCAATTTCTACACCTAAATCACCACGAGCCACCATGACACCATCAGCTGCATCAATAATTTCTTTTAGCGCTTCATCTGTAGCAACAATTTCTGCACGCTCAATTTTAGCGATAATTTTAGCCGATGAACCCGACTTATAAAGTGCCTCCTTAACAGGATCCAGATCACTACCTTTGCATGGAAATGAAACGGCAACATACTCTAATGCATTATCAATAATACATTGTAAATCGATCATATCTTTTGGAGTAATTGCATCCGCTGCCAGACCACCACCCAATTTATTAATGCCTTTTCGTGAACTTAATGTACTTGGTTGAATCACTTTACAGTGCACATCATTACCCGCAACACTCGTTACTTGCAGACGTATTCGACCATCATCCAACAACAAGGTATCACCGTTAGAAACTGATACCGGTAATGGTTCATAGCTGACATGGATACGATCATTGCGACTGTCTGCTGTCGCTTCATCCGTTGTTAAAACAAGCTCTTGCTCAAGCGATAAGGGTTTACTCTCTTCCTGTAAATTCCCCAATCGAATCTTGGGTCCTTGTAGATCGCCTAGAATACCGACATGACGCTTTTTTACCTCAGCCAACTCTCTAATTGTTTTAACATTAGTCGTATGCGCTGCATGATCACCATGAGAAAAATTCAGGCGAAAAATATTCACTCCGTTATCGATCATTTCACCAATAACTTCAGCAGAGCTGGATGCCGGCCCCAACGTAGCCACAATCTTTGTTCGTCGCCTAACCACTGGCTTATGGTGTAGATGATTATGATTTTCACTACTCACAAAGTTACTCCCAAGCTACTGCAATTATAAAACTTGTCTTTATATCGATTACTCGAAAATTAGTATTAAGAACCGACCTTTAATGCCTGTTCTTCTATTTTAGCTTTCCATATAGCCGGCCCTGTCTGGTGTACTGATTCACCGTTGCTATCAACAGCAACTGTTACCGGCATTTCATTAAGCTCAAACTCATAAATAGCCTCCATCCCAAGCTCTTCAAACGCTACAACTTTTGCGCTCTTTATAGCTTGAGCAACCAGATATGCTGCACCACCTACTGCCATCAGGTATACAGATTTATTATCTTTTATGGCCTCTATCGCTGCTGGGCCGCGCTCGGCTTTTCCAATCATGCCGAGCAATCCTGTCTGCTCTAGTATAGTACGAGTAAATTTATCCATTCGAGTTGCAGTCGTTGGTCCAGCTGGCCCTACAACTTCATCTCTTACCGGATCGACGGGGCCTACGTAGTAAATAAAACGCCCTGTTAGATCAACCGGAATAGATTTTTCATTGGCAATTAAATCAACCAGCTTTTTATGGGCTGCATCGCGACCTGTCAACATTTTCCCCGAGAGCAATAATGTTTCACCTGGTTTCCATAAAGTCACATCCTCAGCTGTTACAGTATCCAGATTAACACGTCTTACATCATCACCTACTTCCCAACTTATCTCTGGCCACTCGGACAATTCTGGCGGTGTCAATGCAGCAGCGCCCTCACCTTTTAATACAAAATGTGCATGCCTTGTTGCAGCACAATTGGGAATAATTGCAACAGCTTTATTTGCTGCATGCGAAGGATAATCAGCAACTTTTATATCGACAACAGTTGTTAGCCCTCCCAAACCCTGTGCGCCAATGCCTAATTGGTTCACTTTTTCAAATAATTCCAAACGCAATTCTTCAGCACGATTTGATGCACCACGCGCTTGTAACTCCTGAATGTCGATGGGCTCCATTAATACTTCTTTAGCTAACAACATGGCTTTTTCGGCAGTGCCACCGATTCCTATACCTAACATACCAGGTGGACACCAGCCTGCCCCCATTTTAGGCACTTGCTCTAACACCCAATCAACAACTGAGTCAGATGGATTTAACATCGCAAACTTGGATTTAGCTTCTGAGCCACCACCCTTGGCCGCTACATGCACATCAACTGTGTCGCCTGGCACGACTTCGTAGTGAATTACCGCCGGAGTATTATCTTTTGTATTCTGACGCTTGCCATCAGGGTCAGCCAGAATTGATGCACGCAATATGTTATCGGGTAGTTTGTAGGCTTGTCTAACACCTTCATTTATCATATCACTGATACTCATCGTGGCATCTACCCATTGCACATTCATGCCAACTTTTATTATTACAGTAACAATACCTGTATCCTGACAAATGGGGCGTTTTCCCATCGCGCACATACGCGAATTTATTAGTATCTGCGCAAGTGCATCTTTTGCCGCCTTGGATTCTTCTTTCTCATAAGCCTGATGAATTGCCTTGATAAAATCGAGCGGATGATAATAGGATATATACTGTAATGCATCGGCAACACTTTGTATTAAGTCCTGCTGTTTAATTGGAGTCATGCTTTCGTCTCGATGGAATAGATTTCATTAATGTAAACGTCATAACAAACGACTGTACTATTGTAGTACAGGTTGTACGGCTGAAGGATTTTGAATTTTGTTCAATCTATCATTCACCTGCCTGCGAAATGCATTGATAGATTCTAACCATTCTTCATTTTCTTTTACCCGTTTTTGAATATCGCCAAAAGAAACCTGAAGAGATGACAAACGTTTCCTTGCCTCATCCAGTTTTTTAGTCTGGTTTTCAATATCAAGGCGTTCGAATGTATCGATAATATCATCCAGCTCTGCTGAAAGAGCCGTTACTTGTGAAGCCAAAGGCTTAAGGTTTTTATCCAGTACGGCTGCCTGACCAACAACTTTTTTTAAGTTAGTCGAATTACTACTCAACTGTTGGTTACTCTTTTTACGAGCATCCCAAAGTTTACGTACTTCAGAGTCCAGTTCTTTTAATTGAATTCTCACTGCTGCATCGGATTGATTTAATTCATCACCTGTACTTTGTAACTGAGCTTCCAGATTGGCAATTCGTTTATCAGCTTCGTTTATCAAGTACAAACTTTGCTGGTACTGTTCCCATAGAAAATAGGCCGCTCCAACAGCGGCAATAGCAATCACAAATGTAATCATTGTGAATAAACCAGATCCTCCGCCCGTTGTTTTTTCTCGTGATTTTGTTTGCCTATGGTTGGCATCGGTACGTTCTGCCCTCAGACCAGCAATATCATTAAACGATTCGTTGCCTATTTTAGGGCTTACACGCTCTGCGCGATTATCATTTTTACTCACAAAATTTTCTCCCGCTTTTAGGCAACCACGTTGCTAATAAGATTTTGCCCATTCAAATAAGCTAACCTGGCAAATTATAGCGCTTCACAATAAGATTAAACATGATAAGACAAACACTTTACAAATATTTGTTTTGTCTGAAGTATTCTCGTTAAAAAATACGCTATGAATACTCTTTAAGCAAATTGACAAAATGACCTTCATCTATGACTTTGACACCCAACGATTCAGCTTTTGACAATTTTGAGCCAGCAGCCTCTCCTGCTACCAGACAATCTGTTTTACCCGACACACTGCCTGCCACTTTTGCTCCAAGGTTCTGCAATTTTTCTTTTGCTTCATCTCTTGTCATTTCGCTAAACTTTCCAGTAATTACCCAGGTTTCCCCTTCTAACGGCTTTATACTGTCTTCAACCTTAAAATCATCATCCCACATAACGCCAGAAGCTATAATATCTTCTATCAGATTACAATTATCTTCTGATTCAAAAAAAGAGGAAATATAACCGGCAACCACCGGCCCTACATCATCAACCAGCAACAAAGTAGCAACATCCGTTTTTTTTATTGCTTCATAACTCGAAAAGTAATTCACCAGATTTCTTGCTGTTGCTTCTCCAACCTCACGAATTCCCAATGCATAGATAAATCTGGCCAGTGTTGTCTGTTTTGATTTTTCTATAGCGTTTACCAGATTCGTAGCTGATTTTTCAGCAAGCCGCTCCAGACTACTAAACTCTTCAATTGAGAGTTTATAAATATCGGAAACATTTTCAACCAAACCAGCATCAACCAACTGTTCAATAATTTTATCTCCCAGACCATCGATATCCATTGCTTTACGTGAAGCATAGTGCTTTATAGATTCCTTAAGCTGAGCCTTACAGGAAAGACCATTGGTACAACGTGCCACGGCCTCATCATTAATCCGTTCTACGACAGAATTACAAACCGGGCATTCGTGTGGAAGCATTATTTTTTTCCCACGCCTACCTTTTTTTTCTGTTAGATCAGCTCTTACAACCTGAGGAATAACATCACCTGCCCGGCGAACAACAACTGTATCACCAACCCTGACGTCCAACCTCTCAACTTCGTCAATATTATGCAATGTTGCATTGCTGATTGTCACACCACCAACAAATACGGGTTCTAACTTGGCAACCGGAGTAATTGCTCCTGTTCGTCCCACCTGCCATTCCACATCTAACAATTTTGTTTTGGCTTCTTCTGCTGGAAATTTATAAGCAATTGCCCATCTGGGGGCGCGAGACACAAAGCCCAACTTTTTTTGAAAAACAAGATCGTTTACCTTAAAAACAATACCATCAATATCATAATGCAGAGCGGCCCTGAGGCCAGCAATCTTTTTATAATAATCAAGACATGATTCAACATTGTTTACCGTTTGAATATGCTCATTAACTTTAAAGCCCCAATGCTTTAACGTTGATAAAACAGTATCGTGCTCTACAAAATCATGTTCAATACCTGACTCAATAGCTCTGCTATTACTATTCTGCTCAGGTTGGTAATAGCCAATAGAATAAGCAAAAAAAGTTAAGGGACGTTTTGCAGTTATCGTCGAATCCAATTGCCTTAAACTGCCAGAAGCTGCATTTCTGGGATTCACAAAGACTTTTTCTTCAGCTGCCTCCGCTGCCTGGTTAAACCGGGCGAAATCTTCTTTATACATAACGACTTCACCTCGCACTTCAACCCAGTAAGGTGTTTTATCAAATGCTTTCTTACTCGATAGCTTTCCCTCTCTGGATACCTCTGTCTCTCTCAAGTAAAGTGGGACACTACGTATCGTACGAGCATTTTCGGTAACGTTTTCTCCTTGAGCACCATCACCACGCGTAGCCGCCTGAACCAACTCCCCGTTCTGATAATGCAAGCTCAAGGCAACGCCATCCAGTTTAGGTTCACAAACAAAATCTAACGACCCGTTATAGCTTAAACGTTCCAGAATACGTTTATTGAATGCCTGAATATCGTCATCATTAAACGCATTATCTAATGACAACATTGGCAGTTTATGCGCTACAGTTTCAAAAGCATCGAGCACAACATCTCCCACCCGTTTTGAGGGAGAATTTTCTGATGCGAAATCTGGGTAACTCTGCTCTACGTGCTGTAATGCTCTAAAAAGAAGGTCATACTGCGCATCATCCAGAACAGGTTGATCCATCACGTAATAAAGGTGATTATGTTTACTTATTTCTTCTACTAATAACTGATACAAATCTTTCACTTGTTGAAGATTCATTACCTCTAAATCGTGCTGAAACACATCTAAAGATTTTTTATTGGAAGTCAGTTGCTTAATAAGCAACGAAGTGGTTTTATTTGACATACCTAACAAAAGGCTAATGGTGATTAAATCACTAGATGTTGAAATGACAGTGTAAATGTAGCACAGCTTATAAAAGCGTTAAACTGTCGCGGAAACTGCTCTGTTCACTCGTTTCTTGTAGTTTGCAATACAAGAAGGAGTGACTACTTTATGTGACTCATCATATAGGGTTGCATTAAGGTTTTTTACCAGGCAATTTGCTGTCTCAATCATACATTCAAACGCCTGTACCGGATCATCCGGCCCTGGCAACATCATGAAAAAAGTAACTCCTGGTGTCGTGAAACTGGCTATTTCTTCCAGTTTAAAAATTCCTGGTTCCACCATATTCGCAACACTGAATTGCAAACTTCCCATTCCACCGGCTTTTTCATGGCGATGCAATATATCTTTGTCACCATAACGCAAATCACAAGCCAGCAACACTTCTAGCAAATCTTTCCCCTGAAATCCTTTTTCATCATTGGATTTCACATGAAAAATAATCAGCTCCGGACTAAGTAATGCCTCAAAATTGGTTGCAGACTCTTCTGACGGTTCTAATAAGCCATCACTTAAAGGATCTTGTTCAAAAGAAGAGCTACTTGAACGAGCAAACCCGGAATGAGAGGTTCTTGAGGAATCTGGTACTTGCTTTTGTAAATTCTCTCTACTGACAACTCTACCACCACCATTTGGCAGCTCAGTTCCAAACTCTTCAATATCGCCTTCGGGAAAACCACCACCCATCATTGCTGACATTTTAATTTTGGATTTACGTTCGGTGTACATTCTCCGAAAACCATCAATCAATACAATCAGCACGAGAGCAATGCCACAAACGATTAGCCATTCGCGCATACTGAATTCTGTAAACCATTGCATGTTATATACCTCAAATCCCAAAAACGTTCCAGGGGTTGATATTACAAGCCAAACTTCGTGCAGCTGCTGAATTTGTTACTACAGTTTTATACGCTCTAGCCATTAATCACGCTATAGCCTTTATCACGCTGTAGCCATAGCCACTGCTTCATCTATATCGACACTCACCAAGCGTGAACAGCCTGGCTCATGCATGGTAACGCCCATTAAATGATCGGCCATTTCCATGGTAATTTTATTGTGAGTAATAAAGATAAACTGTACCTTACTCGACATTTCACTAATCATTCTTGCATAACGCATTGTATTGGCGTCATCCAGTGGTGCATCGACCTCATCCAGCATACAAAATGGTGCAGGATTCAACTGGAAAATAGAAAATACAAGCGCTATTGCAGTTAATGCTTTCTCACCACCTGATAATAAGTGAATCGTACTATTCTTTTTACCAGGTGGTCTAGCCATTATCGTAATCCCTGTACTCAATAAGTCATCACCTGTCATTTCCAGGTTAGCTGCACCACCACCGAACACTTTTGGAAACAATTCCTGCAAACTGTCATTGAGCTTATCAAACGTTTCTTTGAACAAGTTTCGGGTTTCCTTATCAATTTTATGAATTGCACTTTCCAATGTTGCCAATGCTGATTCCAGCTCGTCGTTTTGTGCATCCAGGTATTTTTTACGCTCAAGCTCGGTTTGATATTCTTCAATGGCTGCCAGGTTAATCGCACCTAAACGCTCAATACGCTTGACCAGTTCGTCTAACGACGTTTGCCAGGCTTGTAATTCTGCTTCTTCTGGCAAGTTTTCAATGACTTGCTGAAGCTCATGACCTGACTCCTCTAACTGTTCTTCTATTGTTTTGGTTCTTACCTGCATTTCCTGGCTTTCGATACGCGCTTTTTCCAGCGCACCTCGTACAACCTGATTAGATTGCTCCTGCTCGCTTCGTTGTTGCTCAAATGCTCGCATTTTTTGATCTTCGGCTTCTACTTTTTCTCTTGATGCCGTAAGCGATGCTTCAACCTGAACTCGCGCCTCTAACTGTTCTACCAGTGTTGCTTTTAAACCCTCAACAGGCTCGTTATTTTCCTGTAAAGATTGCTGTAACGTTTCTTTTTTCGCTGACAATAACTCAACCTGTTTTTCTAAACGAGACACAGTGCTAGTTACGGATTCTATTTGTGCTTTTAAACCTTCTGCTCTTACAGCAACAGCCTGATAAGCCTCTCTGTCTGTCTTTGCTGATTCACGTGTGATGGTTAATACGTCGCGTAGTTTGTCGCGCTGTAGCATCATGCTTTCACGCTCTTCCTCTACGTTATGCATGGACTCTATCGCTTCTTCCAGTAATACACGTGCTTCTGCAAGTGTTTCTTTATAAACTGCCTGATTATTTTCAGATTGCTGCAATTCATCCTGAATACGTCGCTGACGCTTGTTAACTTGTTCTATCGTATTTTCAAGACTTCTTACTTCAGATTGCATTGAAGCAAACTGGCTATCTACTTCAGACTTTTTCTGCATGGCCTGGTCTTTCGACTGCTCTGCTTCAGCAACGACAGATTCTGCATTTAACAAAACCGTTTCTAACTGTTCGACTTGTTGCTCTTTCTGCTGTATCTCAGTAGCTAAGGTTTCTATTTGCTCTTGCCTATCAATGACCCCTGTTCCTTCCTGGCCTCTATATACTCTAATCCAATCCACCCCTAACCAGATACCCTCTTTAGTTACTATCGATTCATTAGAAGCCAAGTCACTACGTTGAGATGCCGCCTCAGACAGCGTATCTGCTGCATAAATATTTTCCAACAAAGAAAAATTTCCAGCATGCTTTAACTGTATTTTATCGCTCAGTCGAGGTAATGTAATCGATGTTGCCTGTTGGCTGGATTTTACGACATCCGTATTTTCGATGAGCAACAGGTTACTGCTCTGGATATTATTCACAACTTGCTCAAGTCCCGATAGTGAATCAGCCATCACTGCCTGCAAGCTATCACCTAACACTGTCTCTACAGCTACGTCCCAGCCTGATGTCACTTTTATCTGATCGAGCAAACGCGGCTTATTGTTTAGGTTATTTCGAGACAAAAACTCATTTATTTCATCACCCGTATCAGATTGAGCAGCTTTTTGCAGAGCATCTAACGAAGCTGCTTTTCCGTACATTTGTTGAAGCTCACTGCGCAGTTGATTTAGATCTTGCTCTACCTCTTTTTGTTTCTGCCGAGTTAACTGCAATGAATCTGTAGCTGATGCAATCATTTCTGCAACTTCGGTCGCTTCTCCAGAAAAAACAGCCAGCTGTTCACGCTGTGATTCCAGCTGATTGGTAAAATCCTGATCGTCCAGTTCTGTTTTTTCCCTCAGTAATTCTGTCGTTCGGTTTACCAGATTCTTCAGAGTTTCTTCTACCTGATCAATGCGATTACGCTGAATTTCAGCATTCTTTTGAGGCTCATTGGCCTTTTCATTAAAAGTATCCCATCGCTGCTGCCAGTCTTGCATATTCTGCTCGGCTGTTTGTAATGCCTGGCTCGACTCAGCTTCTGTAGTGGCCAATGCCTCATGCTGAGGTAAAATAGTTTCTAACTCCTCTTTCCAGCTACCCAGCTTTTTTTGATCATCAGTTAAATGTTGGTTTGCTTCGGCTGCTTGCAACTCCGTGTCTTCAAAATCCTGCTGTAATTCCTTAGCTCTTTGCTCACAATAATCCAGCTTTTGCTCTAACTGACCGATTTCTCCACCCAGACCGTAAAACTCTGCCTGGACTTTATTCAATTCTTCTTTGGATACGGTTTGTGCCTCGCGAAGTGTTTCTATTTCAGCTTCAATCGCACGCTGCTTTGCAACGGAGGCCTCAAAATCAATTTCCAATTTAGCAATATTATCGCGCTGGCCCTGGGACTTTTCTCTAAGGCTCTGCCAATGTAGCGCTAGGGTTTGCGCTTTTAATTCACTTTCTTCAGCTTTGTACTCTTTATATTTCTCGGCAGCAGCCGATTGTCGCTTCAATTTTTGTAGCTGTCTTTCTAACTCTTCTCTTAAGTCAGTCAAACGTTCAAGGTTTTCACGAGAGTGTCGAATACGGGTTTCGGTTTCTTTACGACGTTCCTTGTATTTTGATATACCCGCCGCCTCTTCAACAAAAACGCGAAGCTCCTCGGGCTTGGATTCTATCAATCGAGAAATCATTCCCTGTTCTATGATCGCGTAACTCCTCGGGCCTAGCCCGGTACCTAAAAAGATATCGGTTATATCGCGACGACGAGATTTAACGTTATTGATAAAATACTGGGACTGACCATCTCGCGTCACTTTTCGCTTGATAGAAATCTCATTAAAAGCACCGTACTCGCCTTTCAATTTGCCTTCATTATTTTCAAATACCAATTCAATAGATGCCTGACCAACTGGTTTACGTGCCGTTGAGCCATTAAAAATAACATCTGACATCGACTCTCCGCGCAGGTTTTTAGCTGAGGATTCACCCATCACCCAACGTACAGCATCAATAATATTGGATTTACCACAACCATTAGGACCTACCACTGCAGCCATATTACTTTTGAACTGAACAGTTGTAGGGTCAACAAAGGATTTAAAACCTGCAAGCTTAATACTTTTTAAACGCATTTCTCTTTTTTAGATCTCTTTTATATGTAGACATTACTTTTTTAAGAAAAAAATTCTGGTTTTGCAGCTGTTAACACCACTTACCATAATCATTTCAATAAAACCAAATACAATCGAATGATTGCTCAAAACTCACTCAAATTGAGCTAAAAAACTAACCAGTAAATTCCTCTTGAGAAGTAAGCATATGATGCCTTGCAATAAGAAAGATGACAATCTTATTGCAAGATATTGTGTTAATAAACAAAATTTTATCTATAAGTAGTGCTTTAGACTAAAAAACATTCTTCCAATATCAAGAAAACAGATAAAAATTGCATTTAATCTGTTAATCCTGGTTTTTCACTCATAACCATTTTAACAATTCGCTTCTTTATTATTAAAAATAACCCAATATGTCTTTCTATAACAATAATTTACGATAACTATATAATTAAATACTTTAATAAAACATTTTACACTCGCATAAATAGTAAGTCAGAACAATTGATTAGCTTTTCCTACTCTGTGAAATTAACCCTTAAGGGGTGTTAATCGGGGTTACAAATCTGCAAAGGCGCGTAAGCATTTATACTTATAGTGGCAGCATCACCATTAACAGTCACAAATCCCTTATCACTGACGCTTAAGTCAGAAAATAACCCTACATCAAATGACCAGATTAAACCCTTTTTTTTAAAACCAGCAAAAAACCCTTTTACTCAAAAAAACACCAATCTAACGTTTTATTAAATTTTAATTAGATAAGTATTATATATACTAACACTCTCAACGTTTTTTACCTTTTAACAAAAAAATAAGCTGCAATAAGTTAATTAGAATTAATGAAATGTCTGTTCTTTCTACCCTGGCAACCCTTTAATCAAAAAATATTAACAGAAAATCAGCCACTAAAACTTTTATGATGAAAAGGTATTAATAAAAAAGACTAACCAGCAAAATCTGCATGATTAAAGCCAACTAATAAGGGACAATTAATGAATAAAGCTTAATAGTATTCTCGTTGACCAAAGAGTTGTCATCTCATAGCATAAGTTACTGGCTTAACGATATTGTAACAATTTTAAAAATTGAATACGTTTAACGCCAAACAGAGAGATATAGTTAGTTTTTTTAATCATAAATAATAAAGTGATACGAACCTAACGATATTAATCTTCTTAATAAAAAACTTAATAAACAAAACCTAATCTAAGCAACAAGCAATAATTACATTTGGAGAATCAATCATGTTTTTAAAATCTTTAATTAGCCATACTAAAACAGCTGCTAAACTGGCAATGAGTGGACTTGTACTTTCTGGTTTAGTCGCCTGCGGAGGCGCTGGCTCTCTTATTAGTGCGCCTGAAGTAAGAAGTGCAGATACTAATGATGTCGTTATCATCGGCGACTCAATATTCGCACTTTCTGGCGAAATTCAGGACTTTCTTGAAGCTGACTTCAACACAACATTCCGTAACTACTCAGTATCAGGTGCACAATTAATTGGCGGCTCGTTAGCTAGAAATATCCCGGACCAGTTAGACCGAGCACTAGGTGATGGCGCTGTCAAAACACTAATAATGGATGGCGGTGGTAACGACATTCTTATACCAGTAATCGTTGCATTTGATCCAAACGACTGCAAAACATCTTTCTTTAGAAGAAGTTTAAGCAGCAAATGCCGTGGCTTCATCGATAACCTGGCTGTAGTTGGTGCTGATATTTTGGAAGCAAATGCCAACTCAGGTATTCAAAATATCATTTACCAGGGTTACTACAACACCAAGTTTGGTTTTTTAGGTAACTTGAGCAGATTGAAAGCAGCTGTTGCATACGGTAATACGACTATTGGTGGTGCGTGTGCTAACTCACCAATCCCTTGTCAGTTTATCGATCCTGTTTCATCTATCCGAAACAGCGATGTTAAAAATGACGGTATTCACCCTAGAGCTTCAGGTTCTCGTAAATTGGCGAACTTGATTGCACCTCGATTGGCACCATTACTTTAAATTCCAAGTAATTAGTAGTACCATAAGTGAAAGCTCAGGATAAATCCTGAGCTTTTGCGTATAAGGTCCTTAATAAAAAATAATTTAAAGTAAAGCTATATGAAGAAAGTACTACTAAAATCCATCCCTGTTATCGCTGTATTCATCGTTTTAATCGTTTATTTTAAGAATCACTTCCATAAATCAAGCATAGATTCAGCAACACAAACAGAAAATACCGAACAAACAGACAAAAATAACACTGTAACTAAAGGGGCAGAAGATCCTATTGATGGCTTTGACCAAGAAACCAGAGACTATATAGATAACCTGGTCTCTGAAATCACTACCCGCTTTGCAAATAAAACCGACGACCCTGCTACCTGGATAACCCTGTTCGATATCAAAGATTATCTGTTAGAAGAATACAGCGAGGGCTCTGGAGACATCTTTAACTATGTACTGCAAATGGCGTTCGGCGATAAAGCTGGTGCAATGTTTGATATTGTTGAAAAAATCGACCTCTACCAGAAGTGGTATACCGAAAACCAGTTTGAACTATCAAGTTTATTGCCTGCCGAACGTGAGCAATTAATGTGGCAAAAACGCGAAGAATTACTAGGGGATTCAGCTCACGAAATCTGGTCACCGTATTTAATGAATGAACCTGAAAGACACTTTAAAGACAGGTTAAATGCTTTAGGGAAAGCTGAAAGTATTTCTATCGATGATAAATTATTTGTTATGGAGACATTTCTAAATGATGCAATCCAGAATGGAGGGCTGGATCCAATCAGGGCCTCAGAACTCGATAACCCATCAGTTAAAACCATGATGTTTTTTAGTTCTGACTCTGTACAAAAAGATCTTGCCAAAATGACCAGTGATGAACGGCATGCAACTTTGCGTAATGTCCGGGAGTCAATGGGTTTGCCTGACGAGGTAATAGACAAGCTCGAAAAAAGAGACCAACTTAAAGAGATGGAATGGAAACTGGGCGATTCCTATTCAGAAGAAAAAGCAAAAATAATGGCATCTGATGAACCTGACAAAGATAAACAACTAAAAAAATTACGTTCAGAGTACTTTAGTGAAACCAAAGCAGAAGTAATCAGAAAAGAAGAAGAAAGAGGGTTTTATCGTTATGAAATTCCCAGAGTGTTTGGGGTAAATTAACGTTTTTAAAAAATTTTTACTTCATCTAATGTGTTTGGTCTCCTTCGCATGCTGCAAACTTACAATCTGGAGGCATACGAGAAACAAAACTTCCATCTGCGCATTGTTTTACATCCATAGTACAGACCACTAATGAGTCATTTTTTTTATTGGCTTTTTGTGTATTTATATTTTGAGAGCAGCCAGTAGTAAACATTGATAAAAGAAATAATTGAAGTACCAAACACTTCAAAAATAAAAACTTACAATATTTCATTATTTTCAACCTCAAATCTTTTCATTTAATGGTTTTAGCTACTTTATTTTAACCACGAGAAAGCGTTTCTATCCAAGCTTTTTCTAATAAAAAACGTTTAACTCATATCTCCCATTACCTGTTCAACTTACCAAAACATGTCATTATATCTGACAGCTAGCATCAAGCCAAAATAGCAAGAATCGGGTCGATTTGTCTGCCTTTAAACCATTAAGCTACTTATTAACTTATACAGTGCATAAGGAGGCTTTATGCAACACCAATTGATTAATCCCAATATTTTTTATTTTGGCACTCCGGTATTTTTAATCTCGAGTAAAAATTCCGACGACTCAATTAATCTTGCACCTAACTCTTCACTATGGGGATTAGGTAAATCATTAATGTTAGGGCTTGATGCCAGCTCACAAACAGCGAATAACTTATTACGCAATAAACATTGCGTTATTAATATGATGTCTAAAAACCAGGTTGATATTGTTGATAAAATCGCAATGACAACCGGGAAAAAAAATATCCCCTTACATAAACGCCAGATGGGATACAGTTATGAAAAAAATAAACTGGGCCTTGCCAACCTCACAACTATAAATTGTTCTCAAACACAACATTTAAGGATAAAGCAAAGCCCTATTCATCTGTATGCTAAATTAGTCAATACCCATCCTATAGGAAAAACTAAAACCAGCGTAAAAACTGTTATGATGGCATTCGAACTTTTGGTTGAAGAAGTCTACTGTGACGATAAGCTATTGGTTGAAGGTAAACAAAATTATATCGACCCGGATAAATGGCATCCTTTGATTATGAAATTCAGAAAGTTTTATACCACCGGTGATCAAATTCACTCATCAAAATTAAGTGAACATAAAGATATACTTTATGCACCCTGGAATGAAACAGGCGTTAAAGGTTATTTTTATCGATCAATGTTAAAACTGGCAGGCATAAGATTCTGATGTTTAAACAAGAACACAAACACTACTACAAGGTAAAAGACGCTCTTGAACTGATTGTAAAAAATAGCAAGAACAACCAGGAAATGATGACGCTCAAAAATCTGGCCAATACGATGGCTATGAGTGAGCATCACTTTCATCGGGTTTTTTCTGAATGGGCAGGTATATCACCATTAAAATTTCAACAATACATTATTAAAAATACTGCTAAGGATCTGCTCCACCAATACAGTGTTAGCGATACTGCCCTTGAACTGGGTTTAAGCAGCTCAAGTCGCTTATACGACCTGATGGTAACTTGTGAAGGCATAACTCCTGGTGAATATAAAACTCTGGGTAAGGACATTAATATCGATTACGGCTGGGGAGAATCGCCTTTTGGTTACTGCTTTATTGGAAAGACAAAACGAGGCATTTGTAAACTGGCTTTTTTTGATGATAAAGCCCAAGAAATTGAACTTGTAGAAGAAACACAAGAAGAATGGCCACTAGCCAACTTAACAAAGAATCAAAAAGCTATTGAAGCAATAATAAAAAACATCTTCAATTCAGATAAAACCAAACCCGATCAATTACATTTACTGTTAAAAGGAACACCCTTTCAATTAAAAGTATGGGAAGCATTATTAAAAATCCCTGAAGGTAACATACTTTCTTATGGGCAGCTTGCCAAATCAATTGACAATGATAAAGCTGTTAGAGCGGTAAGTTCTGCGGTAGCAAGTAACCCGATTGGTTACCTTATTCCATGCCATAGAGTGATACGCCAATGTGGTGCAATTAATCAATACCGTTGGGGAACAACCAGAAAGCAAGCTCTACTATTTAAAGAGATTGCTGAGAAAAAAGAAATGATAAATTAGGCAATTCACAAAAAATTGCAGGCGAGTCTCAAAGCGTTTTTTTAAACAGCCTTGGCAAAGGCCCTTACCCAATGAGATTCGCCTATATTGGCTATGTTAAATAGCCGCCGAGAACTTTACAGTTTCTGTAAGTTTCGGTTACTGACAAATGTTATGATGCTTTCTTTAACTTTTTCTTCAAAGCTTTTAACTTGTTTTCTTGCTTAGAAATTTTAGCTTTACGCGCTTTAATTGCTTTTTTGATAGAAACGACTTTCTTGTTAGTTTTGCTTGATGTTTTCTTTGACATAAACATTATCCTCATTCGATAACTGAAAAAACGTTGAGCACTATCAATCGATAGACTTCAACAACCTTTATCTTCAATCGTTCTGATTATCCTTAATAAAGCTACGGATAAATCGACGGATCTCTCGTGCGGCGCTGGTATCAAGTTCATCACATAATTCAATAAACTCATCACGCTCTTCACTGTTAATGCGGATCAGCAATTGCGCATCTTTTTTGGATGCCTTCTTACCTGATTTCTTAACTGCTTTTTTGCCTTGTTTCTTTGGCTTACTGCTCGCAGCTACAACTTTTGCAGGCTTGAGTACTTTTGCTTTAACCACAATAAGATCTCATTATTATTGAAGATATATAAAGTATATACATAGTATATCGAAAGCCAATGTTTATATTTCATAAAAATGTAACAAAAATGTAATCTGGCGCACACTTTCAAAATTGAATATTTACATTCTAACGGTTTATAACTTTATGTAACAATTCAAATCCAGCGACGTACTTGCTTTTTATAGTGAATATAATCCATACCAAATTTCTCCTGAAGTGCTTTTTCTTCAGGTTTTATCTGCAAATAAGTTATAGAAATAATAAAAGCGATTATTGGTAGTATCCCGGCAAAGTTGCCAAGCCAAAGCATCCAGCCAATTAAGATTAATAACATGCCGAAATACATCGGATTACGACTAAACCTATAAAATCCGGTAATCACTAACGTATTAGCTTTTTGAGGAGAAAGAGGACTCACTGTTGTTTTTGCAAGAAAGAAAGCATAAACAGAAATAAGATCAATTATCCCGCCTATTCCAGCAATAACAATCGATAGTGGCTGTTGAAATAGAAAAGAAAATGACAAGCCCGGCAACCATTGAGACAATACCCAAATCAAAAAACCCGCAAGAATTGCTTGTAATGGTGGAGGAATTAATAGCATTAAAAACTATTATATTCTATTTTGAAAATTCCGTTTCTTTATTATTAAGCTGTTAGCACATAATAAAGAAAAGGAAGTCTTGTTAAAATAAATAAAGCTGTTTTCTTAATCGTTTAAAAGCGATGTCCACTCAGCTTTTACGGTACCTTCACGAATACGCTGTGGGTGGTTACCCACAGGAATACGCTTTATCTCTTCTCGAGACTCATAGTTAATAACCGAGACCTCATCTGTTTCACTCCAGGAAATAAGACAGTTCTCACCGCTTCGATCAGTAACAGCCCAGTATGCTTTCTTACCAATATCATCAAGAATGGTATAGTCAAACGTTTCACGATCGACTATTGCAGCATAATCATCCATGGTTCCTGCTACACATAATGATTTATCGTCTGCACTCATCGCAATACCGTGATGCCCAGAGTCATTCACATATTTCACTTTTGGCAACCATGGCACATAGTTAGGCAGTTCTGCCAAGCGAGTTACTTTGTCAGTTTCCATATCGTATTCAACAAAACCGTGAAGAAACGAAAGCTGGAAATAAAAGTAACGATAATCACTGGTATGAGCCATAGGACGAATAGCCGATGCTAAGTGATGGTAACCTGCTTCTTCCAGTTTTTCCTTTATATCAATGTCTTTAACGATTTCATCAAGCTCTGTATCATAAACAATGAATTTACGCTCACCACGCACTGAATCGCGCAATATTTTTCCATCAAAAGGCATAAATACATAACCTATACTTGAATGGTAGATAAATTTACCATCATCAGAATAAATATTTTCGTGCGGTGAGTTTCCTGTTGGAAAACGCCCGACTTCTTCACCCGTATAAACATCCAAAAGATGCACAACACTGCCTGTTGATGCTGACACGGCTACTTGTAAACCATCGGGCGATAATGCCATATGATCCGAACGGTCGCCATCGACTTCAAAGCGCCATACAATTTCACCGTTGGACAAATCCAGCGCAACAACATCGGCAAAGCTGGGGCGTGAAACAACAAGCAACTCGCCATCATTCGTGCTATACATGTCATCAACATATTGGTCATTACCTTCACCAATCAGGTAACGGATGCCAATAAATACGGTATAGCGCAAAATATCAGATTCGATTTCACCAATACGTTCATCATAATCCGGAACGCCATTAACACGGCCTATCACTTCATATGTGTCACCATCAATCACATCAATGGTGCCATCCCAGTTGTTTCCAACAAAAATGGCAGGGCGTAATCCATTCGGATAAGTAACTGGATCAACTACCTCAACAGCTTCTTCCTCTACCGGTTCTTCGTCATCAGACGGAAATAACCATGAGAAAAGCCAAAAAGCATTAGCAGAAGCCGAAAATAAAGAAGCAGCTAATACAATTAACCAATATTTTTTACTTTTAGATGAGAAAACAAACATACAATAGCCTCTTTTATTAAAATTATTACAACAGCAAGCATATAAATATTTTTTTAAAATCAATAGGTTATATCAAAGCTGCTTGCAAAAACTACAGATTGTTAAATAATTAGTACGATTATTAAACTAATAATATCGCAGCGATATTACTTATATAGCGTTTGGAAAGCAATCACCCAGGTGACACCAGATACAAAAAAAACTAGGCGATTGGCCCCGAATGAAACCTGAATTCAGTATCTTTTTGTTGTATTAACCCCGCTTCCCTTTCACCAAAAAACTGTACTCTGTCTGCTATATTTTGATCCGAGTATTTTTCTGCCAGTTTTAAATAATCCATAAAATGACGAGATTCGGATTTTAAAAGTGAAGCGTAAAAGTCTGCAAGCTCTTCATCTAACAATGGAATCATTTTTGCGAAGCGTTCACAAGAACGGGCTTCTATATAAGCACCAATAATTAATGTATCAATTAATTTATCGGGTTCATGCGTTTTTATTTCTTCTCTTAAACCACCTGCATAACGGGATGGACTTACATGAATATAAGACACATCTCTTTTTTTCATTATTGCTGTAACCTGCTCAAAATGGCGAAGCTCTTCTCGTGCAAGTCGTGAAAGCTTGTCTAACAAATCAGGTCTATCAATATATTTGTATAATAAATGCAATGCTGTAGATGCTGCTTTTTTTTCACAGTTGGCGTGATCTACTAACAATATTGGTAAATTTTCTTGCACTGAGCCCAACCATTCCTTAGGCGTTTCGCAGTGAAGAAAATCGAGAACAGCTGAAATATCGTGTTGTGGCATTTTCAAACTACTTCTTAAAGTTTAATTTTTTCTATTATTCAGCCAATTGAACAGCCAGCTTGCCATCTTGGACCTGTAGATGTTCTATACCCTCGACAAATGCCTGCCAGAATCCACCTGCATCTCCAAATTGCGATATCAGATCAACGTTTTTTAATCCTCCTAACCATGCACTGGGCACAGGCACGCCCATAATCTTGACCCCTCTTATAATTGCTACTGGTTTGTTATTTTCATAAGACAACGTCATCCCTGTGGCTACTCGAATGGTTTTCCCTCCAATAAACGGCATATCCGGATCAGCGTCAAATAATAAACGCGCGCTTACCAGATCGTTAGACAAATCTACTGCAAGTTTGTCTCCAAGATCAGTATTTTTTGCAATCAGCGCATTAATCTCTTTTTCGGAAAATTTAACTTCTCGTGATGCGCCCTCTTCATTGTATTTTTCGGGCTCAAGGCTTGTGTTAGCATCTTGCTGACCTTGAACTGAAGCCGTATCTGGTTCATAACCGGGTATGAGTCTTGCCAATTTCTGGTCCAGCTTTTTTTGTTCTTTCGCACTTAATTCAACTTGTTCAAAAGGTTTTGGCCAAAAGTAATAACGTATTACACCTACCGTGACCAGCGCTGTTACTAGTATTGTTAGCAGTACAATTAACCACACCGGAAAGCGGCGAGAATGTGTTGATTCATTGAGTGAATTTGCTTCAGTCATCGTCAGATGCTCCCGTTATTGCCCACACGCTATTAAGCGTACCTGATCAAGAAGACAGGCTATTTTATAGCATTTTTGCAAGCACAATCGCCGGGCAAATTGCAGGAATATGTAATAGCTTGTAACAGGCAGACAGCCTTCTCGAAACAACCGATTATGTCCTATAATTGAACCCATTTAAAACCTGCCGTAACATTTTCATAAAGCAACTAATTGATTGATATTCTAGGTATTACAAATTATGGGTAGAGCCTTTCAAAACCGTAAAGAGTCAATGGCAAAAACATCTAATGCCAACGCCAAACTCTATAGTAAATACAGCCGTGAAATATATGTTGTCGCCAAACAAGGTGGCGTTGAACCGGATGGCAATCTAGCACTTCGTGGCCTGATAGATCGTGCAAAAAGAGACCAGGTTCCTGGCCATGTTATTGACAAAGCACTTGATAAAGCAAAAGGTGGAGCCGGTGAAGATTTTCAACCAGCACGTTATGAGGGTTATGGGCCCGGTGGTTGTATGGTAATAATCGACTGCCTTACCGATAACCCGACGCGTACATTTAATGATGTGAGGATCTGCTTTACTAAAAATGATTGCAAAATTGGTACACAAGGTACCGTAATGCATATGTTCGATCATGCAGCTATCTTTGTATTTGCTGGCGATGATGAAGAAACAGCACTAGAAGCATTAATGATGGCTGATGTCGATGTAAGTGATATAGAATGCGAAGAAGGAAAAATCTCTGTTTTTGCACCACATACAGATTACTTTAAAGCCAAACAGGCTTTAACCGAAGCAATTGAAAACATCGAATTTGAAGTTGAAGAAATTCAATTTCTTCCTCAATCAACGACAACCATCAGTGATGATGACCAGGCAACTTTTGAAAAATTCATGGATATGCTAAACGACTGTGATGATGTGCAAAACATCTATCACAACGTTGAATAGTAAAGTGTATACATAAAAGGTAAATAAACCGCAGCAGCGCATAAACGTTGGAACCAATTTGCCACGTAAAGCCAATAAACTCTTTCAGCAATTTCATCCTCTGGAAAGCTTTCGTTACAATCTGGGGCGGCATGATGCTGTGCTCCCCCTTTCCTTTTTGGGAGTGATTGCAGGCATTCTAACAGGATTAATTATCTGCCTGTTTCGTTATGGCATTGAAGCACTTTCATTGCTTGCATTACATCTTGGTACTCAAAGTCTTACCCCTCTTACACCTGAATCGTTCGAGGCCTTACCACCAGAAATGCGCTTCTTCTTTCCATTGGGAGCTGCAATTATTCTTGGCTTATGCTTTCAAGTACTTCCCTCTAACATGCGACATACGGGGCTAAGCCATGTTGTAGTAAGAACCCATGAACGCAATGGTCGCATGCCTTTTGTTAATGGTATTGTCCAGTTTTTTGGTGGCATATTTGCTTTATCTTCCGGTTCTTCAGGTGGGCAGGAAGGACCCGCTGTGCATTTGGGCGCAGCAAGTAACAGTTTTCTCGCACGTCGGCTTTACTTACCACGCAACAGCATGCGCATATTAACTGCTTGCGGCACGGCGGCAGCAATAGGCGCCTCCTTCAATACTCCCATCGCAGGTGTTATCTTTGCGATGGAAGTGGTCATGATGGAATACACATTAATCGGTTTTATTCCCGTCATTCTTTCAGCGGTTTCAGCTACGACAGTTATGCAAATCATACTGGGCAATAATATTGTTTTTCATGTACCAGAAATGTCAATGAATTCAATGAAAGAATTTCCTTACTTACTAATATTAGGAATAGCTTCCGGTGTGATGGCTGTTATGTTTATGCGCATACAGGTGTTGACACAGAAGCTCAATAAACTACCTATTCTTATTCGCTTTGCTTTTTCCGGTTTAGTCACAGGCTGTCTGGCTTATTATTTGCCCAGCATTATGGGCATAGGCTACGACACAGTCAATGAAGTCCTGGTTAGCCAACCTGAATGGCAGTGGCTGATCGGGTTGCTAATTGCAAAAACTCTGGCTACCGCAATTGCCAATGGTGTCGGTTTTCCTGTGGGTATTATTGGCCCCAGTTTATTTATTGGAGCCAGTCTCGGCGCAGCTGTTGGAATTTTAGTTGGACACTTTCAACCATCCATTGCTTCACATGCCGGTTTTTATGCATTACTAGGCATGGGAGGTGTTATGGGTGCATTACTCAATGCACCACTGGCAGCACTTATTGCAATTCTGGAACTGGCACACACTCCAGAAGCAATGCTACCAGGTATTACTGTTATTGTTATTGCTACATTGTTTACCAGTCAGATATTCGGACAACGCTCGGCAGTTGAAACAGTATTATTGAAACAAGGCATCAATCTACAAACTCACCCCGTAGAACAGGCGTTAAATCGCATTAGCTTAAGTGCGGTGACCGATATTAATATTGAATATCTCACTACAAACATATTTACCGGACAGCTTCATCTGGTCGCAGAAAATGAACCCAGACGTATCGTACTCGAAATTAATGAAGATCAACATTTTCTCATCTCACGTAAGAGCTTTTTACAGTACTATGAAAAAACCAAAAATCATGAAGTACCACTAGCCACTACAACCGAACAACTCATGGACAGTTTTAAAGAAATGGAACTACCTTTCCTGAAACTTCAGAATATAGATGTATCTGCGACAGTTACTGAGGCGAGAGAACAACTTAAAAATGAAGAAATAGACGGCCTTTACGTTAGTGATCGTAAAGGCAGCCTTAGAGGAGTATTACTTAAAAGTTCGTTAGATAAATTGATAGATAGCTGGTAAAGATTTCGTTAATTAAAAAGCTATAGTTATTTACTCTATTAAACATTTAAGCACTAAAAAATTTAAAAGTTCATGATATCCCTGAATACTTGCTTAGGCTCATAATTTTTATGGAATAACAATGGCCAATCATTTCTCTCTTTTGGCTCAAATCTTAACCAGGAATTTTCATCAAGAATACCCCAAGTCAACACTGCACCAATATGATCGCTACAGGACCTTAATTCTCTAAACAAATTCGTATAGCGAGCACGTTGTCTTGATTCAGACAATAACCCAAATTGATTACGTGAAGGTATTAACTCTGGTACTACCCATTGCGATATACTATAAATTGACATATCCAATTCAGTAATGTGCACCTCAAGCCCCATGTTAGTAAATGTTTTAATCGTATCGCAAACCAGCCCTACACCCACAGGTGGATAATCTGCTGAAAAATGCCCTTGAATACCCACACCATGAATTGGCGCCCCTTTTTCAAGCAGGTTTTTTATAATACTGATAAAATTTTGTTTCTTTGTCAGGCTTATTGGACCAATAAGATTGTTTTCATTCACAAATAATTTTGCATCCGGGTCAGCCTCATGTGCAAATCGAAGCGCAAGTTCAACATACTCTTCTCCTATAATGTTGTACCAAGGTACTTTTTTATATACATCTGTTATTGCACTGGCTTCCATCCCCAGAGAAAAAAATGGATCTCCCGTTGGCTCATTCACTACATCCCAATACTGAATTTCTCCTTTATAACGAGTCATAATAGTCTGTATGTGGTTTCTCATGCGCTCAATTAACGCTTCTCGAGAAATGGGATTGCCGTTTTCCTGAAAAACCCAATCAGGGTCAACCGAACCAAACAGCAGCGGATGACCACGCACTTCAACCTCTTGCGTTGCTACCCAAGTCATTAAATCATCTGCAAAAGACCAGTTATAACTACCGTTAGGGTTTTGTATCGCGCTCCAGTAGAATGGATTTGCTGTCACTATAGAGCTATGTGTTGTATACCACTCTTTTGCCCTTGCATCATAGAACTCTGAAAAATCCATATGCGATCCTACCAAAAAATGGTCTGCATATTTGTCTTTATATGCAGGTAATTCCGGGGCTGGTGGAGAAATCCACCACCATGCATTTACCTGGCTTGTTAAGTTAAGAAAAATAAAACAAAGACCAAGTACAGTATATTTAAATGTTGTATTTATCATAAAAAATCCTCCTAAAAATTAGTATTAATAAAATTGATTTGCACCAGATTTCATAATTAGTTTTATGTTTATATAACCCTTGCCCACAAAATTTAACATGATATTTTCGGACACATTACTTTTTTATGGAGCAAGGTTTATTCAAAACTTTAGCTCTTGTTTTCAATACTTACTACCCTTAACTGTAAGTGATTAGATGATCTAAAAAAAGGGCCCAATACTACAGGCCCAGTTGGGAAGCGTTATGGGTTAATGAGTATAAAATCCAGGATATCAACAAAGCTTGTTTCTTCAGCAAGTTTTGGCTCCTTATCAGTTCCTACCCATTCTCCTATAGGACCACATAATAAAAATGGTAGAGGTTCAGTTCCATCTGATATCGCAGTATCTGTCGTACCTATACCAAGATAAAATCCATCATCAATTTTTCTAACCTCATCTACCATATTGAGCTTTGCCAACAAAGTGTCGTAGTATCCATAATTCAGGCGATACACTGGTTTTCCATCATAGATAGAATTAGCCATTTCAGTTTGCATAGGAAATAATCTTTTATCTCCCTGAATTGCATGTTCAAACATGTTGTAACTGTATACAAAGGGTTTAAAGGCCTTACCTAACCATTGTCCAAGCAAAGGGTTATTTAGAGAGACATAGCTAATCGTATTTTGCAGAATACTACCGTGATCCAAATTGGTAGATGCATATTCTCCATTTAACTCTTCATAAAAAGGTGCATCCAGTGTTTTAAATACTGCCAAAACTTCAGCTGGTGATAACGCCTTGAACATTTCTATTTCTTCCGAGTATGGGCAAGTATCAGCGACACCTGAATCACTTTCTAAAATGTTATACGACAAGATGCCATTCACAATAGAAGCATTATCAATGTCCAATTGAGAAATATCGTTTTTAATAATTAAAGAAGAAAAATCTACTTCATTATTTTTATCAGCACTAAAAGGTCCAACTGAATTACTATTTAGTGTCGCTTCTGGAAGGCTGCTGGTTTTAATGGCTGTTTTTAAAGTGTCGTTATCTCTTACACCTTGAATAGCTATATTTTTTCTGATTTTAAAAGATGTTTTTTTTCTGAATCGGTGTGCAACTAAATCAAATGTACCCTCGCATAATTTAATTGAACCGTTTTCAGACACATTATTGATTGCCCATTTAAGATTCATCGAATCAAAATAACGATTTCCTGAAGGTCTGATTTGAATATGATTATCGCCTCTTCCACCTTCTATATAAGGGCCGCTTCCACAATGAGACTGATCTGCGTAACTGGAATAAGAAGTTAAAGAAAGGGCTAATACTAATAATGGTTTACTGATAATTTTATATTTAAATAACATTTTGTATCTCCTTCATTTACTTAGTTTTATCGCCACCAGAAGCGGGGGCAACGTCTATTAATATTTCCAACAACCCGACCTGTATCACCCTCAAAAGTGTTATTACAGGCACGAGTAGATATATTTTGGATAGTGGTATCAGTGTCAAGCTCTGCAAAAGATGAGCCTAGACGAAAAATATTGTTTTGAGAGCTATTCAACCAATAGCTGGTAAATTCAATGGCGGGGCCAGTTAGGCTACCCGTAAATATATTATTTTCTATCAAAGAATTGTTCATCGACGTACCTAGATCTATGATGCCTAAGTTGCCCAGATTTCCAATTCTGATTCCGGTTCCATCAAAATCATTAAAGTGCACTTCGTTATCTGCCAGATAAAAATTATCTCCTGTAAAATGGATTGCACCCATTGCATCAAGAACAGGTACACTCAGGTTCATGCTGTTTTTCATATTTATACGATTATTTCGTATCATAACGAAATCAACATTTTTATTACTTGCAAACAAAAGTGCATAGTGATTAGGCCAAATACCGTCGACATCAAAATCAACACTGATATCATTATTTTCGATAAATATTTGTGAAGGCTCACCTGCATCGTTAGCAATCAATTCGATCGCTTCATCATTTGTGATAATGGTATTATTAGAGATGTCTATTTTTGTATAAGCTGGGCCTGGCGGACCATAAATACCAGTGAATTGTGTATCGTGAGGTTTCGTGCCACTTAACCATGTTAGATCCACATGATTGTTTCGTAAAATAAATTCGCCACGCGATGTACTATTCAAAGAAAAAACTGCATGAATAAAATAAGTTGTTAGCAAAGGCAACCCGGTTATTGGGTGAGAAAGTTTCGAGTCTTCCAAACTAAAACCATTACAGCCAGTAATGTAAACTGCTTCTGATGTCCAATCCCTCATCCAGACATTTTTGATGCTAACCGGATTAAAATCTGACTCGCTTGCAATTAAGATAGGTCCAATTTCTGGATCTGGAATAATGCCATGTAAGCTGCCACCACCTTTTATAACGGTTTTCCATTCATCTGCTATTTTTTTTCCTTCGATGTGAATACCTTTACTGACCGTTATCGATCTTTTTTCATATCCCAACCCAAGATTAAATGTACCTTCACATAACTCTACCGTTCCTCCTGAAGAAACATTATCAACTGCCCACTGCAAGGCTGAATAATCGACCTCGACCAAACCTTGAGGACGAACCCTGATAATGTTGTCACCACTATCCCCCTCAATCACCTGCCCATCACCACATAAGTGATTATCAGCTAATACGATAGAGAAATAGCCAGAAGAGACCAGAAACAATACAACTGGCTTAATTATCTTTTTTGTTAGAACATTCATTCTCATGTGCTCCGTTGTTATCAATTTATAGAATTGAAGTATTTCAATGAGAGTATACAACTGTATACTAGTATACGATCGTATACCTAAATATGTCAACTATGAATAAACTTAAAATATTCAGTAAGTTAGAATATTGATATACTTTTTATTTAGTTGTTATGTTTGGAAACCAAACAATGATGGATCTTCCACCTGAACTTCCTGAAGGTAAAAAGCAGCTTCTTAAGGCTGCACTTAAATTGGGTGCTGCATATCGCGGTGTATCTAACCTTAAGTTGCGTGAACTAGCTCGTGAAGCAAAACTTAATCCCAATACCTTTTATCGTCACTTCTCTGATATTGAACATATAGGCCAAACGGTTATTCAATATTTTGGGGATTCGTTACTTTCATCATTATCAAAAGTCAGAAAAGAAGCCCTGCTCGAAATTAAAAACTCAGAAGAAACCGAACTTGCTTTTGGTGCAAAAGTAAAGGCCGGGGGGTTAGCTACTCATAAAACGCTACAGCATTTCTTTGATTTTGCGTTAGAAAACCCGGAAGCTATTATTATTGGGGTGCGCGAATATAACGGTCCTTCCAAGGTTTTTAAGGCATCTCTTAATAAAGTCATCAATGCTATTGCTGATAGCCAGGCAGATGCTCTTATTGAGCTAGACATATTGCCAGGTATGGATGAGGAGATGTTAAGAAAGATCAGTCGCATTAATATGGTAGATGTATTTTTACTTGCTATTGATTACATTGAAAGACCTGATGATCGAAAAGAAATTTTTCAGATGTGCGAATCGAAAATTAACTATTTTTTATTAGGGGCATATATATCAGAAAAAATGGGGTTTTGATGTTTAAGTACAAGTCTTTTTATTCTATTTATCTGCCCTGCATATTCACCCTTTAGATATTCCCAACCAAACTTTGCTGCATCCGGGCTTTCTGGCATTCCATTATTTCCCCATGTTTTAATTTTTTTTACCATTTCAATAGCGTTAGCTTCTGGATCTTCATTCCACTCGTATAAATACTTTTCTGAAAATAATTCTGGATAAACCAGAGTTTTTGGTAACAATGGTATACAACCCAGTGTTACAGCTTCCTGAATGGCTATACCTTGAAAGTCATGCAATGCTGTTGATATTACAACATCTGCATTGACTAACAATTTTATATAGTTTTCCCGACTTTCTACAAAGCCAAATTCTCCTAAATTCACATTTACTTGGCCTGCTTTCAAAAAACTTTCTATTTGTATGAATGCTTTTGGTTTTTCTCTGAATTGCTGCCCTGTTATGTTTAACGTACATTTTATTTGTTTATCGACTAATGCTTTTATAAAAGCCAACAGGTATTCAGGCCCTTTATCGTATTCCCAACGATGATTCCAGATGATCTTAAGGTCTCTCCCGCCTTTCTCCTCTTCCTCTTTTTCCCGCTTTTTAACAAACGTTAACTGCTGTATTGGCACGGGTAATACGGAGGACTTTTTTTCTAATTTATCAATTATCGTCAAAGGAAGCTTTTCCGGGAATTGCTTTAACAACTTTCTCAATCCTTCATAAGCCGTTTTCATATTGTAATTAGAATTAAAGGTGATGCTATCTGCTGCCAAACAACCATAGAAAAAAACCAGTTTTGCTTCTAACTGCAGATCTAATGCTGTTTGTTGTTCCCTGTTTGCTACTGTTGCATTTTCGGGATAAACAAAATGATTTTCATGGCAGTACAGCCACAATGGAACAACCGCAAGATTCGGAAACAACCCTCGCAAACTGACGATATCGACCATGCTGGTGGCAATGATTAAATCGTAACAATCATTTAATACCGCCGTTTCACTTTCTGACCAGCTAATCGGATTGGTTCTTACTCGAAAATGAAAAAAACGCGCAGGCAATGTCAGGACTTTCCAGTCAATTTCCGGGAATGCTTTAACAAGTCCCTGGTGCCAGTAACGATGACTTAATGCATCATAGGCAGACAATAATAGCACTTTCATTTTTTATTGTATTTTATAGAAAAACTTATTTACGTTGTAAAAAGCGTTTCAGTACCGAGAACATATAATAGGCATCACGTGAACCAGCCTGTTCACGAATTGAATGCATAGCCCAGGTTGGTACACCAACATCCAGTGTTTTTATACCGAGTTCTGCTGCAGTTATTGGACCTATGGTACTACCGCAACCCATGTCTGTTCTAACCACAAAATTTTGTACCGGAATATCTTCTTCTATACATAATGACCTGAATAAAGCCTGGGTTTCACTATTTGATGCATATCGCTGATTAGCATTAATTTTAACGACAGGCCCTGCATTAATTAACGGTGCATGATTAGGTTCCATTTTGTCACGGTAATTTGGATGTAATGCATGCGCATTATCGGTTGAAATTAAAATTGAGTGTGCCACCGCTTGTACAAACTGCTCGCTATCTGACTCTATACGTTGCATTACCTGTTGCAAAAAGGGACCCGCAGCACCAGCAGCAGATTGGCTGCCCACTTCTTCATGATCGCTACAAACAAGAAAAGCCCATTCAGCTTGCTTTCCTGCCTGAATCAAAGCCTGCATATCAATATAACAGGACAATAAGTTGTCCAGCCTTGCTGAAGCAAGAAAATCACCATTCACACCAACAATACCGGAAGGCTGAGTATCATAAAAAAACAATTCATGATCCAGTATTTTATCGACCTTATATCCCTGCTTTGCGAGTTGTTGATTAATGATCGCCTCAAGCTGATAGTGTTTTTTGCGAGATGCTTCAGAAGATACATCATCATTTGCTGCCAGAATAACGGGTAAATGGAGTTGTGGATTTATGCTTCTGTTTTTATTGGCTTCTCTATCCAAATGAATTGCCAAACTGGGAATTGTCGCTATCGGACATTTTAAATTGATTAACGTTGAAACCACTTCTTTGGAAGTGTTTTTATTCTGGGACTTTCCCTTTGATCGATTAACAGTAAAGTGAACCCGCCCAGCAAGAGAAAGATCCCGATCAAACCAGGGATTTAACAAAGCGCCACCATAAACCTCTACACCTAATTGCCAACTGTTTTTATGATGAATATCCGGTGTAGGCTTTACTTTTAAACAAGGACTATCGGTATGTGCTCCTAATATCCGCCAACCATGTTTTGAAACCGATGTTTTGCCCTGGCGCCAGGCAATAACAGAAGAACCATTTCGCACCACACAATAACCCTGACCAGATTTGAGGGCCCATGTTTCTGTCTCGTCTAATAATTCAAACCCGTTTTCAACTAATTCATTGACTATATTACTTGCCGCATGAAATGGTGTAGGTGAACTGTCAAGAAAATGGCAAAGATTTTGATTAAAGCGGTTAAGACTTGTCGTACTGATTTTTTTCACAGAAGATTCTTTTCTTTAATGGTTGGTATTGTGGAAGGATTTAATCATTGCGTTAGAAGCCAATCATGCATAGGTATTAATACCCATTAACTCAGAAGAACTGGCATCTGCACCAGAAAGCGTCATTGAAGCATTCATATAGGTTGTAATTGCCTGTCTTGATACAATAGGCAACTCTTCAAACGATAGCATTCGGGTAAATTCAGCAAAACTTTCCTGACTCTTTTGCCCTGTTTTATCACTCCCCAGATTTTTGTTACCTTGTTTTTCGTTACCCTGCTTCAGGTCTACTTGATTAATTTTATTTTGAGGCTTTTTATAATCTAATAATGTTTGATAGGTATCCTGATAGCTAAAGTTTTCAGTTTTAACGGAAGATTTAGGTAATGATTGAATATTTTCTGTGCGTTTAACCGCTGTCTGACTATCTAACGGCTTACTTGTACTGTCTGAACCCACTCGTTGTGAAAACGAGTTTATCGAGGGGGGACGAAATGTTATCGTAGAGAATTGACTCATCGCTTATTTTCAGAATCTATTTCGGTTACTTTAAGTAACACTGTTTCCGTTTATAATGCTCTCATAACTTCTAACGCACAACCAGTATACTGTATTTTTTAATCTAACCACAATAAACCGAATTTACTTTATTTGATTCACTGGTTAAGTGATAAATAAACTAACAAACCACCCAATGCCAATCGATACCAGACAAAAGGCATAAAACCTATTTTCTCAATTAACTTGAGGAATAACGCAATGCAACACCATGCACTCAATGCACTGACTGCAACGCCAATAATGAGCTGTTGAGTACTGAATACAGGTTTTAATTCGATTAATTCTATGCCCTTAAATAAGCCTGCCGCTAAAATAATTGGAATTGATAATAAAAAAGAAAATCTTGCTGCATCAACTTTTGATAAGCCTAATAAAACAGCAATCGTTATTGTTATACCCGAACGAGAAGTACCCGGTATAAGCGCCAGAGCCTGAGAAAACCCTATAATCATTGCAACTAACAATGTTAATTCTCTCGTTGCTGAACTATTTTTACTCTTATATTCAGCAACACCCAACAATAAACCAAAAATGATAGTTGTTGCTGCGATTACCTGCATTGAACGCAGGTGTTGTTCAATAAAATCATTCATTAATAACCCAAAAACTACCGCTGGCAGTGTCGCTAGCACAACCATCCATGCCAACCTGGCATCCTTATTCGCTGTCATCATTGAAGGGTTAAAGACACTGGCAGTGCCCTGCTTTAACATATTGAATAGATCTTTATGAAAATAACTAACAACAGCTATCAGTGAACCCACATGAACAGCCACATCAAAAGCCAGGCCTTGATCTGGCCAACCCAGAATTTCTGATGGCAAAATAAGATGAGCTGAACTGGAGATCGGTAAAAATTCAGAGACTCCTTGAATTAAAGCAAGAATCAAGGCTTGTATATTATCCACAACAACTCAACCTTTTTACTGATTTACGATTTTTACATAATGGATTTAAACACATAGCTATCTTAAAATTTTTTTAAACTGGAAACAGTTGTTTTTTGATGTGCAACATTGTTTCGAATATAAGTTGGTTGCAACAACTCTACCTCCAGACGCTCTACAACGCCTTCTAACCCATCTAACAGGATTTGTTGGTAAACTACAGATAATACCGACTTTGCACTGGTGCAGCTTTCAAGAAGCTCCTGCTTAAACATTTTTCTTAATTTTTCAGGAAAAGATGTCCAATAATGATTTCCGGAGCCAATCAATACAGTTTGCAATACCGATTCCGTTAATAAACTCTCTGGCAATACATTCAATATTTGATCTGGCGATATAACACACTCGTCAGAGATCGCTTTAAAACCCTGCTGCTCTACTTTATACAAGCAGGCATACACTTGTTCCATCCTTGCATCTATGCAAGAGAGAAATAACTGTCCTTCTTGTAATATTTCAGATGAAGGTAGCTCGTCAGTATAGCTGTGCAATAGTGCTTCGAGAGAAGAGACACCTAATAAAGGAATTTTTTTTGCGTAACTTAACGATTGAGCAACAGCAACACCGATTCTTAATCCGGTAAATGAACCTGGCCCTTTATTGACAATAATAGCGTCCAGTTCATCCAATTGAGTATTTTGTTCTAGTAATAGTTGCTGAATAAGTTTCAAGATAACCCGTGAATGTGAATCGGCTTTATCGACTAACATGTTGCATTCACCATCGATTTGTAAAGCCACACTACAATTTAAGCCGCTGGTATCAAGTGAGAGAAGCTTCAGCAAACGATGTTTATCTTTCAATGGTTATTTCCAGGCTAGTGTGATTACAAACTACCAGAGATACAGGCAACACGTTAAGTCTTAAGGATTGACTATAAGGCCAGGATATATGCTTATTCATTCTTGCTCACTGAAATGATTACTGTAATCAATTAAGTGACTATTTTAGCATTTAAGCGATAACATTTGCTTATACACATACTTCACAAATAATCAGCAGCTATAAAATGTCTATTCACTAATTTTTGACTGTTAAAGTTAGCCATTTAGTATTACTGATTGCTTGAAAATCCAATAAAATAAACAGGCTGTGATTAATTATTTTTATTAGCTCTTTACCCTTTGCTCCAAATACCAAGCCATGCCTTTAAAGAAAACAAATCCGGATTCAAACTCAGTCACTGTAAACGGTGATTCATTATGCTGCATTATTTTAGCGGGAGGACAATCAAGTCGATTTGGTGGAGAAGACAAAGGTTTATTGAACTATAAAGGCAAACCGATGGTAGAACACGTTATTGATGTGTTATTGGAATCAGTAAACTGTTTTATCATTAGCTGCAATCAGAACGAAAAACGCTATAAAGAGATATTAGATAAAAAATATGCTGAGCATATCGATAGTAACTTTGCCCTTCAAAATAACCTAAAGCACAATTTACCTTATTGTATTAATGATTCAATAGAAAGCATGGGACCATTAACAGGTATCTACAGTGCATTAGAAGCTATTGATTCACATAACATAGCGACAAAATTTGACATCACTCATGTTTTAACTGTCTGTTGTGATATGCCGATATTACCAGATGACCTGGTGAAACAATTGATTAAAACAATCGAAATAGAACAGGCTTCTGCTGTATATGCTTCAACCCCGAACTCTCCTCACTATCTGACACATCTTGTTGATTTCAAAGTAGCGCTGGAATCACTTGAACAATGTTTTATGTATGAAGAAGCGCGATCGCTGATTAATCATAAACAACTTTCTGCAAAGAACTGGCTTAAAGAACTGAATGCTATTCCAGTTAAATGGGAAAATGAAAACGCTTTTTATAATATCAATAATATGAAACAGTTAGAGTATGCAGAAAAAGAAATAAACTAGCTAGTCTTTAATACAGAATAAAAAACCCGCAAAACAGGCAAAAAAAAGCCTCTTATAAAAGAGGCTTTTTTTATAGCTTTAAATCAAGCTTTACGAGGACGTCCAGGACGTTTCGTTGCTTTCTTTTTAGCTACTTTTTTTTTTGCTACCTTTTTCTTGGCAACTTTCTTTTTAGCTACTTTTTTCTTGGCTACCTTTTTCTTGGCAACCTTCTTTTTAGCTACCTTTTTCTTGGCAACCTTCTTTTTTGCAGCCTTTTTCTTGGCAACTTTCTTTTTAGCTACCTTTTTCTTGGCAACTTTCTTCTTAGCTACCTTTTTCTTGGCAACTTTCTTCTTAGCTACCTTTTTCTTGGCAACTTTCTTCTTAGCTACCTTTTTCTTGGCAACTTTCTTTTTAGCTACCTTTTTCTTGGCAACTTTCTTTTTAGCTACTACCTTCTTTTTGGCTGCCTTCTTTTTAGCAGCCTTTTTCTTTGCCATAGCCATGTCGAGTCTCCTCATTTCATGTTGGTTGTGTCTAGACGTAAAACATAAATTAATTCGATCCATGTCATGGCCGGTAGATAGCTATAAAATTTCTGCATTGATGTATTACTTAACTCAACAATAAAGAAACACATTGACTACTTACCAGATGACATACGCATCTTAGATAAAAACTAAACTAAATTCACGTAGATGCAAGGTTTTTTTTGTGAAAAATTAAAATTTTTTATCATTTTTGAAAGAAAAGAACAAAATTTTATAAGATTTTCTCTTAATTTATTTAATAAGAGCGTTAGATTTAAAAAAAAATTAAAAACTTTATTGTTATAAAAAGTTTATTTTTTTAAAAAATAACAGCGTTGATAACAAAAGAAAGCGTTGATTTTTTATCGGTTATTTTTTTGTTTAAAGAAGTTTAGACTCAACAAAATTGTTCGATTTATTTAAAAATAATCATCGATTTCTTTATTATTTTCTTGTTAAAGAGTCTTCATTTTATTTTTTTATTGTTAGATCAGCTTTAATTGTCTTCATATAAAAGCATAATAAAATGTTTTTTAACTTTAACTATAAAAAAACTCATTGTTGTAAAAAAAACAACCAGAAGAAAGCACTTTGCTTAAGAAAGTAAGAATATAAATGCGCTTTTTTTATATTTAGATATCAATTAGCTGATATTTGCTTCGATAAAAACACTTTTATTGTTATAAAACGAAGTATTTAAGCTTTTTCTAGTGCTGTCAGAACACTACTTTTTATTTCATCAACATCACCAACACCATTTACACGATGATAACGTGGTGGTGGAGAACCATTCTGTTCGTTCAATTGTTGATAAAACTCAACAAGTACTTCTGTTTGTTGATGATAAATTTCCAGACGTTTACGTACAGTTTCTTCACTATCGTCTTTACGTTGAATTAAACGCTCACCAGTTTCATCATCAATGCCTTCCTGTTTTGGCGGGTTATAAATGACATGATATACCCTGCCAGAACCCTCGTGAACCCTTCGGCCACTCATGCGTTTTACTATTTCTTCGTCATCAACATAAATTTCAAGCACGTTATCAACATTAACACCTGCATCAATCATTGCTTGTGCTTGAGGAATAGTTCTTGGAAAACCGTCAAATAAAAAACCGTTTTGACAGTCATCTTGCTGAATTCTTTCTTTTACTAATGCAATGATAATGTCATCCGACACTAATGCACCGCTATCCATCACTTCTTTTACTTTTAAGCCCAACTCTGTTCCTGCTTTTACAGCAGCACGTAACATGTCACCTGTTGATATTTGCGGTATATCAAATGCCTGCATAATAAATTGCGCCTGAGTACCTTTTCCGGCTCCTGGCGGTCCTAATAAAATAATACGCATTTAATATTTACTCCTCATTAACGATTAGTTATTGCGTGAGTTAACTTAAAAGGCGAAGATACACATGACAGCACTAGATAACAAGTAATTCCAACCATGATTAGGCCATTTGTTGTTCTTATTACCTGATATTTGAGTTTTAAACCCCTTCCTCTGCTTTGGATCGCTTCCACAATATATCCAGCTTATCTTCATCAATGTTTTGATTAAACTCCTTAAATCCCTGAATACGTTGTACACGCTTAACAAATTTTTTATTTGCCATACGCAGTGCCTCTTCAGGGTTTATCGACAGTTTTCTTGATATATTAACTATTGTAAACAATAGATCGCCTAACTCTTCTTTAATCTCTGTTTTAACGGATTCGTTTAACGTTTTATCTGAAACCTTTTCATCGTAATTATCGAACAACTCATCCTGCTTATTAATGGCATGTTCCAATTCATTCATTTCTTCATGCAGTTTTTTTAAAGGACCGACCAGATCTTGCCAATCAAACCCTATTCCTGCTGCACGCTTTTGTATTTTCATTGCCCTTAACATCGCGGGCAACGCCAATGGAACATCGTCGAATAAGTCAGTTTGCTGTTTATTTTGTCGTTCCTGTTTTTTTATTATCTCCCAATTCCAGGTCACCTGTTCCGAAGAAAGCTGAGGTGTTTTGTTTGATGACGATTCATATAAATTACCATCAATAAAAATATGTGGATGACGACGAATCAGTTTTTGGCAAATGCGGTTAATTACATCAGATATATCAAAATGATTTTCTTCTTTCGCGAGCTGAGCCAAAAAAATGACCTGAAATAACACATCACCTAATTCATCACTTGTTGCCTCAATATCATCTTGCTCAATTGCATCGGCAAGCTCGTATATTTCTTCAATAGAATAATTGATAATGGTTTTACTGGTCTGCTGTAAATCCCATGGGCAGCCTTTATCAGGGTCCCTTAAACGCTGCATCAGGTATGTTAAATCATCCAGGTTGTACTTCATTAAGCAACTCTTTTTTTATATTTGGTGAAAAACACGTTCAGGTTGAACGTAAGGCGCTCACTATGTTGGGCAAGTTATTAAGTCTTCCAAGTAATCGAACCAATTGTTCTATATCCGATATTTCTATCGTTAATTTCATTTGAGCCATATTCGTTGCTTTATCTGTATGTGTGTTCACTGCTATCACATTTAATCGCATATTGGCTAATAGACCTGTTATATCACCTAACAAGCCTGTTCTGTCATAAGCTTCAATCGCGATATCAACAGGATAACTCGCATCCTCCTCTCCCCAACTAACATCAATAACACGTTCCGGGTGAAGCGCATTTAATTGCAGGAATTCATTACAATCATGACGATGTACAGTTACACCGCGCCCAACACTAACGTAACCCATTATCTGATCCCCAGGCAATGGTTTACAACATTTCGCCATTGTTGTTAATAAATTCCCGACCCCGGATACTTTGATTGCATTAGAAGAAGATCTTTTATCCTTTGCAAAAATTG
This sequence comes from Cellvibrionales bacterium, assembly GCA_041941365.1. GTDB lineage: Bacteria > Pseudomonadota > Gammaproteobacteria > Pseudomonadales > UBA7434 > UBA7434. Next base: position 166,819 of record JBGTQK010000001.1, on the reverse strand, counting down.
ATGGCTCAAATAGTTCTGGTTGCTTGTCATCGGCCTTATTAAACAGGCGCTCGGCAACTTTTAATACTCGCCCAGGAGATATATCACCCGAGCCAATACTAAAATATAAATCATCAACCGCTTTAAAGTTCATTTCATTAGCTAACAATTTATAATCCACACTGGTCAGTGCAAGACGTTTTAATTCCCGCTCCAGCAAGATTCTTCCTTCCGAAACATTAGCATTTGCCGCTTGTTTTTTAAACCAGGCTCTTACTTTATTTCTTGCTTTACCGGAATGGATATATCCCAGACTTCTTCTTAACCAGTCGCGGTTAGGGTGAGCATCCGAACCCGTCAGAACTTCTACCTGCTGACCATTTTTAAGTTGTGTATTGAGTGGAACGATTCTTCCATCGACTTTCGCACCTCGACATTTGTGCCCCACCTCTGTATGAATATGGTAAGCAAAGTCGACGGGCGTAGCTTGTGAAGGTACATCAATTACATGCCCCTTTGGAGTAAAAACATAAATTCGGTCAGCATTAAAATCTGAACTAAGCTCACCAGCAAGATCCTTAAAGTCTCCACTTCCTCCTGATTCTTCATACCATTCCAATACATGACGCAACCATTCTATTTTCTGCTCATAACCCTGGGATTTAACATCCAGATCTGTGCCTTTATAAAGCCAGTGCGCGCATACTCCCAGCTCTGCTTCTTCATGCATAGCGCGAGTTCGAATCTGTACTTCGAATACTTTTGAATCGGGGCCAATAACTGCTGTATGCAATGATCGATAACCGTTAGGTTTTGGATTGGCAATGTAATCATCAAACTCTTTGGGTATATTCCTCCAGAGCGTGTGTACAATACCAAGACTCGAATAACATTCTGATACCTTATCTACAATGATTCTTATTGCTCTAATATCATAGAGTTGCTCAAAAGAAACCCCTTTGTTTTGCATTTTTCGCCAAATACTGTAAATGTGCTTGGCACGACCGTTAACTTCAGCATTAACATGAGCAAGTTTCAGTTGATCCTGTACCAGGGAAATAACAGTATCAATAAAATTTTGCCTGTCTATCCTTCTACCATCTAACATATTAGCTATTTTTTGATATTCATCCGGCTGCAAATAGCGAAATGATAAATCTTCCAGCTCCCACTTTATTTGCCCTATTCCCAAGCGATGGGCCAATGGAGCGTAAATATCAAAAACTTCTCTCGCTACACGTCTTTGACGATCCTCAGGATAATACTTGGCATCTCGAATTGCCTGCGTTCTTTCTGCCAGTTTTATTAAACCAACCCGAACATCGTCCACCATTGCAACCAGCATCTTTCGAACATTTTCAATCTGATCCTGATTCTGGCCCAATACGTCATAGGAATCCGAATTGAGTTTTGATATTGCTGCCATCCTCAGCACACCGGTAATAAGTTGTGCGACATTCTCGCCCAATTCCTTTTTTACCCAATTTAAATCAATACGCTCTTCACGCACAGCGCGATAAATCATCGCAGCAATGATTGATTCTTCGTCCAGGTGCAACTCATTAAGTATGGAAACCATTTCAAGACCACTGACGAAACAACCAATCCGCTCTCCTTTTGACGCGGACTCATCAGTTTTTTGGGCCTTGGCAGCAGCATCTGCTGCTATTTGTAACCGCTGCTTATCGCCAGGGTCATCGAAACCGGCCAATTGTTCTAGCCAGCTATTAACATCCAGAGTACCTTCTGAATTTTGTGGATAAGACTTTCTTACTTGAACCATATTTTTTTAAAGCCGATGTTTCATTTGCATGAGCATCTTTAACCAAAAACACCTGTTGAAAGATAGCGATCACCTCTGTCACAGATTATGGCGACGATCACTGCATTTTCAAGCTCCTTGGCCAATTCAAGTGCAGCAAATACAGCACCTCCCGATGAAACACCCGAAAAAATTCCTTCCTTTTGTGCCAATGCCCGCATAGTTGTTTCTGCCTCTTCTTGCCCTATATCCATAACTCTATCAACACGTGAGGCATCAAAAATTTTCGGGAGATAAGCTTCTGGCCAACGACGAATGCCTGGAATACTCGCTCCCTCCTGTGGTTGCAGACCGACTATTTGTATTTCAGGGTTTTGTTCTTTCAAATAACGGGAGACACCCATGATTGTCCCTGTCGTCCCCATTGAGCTGATAAAATGAGTAACCTGCCCTTGAGTTTGTTGCCAGATTTCTGGTCCTGTACCATTATAATGCGCTAAAGGGTTATCGCCATTTCCAAATTGATCTAACACTAACCCTTTTCCTTCTTGCTGCATCTGCAACGCGAGGTCTCGCGCTCCCTCCATTCCTTTTTCCGAGCTGACTTCTATTAACTCTGCACCATAAGCTGCCATTGATAGTTTACGCTCTTGGCTCATATGTTCTGGCATAATCAAAATCATATGATAGCCTTTTATCGCAGCAGCCATTGCCAATGCAATACCAGTATTGCCACTGGTCGCTTCTATCAAAGTATCACCCGCTTGAATCTGCCCGCGCTGTTCAGCTTCGAGGATCATATTCATCGCAGGCCGGTCTTTTACTGAACCTGCGGGGTTATTACCTTCAAGTTTCAGTAAAATCTGATTGTTTTTGCCTTCAGATAGTCTCTGTAATCTTACCAGAGGTGTATTGCCGACATAATCTTCTAGGGTTGGAAACAACACGGATCGTTCTCAATAATCTTAATTCAATAACTTTAAAATAATCATGCTATTCAACATCTGTACCAAATAATATCACGATTAATACGCTAACAATATCTATAAACGGCTATGCCCGGCTTCGCCGAAACAAACTTCGTGTAAGCAGTGGTTTGTCACCCAAATGTTGGCTCAATGCCAAACGAAAAATCTGCTTGGCATAGAGACGAACCTCTTGATTCTCATAATTTCCATTCGCTATTTGTATTACTGTACTTCCTTTGATTCTCTGTAAATTCCTATTATTTGATCTGTTATTCCCGGCATTCGTTTGTTCCGACAACGTCTCTATAAAACCCAACCCGGGCACAAAGGCATAATAATCTTCACTCTTAATCGATGAATGCTTTGAAGCTTCACTTTCCATATCTATCGAAAAACCTACAGTGTTTAATAAATTTCGTTCGAAATCCCTGAGTACTTTCTCGAGGTATACCTGATCTTCAGCTTGATTCACTCGCTCAAAATCTTTTTTTGATAGCAACTCTAACGTACTTTTATAGCATTCATAGAAATAATAAGATGTCAGATCATAAGATGATAATCGCACTACCAATTCGTTAATATACATACCCGCATATAGCGCTTTTTTTTGCAAACTAACAGGTGATCCAAGTGGTTCAATCTGGCGAATACTTTTTAATTCTGTTTTTCCTGATCGCTCTATCAGAAGTTCCGTAAAAGGCCGACTTATCGCACGCAACTCACCAGATAGTTTTGTTTTGCCTCTCACACCTTTTAATACCGCTCTAAAACAACCGTATTCACAACTGAAAATATCAACCAGGCTACTGGTTTCCCGATAGTTTCGGGCATGTAGAATAAAGCCTTTGCACGTTTCGTGATATGCCATAGTCAATTCGATACGGATTAATCGGTAAAACCTAAATTCTTCAACATTCTTTCATCATCTGACCAGCTACTTTTAATTTTTACCCAAAGATTTAACATCACTTTTTTATCGACCAAACCTTCAATATCATGACGAGCCTGAATACCAATTGACTTTATTCGCTCCCCTTTTGTTCCAATCAATATCTTCTTTTGCCCTTCTCTTTCTACCCAGATAATTGCATCTATATAGACAATATTCGGCTCTTCCTCAAAACGCTCTATTTCTATTGCTGTTTTATGTGGAAGCTCATCACCCAATTGGCGCATAATTTTTTCGCGAATCAGCTCGGAAGAAATAAATCGTACACTTTTATCCGTAATACTATCAGCATCAAAATCATGCTCTCGCTCAGGTAAATAACCATTAATAGCTTCACAGAGTAAATCAAGGTTTTGTTTTTTTTGTGCCGAAATTGGCACCACATCTGCCCAGTTATAAACTTCAGATAACTGGTCTATATGAGGTAAAAGCTTGTTTTTATCTTCAATCAAGTCAGTCTTATTAATTGCCAGTATAACCGGGCAAGAATATGAAAAAAGTTCTTTAACAATCTTTTCTTCTTCATCTGTCCAATTGAGTCTATCGACAATAAAAACAATTACATCGACTTCTTTTACTGTACTTTTTGCAGCACGATTCATATGACGGTGTATCGCACTATCATAGGTAGACTGAATACCAGGCGTATCCACAAAAATTCTTTGAAAATTCTGGTCTGTATCTATACCTAAAATACGGTGACGCGTCGTTTGTGGTTTTCTTGACGTGATACTGACCTTTTGTCCCAGAATATTATTGAGTAACGTAGACTTACCAACATTAGGTCTTCCTAACAATGCAACATAGCCACAGTGATTCTTCATTATCATAAAAGTGCTTCCATGTAAAATTAGTTTCTCCTGTAATGTTGAGATAAATGTTCAAGCATTTTTTCAGCTGCCTGTTGCTCGGCTTTACGGCGACTACCAGCCATGCCTTCAGAAACGAAATCGATTAAAGCAATTTTACAGGTTACAGTAAATACCGTAGCGTGTGGTGGTCCCTCGGTTGTTTTTACTGTATACGCTGGTAGAGTCGATTTCTCTGTCTGAACAAACTCCTGAAGACGTGTCTTTGCATCCTTCTTTTCGTCAAAATTCTTTGATGAAAGATCCAGTTGCTGAAGCTCAATATCTAACAAATTTAATAGGGTTGTTTGTGTTGTTTCAAAATTACTATCGAGGTAAATCGCACCAATCAAAGCCTCAAATGCATCTTCCAAAATTGATGGTTTAATATTTCCTGACTGTCGTTCTCCTTTTCCCAATTGAAGTAACTCTTCTAGTTGCAAACGATTTGCAATAGTCGATAACACACCACCATTAACCAAACTGGCTCTTGCTGTTGTTAACTGCCCTTCTGGAATATCGAGATATTTGTTATAGAGCAAATCTGCAATCACAGTACCTAATATTGCATCACCTAAAAACTCAAGGCGTTCATTATTCGGTTTTCCGCTACTTTTATGTTTTAACGCCAGTTGCAACAGGCTATGATCTTTAAACTCATAACCGATAGTCTTTTGTAAATCCTGAAATAGATTATTGATCACGCTTCAACTATTGGGCAGGGATTTCTTCACGTATATCATTAAATTTTATAACCACATCGATATTACCAAAGAGTGGTATTCGATTTTCATAATCAGCAGTGATCACATATTTTCTATCTTCTTTACTGACAACAACATCCTTAGGGTCAACTCCTTCGACCATATCCACTTTAAGACGCTTTCTAATTTTCTGTTCAATCAATACTTTATTTGCTCTTTCTTTTTCGAACTGTACAGAAAGGTCTTTTAAAATAGAGCGAAAGGTTCTATTTTCTATATAAACAGGTAAAATCTTTATAACACATGTAGTAACAAACACGAACAGACATATATAAACTATTAAAGATAGCGCGGAAAGCCCTTGTTGGCGTTTTATTGATAAACTATTAGTCTCGGTTTTCATCATCACCCTCGCTTATATTGCATTGCAATTTAACACTGTTACTGAATGGAACCTACCCGGGAAAACGTTGGCATATTAAAACCAGGATCTTTATGCATCCAAATGGCTACCGCTTTTCCAACAATCCTGGATTCTGGTACAGGCCCAAAGAATCGACTATCCAGGCTATTGTCTCGATTATCTCCCATCATAAAGTAATGCCCTTCAGGTACTCTGATTCTGAATGATTTTGCCGGCGCATCGATTCGTTGCTGGATCTGATGTTCTCTATCTCCTAACATTTCAACTTTTTGGCGAAGTAGAGAATGCTTTTCTCTCGGTTTTAAATCTTTTTGAATTTGCTCGACACCATTAATGGTTAATACTTTATTATTGTATTCGATCAAATCACCAGGCACACCAACAACACGCTTTATATAATATTGCTCTTTATCTGGAGGAAAGAAAACCATGACATCACCCTGCTCAGGTTCACTTATCGACATTACTTTATTTCTGAAAACCGGCAATCGAATACCATAAGTGTATTTATTAACAAGAATAAAATCACCAACCAGTAAAGTTCTTTCCATCGATCCAGATGGAATCTGGAAAGGCTCAAAAAGAAATGATCTGAGTATAAATACAAATGCAAGTACTGGTGTTAACTGTTTGGCATTATCGACTAACCAGGGCTCTTTTTCTTCAGAATCTCTTGATTTACTTAAAAACAATGCATCTACAATCCAGATAGCTGCACCCAGAAAAACCAATGCCATTAAAATTAACGGAAAATTAATATTCATTATCTCTGTATTTCTCTCTTATAAAAAACTAACTATCAACTTTTAACACCGCAAGAAAAGCTGATTGTGGTATCTCGACACTACCTACTTGCTTCATTCGTTTCTTACCAGCTTTTTGCTTCTCTAACAATTTCTTTTTACGAGTAGCATCTCCACCATAACATTTAGCTGTTACATTTTTTCTTAAGGCCTTAACTGTTTGTCTGGCAATAATGTGACCACCTATAGCCGCTTGAATAGCCACATCAAACATTTGACGTGGAATCAATTCTTTCATTGCCTCCACCAAAGAACGACCGCGTGACTCAGCAAGGTCACGATGCACAATAATCGCCAGCGCATCTACACGCTCACCATTAATTAAAACATCTAACCTGACCAGTTTAGCTGGCTCAAAACGTTCAAACTGGTAATCCAACGAGGCAAAACCCTTACTACAGGACTTTAAACGATCGAAAAAATCCAGTACTACTTCATTCATCGGCAACTCATAAGTTAGTGCTACCTGCTTACCCATAAATTGCATATCAATTTGAGTACCACGTTTTTCGACACACAATGTAATAACACTACCCAAATAATCCTGGGGTACTAATATATTGGCACGAACAATAGGTTCGCGCATTTCCTGAATGCTTCCAACATCAGGTAAACGCGATGGGTTATCAACCTCTATGACATCTCCAGTGTTAGTCACCACTTCATAAATTACCGTAGGAGCAGTTGTAATTAAATCGAGATCGTATTCTCTTTCCAAACGCTCCTGAATAATTTCCATATGGAGCATACCTAAAAAGCCACAGCGAAAACCAAACCCTAACGCATCCGATACTTCGGGTTCGTAAAATAATGAAGCATCATTAAGGGTAAGCTTTGCCAGAGCTTCACGAAAATTTTCATAATCGTCCGAACTGACCGTAAACATACCAGCATATACTTTAGGTTGAACACGTTGAAACCCTGGTAGCGCATCGACAGCATCTGTAGATGAGTGTGTAAAGGTATCCCCTACTGGAGCACCGTGTATATCCTTAATACCAGCCACAACGTAGCCAACTTCACCTGCAGCCAATTGATTTAAAGAGGTTTTGTGTGGAGTAAAAACGCCGACATCATCAACCTGATGCGCTTTTCCTAACGATTTTGCTATGATTTTATCGCGCTTCTTTAATGTACCCTGTACAACACGAACCAGTGATACTACACCTAGGTAATTATCAAACCATGAATCAATGATTAATGCTTGTAAAGGTGCATCACAATCACCTTCGGGTGGCGGTATATCCGAAACAATTTTTTCCAGTGCGTCTTCAACCCCCATTCCTGATTTAGCACTGACTTTACAGGCATCCTGAGCATCAAGACCAATAATGTCTTCTATTTCCTGAATAACACGTTCCGGCTCTGCCTGGGGCAAATCCATCTTATTGAGAATCGTTAGTACCTCAAGCCCCTGCTCTATTGCTGTGTAACAATTAGCAACAGACTGCGCTTCCACACCTTGTGCAGCATCAACGATTAACAATGCCCCTTCACATGCAGCAAGAGAACGTGATACTTCATAGGTAAAATCAACATGCCCAGGTGTATCAATAAAATTTAACTGATAGGTTTTACCGTCTTTAGCTTTGTAATTCAGCGTAACACTCTGGGCTTTTATAGTGATTCCACGCTCTCTTTCTATATCCATAGAATCAAGAACCTGATCGGCCATTTCACGCTGAGTCAAACCACCACAGGTTTGAATAAAGCGGTCAGCCAAAGTAGATTTTCCATGATCAATATGGGCAATAATCGAAAAGTTACGTATTTGCTGGTTTGCCTGCGTCATAAACATCTTAAATTGATTAAAATACGGCGCGAATTGTATCTCAAGCCAACACGCTAAACCATACAAGTAAATCGCACTTATTCTACTAAATACCTGTTTTTAGAAGATTTAGTCGCAATGTTTACAAGGCTATTTCTATTATTTGTTCTATGATTGACGTTTAACGCAAGACGAGTGGTTGTTCGCTTAAAACCGGCTTTATTGAAACGAGAATTGGCTCGTAGTTACTTTTGCTCAATCCTGTTTGTTTATTTTCAACATCATTATTCGAACCAGGTTGATAGAAATGAATACCTGCTAAAGCAGCAAAAAAACCAATCCCGCCCCCGAGGATCGAATAAACCTCCGCCCCAAGCAAGCTGTTAGCCAAAGAGCTTCCAAAGATTAGTCCCAAAAGTGGCAAAATATAAACCAACCATGAAGCTTGTATAATAGCGTCATCTGCAATACCTATCTCAACCCACTGCCCAATTTCAATTTGCTCAAGCTGTTCTGTGGCAACTTTAACGCTGAACTTAGGCGTTTTCCTTGAAAACCATTTATGCATAACGCCGTGACCACAAGTATTTTGAGCACTGCAGCTACCACAAGTACTCTTTGGCATAGCTTCAACCTCCAGTCTGGCAAAACCTCGCTGATGAGAATGATCAAACCCGGTAACTCGAACAAGCTCCGTAGTCAAACCGTTTTTGGCGCTATTTGTTGAATTTATTGAATGATGTGACATTGAAAGCATTTTCAGTTTATGAATGCATGATGAGCATACCATAACCTGAAAAGAATAAAAGCGTGAGGTTAACGACGAGCTACAGATGCTGCTACTTTTTCAGCTGCAATTCTGGGAATTTCACCAACAACAGTAATACTGTATATCCCGACTTGATCACTAACCACTTTTGTAAAGGCAGTGGTTGCTCCACGCTGTTCGTAACGGTCGCCTAAATTAACATTTTGTGCAATGAATACGGTAAAACTGGATAATCCATCAGTAAAATTTAATGCTTTCTTAGCCGATGAATTAAAGCCGTCCGGCACCCAGTGAACCTGCCAGTTCTCGATATTGGCTTTATTTATCTTTCTGGCAGTAACATCATCTTTGGCTTTGGAAGATGCAAGCCTTTGGTTTTCTGTTAGAGGTGGCGCCAATTCAGAATCACTAATCTCAACATCAAAATCAATTGCTGTAAACTCGAACTGCTCAAGAACTCTCCCATGCTTCTCACTTCTTAGCGAAGAGCGCAATAAAATATTTTTGTCCTTATCTAACGCTAGTTGATATCCATAACGAAAATTGTCTTTAGGAACCAGGTCTATAAGCACAGCTTGCCTTCCAGCTATTCGGCTGTAACCTGCATTCTTTATATGGTAATAACCCAATAATTTATTAAAACGGGTAGCATAATCTAACGAAAACTGGCCATTCTCAGCAGAAGAAGTATCAAAACGCATTGCCCCTCGCTTTGGTAATAAGCAAGTCATTATTTTACCTTTGCGGCGAATTTCACGATGCTCACCATTGAGATAAACAACACGTTCTTGAACCTCACCATTGGCTACTTTACGCAGAACATTTAAAGTTTCCAGTTTTTTTCCATTAGAGATAACCACAGTACCCCGATAGCTCGCTTTCTCGGCTTCGGAGGACATTGTCATTAAACGTTTTTTTACCTGATCATCAGTTTCAGCTAGAGAATTCAACGGCATAAACAACAGGCAGATCAGCCCATTGATACATAAAATATATGGCTTGAGATAGTGAAACACTGTTAAAACATTCACCATAGATTACTCGGAAACTGTTTCAAAACCTGCAACGCGTGCAAAAGGAACTGCTGACATACCAGGTTGAGTCGATTGCGAAGCATGCTCTAATAAATACTCTGTTAATCGTCGCTGAGCTTCTGCTGCCTCAACTGGCGAATCCGCTTGTAATGAAGCCTTAAAAGGCTCGTTAGATGCCGCAACAGATTGTTCAAGTGCCGCATTCTCGAATACAGAATCAGTTGTCGCGTTTACTGCTTGTTCTGATTCCTGCTGTATATTTGCGTTAGAAGCTGTCAACAATGAATCCGGTGTTTGACCACGAAGACTGTTTAATTCATATTGTTGAAAACCGACAATAACTGCTAATGCCACCGATGCAGCAACGGCCAAACCAGACCACGCAGACGGCTTTTTAGTAACAGCTTCATTTTGCGAATTAACCGCGATCTGTTCATTGAAATCAGCAGAAACGGATGGTTTTGACTCTTGATCCAACGCTTCTGAAACACGGGCCAGAAAGTTGTCAGCTGCAATGTGATTGCCATGCTCTTCGGACAACACTTCAGACATTTCCTGATAGCGAGACCACCTTTGATATGCCTGGTTTCTCTCGTCAGTGGACATAGAATCAAGCCGCTTTAGCAGGCTTCGCGTTTCCAGATCACTGGCCTCGCCATCGACGAGAGCAGAAAGCTGCTCATTAAATTGTTCATTCATTGCTACGACAACACCCATTTAAGTTTCAATCAATTTCAATTTCAGTTTCTATTTGCTCTATATTTTAGTCTAGCCCACTGCATGCTCAAGCATAGGACCAATTGCATTGTTTATCGCTTCTCTTGCCCTAAAAATGCGGGAACGCACAGTACCCACCGGACAAGACATCACATCGGCAATATCTTCATAACTCAGACCATCAAATTCACGCAGTGTTACCGCTGTACGCAAATCCTCTGGCAAATTACTCAAAGCTTCTCTTACTGCCATCGTTATTTCTCGTCCATGCAGATGGCTCTCTGGTGTTTCTATATCACTTAAAACATTCGCGCCTTCATAATCATCTGTTTCAGCAACATCTACATCAGAATCAGGCGGTCTTCTTGAGCGAGATACCAAATGGTTTTTCGCCGTATTAACCGCTATTCGAAATAGCCATGTATAAAATGCACTTTCGGAGCGAAAATTCCCAATAGCCCGATAAGCCTTGATAAAGGCCTCCTGAGCAACATCCGGAACGTCGGCATCGCGAACATAGCGTCCGACCAAGCTATGAATTTTGTGCTGATACTTAAGTACCAACAAATCAAAAGCTGTTTTATCACCCTGTTGTACTCTTGCGACTAACTGCGCATCAGTATCACTCATTGATTTAACTCGTTGTTCTATCTTTTCTATATATCGCTGAATTCTGTCTTTCGACTCTATCAATCATCTATTTAACTGACTAACCAGGCAAAGCACCCCTTCAAGCTTCAAGTTGCTATGACCCAATAAAAACGGACAAAATGTTGATTTTTACCAAGCTTTGCACTGGAAGCTGTATATTCTATATTCACAACACTTAATCCTTCTATTGTGTGTCTGGGCTTCGACCGCTAGCATTAGCTCAAGTTCATTATTATTCTACAAAGCAATGAATGGAATACCTAAACAAGTCGCTTAATTACAAAGAGTTATTGTTTTCTTTATGAATCGAATAGAAAAATACGATGTTATTGTGATTGGCAGTGGCGCTGCAGGCAGCTCTCTCGCTCTTGCATTAGCAAATCATGCCAATGTTGCCGTTGTTTCAAAGTCTTCATTAAATGAAGGCTCTACCCGTTACGCTCAAGGCGGTATTGCCGCTGTACTCGATGAAAATGACAGTATTGAATCTCACTGTGTCGATACACTAAAAGCAGGCGCTGGCCTATGCCATGAAGACGCTGTTAAATTCACTGTAGAAAACTCACGCAAAGCTATTCAATGGCTTATAGAACAAGGCGTACCTTTTACAGAAGACCCCGAAAGCGAGTGGCATGAGGGCTTGCAGAACTATCACCTAACCCGCGAAGGTGGGCACAGTAGCCGCCGTATTATTCATGCCAAAGATGCGACTGGTAAGGCTATTTCAACAACGTTACTCAATAATTTAACCCAGCACCCTTCTATAACCACCTATGAAAATTTTCTTGCAATCGACCTTATTATCGAGCGCGATCATGCAAGACCGCAATGCAGTGGTGTTTACGTGCTGGATTGCGAAAAACAGCATGTTATTACAATGCAGGCCAAGTTCGTAGTACTCGCTACAGGTGGTGCAAGTAAAGTTTACCTTTATACATCGAACCCTGATGGTTCCAGTGGTGACGGAATTGCTATGGCATGGCGTGCAGGGTGCCGAATCTCAAACATGGAGTTCAATCAATTTCACCCTACCTGCTTGTACCATCCACAGGCAAAATCTTTCCTGATTACAGAAGCTGTTCGTGGTGAAGGTGGACATTTGCTACTGCCTAATGGCGAACGGTTTATGCAAAACTTTGATGAGCGTGGCGAGCTGGCACCACGTGATATTGTTGCTCGCGCTATTGACCACGAGATGAAACGTCTGGGTATCGATTGTGTTTTTCTCGATATATCGCATCGCGGCGAAGCATTCATTGAGGAGCACTTTCCTACTATTCGAAAACGCTGTCTTAAACTGGGTATCGATATTACGAAAGAACCAATCCCGGTCGTACCTGCTTCACATTACACGTGTGGAGGCATTATTGTTGACAAGCGAGGTCGAACTGACATCGGCCGTTTACATGCAATCGGTGAATGCAGTTTTACTGGCTTGCACGGCGCCAATCGTATGGCGAGTAACTCATTACTCGAATGCATTGTTTACGCACACTCAAGCGCCAAACATATCATAAAACATTTAAAGAATACCCAGTGGTTAAAACAACCCAGGTTTTGGGATGAATCACAAGTCACCGACTCTGACGAAGACGTTATTATCTCGCATAACTGGGATGAACTCAGGCGTTTTATGTGGGACTATGTAGGCATTGTGCGCACTACAAAACGACTACAACGAGCACAACACCGCGTGCAGCTTCTCAGAAGTGAAATTGCAGAATACTATAGTAACTATCGTATTTCTAACGACCTTATTGAGCTTCGAAATCTGACACTGGTTGCTGAACTCATTATTGAATCTGCTCTAAGGCGCAAAGAAAGTCGTGGTCTTCATTATACGCGTGACTACCCCGATACACACAATTATGGTCGTGACACTGTACTTTACCCACCCAAGTTTCAGTCCGAGGGGTTTAAACAGGAGTTTATTCAAGAAATACAAAGCGAACTAGAGCATGAGGTAACTTCTTAACATCTGAAACTGTAACGGGACAACCGAGTCTTTCCATATTACACAGCGTAATTGATTCTGTTCACTGCAATTGGCCCATACCACACAAACAAACGGCAACCAGCAAAAGTGTTTGATTGACACAGCCTGCCATTGGCTGCCGTCTGTCGAATCGCCCTGCAACAACATCCACCAGTTTTCATCATAATATTTTAACCCCCGCACCAAAGCATTTTTACTTAAACCATTTAAACAAAGTACTACTACTAACGTGCTGAGCAATAAAAACAAATATATTGATCGATAGTGAATAACAAAAAAATACAGACACGGCATTAATAAAAAGCCGTAAAAGAACAAAGGGTAGATAGAATGTGAAGGTATTAATTGCAAATCATCCATGACGCTTTGGTTAATAACGATAGTCCTTATCAATCATGTTAGAAAATATATAATCAAAAAAACAATACAAAGATAATGTTTAGAATTTTCTCTGCTTTTGATAGTCCAGAATAAGTGCAACAATCTTCTCGAGATCACTATTTACTGGCCTTCCTTTTTTTAAAAACCAGTCAAACAGCTGCTGATCTTCCATTGTTAATAATTGCCGATAACGCGCCTGATCAGCTTCATCCAAATCCCTGTAACATTCGCGCACAAAAGGCTCCAACACCAGATCCAGCTCCAACATGCCTCTGCGGCTATGCCACAGTACACGATTATACTCTACATATTCGCTCTGTTCGCTCGTTTCCTGGTCGGTCATTAACTCTTCTACTCTTTACTTTACCTATTTTACTCGTTAAGTTTTCTCAGATTTGATTGCTGAAACTTTCATTCTTGAAAGGTTCTTAGCAAAAGAAGATTGTTACACAAAGTTAGCCGGACTGTCGCTCTTTTGTTAAAAAATCATTAATTATCCAAATATAGTTATCAAGCACAAATAAATTCACTTGCATCCTGTTTCTCAATCGAACAATATCCTCTTTGGCAAGTTTATAGACTGGAATCCTCATGTACGATAATGATTATCTCTCATCACTCTCTCCATTCTGGCAGTCTTTTTATACAAAAAGACCTGAATTTACCTGGATAGGCCAACATAGCTGGCTGCCCGAAAGTGCTCAGGCCACAACGCTGAATGCTTTACATATGTTAAGTACATTATCTGTTTCAGGAAAAGATGCTGCGTCATTTCTGCAAGGCCAACTGGTTACCCACATTGATAATCTGTTAGTAGGCGATAGTGCGCTATCAGCTCACTGCAATGCCAAAGGGCGAGCCAATTCAACTTTTTTTCTTTATCGCCAAAGTGAAGACCAGTTTCTTCTGATTTTGCATCATTCCATTGCCGAATTTGCCTGTAAAGCGCTATCAAAGTATGCAGTGTTTTCCAAAGTTGATGTCTGCATCGAAGCACATTGGTGCTGGTTTGGTGCTTTGGCCAATACATCAACAGATACAATCGACACCAAAAAATGCATTATTATCGATTGTCTGGACCTGCAACTTTATGGCTTTCAGACAGAAAACGCCGAGGCTTTAACTGCTACAGAAGTTTCTGGTTCAGGTGAATGGTTTTGGGAATGCCTGCAACAGGGTATTCCATTAATCGAAGAAAACAGTATTGAAAGTTTTATACCACAAATGCTTAACTTCGACTTACTCGATAGTATTTCTTTTGATAAAGGCTGTTATACCGGCCAGGAAATCATTGCCCGCATCAAGTATCTTGGCAGTGCCAAAAGGCGCTGCTCATTATATACTCTTGGTTCTATCAACAAAGCCATCCCTCAATCTCTCGCTGTTTTCAACAATAAAGGTGCCCAGGTAGGTGACCTGATTACCTCTGTGGTTAACCCTGATGGCAAAGCATTGCTGCTTGTTTGCATGCAAACCAGGAGCTTGGACAATGCGGATGACCTACAGCTGGCACAAATAACCGAGAAAAGTGAATTCACTGCATATTTTAAACAAAATCTCAGCCCTTCTCCGTTGCCTTATGCTATAAACAATTAATCTGATTATTTTTTTAAAACGTTGGTTAATAAACATCAAAGTAAACAGAACAAGCAAAAACAACCATATATTTTAATTATTGGAAAAGGACCGTCAGGGATAGGGAAACATGTCTGAAGTTACGGAAAGCTTAAAAGAAGCGATCATAAACGCTATCACAGAAGATGAATTAAACCTGCCTACGTTGCCAGAAGTGGCACTGAATGTCAGAGAAGAGGCATCTAATCCAAATTCTACCGTCAATACCTTGTGTAAAATTCTGGAAAAAGACGCTGCTATTGCTGCAAGAATCATCAAGGTTGCCAACAGCCCAATGTTTCGTTCAGCACAAAGCATCAATAATCTCAAAACCGCTACATCGCGATTAGGGGTCAGATACACCTCAAATCTGGCAACAGCTGTTGCCATGAGACAGATGTTTCAGGCAACTAACGCTAAAATCGATAAATTATTCAGAGAATCCTGGGAAGAAAGCACCCTGATTGCAACACAAGCCACTGCTTATGCCCAGCTTAAACCATGGCTTCACCCGGACCATGCATGCCTTGCTGGTCTAACACATAAGATTGGTGTATTGCCAATTCTGGTATACGCAGAAAATAACCCTAAAGCTGTTGGCAACCTTGATAATTTGCAAACGCTTATCGATGAACTCCATCAAGAGCTAGGTACCAAGATTTTGCAGGCCTGGGACTTTCCCGAAGACCTTATTATTGTGCCACAGGAATATCTCAACTTCGAAAGAGAATGCGAACAGGCTGATTATGTCGATGTAGTCACTGCTTCGTTATTGCAAGGGGCAGAATCATCCACACACCCTTATTCATATGTTGAACTGGAGAAAGTGACAGCATTTAAGCGCCTGGGTGTTCACATCTCTGAAAGCCAGGATGTTGATAATGCAGAAAATGTCGAGCATATTGAATTGTCAGCTTTATTTAGCGCGTAAACAGCAATAACAAAGTCAATCAGTAAAACACTTTACTTTTATAACTATACTGACGAATATAATAAACATAACGTCAAGTGACACGCTAGTCGTGTTCTTTTATTGTTTATAATTTATTGCTTTTTGGTTTTCTCTTATGATTATTTTTGGCCACCGTGGTGCCGCTGGTGAAGCACCTGAAAATACACTTGCAGGTTTCAAACACACGATCAAACATAATGTTACAGCCGTCGAACTTGACCTAAGACTTAGTAAAGATAAACAACTTGTTGTTTCGCACGACCATGACCTTAAACGAATGGCGCAACTAGAAAAACATGTTAGTGATTTAACCTGTGATGAACTCGCCCTAATCGATACCCGGAAAGGATTTTATCAACGAAAAAGTTTTGAAGATAATATTACTGAAGAACAGGCAGAATCAAAATACCCTTTACAAAAAGAACAATGTGGTATTCCATCGTTAAGCCATCTACTTTCTGCGACCCCCGAAATAAAAACCTATCAACTCGAAATAAAATCCGACGAATTTACTGATCGCGATACCATCATAGCGCTTTTGGTTAAACAATTTTCAACGCCAGAAAGCAGTGGACGTATTGTCATTACATCATTTGATGACTACATTATTTCCAATATCAAAAAAAAGGCGCCACATATACGCATTGGTTATGTAGCCAAGGATTCTCTGAACAAAAAAACCGAACAGGCAATAACAATGAATTGTGACTATCTTTGTTTACATTATTCATTGCTATTGGATTGTAAGAACGATGAAAAAGCGCAATTTTTAAAACTGTTGCACCAAAAAAGTATGCACATCTCTCTATGGACAGTAAACACTACTGACATCATCAACAAGCTTGCTGATTTTCCCATCAATAGCATTATTACTGACTACCCTTCCCAAATAACGGCATCACCAAATATTTAACTTGCAGAATTTTATCTGAACCCTACAATAATGCAGTTAACAACAACAGCTAAACGTTTAATACATATAGCAGGAAAAAAACTATGAGCGCTTATATCGACGAACTAATTTCAAAACTCAGTGCAAAATATCAGGAACAAGAAGGCAGCCTGGATAAATCCATAAAATTTGACCTGACTGATGAAGGCACCTTTATTGTAGAAGGCCGTGATATCGCCAAATGCGAACCGGATAAAGAAGCAGCCTGTACTCTTGTTCTTACTAAAGAAACATTGGACGAAGTAATCGCTGGAACCTTGAACCCGATGATGGCAGTCATGGGCGGCAAGATCAAACTGGAAGGCGACATGATGGCTGCAATGGCATTAAAAGATTTATTATAATTTAAAAAAACTCGTATAAAAAAAGCGCCTGATTAAAGGCGCTTTTTTGTTTGACGTTTTCTTCTCTTTTATTAAGAGAATAGTACTACAACAGTCCCAAAGAATTAATGATGTCATACAAAAAGTAATTCTTTTCAAAATCCGAGACTTCATCTGTTTCAACAGCTCGCAGTCTGTCACCGCCTCTGTAATTGATAACATTATCCAGGAAGTCTTTTAACTTAAGATTACGTTCCTGAATCTCACTATTTCTGAACTCGAGTATCGTTGTGCAATGGCTTTCATTGAAGTCACGAAAACGCGGGAAATAATAGCTCCAGTTAGGTGCAGCATCTAACAATGGTATCATGTTGTTCGCTGTATCAAACTGCCATAACTCACGTATCTTGTTTAAACGCGATTCTGGATCCGGATCATTAAATATCTCAGGATAAAATCGCTCATAAGAATACGATGAGTAATTGCCATCTGCCAGAAAATACGTCATTCCCAATCGATTATTAGGAAACTTGCTGGATAATGCAGAATACAGTGTTCCCCAGTTATTCACATCAAAGTTAGGAGTAATCGAGACTAGATAATTGACAGGGTTTTCCGAAACCGGATCAACAGGATCATAAGTGGTCCAGGTTTCTATCACTTCGTTCTGTAAAGGAATTTGTGGATAAGCATCTGTATCACCCGTACTACGTGGTGCATTAAATACTGGCCCCGAATCATTGACCAGATAACCATACCTGCTATCGAAAAGCTCAGCCAACTCTGAATACAGTAAAGTAGCACCCACACTACCTGCACTACATCCCGCCACTGCCAGCTGGGTTGGTTTTGGTAAATTATTTTTTACCCAGGAGCCAAGCGCCAATAAATTTCTAACACCATTATGATGGAAGACAAGATCTTCTTCCTGGCCTGTCGGATCTTCATAAACATTGGTTTTATCACCAACATAGATATCACCTGTACAATAAGGCACATAAACAATATTCCACTTACCTGTTTTATATTTATCCCAGGGGTGATGGGTAAAAATGAGGGGCGAAGCGCCACCTGTTGAAATACTTTCCAGACTGCTAAAGTCCAGAAGGCTTAGGTCCTGAACATAATCATCAGGAATCCCGTTCGGGTTTCGAGCGCCTCTAATACCAAATGCCCCGGAACAACTTTCATAATCCCAACAAGCGCCACCACCTTCAAAATAAACAATAGCATTATCGTTATCTGCCACACGACGAACATAAAACTTGTAAGGTGTACCATTACTACACATTGCTCCGGTAGACATAGGCACATCTATTTGTTGCCATGTATCATATTTCTTCGGATTAAATCCATAATCAAAATTAGGATCATCATTCATTAACGGGTACATAGGACGCTGAGTTTCAGCACTAGAAACCGGATTATCCGCCTTATCGGGCTTGACCAGATTTTTTAATGTTGCCCAAAAGCCAAAATCACCAGGCTCAGCATATACATTCAAACTAAAAATAACACTTATAAAAAGCGTTAGAGGGTATTTAAAGTTAAGATTCAGTTGTTTCATTTTATGCCTCTCAGAAATTACTTATTGTTAGAAATTATTTATTGCAAAATGAATACTACTTGCTTAATTAGTCTTTACCTGATTTATACACTAAGTAAGCGCCACTTCATTGAACATGATCGAGTTTTTAAAATTATTTAAACTATTTTATTGATACAGCACAACAATATTATGAATAATATTCAGAAAAAAAAGGTCATATTCAATCAACATGAATGTAATTTTAGTTAGTCTTTAAAATTTATCTTTATACTCTTGCCTTAAGATAACTTTTGGGGAACAAGTGTCCAAACCTTTCCGCCATTGCAGTTATCGTCAAGCTTGGATTAACACCCACATTAGCAGGTATCGCACTGGCATCAACAACATAAAGGCCGGGATAACCAAAGACTTCATGGCGAGTGTCTATCACACCATTGTCAGCTGATGTTCCCATAATACAGCCACCAAGAATATGAGCTGTAACTGACATATTTCCTATGCTTTCCACAATCATATTTTGAGGAACCCCATCACTGATTTCGGCAAACGTACGAGCAGCCTGATTCGCCTGAGGAATAAACGTAGGCGTTCTTCCACCCTCAGTAAGTTCTGACTTTAACCCTCGACGGAAACCTCGCAATAATGTACGACCATAAGAAAAACTAATTTCGTTATCTGCCTGTTGCATCACCGTAAAATAAGTCGTGCGTTTATACCAGCTACTTCTGAACCAGCCTAAAATACTATGATCTGGTTTAATTATTATATTTAACACTGTGCGTAAAGCTCTTTGTAAAGGGTTTTCATCATCAACCATCGGTACCATATAGAACTTCATGGGCCAATAACTTTGTGGTAATCGATTCTGTGTAATATGCGTTTTTTTATCGGGGTAGAAATGGGTAGAGATACTCGCCCCTTTGGTAACATCAACCGATTTATCTTTTGCCGTTACCCCAACAAGCGCTTCACTATTGGTTCTGATACGTTTACCTAACATTCCAGAAACGTTAGGAAGTGTTTTATGTTGATTACGACATGCAAACAATAGCTCCAAAGTGCCTAGCACCCCACCTGCAAGAATAACTTTTCGTGCCAGTAATGGCATAATAGCTTTTTTGGTAAAGGGATTACGGAGTTTTAGCTTATAGCCAAGTCCATTTTTCAGTGGAATCAGCTGAGTAACCTGATGTTCAGCAAGAATTTCTGCGCCCTTCTTTTGCGCAAAATAAATATAGTTTTTATCGAGACTGTTTTTCGCGCCTACAGCACAACCAGAAAAACATTGTCCACATTCAGTACATCCATTACGTAATGGACCATTATCATTAAAGTAAGGATCTTTCGGCTTATCTTGCCGATCACCAAAATAAATGGATTGTGGTACAGAATCAAAATTACCTTCAGCACCCATACGTTTTGCCGTTTCTTCAAGCCATTCATCCTGTATACCACGATACGGGTTTTTCTCTATACCCAGCATGTCTTTGGCTTTTACAAAATAACGGGCAAACTCTGTCTTCCAATCCTTATTAAACTTTTTCCATGCAGGATCATTATAAAAATCATCATTAGGTTCCAAAGAAACAGCACCATAAACGTTACTGCCGCCGCCCACACCAATACCACGTAATACAGCAACATGCCGAAAAACATCTTGTGCAAAAAAACCTTTTAAACCAAAAGAAGGCATCCACGCCAGTGCAGCGGGATTCGTCGCCGCTTTATCAAAATCCTCTGCTTTTAGATTCTTACCCTGCTCAAGAATCGCTACCTTCCAGCCTTTTTCAGCAAGCCGCAAAGCACTCACACTGCCACCAAAGCCGGAGCCAACAACAATGATATCGTAGTCAAAATTTGGATCTGTTTGATTCATCATAATTATTCTTATAAGTGATTAATTTTTTTGTAATTTTACCAAAAAAGAAAAGTGTTCAAAAAAAGGAGACAGATATTACTTTATCCGCGCATAGCCCCCAGAGTAAAACAACAATGGCTCTTGCGTTTCGCCATTATCCACCACATTCTTTACTTCACCCACAATAATTGTGTGGTCACCTCCAGGGTACTTCGCCCAGACTTTGCATTCAATTGCTGCTAAAGTATTTTTTAATAAGGGCTGTCCGGCCTCTCCTAACGTATAAACTTGTTCTTGCAGATGGTGTTGATATTTTGTTGCATAATACCCCGATAGTTCTTCCTGGTCTTTTCTTAATATATTTACGGCAAAAGCATCGGCTTTATCAAACAGGGTAAAGCATTCAGAATCATTCTGAATACTCCATAAAATGAGGGGCGGTTCAAGTGAGACAGATGAAAAGGAATTCACTGTCATACCAAATGGTTTTTGTTCTGTATCGTTAGCTGTGACTACACAAACGCCCGTTGCAAAACGGCCATAGACGTTACGTAGCAGTCGTGGATCGAATTCCATAGTTTGCCTTTCTATATTCAGCCATAGCTTAACCTATAACTTAAGCCATAGCTTAACGTGTTACAGATTATTTCTACAGTTAACGATTGTATTAAAAAAACCAATAACATCAGTTATTGGTTTTTTTATTGAATTACTTTGTATTTTCGATTACTGCTCATCAGGCAAATGAACAATTAAACCGTCCATTGCTTCGGTTAGCTCTATCTGACAGGATAAACGACTGGTTTCAGTTCTTTCTGCTGCTGTTGCATCCAGCATATCGGCTTCGAAGTCTGTTGGTTGCCCAACGGCTTCAACCCAGCGCTCATCGATATAACAATGACATGTTGCACATGCACAACCACCACCACATTCCGCAACGATACCGTCAACACCTTCGTCAACAGCAAGCTGCATTAAGCTGCTTCCCTCTTCTCCTGAAATTTTGGTTTCTACACCTTCAGCATCAATAAAAGTTACAGTTACCATTTTTTATTTACCTTACATTTAACAACGGAAATTTCTTTAGCGCATGACAATAAGAGCGCTGTAATCAGAAATCTGAAAAAAACTGCTTATTATCAAAATTTGCTGGGACGGCATAATAAAGCAGAATGCGTGCAGTGAATAGTCGCTTAACTTCATAAATATTCGTGATTTTTTTCTTCTTCATAAAACGGCAAACGGGTAGAATGGATGTTTACACAACTTTTTCACACAAACACAATAATTTGATATTAACAATTATTCATTTCAGGTTAATTGCCCATGCCAGAATCGCCGTGCCTTGATGCCGATACAGAACAAAGCCCAAAAACAACGATCAAACCGGTAAAAGGGACTCCTGAAGCAACGACCAAAAATATCGCTGCCCATACCCCTATGATGCAGCAATACCTGAAAATAAAAGCACAATACCCCAATGAACTGGTTTTTTACCGCATGGGCGATTTCTACGAGCTTTTTTTTGACGATGCTGAAAAAGCGGCCAATCTTCTGGACCTGACCTTAACGGCTCGTGGCAAATCAGCCGGAAACCCTATTCCGATGGCAGGCATACCTTTTCATGCTGCTGATGGCTACCTTGCTAAATGCGTTAATGCCGGGCTATCTGTAGCCATTTGCGAACAGGTTGGTGACCCGACAACCAGTAAAGGGCCAGTTGATCGTAAAGTGCAGCGCATTGTCACACCTGGAACCCTGAGCGATGAAGCCCTACTTGATACGCACAAAGAGCCTCTTCTGGTTTCTATTGTTGAAGACGACCATCAATTTGGTGTTGCTTGGCTGGCAATGGCCAGCGGCAAGTTTTCTATTTCCCAGGTTGAACATAAAAACGAACTCGATGCTTTGCTCGCAACATTGGATGTTGCAGAATTACTCATAGCTAACGGTTCATCTCTGTCTGAGAATAAGTTTAATGAAAATATCACCCGTGAAAGACCACCGTGGGAATTTGAGCAGGATACTTGCAGAAGTATTTTAACCCGCCACTTTGCCACTCAGGATCTCTCCGCCTTTGGTGAGAACACTTACCCACTGGCGATATGTGCTGCCGGCGCTTTATTGAACTATGCACAAACCACTCAAAATACTGAACTCAAGCACATTCAAAGTATTCAGCTTGCACATCGTAATCACCATTTAATGATTGACCCGGCAAGCCGGCGCAACCTGGAACTCGAAACCAATCTCAATGGCAGCGAAGACAACACCCTTTTTTCTGTACTGGATACAACAACTAACCCTATGGGCAGCCGCTTATTGCGGCAGTGGTTAAATAATCCGATTGTCGACCTCGAAACAATCAGCCAGCGTCAAAACACCTTATCGCTGCTCAAGCAGAAAATGCACTTTGAAACCATACGTGAAGTACTCAAACCGATTGGCGATTGCCAGCGCATTCTTACACGTATCAGTTTACGTTCAGCAAGACCACGCGATTTGACTCGCCTGGCCGATGCGTTGGAAGTACTACCTGCTTTAAATGAGGCTTTATTTTCTGTTAATGAAAAAGACGATTTCATTCAAGCGTTAGTCCATCGTATACAAAGCTTTCCTGAACAGCTGGCATTATTGAAAAAAGCCATGATGGAAAACCCGCCGATGACTATACGTGATGGTGGCTTTATAGCTGACGGTTATGACAACGAACTTGATGAACTGCGTGCTCTAAGTAATAACGCCTCGGGGTTTTTGTTAGAACTTGAAACCAGAGAGCGCGAGAAAACAGGGCTTTCTACATTAAAAGTAGGCTATAACCGGGTACATGGTTATTACATTGAAATCAGTCGGGCTCAAGCCAAAGAAGCTCCGGTTGAATACACTCGCCGACAAACCCTTAAAAATAATGAACGATTTATCACACCAGAACTAAAGGCCTACGAAGACAAAGCTCTCAGCGCCCAAAGCAAAGCGTTAGCCAGAGAAAAATATCTCTATGAAACAATTCTTGACGCACTCAATGAAGACATTACTGCTCTGCAAACTTCAGCTGAAGCTATCGCCGAAATTGATGTACTTGCTACGCTGGCAGAACGTGCTGATACGTTAAACTGGTGCCAGCCCAAAATGTCCAAAACACCCGGCATCCAGATAACCGGTGGTCGGCATCCGGTTGTTGAACATGTTTCTGATCAGGAATTCATTCCTAACGATACTGAACTCAATAAAAATAACTGTATGCTATTAATAACCGGCCCTAACATGGGCGGTAAGTCGACCTACATGCGCCAAACAGCTTTAATCACCCTGCTTGCACATATTGGCAGCCACGTGCCTGCAAAGTCTGCAACGATTGGTATTGTCGACCAGATTTTTACTCGTATCGGTTCGTCGGATGATCTTGCCGGTGGCCGTTCAACATTTATGGTTGAGATGAGCGAAACCGCTAACATTTTGCATCATGCAACAGAACACAGCCTTGTATTAATGGATGAAATCGGTCGCGGCACTTCGACTTTCGATGGTCTTGCTCTTGCTTGGGCATGCGCGAATTATCTAGCAAAAAACGTATCCGCTTTTACACTGTTTGCTACCCACTACTTCGAGCTTACTCAGTTACCGGAGCTCATTGCAAATGTTAAAAACGTTCACCTGGATGCAACAGAGTATGCCGAAGGTTTGATATTCATGCATACCGTCAAAGAGGGGCCTGCCAGCCAGAGTTATGGAATTCAGGTTGCCAAATTGGCAGGTATTCCCAAACCGGTCATTGCCTTTGCACAAGAAAAGTTAGCGTCACTTGAAAGTTCATCAATTAAAAACAAGCCAGTTGACAGCAACACCGATAAACAACCAGACGTTGAAACTATTACAACATCAGCGTCCAGAACGGACGCAACACATCAACAAGCTGACCTGTTTGCCTCATCCAATGAACCTGTTTTTGACTTACTCAAAACTCTGGAACCGGATTCCATGACCCCCAAAGAGGCCCTTGAAATGATTTATCATTTGAAAAACCAATTACCCTAATTGATAAAAACAATTTCTTTTTCAGCGATTTTATCTCTATAAATAAACACCTATCGTTTTTAACAAGTCTTTGGATTGACAGTGTAAAAACGCATGGTAGACTCCGCCTTCTGCTATTTACAGCACACGTTTTAATGTAAATGCACTGGGACTGTAAACATTATTTTTAATCTACAGTTACAGGCTAATACACTTGGGAGCAAACTGACCACATGACTTTTGTTGTTACTGAGAATTGCATTAAATGCAAGCACACTGATTGCGTAGAAGTATGCCCTGTTGACTGCTTCTATGAAGGACCGAATTTTCTAGTCATCCATCCGGATGAATGTATCGATTGCGCACTCTGCGAGCCTGAATGCCCTGTAGATGCAATTTTCTCTGAAGATGAACTACCTGAAGACCAGGTAGTGTTTCTTGAGCTAAACACAGAACTTGCCGAAAAGTGGCCGAACATTACTGAAATGAAAGATGCACCGGCTGATGCAGAAGAATGGGACGGTGTAGAAGGCAAACTACAATACCTGGAACGTTAGCTCTCCTCCTAGAATATTATTATCAATATAAAAAAACCGCAGTAAAAAAAGCGGTTTTTTTTAGCCATTCTGAAAATCACCTACTTTTGTAGCGCATCGCGAATCTCTGTTAACAGTTTAATATCTTCTGTTGGCCCAGGTGGCGGTGCAGCTGCCTCTTCCTCTTCCATGCGTTTTTTAGCTTCATTCATTCCTTTAACTACTATAAACAGCGCAAAAGCAACAATCAGGAAAGTAATGATTGCATTAATAAAAATACCGTAGTTAATCGTTACCGCACCGGCTTCTTTAGCAGCATCGAGTGTTGCATAAGTAACACCTTCAGTCGGGTTTTTTAATACAAAAAACAGATTGGAAAAATCTACGCCACCCGTAAGTACACCTACTGCCGGCATAATAATGTCGTCAACAAAGGATTTTACAATCGTACTAAATGAAGCACCGATAACAATACCCACTGCCATATCGACAAAATTGCCTTTCATCGCAAAATCTTTAAATTCTTTTAGCATTAGCCACTCCAACAATGTATAGAAAAAAATAATCAAAAATCGAATATGCTCTACCAGCTTTTGATCAAGCTCTCTTATAAATCAAGCATATGAGCGAGCATTCTAACCCGGCTCTTTAATTCAAGAATGTAAAAACAGGAAAATAGTTTTTTAGATTGATTAGTTTTGCTGTTTATTTCGACTGATTGTTATATGTTTTGTACCACCAGTATGCGTAATACCACTGACACCCGTTGGTATTTGCTTAATTTCTTTACCTTTAGATAAAAATGCTTCGATTTGAGCGGCAATCCCTTCACTGCTATTTTCATCTGTGCGTTGCTTGGCATCCATCTCGGCTTGTTTTTTTGCAATATCGATTGTGTTATCGGGTGGACTTGCAACCTTTTCAAAAACAATTGCCGATTCTTTTTCTGCTTTACTAGAAGCCTGTTTGCTCGATACTTTTGACTTGGCTGTAGCTTTTTTGGCTTCAGCAGCTTTTAACTTTTTACTGGCCTTGGTTGAATTAACGGCTTTTTTAGCCGCTGTCGTTTTCTCAACATTTTTCTTTTTAACTGCAATTTTTTTCTCAACCACTTTTTTTACTGCCGCTTTAGTTGTTTTGGCTGATTTGGCTTTAGTCGAAGCCGCCCCTGATGCCTTTTTAGCCACTTTCTTTTTTGGCACTTTTGCTTTTGTGGTCTTTTGTGCTTTGGTAGACGCTTTCTTGACTACAGCCTTTTTCACAGAAGCTTTTTTTACAGCTGTTTTCTTTTTAACCTTTTTAGCTGCTACTTTTGTCTTTTTCTTGGCCACAGCCTTTTTAGCCGCTACTTTTTTGCTCTTAGCGACCACTTTCTTTTTCTTTACTGTTGCTTTTTTCTTCGCTGGGGTTTTCTTTGCTGCTGCTTTTTTAGCTACTGCTTTTGATTTTCCACCCGCTTTACTACCAGCTTTGCTCGAGGCTTTAGCCATAGTACTCACTCCAAATCACTTATCGCTATGAATATAAATGAATTTTTAAGTCAAGGCTAGAGAGTGACAACGTTAATATGTCAAACAGTTAGGGCTTTTTATTTAAATAAATACTGAAGTTACATTAAAAAAGTACTTTAACTCTATAATTTATCTATAAAAACTAAATGCTATTTCAAATGGTATTGCTTATCTTCAAAACGCATAAGTATCGCGCGTAATTGTAAATCTACTGCACAATCAGCTAACTCAATTTCTTCTCCATAGAGCCTGTCACCAATTACCGGATGCCCCATACTTGCCAGATGACGTCGAATCTGGTGTTTTCTACCTGTTTTGATTGATAAACGAACAATGCTAATTGACTCAAATGCAGTCTTTTTCAAATGGTTAGCACTTTCATTATTAAGAAGAGAGGTAGCAGGTTCAGTGAAGAGTAATTCAGTAATGGCAGACTTGTCATCCAGGGGTTGATCAATAATATGAGGTAAGGGTTGATCAATATGCCCTTTGACTAAAACCAGGTACTCCTTGTACACATTGCGATTTTCAAACAATGCTGCAAACTTAACAGCTGCTTGTTTATTATGAGCTATCAATATCAAACCTGATGCCATTTTATCCAACCGATGCACAATATAAGGCTGGTAATTGTCGCCTAATTGTTTATGGACCACTCGTATTAAGGATGTGTGATCCCCCCACTTGCTTCCCTGGCACAACATTCCAGAAGGTTTATCCCAAACACTGAAATCTGTTTGCATATCAATCAGTTTTGGTTCAGGACAAGGTTCTTTCAATACTGATGGATTATAGTAAAGACTGATTTGATCGCCTTGATTTAATCTTGTCCGTATTAGTCTCACCCGACGAGCTTTTGATGATGCAATCTTTTCATCCTGTTTTTTTAACGCACGACGAGCAATCCAGACAGCTCCCTTTTCAACAATATCCTTAACCTCGGCACGCTTTAGATTTGTTGCCATCATCAGAAGCTCAAGAAAATCATGGTTAGCTTTAGAGCCATTTTCTTTATCGACCAAAGAGCTCGAGCCTTCCGGGACCGAAACTACAGAAAAATGGACAGAAAAAGCACTTTGTTGATTTGAGTTCAAGACCTTACCTGTAGTTTAAACATTTCAATGAGTTTACTTGCCCGCTATCCAGCCAAGAAGTTGATAAAAATACCCTGCCAATAAATCTAAACAGTTGATAAAATGTGCCGCCTGAAATTTTAACGGCCCAATATATTACTGGATATTTCTACCTAATTTAACATGATTCTTTTCGGCATCAGTAACTGCGATACAGTGAAAAAAGCAAAGAAATGGCTTGAAAACAATGCCGTTGATTTTAGCTTTCATGACCTGAGAAAAGATGGCCTAACTGAAAAGCATCTGTCCAACTGGTTAAAAGACAATGGATTGGACGTATTAATTAATAAACGTAGTACCACATGGAAAAACCTGTCGGATGAACAGAAATCATTGATCAATAGCGTAATAGAGGATTCAAATACCTCCCGCCTAAACAAAAGCGTTACGTCTATTCTGCTAAATAACCCAACGCTGATTAAACGGCCCATTCTGACAAACAACCATGTTTGCCTGGTCGGCTTTAAAGAATCTGAATACATTCAGCACATTAATTAATATTTTTTTATCTTTTATCTCGGGGTAACTTTATGTCGTCTTTTTTTGCTTTTGGCCTGGGTTTAGCCAGTGTTAATAACAAGAATGAAATTCTGGAAACTTTTTTTGCCAAACCTCTTACTGGCCAAAACTGCAATGACGCTGAAGCCCTGCTTGCTTCAATTACTCATTCAGGCATTCAAGCAGAGGGAAACTCAACCGTTTTGCTCACTACAGAACAAGCACAAAGTTTATCTGCCTCATTAAGCGATGCCGACGCGGAACAAGCAACCATAGCAAAGGTGTTAAGTGAAAGCACGCATAAGCAAGCCGTCCTGGTTTTATTGGCAAGTGATGCTGAACCTGCATCTGTTCCTGAAGCCTATTTGAAATTACATTTATTATCACATCGTCTGGTTAAACCACACTCGATAAATCTGACAGGTATATTTAGCTGCCTGCCAAATGTCGCATGGACATCTGAAGGGCCTGTTGATTTAAATGAATTGAACCGGAAACAATTGGAAGCCCGCAAAGAAGGTCGCTGGTTGAGTGTAAAGAGTGTCGATAAATTCCCTCAGATGACCGATTATGTTGTACCCGAAGGTGTTCGTATTGCTGATACATCAAGAGTACGACTGGGCGCTTATGTTGGCAATGGCACAACTATCATGCATGAAGGTTTTATTAACTTTAACGCAGGTACAGAAGGCACCAGTATGATTGAAGGAAGGATTTCTGCCGGTGTTGTTGTAGGTGAAGGCTCTGATCTTGGTGGCGGCTGTTCAACAATGGGGACACTCTCTGGCGGAGGAAATGTTGTCATCGCTGTCGGCAAAAACTGTTTAATTGGTGCCAATGCGGGTATTGGCATTGGTCTGGGTGACAACTGTATTGTAGAAGCTGGACTTTATATTACTGCAGGTAGCAAAGTAGCTGTTCTGGATGAAAATAACCAAACAATTTCTACCGTAAAAGCACGGGAATTAAGTGGCCACTCAGATCTTCTGTTTAGAAGAAATTCATCAACTGGCAGTATAGAATGCAAAACCAATAAAACTGCAGTTGAATTAAACGAAGCACTACATGCAAACAATTAACCCATTTTCATTGAGTCCTGTTAGCTAGAGAAACTTTATGCGTTTACGTAACTATATGTCAGCCAAAATCCATAATGCAACGGTCACACGTTCTGACTTGCACTACATTGGCAGTATCACCATCGATACAAAGCTGTTAGAACTTACAGGCATGCAAAAAAACGAGCGTGTGTTAGTTGTAAACAACACTTCCGGATCACGACTTGAAACATATATTATTGAAGGCGAGTATGGCAGCGGATGTATTGAAATGAACGGAGCAGCTGCACATATGATTCATCCTGGTGATGAGGTTATCATTATGGCGT
The DNA here is from genome assembly GCA_041941365.1 of Cellvibrionales bacterium. Lineage (GTDB taxonomy): Bacteria > Pseudomonadota > Gammaproteobacteria > Pseudomonadales > UBA7434 > UBA7434. Next base: position 136,736 of record JBGTQK010000001.1, on the reverse strand, counting down.
TTCAGCTCTCTGACAAACCCTTTGAACCCACAACCATTCTGGTCGATCGCGAAAACAAGTTTGTACGTTATTTAAATGAAGCGCAAGGTAAAACAGTAGAATACGAATAAAAAAATAATCACGATGCACAAGGGTTAAATGCACAGGAGGTAGCAGAAGAGCTTAAACAGGCCTACGTTTCTAACGGTGGAACCATGGTAATACCATAAGCACCCAAACAGGCACTTCCTTAACAGGCTAATCAATTAAAACCAACACGGAGGCCATAGGAACCATAAAGCAGATTCACAGATTCCACCATCTGGGTATGGATCACTGTTATCACCTATACCATCACCATCCCTATCAGACCACTCAGTTGGATCAATAGGGAACATATCACTGTTATCACCAATACCATCGCCATCGGTATCTACTGTTTCATTAGAGTCATTCGGGAAGGCATCACTATTGTCGCCCACACCATCGCCATCTGAATCCGTAGTTTCAGTTGGATCATTTGGGAAGGCATCACTGTTATCACCAACACCATCACCATCGGTATCTGCCCACTCTGTTGGATCATTCGGGAAAGCATCAACATTATCTTTATAACCGTCACCGTCTGTATCAGGGATAGGAGGCGCCTCATTCATTGATGCTTGTATTGCCTGCCCCATATCTTCATCCGTAAGTGCTGCTCGAAACATCTGTATATTTGCTATTTGCCCTTTTGCTTGCAAAGCTCCTGCTGACGCACCTATCTCTATAGCACTTTGGTTTTCTATGACAGCATTCAATAGCCCGCTAATATCCTGACTACCTACTTGAATACCATCAACAAAGAAGTCTATGTCATCATCACGATTCAAACGCACAGCTATTACATGAAAATAACCATCTTCCAATTTTTCTACAGACGCTGAAGTAGAAAGAATTTCAGTCACATCGTCAGATAACCTGAAACGCAATTGTTTTGTATCAGTTATGTAATCCAATGTATAACCAGATTCAGTATTACCCACTCTCTTCGAAACTAACGTCTGGTATTGCTGGCTTGATTGGTCTAATTTTACCGACATCACCAGAGTGAAGTCTTCAGAACCAATATCATAGGCTTCACTTGCTGGAATTTGCAAATAACCTGTTCCATCAAGCTCAAGTAAACTATTTGCAATGGTAGCGTTTTCGTTACTGGCATTCGGGATTTTCGTCGTATCATAAATAACATCATTGAGTACTGGCGTTTCAGTAATGTTAACAGTTACATCATCTACTTTAAAATGTACTTCACCAGCATTTGTAAATACGACTTCAATATCATGATTTTGCCCATCATTAAGATTCAGTGAGTTATTATCTAATAAAGCATAAGCCTTAAGAGCTCGCTGCCCATCAAACAATGTAGCAATCAATGAATTTGTAGGATAGTCATAGCTAACACTATACCTAGGCTCTGTTAGTGTTGTTCCTCCTTTAGAGACAAGCCCAACGACTTCTATCCCATTTAAACAGTTATCAACTAATTCTAACAGTTGACCTCTTGGGTTATCTGTACCTGCCGGTGGGTTAGTTAAATTTATAGGATCCACTTTTAACTGTACAGTTGTCGATACCGTAAGCTCTGCCCCACCTGTACTGAGCATTTCATTTGCAACAATAGTTTTTGGGTTCAGAGGATTTGACCACGATACCAGATCACATTCAAACCCGGTACGATTGAATTTACCCGCTGAAAAATCCGCATCACCAAAACCTCTTACTGCGGATACAGATTCGATTGCATTTAAATTCAATGTCGGTTCAGAAAAATCAAAATCAAATGCTGTCAGCTTTTTATAGTTATCTTCTAAACGTAATATGCGCCCACTATAAGGGTTTGCCGTAAGTTCCACGTTCCCTGTATTGTTGAACTGTGCTACAACATTACCATAAGCCGCATCAGTCACTGCATAGGGTAGGTAGGTTAAATCTGAGAAACTCAACTCTGCTGTTTTCTGCTGATCAGTTTCGTTATAAATGAATAAATAACCATCACCTCCATAAGTTCGTGTTCCAAAATCGAGTTCACCACTTTGAACTTGAGCATTCCAATCACTCCAATGCGGCTCTCGGATTACGGGCAACAGACTCATAATTTCACGTCGTATATTAGGGAAATCAGGCCACCAATAGGCTAATTCAGCTTTATCAGCATCTGAATTACTATTACGGTCAAAATTATCTCGCCACATACCAATGCCTTTTGCACCTTTTGCAAGAGAAGCAAATGCCTTGGCTCGAAAACTTTTATACGTTGAATAGTTAATTTGCGCCATAACTACCGGTTGATTCTGTGATTCGAGATTATCCAAGATCGTTAGTGCTGCAGCACCCTCTGGAATTTGGTTGTAATAGCGCAATTCTGTTCCACCAATTTCATAGGGCTTACATAATACTGGCTGTAACTGACCATCCAGGTCCTCCAGGCCATCGAATTGTAATTCTCTTAGAATACCCCCACTATCTTTCTGGCTATCACATCGAATGTATGAATTTATATAACTGCCTGTAATATCAGAGATATAGGCATTATTGTTATTGTACCTACGTGCTAAGGAATATTGCCCTTGTAGCATATAGATTGGATGAAGGGTATCGAGCTCCTTTATTTTATCAGCAAGTCGCTCATACAATTCAAAATGCGTTAGTTGAAGACTTTCATTGTCCCAATAGTAAAAAAGCAGATGATCATCAAGACCCTGCGTATAAATACTTTCAAGGTTTTCACTAAAAGCGGCAACAATTGGGTCTATATAGTTAACTAAATTTGCATAGGTCTGTTCATCTTCTATCGGAGGGTTTGAAATATAATCATAAGCTCTCAGAGTCGTATAGTTAGACATCTGCAACGAAGACAGCATACCATCAGGGTTAAAGTCCGATTTCGCATCAGCAAATAAAGAAATGGTAGAATCAACACTTGCTCGCATTTCACAATTAAACCCTTGTCGAGAATAATCCGCGAAGTCTGATCTGGCAGCAGTACCATATATGCAAAGAGGGAAATAAGGCTCGCATGCCCCATCAATACATCTTTCAACATTACCCAGAGCATCAACCTTTGTATAATATTTGCCAGCAACTGGATTAGGGCTAAATGGTACTTTTGGCGTTTGCTGCTGCTCAAATGAAACGCCTTTTGTTAATGAAAGGTCATCTACCCAAACCGAAAATTCATCAGTTGGTACTGCGGGCGGCTCTGGTACAACATAATATTTAAGTAAACCACCTAATGTAATATACTCTGCCCATTCCGGGGTCGTGAAGGTCACGGCAACTTCCTCCCACTGATTGACAACACTATTTGATGCTGCAATTTCCAAAGGCTTTATACGAGGCCTAAGAATTTCCTCGCCATTAACCATTGTTATATTCCAGTAATCGACCTTGAGTGCCATAGTCGGGGTTGGCCAACCATCAGTTTTAATATAAGCAGAAAACGTGTAAGTGGTTAACGGTTCAACCGGTATTGCATCAGTTACTGACCCGCCTGTTGGAGATGAGAAGAAATGGTGGATAAGGGGAGATTCATTTTGATTAGGGACATAGGGTATTTGAAGTTTAATTGAACCAGAAGAGTCTTCATTTCCCTCATCCATTCCTCTAGAGACTTCAAAATCCAATTGAAAATCTGCATTACGAAATTTCCATGGAGTAGAGTTTTTGTCTAATTCAATAGCAGGGTCAAAGCCATTCTCTAAAATATTTTCTAAATTTTCTCGACTTAAGAAAGGTTTTTCAGATGATGTAGGCAATTGTTCAGCTGAATTTAAGGTTTGGATTGTTAACACCATAAATACCAAGCACAAATACTTCTTAACCATATGCCTTTCTCCTCTGAATATACTAGGGTTATATTTTTACTATCATTTTTTTAAAATTTAACTCTTACCAATCTTACCGAACATCTCACTTCCTAACTAACCGCTTCACCTTTTCGCCACTCAATTCGGTTTTATTTATACATCTATTTTCTTTGGTAATGTCGAACTCATTAGACAATCTAATGTAATCAACTATACCCTAATTGATATTTATTACAATATAATGAAATCAAACATTAGTAGTTAGTAATGCTGTTAGCAAATTATTCTATTAGAAACTATTTTAAAAATCTATTAGATTTTAGATACCTTTCTAAAATTTTTTTCACTATTCAAATTAAGTATATATTAACTGTATTAGTCCATATATTTTAAAAAACTTGGAGAAATTAATTATTAGAATTATTTTATTATAGCCTTGTGTGATTAAGAAAGTTAAGGTAGTAAAACCAAATGATAATACCCAAATGTTAGATAAATGCAATTTAGTAATGATCAATAAAATTGATTTCTAAAATGCTTTATCAACAGCTTAATTAACAAATATAAAAAAACAGTTACAATGCCTTATTCGCCTTAATCACTAACATTTTTTCTATTTGCATATCTTCGATGGTATGTCCAATACCACCTACCCCTAAGCCTGATTGTCTTAAACCAGCAAATGGCATGTTGTCTTGTCTGAATGCTGTATGATCATTTAACATTACAGCTGATGCGTCTATCGCGTGGTAGATAGCCATTGCCTTGTCAATATCTTGTGAGAAGATAGCTGCCTGAAACGCAAACTCAAGACTGTTTGCTGCTTCAACTGCATCGTTGATATCAGAATAACCGTATAAACAAATTACTGGGCCGAAAATTTCTTTTTGACTAACAAGGCTACTTTGTTTTGGATTAACCAATACAGTTGGTTCATAGCAACGGTTAGGTAAAGCATTTCCACCACATAATAGTTCGGCCCCTTCACTCACAGCCTCTTTTACCCATTGATCAATACGTTCCTGCTCAGCTGTTCTTATTAATGGCCCAACTTCAGTCTCTGCACTTAAAGGATCGCCCACTTTCAATTTTTTGGCTTCTGCAACCAATTTTTCAGATACAGTAGCTAATAATGATTCGGGAACATACACACGTTGCACCGAAACACAAACCTGACCAGCATGATAAAAACCACCCTTGGTTATGGAAGGGATTAATTTATCAATATCAGCAGATTCGTCCACAATAACTGGTGCCACACCACCATGCTCTAACGCACAACGTGTGCCTGGAGCCAACTTTGAACGCAACATCCACCCGACACGAGCACTACCTATGAATGAAAAGAAAGCTACTCTTGAATCACTCACTAATTTGGTTGATAAATCCTGTGACTCAGGTATTGCAACCTGACACCATTCATCAGCCAGACCGGCCTCACGTAACAACTTGACAAAACGGAAACAAGCCAATGGTGTATCGCCTGCAGGCTTCACAATAACCGGGCAACCTGCGGCAACGGCCGCTCCTACCTGGTGAACAATTAAATTTAATGGATGATTAAATGCGCTGACAGCAACAACAACACCAATAGGTTCTTTTTGAGTGAATCCCATACGTGCTGTGTTAGGTAATGCTTCAGTTAAAGGAATAACCTGACCAGCTTCTCCCTGAATATATTCAGCACACATTTTGACACCATCGATAGCACGTTTTACCTCTACACGTGAATCAATAAGTGGTTTACCCCCTTCGGCAGCGGCCGCTTGTGCTAATTCTTCTGCCTGTTGTTGCATTAAATTTGCAGTTTTATTCAGAACTGCGACGCGTTGAGTCACATTAAGCCAACCTTGTTTATTCTTGAAAGTTTTTTCGGCTAAATCAAGCGCAGCCTCTATATGCAGCTCACCGCACTGAGCAACATTGGCCAATAGATCGTCATTAAATGGGGAATGAACTTCCAGTGTTCCAGCATTTTGATTCGGCCCGGCTAACATTAGTTCAAAGGTTTCAGACATAGTTCTTTTCCAGTTATTCAGCAATTTATTTTCTATAAAATTTTCAAAAATGAATTCTAAAAAAAAGGCTGTTGTTGTCAACTTCCCCATTAGTGAGACAACGGGAAACTAGAATTTTCTAATCGTTGTCGGTAGATAGCCGGTGGTAATTTACCCAAACTATCGTGTGGTCGCTCGTCGTTATAATCTAACATCCAGACCCAAGCCATATCCCTGACCTGGTTTAATGTTTCAAATAAATAGACATCCAGAAACTCCCGCCTAAATGTGCCGTTAAAGCGCTCAACAAACCCGTTCTGCTGTGGCTTGCCTGGCTTAATATAAGCCATCTCAATGCGGTTTGTCTCACACCAGTCAACCAAGCTTGCTGAAATAAATTCAGGGCCGTTATCCATCCTAAGTTGGCTAGGCAGGCCTCGTTCTTCTTTAAGCCGCTCTAACACACGAATCACTCGCCCAGAAGGTAATGAACTGTCGACCTCAATCGCCAGGCATTCACGTGTACCTTCATCAATCACGTTCAACGTGCGAAACGATTTACCACAATACAAACTGTCGTGCATAAAATCTAACGCCCATTGATGGTTCGCAACGGCTAACACTTCAAGGGGTTTCGGTGTCCGTTTTGGCAACACACGTTTCGTACGGCGAGGTTTATTCAACCCCATCTGACAATACACACGGTAAACCCGTTTATGATTAAAGCAATAACCGCGTTGACGAAGCCTGTCAAAGCACTTCCAGAACCCCGCTTGAGGGGATCGCTTCAATTGTTCGTTCAATGCATCAATGACAGCAGCATCCGCAACACGCCAATCACGGGGTTGACGATAAAAACTGGCTCGGCCTAAATTCGCCACCTCACACGCGTGACGAATACTCAAACCCGCTTCATGCAATAGGGTCGCTGCTTCGCGTTTTTCTGCTGTCACCAACCCTTTTTTGCGATCAAGTCCTTAACAGCTTCGTGTTCTAAACTGAGGTTGGCATACATTTTTTTAAGCCGGTTGTTTTCCTCTTCAAGCTCTTTTAGTCGCTTAACATCCGAGGCTTCCATACCGCCGTATTTGCTCTTCCAATTGTAATAAGTGGCTGAGCTCATGCCGTATTGGCGGCAAAGTTGATCAACCTTGATGCCACTATCGGCTTCTTTAAGAATCGATACGATCTGGCTTTCTGTGAATCGTGTTTTCTTCATTGTCATCTCCTGAGTTCATCAATTATCTCAGAAAATTCTAATTAACAATGTCTCAGATTAAGGGAAGCTGACACTTTTCATTGTTAAAGCAGCCAAACTCAGTTAAACATCAATATTAATCTTCAAATAAAGGTACTGTAAAACAGCTTTTTAAAAACTCTACCTCTATATTTGTAATAATCATCTTTTTTACTATCAACTTACGACCTTTAAATTGAGCAGGTTATTTCACCCAATTTTTTGGTTAGCTTCATATTTTCACTGTAATCAATCGGCACTACGACTAATGAAGGGCCTTTTTCAGCGAATGCTTTTTCTAACGTTGATTCTAAATCAACACTTTGATTTACAAAATGACCCGACCAACCAAAGGACTCTGCTAATTGAACCCAATTCGGATTACCAAAATCAAGCTCGGTATGTTTACCAAATTCATTTTCCTGTTTCCAGGCAATTAGGCCATAGGCATTATCTTCCCATACCATCGCAACAAAATTGCAGTTGAGTCGTTTTGCAGTTTCCATTTCCTGCATATTCATCATAAAGCCGGCATCACCACTAATAGACAGTATTTTTTTGTCCGGGTTTACTAACGAAGCCGCAATGGCTCCAGGTAACGAAAAGCCCATGGAGCAAAATCCATTTGGAATCAAGCAGGTATTTGGTTCATGACATTGGTATTGACGGGCTATCCACATTTTATGGGCACCTACATCAGAAAGCAGGATATCTTCAGGGCCCATTACCTGACGCGCATCCCATAATACTTTTTGAGGGGTAATGCTATCGACAGTTTCATCATCCTTATGTGCTGAGATTTCTTCCCACATATCTCTTCTAACCGCTTTTTGCTGGTCCAAATCAAATCCGAATGATTCACCACTGGCAAGATGATGATCCACTCTTTGATTAAGCATCCATAGCGCATGAGCAAGATCGCCCACTACTTCTGTTTCAGGGTGATAGTTTTCATCAATTTCGGCTGGCAGAAAATCAATATGCAGTACATCCTTTTCTTTTCCAGCATTCCACAGGCTTGGGTGGTATTCAACCATATCGTAACCGATAGTAATAACAAGATCCGACGCATCTATTGCACAAGCTACATAATCTTTAGTACCAAGACCAATAGTATACAAACAATATTCGGCATCCATATCGACTGCACCTTTAGCCATAAATGTGCTCACCACACCTATGCCTGTTTTATCACATAAAGCACGGAGCTGCTTACTGGCACGCTTACGAATACAGCCGTTACCCGCAATGATTACAGGACGTTTAGCACTGCGAATCTTTTCAAAAGCACGGTCCATAATTTTATCGTCAGGCACAGGACGTCGAAATTTTTGCACTGATATGGGTTCAGCTGATGTAGCTACTTTCGCTATATCTTCAGGCAATTCAACATGAACTGCACCAGGCTTTTCAGTTCGTGCTAAACGTACAGCTTTTCGAACAATTTCCGGAATACTGTCCGGATGAATCACTGTGGTTGCCCATTTCGTGACTGGCCTGAACATGGATACTACATCCATCACCTGGTGTGATTCCTTATGCAAGCGAGTTGATGCACCCTGACCTGTTAACACCAACATTGGCGCTCTGTCCATATTGGAATCTGCCACACCGGTAATCAAATTAGTAGCCCCAGGTCCCAACGTTCCCAGACAGCCCGCAGGCTGACCGGTTAAACGGCCATATATCTCTGCCATGAACGCTGCACCCTGTTCATGGCGAGTAAGAATAAACTGAATGCTGGAGTTTTCTAACGACATCATAAAGTCGGCATTTTCTTCTCCGGGAACACCGAAGATATATTCTATCCCCTCTTCTTCGAGGCATTGAACAAATAGATCTGAAGCTTTTTTTGACATAGTATTTTGCTGTGATACAGCTTGGCTGGAAGTTGACATACTGAAATCCTTTTACATTTTTAGATTAAACCGGTTGTCCTTAAATAAAAAACCCTTTTATCCTGAAATTAGAAAAAAGGACAAGTGCTTTTTATTGTCTGTCATTCTATTCAATTTAGACCAAAAATAAACACTTGTTAAATGTTTTTATTTTTTAGGTCAATAACAAAACAATTTGAACAATTAAAAAACAGATTTAATCTATTTACTCTAACGCAATTATAAAATTACGCTGCTCATAAGACACCCGGTTATTGAATCAGTTTCCCTATAAGCCAAGAAAATATTTAATTATCGATTATATTTTTTTGATCTATCCTAACCAAGCGTCAGGTTAAATCCCCATTCTTGCAAGTGTTTCTACTATCTCTCTTACGACACGTTCTGCTAAAGGATGATTGACTGCAAAATTTGTTTCTAATAACTTCGCAGACTCAACAACAGAATCTGTATCTGACATCTGGTGTTCTGGGTCTATTAATTGATGAATATCCTGATCAAACGCCTGAATTTTAGAAAGGGTTTCGATATCTAATTCTGTTTTATCTATCTCACTATGCAGCTCATTTAAAAGCTCGCGTATTTTTTCATTACTCATGTTGAATTCCTAAAAAAGAAAAGTGGTTACTCTCAATTGTCTGTTTAGAATATTATCAAGCTTGCACAAATAGTAGGAATACTACTCTTAAAAAATTGATGAAGCTCAACAAATTTATTCTTCTCTCATAACTTTATTAAATTAATAGCTTGTAACTCACTCATGTCTCTGGCTTTAATGCGCCCCTTTAAACACTTTAATTGATTTAAATGTTTTTTATATGTTGTCAGCTCTAATTCACACTGTGAAGAAACAATGACTTTATTATCATATCTGGCATGTAATAACCGGTAGTTATTTTCATAAGTAGATTGATGAAAGCGATTGGCCGCATTTTTTATTGTATTTGTTATGAGTATCCCTGTTTTTTTCATATGAGACTCAAGCAGGTGAATCCAGTCGAAGTTATGTGCTTCAACCTTGTCATTCATTTCAATAACACGTTTTGGTTCACCATCAATTTCAAAAAAAAGATCATCAATAATTACATCAAACGGTGGACCCTGGTAATTGGCTAACCAGTTTATCGCATCTGTATTCACCAGATTGATATTACGTCCTCTTAAATCAAAAAACGTTTCTGCTATGTAGATATGATTATTATCCAATTCTATGCCAGTAATATCTGCAGAAAAAAACTGATTTATTTTTTTAAGTGCCGCTCCAGCACCAACACCAAGCATCAAAACCTTAATTGGCCTATTATTTAAATTATTGGGCTCAGAGTGAATTCTGTGGCGAAATAATAGAGGCAACCATAACAAATCCCACACACCGCCATTTAAAAAACTATTTTCGTGATACTGGGAATGAAAGACTTTATTTTTATACAAGCGTAAAGAATGTCCTGCTCGTCTAACAGAATAATAGTCATTATTGAGTTGTTTTTCCCAGACAATCAAACCGGATAATCAGACCAGAAAGCTAAATGAAACGTTATTTGAGTTTAAATGTTGCTTGTACACCAGCAGATAGTGTTATTAAACCTGCAGATACTGAAGCAGAGCCGCTTGATTCTAACATATCCGAAGCAGCACTCATTGTTCTCACCTGATGTTTCAATATAGGTGGGTTAAAACTTGCTCCCTGCTCAACTAATACGATTAATTTTTCAATGCTTCTTCCACTTTTTTCAGCTAATCGCTTTGCTTTTGTCTCAGCATTGGCATACGCTTTTTCTAATGCTTCAAGTTTTTGAGCTTCTTCATCACTCACTTGCATCTGTACTTGTTGAAAGCGGGTTATACCGATTTTAGCAAGCTCGTGTATTGCCTTTGCATAAGTTGCTATGTCAGTTACCTTAATTGATACATCACGCTTTACTTCGTGCGCAATGATATTTCTATCCCGGCTCTTATAGTCAATAACCGGTGAAATATTGACGGCCATTGCCTGTATATTTTTTTCAGCTATATTCAGACGTTTTAGAACAAGTAACGTTTTTTTCATTTGCTCTTCGACTTCCTGGTAGGCAGGCTGTACTGTAGGCGACTTTGCATAGAGACCAACACTAAAATAGACTTCATCAGGTACCACTTGTATTTTTCCATAACCCACAACAGAGATAGTATCTAACACTTGTGTAGATCCTGCCTCTGCACTCGAATTGTTCGAAAAAACCATTACACAAAATAAAAAAACAAGTCGATATACCTGCATAAAGGTTGAAGTGTTATCCGATGCTGTGATTAATGATGTCATTTTTTTCCCGCTTATCCAGATCAACTGAATTTTTGTAAAATATAAAGTTATGTTAATAGGTAAGTTTAATACCTGCTGACTCTATCTCAGAAGCAAATAAAAAGCTGAATTATCACGTATCACTCGTAATAAAACATTTCCTTTTGCCTGGCTGGTTACATCTGAAAATTCCTTCAAACTACTAATACGAACACGATTAACGGAAACAATCAGGTCACCTTCACGCAAACCACTTTGTGCTGCATTAGTGCCTCGTTCAATTTGTTTAACTCGAACGCCTTCATCATTTTCTGCATCTGCCAGCAAAGCCCCTTCTAATGATGGATGTACATTCTTTGCTGACCTAAATGATTTTTCAGGCTCGCCTACTTTTACCTTCAAACGTTTATTTTTTCCATCACGTAAAATATCAATCGTTAGTACATCACCTATTCGCTTGGAACCCACAGCATTTCTTAATTCAGACGCGGTTCCAATTGATTTGCTATTTACAGCAATAACAATATCATCAGCTTTTAAACCACCTTTTTCAGCTGCCGAATCTTCTCTGACTTGCGCAATCACTACACCACGCTGTTGTTTGTCGAGGCCAAATGCTTCAGCAATATCGCTAGTCAGGTCCTGAATAATTACGCCTAACTGACCTCGCTTGACTTCACCATGCTCTACGATCTGGTTGATGCTGTTAAAGGCCATATTGACCGGAATTGCAAGGCCAATTCCTACATTACCACCTGATGGTGCAATAATTGCCGTGTTTATACCAACCAGCTCTCCCGCCAAATTCACTAAAGCCCCCCCAGAATTCCCTGGGTTTATCGATGCATCAGTTTGAATAAAATTTTCATACCCTTCAATACCAAGACCAGAGCGCCCTAGTGCGCTAACAACACCACTGGTAACTGTATTTTCAAGACCAAAAGGGTTGCCTATTGCTATAACAAAGTCACCCTGTCTTAAACGATCTGAATTGGCTTTTTTCAATTCGGTAAGGTTTTTTGCATCAATTTTGAGAACAGCAATATCAACTTCCGGATCGGAACCAATTAACTCAGCTGTGAACGTACGTTTATCAGCTAAGCCAACAACAATTTCATCCGCACCATCGATAACATGAAAATTCGTCACAACCGTTCCCGCTGCAGCATCAATAATAACGCCAGACCCTGCGCTTTGTGTTCGCCTTTTTTGTGGCTGTTGGTTTTCAGGAACACCAAAGAAACGTCTAAAGAAGGGGTCATCCAGCATTGGATTTCTAACAGTTCTTGTTGTGTAGGTAGATATATTTACAACTGCAGGATTAACTTTTTCTAATATTGGTGCAAGACTGGGTAACGGTGTTCCACTTCCATCCATAGCGGGTAATGCAGCATTCACGCTCACTGTGGAAAAAAATAATATGAAAAAGAAAGTAAAATGACGGATTGAATGAAAACCAGGGATTACAGAAAAAAAAGCTGGGTGTTTCAAGTTAATTTCCTCCAGAATAAATCGTGTCTTTCTATCGTGCCTTTCTAAAGACTTACGAGATAAAAAAAAGTTCCTATAGATGATTTTTTATCCAAAAAAGCAGATATTACATCCAATACTCTACTGACGTTTATGTTTCAGCGTTCTACAATAAAGGCAGATCAAAAAAATTCAAGGCAGCGACTTATTTTTTACTGCTTTTAATTTTTTCCTGTAAGTTTATCTGATAATGAACTTGAACATACTAATAGGTGCATTCAACTAATGACGTTTTCTCCAACCCGCCCAGCCAGTAAACGTGTTCGTATGCGCAGGATGCGAAGTGATAGTTTTTCCCGCAAGCTTATGCAGGAAAATCAATTATCACCCAGTGATTTCATTTACCCCGTGTTTATTCTGGATGGGGCTGATCGAAGAGAAACTGTGCCTTCTATGCCAGGAGTAGAAAGACTTTCTATTGATTTGTTGATTGCTGTCGCGAAGCAGGCATATGAACTGGGTATACCTGCGATTGCTTTATTTCCGGTTATCGATAGTAAACTTAAAAGCGTCAACGCAGAGGCTGCATGGGATAAAAATGGCCTGGTGCAAAGAGCGATTAAACAGTTAAAAGATGTTGTTCCTGAATTAGGTGTAATGACTGACGTAGCACTCGACCCATATACAACCCATGGTCAGGATGGCATTATTGATGATGATGGTTACGTACTCAATGACATAACAGTTTCAGCTTTGGTCAAGCAAGCACTTTCACATGCGGATGCAGGTGCAGATATTGTTGCACCTTCTGATATGATGGATCATCGCATTGGAAAGATTCGAGATACACTAGAAGCAGCCAACCACACTAACGTTAAAATTATGGCATATTCTGCCAAGTACGCCTCCAGCTTTTATGGCCCTTTTAGAGATGCTGTAGGGTCTGCCGGCAATCTGGCTGGTGGCGATAAATATACTTATCAGATGGACCCTGCAAATAGCGACGAAGCATTGCACGAACTTGCGTTGGATCTGGAAGAAGGTGCAGATATGATTATGGTTAAACCGGGCATGCCCTATCTAGATGTTATACGACGTGCGAAAGAAACCTTTGCTGCACCGACTTTTGCTTATCAGGTGAGTGGCGAATATGCAATGCTTTGTGCCGCAGCTGAAAATGGCTGGCTCGACAAAAACAATTGTATGATGGAGTCTTTACTTTCGTTTAAACGTGCGGGTGCAGACGGCATTCTCACCTATTTTGCAATTGACGCAGCTGAAATTCTTAATAATTAAACCATTAAGATTAAGCGTTAGGTTTGGGCCATATTATTAGCACTTATTGGTTTATCAGCTTCCGATTCAACATTCCAATAAGCTAAAAAGCTTTCACTACCTTCTTTACCTAAATAACGACTAAGGTATTTCTTTGGCGTCTTTCTTAAGTCTACTATAATTAATCCATCAAGCGAGTCGTTAAAAACCCGATTCACCGAAAAGCAGACAAATCGCCCATTTAAGGAAAGGTAATGCCTTAACAAGGTAGGTAGTGTCTTGCCAGGGTCGCAGTGACCTACCAGCTTATTGATCAACGAAATATGGGTTAATGAAGCCAGTACGTCTTCTGTCCACACTCTTCCTCCAACCTTTAATGGCTGTACAGGGCGCACATCTTCAAGAAACTGTTGTTCAGCCCTAAATGAATGCAACATGGTTTCTGCAATTAGCGCTCTGGCTTTATCCGAATGTTCATTAGAAATACTAACTGCACCAAACAAGGTATGGTACTCGGGATTTTTAGCAACATAGGCACCAATCCCTCTCCAAAGCAAATCTAACGCTTGTGGTTTTCTTTGATAATCCGGGTGTACAAAGGAGCGACCCATCTCCAGTGCTTTACCTACACGCTTAAGATAAGACTCATCAAAGTCATACAGTGTACGACCATAAAGCGCATCAATACCGTGTTGTTTTACGATTTCATCCACTTTACCTATGCGGTACCCGCCAACAATACAACTTTTCTCGTTATCCCAGACAAATAAATGCAGATAATGCGGATCAAATTTATCAATATCTGTTTCGTTACCTGTACCTTCTCCTGCAGACCTGAAAGTAATTTCTCTGGCATGACCTATCGCATCAACCAGCTCTTTACCTAAGCTGTCAAAAGGAGCGCAATAAACAGAAAAACTCGAGCTTTCAAATAGAAGATAGTCGTCCAGTTCAGTTAATTTTTGTTGATTTTGCTCGACTATTTTATTTTCAAGTTGTTTTAATGGTGCAAAACTAACACCTTTATAATGCTTTTTATCTGAATCCGGCTTTAATACCTCTGTCATAAGGCGTAAATAGTCTGTAATCGCTTTGGGTGAATCAAGAAAACGTAAATCTCTCGGTTGAACGAGCTGACCTACGATTATTTCCAGATGAAAATTTTTCTTATTGCTTAACTCTCTCGGCAGCATTAATAAACGTAATTTAGGATGAATCAAAGATAAGAAGTAAAATAATTTACTGTTATAGCCATTAATGTAGATCGGCAAGCTAACAGCATTCGACTTTTGCTGTAAATGAGCCACTATACGATTCCATTCGTGATCCCGAACGCGTCGTTGATTAATATCAAAGGTAGCGACTTTACCCGCAGGAAAGACTAAAACACAACCACCTTTTGAAAGATGCCTAGAGATTTTTCTCAAGCCCTTTAAATTACCAATTCCACCCTTACCAGCAAGTACATCAACACCAACAAAAACCGGTGCCAACTTATCAATTTTTGTCAGTAATTCATTGGTTAAAACCAGCGTATCTGGCCTTTTTTCCAACATCAACTTTGCCAGTGCAACCCCTTCCACCCCCCCTAAAGGGTGGTTAGATACAACCAGCAAAGACCCTTCTTCCGGGATATTGTTAAATGTATTATGCGGATCTGAAACACTGAGTGTAACACCAATAGAATTTAACGTGTAATCAAGAAACTCCAAGGGCGTAGACTTTAAATCACGTTTATCATAGATCTGGGCTAATCGGGAAAGTCCTAACACGGACTCTAAAAACGAATTTAATAAGCGGTAAGGTGTTTTAATACGGAATGGGTTATTCCGAATAGCTTGTTCTGTTTCAAAATTATTATTATCAGTCTCGCTTTTCATATTAATCGATCCGATATTCAGGCAACCGCCAGACGGTTTATGACTAAAGGCTGATTAGCTTTTGTATTACATGGTGATCCATCGGTATACTCCACTGATACAGTTTGCGCATTCACCTGTACAAAACACTGACTCACTGTTTCCGCATTATCTCTGTGCATACAAACTGAATGAACAGCGCGCGGTGTTCCTTCTATCTCTTCCAGATTATCATCAATATGGCAGCTATGAAAATACGCCAGTTTTTCCAGAGTGATATCGTCACCTAATGTTTGGAAGTGCTCAAACCTTTTTTTAGACACTATATGACTGTTATAAGATGAAGAGGTGATTGGCATTTCAGGTTTTAAGGTTGAAAGTTGTTTTGTATTCCACAACCATTGATAAACGCCCTTGTGAAAAACAACCAGCTGAAAACCTCGATAAAAGGTTAGATCAAGCATTTCTAATTTTTGTCTGATTTCTTCTACAGAAAGACAACCAGCCAGCATTTTAACGACTTCTCCTCGACTATGAATATCACTGATCTCTGGCTCTGGTGCTGAATAGTCATTCAATAAACAGACAGTAACACCATGCTCGTTAACAGCTAACCATGTACCCCCAGCATCAGCATCTATAGGAGCAATATAATTAATTCCGTTATCGGCTTTTTGCAATGCAGGCGGTATAGCTCGTTTTCGTGTCTTTAATTCATCACGATTAAAAAAAAGAGAATAGCTCTCTGCATCTTCGCCCGTTAACCAGGTTAGTGTGCACATTGTAAACTCTCCCTGTAACGAACGGTTGCTGGTGCAATGCCAAAATTAGCAAGAGATGCTGGCAAGTCTATTTTTCGTGCTCTTAACGCATGGGATATGGTTGCAAAATGATGAACAGAATGACTATGCAAAAACGTCAGTTCTCTCACAGTACTGGATGGTTGTTCATACCCAGATTTATTTTCGGAATCGGAAAATGTAGTATCCAGATCGACGATGACAGATAATGGTTTATCAACGCCACTCAGTTTTTTTAATGCCTTGCTTAATTCATTGATTGTTTGCAAGGCAGTTTCTGGCTGGAACTCTATGTCCTTTTCTCTTTTACGCAAATCATAATTGATTACACCGTTACTGATGCCTTCACAAAATAACAGGTAATGTTCCAGTACATGACGCACGTGTGCTCCAATTGATGCAAGAAAAATTCTGTCATCAAGAACCTTATAATCATCTTCTGAAATTGATTGAATAAGCACGCTTAATTGATTAAACGTACTAACGGTTTCATTTATCAAATATTCGAGAAATTGGTTATCTTGGACTTGGGAAGTTTGCTGCTCGTTTGTTGTCATATGTAAATACTGTATCTATTAATTTGTTCTGAATCAATTAAATCATTTAGAAAACATAGTTAAAGTCTATCATTACGACCCTATTGAATACCTGAATTACTTTACTCCGCATAGGGAGAAATTAATAGAAATTCACTTCAATTCGCAACTATATCAGACTCAGCATTAAAGACCCTGACTATTTTTGCTAAATATCACTGATATCAACGCATTTTCAACAAAATTAAATTCTTACAACCTTGTCAATCAGAGGAAAATAAAGTAAGCATAAGGTATTTTTAACACAATTTGCTTTCTGTTTATCCCAATCTATGATGCAACGCCTGTAATTCATTAATTGTTCAGTATACTTCTCTTTTTGTTTTTCAAGAAAAGCTTCGACTGTCTCATTTTTTAAAGGTTCCACTATCTTATAATCAATAATCCAGCGCTCATTCGCCGGTGAAATATAAGTTAAGTCCACAACTTTTTTTTCAAACAATGAATGTACTTCAGATCCTATACACTGATAGAGAGGCCATTCACATTTTAGATGTCGATTATCTGCATGAAGAAATTCAGCAATATATTGGCCTTTTATATAACCTGATACTGCACGATTAACAAGATCAATAGCTCGTTCTATATCATCCTCTTTGATACCTGACAAAACCATTTGATCTAACCAGACAGGCTGTAATGCATTAATCTCGATAGCTTGCCAATAATCTTCGCCTTGTAAGGTAAATAACTCAAATAACTGATGAACAAAACGACCAACTATCTTTTCAAAACCTTCCTGGCTTTCGTCTTCATCCAACATTGAATAAGTGTCAGATTTCTGAATACTATTTTGTTCTTTTGATTGTTTGTTTAGCTTTTCAAACAAATACGGATAAGCGGTATGGGAAAAACGCTGTAGTGGTAAATACTCTATCAGCATTTCATCCTTATCAATTTCTTCCACAGAAATCCCGGCAATATTTTCAGGCTTATCCCAAATCAATTCATCTTTGATCGTTTTCCATAAACAGTGCAACATTGAACGCGAAGCTGGCGCTTTTATAGTGCCATTCTCATTATTTTTTATTTGTGCGGTTAATATTAAATGTTCTTTTGCTCGTGTGCATGCGACATACATTAAACGCGTTATCTCATAACTATCTGAAACTCGCTTTTCATTATAAATAAAATCATAAACATCAATTATTTTTTCTGATTGTTTTACAGGAATCATATCGGCTTTGGGTTTTGGATATAACAATAATCCTTGGGAACCATCACTGAATAAACGTTCGTGGGAAACAAGTATGGGCTTTTCTCCTGAGAAGGGTACTTTATCCATGCCTGGTAAAAAAACAACATCAAACTCCAGGCCTTTAGACTTATGAATCGTCATAATCTGTACCGGTAAAGTTTCGGTTTCTTTTACAACAGATTCAGAAAATAGCCTTTCTATTTTTTCTTCAAATAACGACAAATTAAAGGTTTGCCCTTTACTTAAATATTCCTGTTCAAATTCCTGTAACGCCCTAAAAAAAAGTTCAACCAAAATAACCGTTGAACTATCTTCATTATTTTTTGAAAGATACTGATTACCTAATGCCTGCCAAACACTCCTCACCCAAATTGATATAGGCTTTTCTGAACGCTGTTTCCAGGCTTTAGCAAGAATCAAGGCAATGAAACATAAGCGTTCACTCGCTGTTTCGTTCAGGTTAGAAAATTCAATGCTATAGTTGTTTAAATATTCCTGAAATCCGGAATTAGAATCTGTATCTATAGTATTGCCCAGATCAATTATGAAAGAAGATAGCTGTTCATTATTATGTTTTAAATAATCAGATATTTTCTGTAAATCAACCAGAGAAAGGCCGCACCACGGCGCGCGTAATAATGCATACCAGGCAATATCATCAATCGGATTAAGTAATGCTTGAACTACGATCAAACAATCATTAATGACTTGCTCGTTTCTCAATTCCTCAATATCTATTCCCTGCCAATAAATTTGTGCTCTATTTAAAGCAGGTAGAATGTATAACAAGTGTGAACGTGCACGTACCAATATAGCTATATCAAGTTTGTTATTTTCGTTTTGTAATTCCTGTATCTTTTGAACGATGTACTCTGCTTCAGACTGCGGGGCAAGTGAATCATTTTCGTCGAATGCCATAACAGAAACCGCTTTATGTCCATTATCTTTGCTCGCAAAAGCATCGGAATAAGAGTATGGGACGCCACCTCTTTCCAGAATCACGTTTTCTGGAAAAGCTTTTGAAAAAGTATTATTCAACCAATCAACGATTTTTTTATTCGATCTAAAGTTTTGTGTTAGAGTTACCGACTTGAATTCAAGATTATTCAGCCCTTGATCTCGTATTTGTAAAAATAACCCTACTTTTGCCTGTCTGAACGAGTAGATAGATTGCATACCATCGCCAACGACAAACAGTGTTTTTGGGCGCTGGAAGTTTTCATTATTATAGTGTTGCCATTCGGCAGTTAATAGTGTAAGCAATTTGTATTGAGTAACCGATGTGTCCTGAAACTCATCGATTAACAAGTGATGAATTTTATTATTCCACATCCAGGCACTTTCACTTGCCGAATTATTTTGCTGATCATCCCAGTCCACACAACGCAAGGCAGCTGTCGCAATCTCTACATGATCAGATTGTTGTGACTGACTAAAGGCCAGCTGCAAATAACCACATAAGCGCACTAAACAAAATGCCAAAGGCTCCAATATTTTTTTATGCTCTTCCTGATATCCTCCTAACGGTATTTTTTTAATCGCTCGTATGGCGTCAAGATTTTCTTCTCTTTCCGATAATTGAGCCAATATAGCTTGTAAACGTTTTTTCTCTTTTTCTGAGCGCTCACCATATTGTTTATCACTTTTTGGAGGAAATCCTAAATTTTTATTAAGACTTTTTCGCGGTTCTCCTTCTTTAGTGAGTAGCAGTTCAGCAATACCTAACCACTTTTCTTGTGCTGTTAATTCTATGTCAGGTAAATCTATCAAACCATTTAAATTTCGAATCAATGGATTTTTATCAATACCTAAATCTATTATGCAAGTCGATGCGAAATCGACAATTGTAGAAATTTCGCTGGCATAAGTTAATAACACCTGCTTAGCATTTTTTAAAATATCCAGAATCCATTTATTTAATGATTTCTCAAGAATTTTATAAACGTTTTCGCTACTTCGAAAACCAACCACATGCCCCAACCATTGGTCACGAATGGGCAGCATACTCATCAATAACTGTTTTAATTGAAAAACATTATTATCAAAATACTCAAGCAGCAAAGCCAGCGACCGCAAGCTTTCATCGCCATCAGTAAAATCCTTAAAAAAATAATCAACTGCCTCCCTATAAAGCTCTTCGGCATTATCAATCGGCTTTAAACTCCCTCCTAACTGGCTGGTAATTGGGTGTGATCTAACGATCGATTGACACAAACTGTCGAATGTCTGTATTTTTAAACGTACCGGGTTTTCAATTATATTCCATTGATATTTTTCATTTTGCTCAAGTGCATTTTTTGCTAATTTCCAGGTTTTCTTCTTATAATTTTCTTCTGGCTCACTTTCTTGCAAACCTAAATTAAGAGCTGCAATAATTCGCTCTTTCATTTCGGCAACAGCTTTTCGAGTGAAAGTTATGCCCTGTATCTGCTCTGGTTTTTCAACTGTTGCCAGTAATTTTAAAAAACGCTGCGTCAGCAATTCAGTTTTTCCAGAACCTGCAGGAGCTGTTACACAAATTGAACAGCTGACGTCTAATGCTTCATCGCGTTGTTGTTGATCTTTAGCCTGCATCCAGCTCTTCCTTTGAAAGTGCATAAAACCGTGCTAGAGGTAAATAAGGATCGTTACTGGTAACAACCTGTTTGATTTCTTTAGCCGTTAGATTAAGTGCAGCATAACCTTTATCTATCTGTATAATTAACTCAGAGATTGCACTAGTCCATGCATCAAATAATTGTTTTTGCGTAGAGATATCTGTATCAGGCTTGGCAAAGAAAGAGCTCATTCCATTGATGCCTGTCTCGTCTTCAAAAAAAGCTGTTCCTTTTAAGCCCAACATACCCGGCTTTAAACAGGCATAAGCAATCGCTATTTTTTCATCTTTGTTTAAAATATCTGACTGGTATAACATTAACGCATAGAGCGATAGCTGGATATTATCAAGCTGCTCATCGACAACGATTGATTTTACAGCTCCGCTTTTATAATCAATAATAAGAGATGCACCATTAGATAGCTGATCGATGCGATCAACCCTTCCATTAACCTTATAATTATTGAATTGTATAGAAAATTTCTTTTCAGTTGATGCAATTGAAAAGTCTGGTCGTTGTTTTTCCAAAGACAACCAATGATAACAAATATTATTTAAAGTATTTTTTTCAATATCCAGAAGCAATCTTGAGTGCGGCCTAAAGCGCTTCTTAATAACTGTATTTAATACCTCAGAAACACTGTTACTAACGATTTTTTCAAGTTCCTTATCTTCTTTTTTAAGAATCGCCTCTTTTTCATTGAGTGTATTACCAATTTTTTCCATAACTCCGTGTAAACAAAGCCCTCTTTCGAGCGGGCTTATTCCTTCATCTGGCTTTTGAAGTGGTTCTATCCCCAAGCGATATTTTAAATAGGCAAAAAAGGGTGAATCTTTATAAGCTTGCAGGAAATAACTACCCCCTGAAAGCCTAGTTATTTCATTATTATCTTTTGGATAGCTTAATCCGCTTCTATCATCTATTCTTTCGATTTCTATCGTTAATACTTCCTTATCAATCATTAATTCTGCTTTCTTATAATCGGCAAGCTCGAATCCTTGCTGCTTTGCAACTAAGGACACTAATGGCGAAAGGTTGCTTTCTGTATCATCAGTTATCTGGCTGTAGCTAACAACTGCATGCTCTGCACCCTGTAAAAACTGCATTAACTGATTTTTAGCATAACTGAATTCTTTCTGTTCTGAGCTGGCTGGCATTTCCATCTCAACTTGCAACGAGTAAGGCAATAAAGCATTTGGGAGTGGCTGTGATGGCCAACTTCTATCTGAAATACCTGACAGCCACAAATAGTCAAACTTCTGTCCTCCTGCCTCTAAAACCCCTAACACATTGACTGGTTTGTACTGATCACTGAATACTGTTTGCCTGTGATAAACAGTATATTTTAAATGCTGTTCAAACAAAGAAAAGGCTTCTTTTACCTTAACTGATTTAATTAGCTTATCGAGTTTTAAAATACTATTTCTGGCATCTTCAAATTGTTGGGCCTGCTGGTATTCATCACTGGATTGCGTTTTAGTTCCTGGCCATCCTAAATGAAGCAATAATTGATGGAATTGAAAAAACCATTCCGATGGTTTTCTCTCTATTTGTGGATTCCCGAAAAAATCAAATTTATTTTTATCTAACAAAATATTTAAAGCGCTATACCATTGGTCATCACCTGTTTTTTCTTGCTCATCATTAACATTATTGTTTATTTTATTTTTTAAAAGCGATTTATGCCAATGCAGTAATCTTGGCAAATCCAGTAAACCAAAATCTTTTTCCGCCGAATCATACATTGCTTGCAATATCTGATTACCCAACAATGAATTCTTTGCATTCTCCATCCAATAAGGTGAAGCCAACAATAACTGCCATTCATCTAATGATAAGTTTTTCAATGAAGCGCTAAGTAATTGTAAATATATAGAAACTAACGGTGTTTTGCTTAAAGGCATACCGACAGATATATTTATTTTACTCGCTGTGGTTTCTTGCCCCAGTTTTAATGCATCAGGTTCGAATACATTTAAGAAAGTTTCTTCTACAAGCAGTTTATTATTAACAAGATCATTGACCACTATGCCTATATTTGCAAATGGCTGTTTCTCTCTTATTGTTTTCGCCCATAGTGCAGCTTGTTGTATTTCCTCTCTAAAATGATGACATGCTGCAATCTGAATTAATGGTTTTTCTAAAGTTGATTGATTTTTTTTCTCTCGATGCTGCGAGAAAGTATAAACTCGTGACTCACCAACCTCTTCGCCTTTCTGATCCAGATTATTTATTTTTTTATATAATGCTGCTTCTAATGGTGATAATGTTAAGAAACCAAATAAAGAGACACGAGATCCTGAAGCGTTATTATACTGATTGATTAATTTCCTGAATATATTATCTTTAGCGTGTAGACAAACATTTAACGCTTGAGTGCTTGTAATAAAATTCCTCTCTTGGATCTGTCTATCAAACTGCTTTTTCCAATTAAGAAATGATTGTGAATCTTTTACCGAAGAAAAAGTAAATGCATGATCTGTAATGTCAATCTGCCAGGCATCAGACAAGTGCGAAGCCTTTCTTGCTTCTTCTATCAATAATGCTTGCGACAATACCTCATGCTGTAATTCATTATGAATGATAGTTTTCCAAAAATAATTTTCTTCATTTGGTGAAAGGATTTGTGCATTTGGCGTTAACCCAAGGAGTAATAATCTTGAATAAATTTCAGAAAAAAAACGATGAAAACCAGCAATGAGAGGCAACTCTAAAGTTTTAGCCTTTTCAGTGCCACAACACTCTGTTAGTGCCTCGAGTAGAACTTCCTGTAAATGAACAGCTAATCGGTTGTTTGGCGTTAGGATGAGTGCATTCTGCTCGGCAAATTCTGCAAGATCATGAGCTGTATTATTTATGTATTCAATATGCAAAGTGTTTTAAAATTAAGTAGGCTTATTAAATAAGAAAGTATTGTTATCTATGACTAAATCAAATTGTTGCTAGTTGCATTTTATAAATCAGTAACACCATGCAATTGTTCTAACACATCAACATGAAAAAACTTGCCTCTGTAATGCAGAATAACTCCCGTAGACGTAATTACACGCAACTTCATTTTACTGGTTACCATTTTTCCTTCTTTCATAAACCTGCCATTAATTATCACTACTCTTTTTTCTGGCGTTTTACTGAATTGATGCAGTTCAAAATTCATATCTGGTACAGTAGAAATAAAATCTGCTGGCATTTCCCAGAGCTCTTTTATCTGATGCATTGGAGGAAGTTCATCATCCGCACCATAAATTTTCGCACCAGGAGTTGCTACCTGTCTAACATTCTGAGTATTTTCTATCGGAATTTCTTGTGGCAACTCTTTCTCTAAGTTTTCCGTTATACTGTTATTTACAGGTTGTGTTACCTCTGGATTTTCAGATACATTTTGCCGGGTTGATACTGATGACGAATTTTTTACTGTATTTTTATTTGATGATGTCAAAGGAAAAGAAGTGATATTAAAATTTTCATTGATTTTAGGAATTAACCACCACATGATAGCTACAAGTAGAATCAATGCGACCAGCAATAAAAAAACCCGCAAAACATTATTTGAATTTTTTTCCTGATAGTAATTGGGTGTTTGATAAGAGAATGTGTCTGGCGCTTTCTTGCGCTGACGTTCATCTTCAGATTTTTTTATTGCATCTAGAATAAACGACATATCAATTAAACCAGATTAATTAGAATCGTCTCTAACACAGCATATCCTCCCGAAGGTGATTGCCTATCAAAAACTGATGGTATAAATTGCAACAGGTCTGTGGTCATAAACAAAATAATCATTAGCAACGCTAACAATAATAACCACAACCACTTCGTATTTAAAGAAGAAAGCAGTTGATTGCTGGAAACCGATGCAGAACTGTGCTCACGAGGTAAAACTTCATTGCATGCTGCAGCTACAAGAGGATATTCAATATCCATGCGCTCCATACTATAAGCACCCAACATTGCTCTATCACATATAACATTAATCAAGCGAGGTACGCCTGCGCTTCTTTTATAGATATGTTTAAGTGCCGGTCTTGAAAAAAGCTTTCCACGGAAACCGGCAACATGCAGACGATGCTGGATATAATTAACCATTTCCTGGTAGGTTAATGGCCCTAAATGGAATCGTGCTGTAACGCGTTGGGCCAATTGACGCATCGATGGTTGTTCCAGCTTATCATTGAGTTCTGGTTGCCCTAACAGAATTAATTGCAGAAGTTTTTTTTCACTGGTCTCCAGATTAGTTAACAACCGTATTTGCTCTAATACTTCATCCTCAAGATTCTGGGCTTCGTCAATGATCAAGATAGAATGACGACCTCTTGCATAAGACTCCAGAAGAAACTGATTTAATTTATCAACCAGTGTTTTTACTGAACTTTGCTGCTGATATGCAATTCCATATTCGTCACAAATCGCTTCAAGCATTTCAGCTGCGGAAACGCGAGGATTGATAATATAAGCCAGATCAATGTTGTTAGGTAACTCACTGAGTACACTGCGACAGATTGTGGTTTTTCCTGTACCAATTTCTCCTGTTAATAAAATAAAGCCGCCTTCATCTCCGACACCAAAGTTCAGGTGCGCCAAGGCTTCTTTGTGTTGCTGTGTCAGAAATAGATAACGCGGATCTGGCGCTATGGAGAAAGGTTTTTCATGTAGACCAAAATAGTCAAGATACATTGTAGTAAACCATTAACCCTGCAAGGTCAAACGTACACTAACAAAACCCGGAGCTGAACTGTCCATTGAAATATCAGTAGCGCTAACACCCTGATTTGACTCTAACTCTGCTAGCCAGGTGACAAGATCATTAAATTTAACTTGTTCAAGCCATAATCTCACTCTGTCATCTCCAATTGGCTCAAAACGACTAAATGAAATTTCATGATTTTTAGCCGTAGCAGAAGCCACACTCAATAGTGAGCCTTCCCGGCTGTTCTGATTGCTTGCTAATCGCTCTTTTGTTTCTTGCTCGTTAGCAACCATCCATTCATAGTCGGCAAACTGTTTTTTATAATTTCTACTGGCATCAGTGAGATAACCCAGCGCCGGACCTATAACTAACTGATAAGAAAGAAAAGCAATCACTAACGTACCAACAATGTTGGTAATGAGACGATCACGCTCCGTCAAAGCCTGATAACGTTGATTAAGCTCGCGGTAAGCTTGACTGGTTTTCACTTTAAGTACAAATTGTTCAAATTCGTCTTCTAGTCTTTGAATAAGTTCACTCATTGTCTTTGTATTTCACTTAATGTCAGTTAAGAGTAATCTGTATTTGAGTACACACCCGATCCGATTACTATATCAGGAGCGGCCAATTTGAAGGCGCCCCTTTACAACACCACCATCCTGATTCGCTGAGAGAATGTCGACCTTTAACCCTTGTGCAGTTAACAAGTCGCGATATTTCTCCAATTCGTCTATATCATTAGCTTGAATATCAATTGCTATATGGCCACGTTCAACATCATAACGCAGTTGCTCTATCGAGGCATCAGTCGCTTCCTGTTCTTCAAGTGTCTTTAATGAGCTGGAAGCTGCATCTAATAAAGGTAAAAACTCTGATGTAGTGCCGCCTACCATTGCTCCACTTAACTGGCGTTTCATTTGTTTAACCGGATCTTTTATCCGACGCTGTTTTGGAAACAGGGATTTATACACTGCAACACTTTTATCGAAATAACTATCTGCCTGTGAATTAAGGTAAGCTCCGCCCCCTAATGTGACTAACAAAAATAAGGCAACAGAAGCAGCAATTCCCACTACCATTTTGCGTAAGAACAGGCGGTTAGCCTGATTGGCATTAGCTGGAAGAAAATCACCCTGCAACAAGTTCAGGTTTGTTTCGAGTTTTTTTACTGCTCCTAACGCCAACAACTCGGATGCTGTTTCACTGTAGTTGACCCTATAGGTTTTAATATTTTCCGAACGAAGAAAATCGTCTATCTCCTGAAGCCAATAGCTTTCTTCAGTCGAATGATCAGCTTCTTCAATGCCATCATCGTCAAGCGCTTCATCAAAATCGTTTTCATCATGCTCTTCAAAATTTTCGTAATCTTCTCTCTCAGGTGTTTCACCTTCTTTTGAGGCTTCTGCTCGCTCAGCTAACTCTGCAGCTCTTATTGCTTTTACACCCATAAGCTCAAAAGCTTCTGTATCTTTTGCAACACTGATTAACGACGCTTCCAATGAACCATCATCCAATGACAACTCACCCTCATTACCCTCTTCCGATATATTCTGCTTATGAATATTGATACCTAATACTGTTTTGGCCAAATTAGCATCAAGTGTCATTCCAGAATATTGGCGATTATGGAAGAGTAATTTTTGATCATCAAAAAGCAACTGCCAGGGTGTCTGTGTATCACGATGTATTTCCGGTACACACAGCACATCCATAAATAAATAGTCTGGCTGAATAGATGCTTCGTCCAGGCAATCGAGCCACTCTGATAGTTTGGTTTTCTGAATGGCAACAACCTGAACACTTTCAGTACTATGAAGTACTGGTACTGCCAGATGCATATTTTCAATAGGATCAATAATTTGTTCTTCAACAAGGAAAGGCAAAACCTGGCGCATATGACGTTGTTGTTTTAATGGTAGTGTCACTGTCGTCAATAAAACAGATTCACTTGATACAATCACGATACATCGTCTGCTAACGTCAGTATTTGGTAACGCCTCAGCCAGTTCCGAGAGCAGTGCATAGCCCGATTGCTCGATGCTTCCCTGGGAAGTGACTATCGACCAAGCCAGGACTGAGTGAGGGCTTATCTCAGTTTCTCGAAACCTTAAACATAGAAATTCTGACATTGACTTTTTTATTTCCTCAGCAAATGCTTGATCTATTCTAGCGAACTTTTAAACAAACACTATCAGTTTAACTAAAGCTGGCAATGACACAGGCTTTATTGTAAAAATTTTAGTGAATTATCCGATTCTCTTCGGGATAACACAATGAATTTTGCCGCTTCGCCCAACCCTTCCTGTTTTACCACGGTTGTTAAAAAAGCAGTGTGGCCTGCATATGTGGCTCGTATATTAATTTCAAAATAGTCACTCGTTACAGAATATCGCTCTTGATTGTTTGAAGATTGACCTGAACCAGATTCCGAAGTGTCTTCACTTGTTGTGCTTGTCGCAGATGTTAGGATCAGCTTATCACCACCAGATACCGCAGCTTGCATCTCTTGACGATTGTTATAAGGACGGCTTGTTTCAATATCAGACGCGCCTGATACGCCAATACTTTCCGTTTGTTTACTCTTTGTTTGTGTTGTTAAATCGGAAGCGGCAAGTACATAACGAGTGGCTGTATTCACATTAACTGGCAAGATCCCCCTGCTTTCAACAACGGTAACATGCGGAAACAACTTTTTGATAACTTCAGAAGTAAAACCTGCAACCATAAACAATTCAGAGATATCAGTCATTCTGCGATTAGCTGCCCTGTATGCAGGCTCTGCACTATAGTAAGCATCAGACTCACTGGCATAACCTGATTCCTGATCATCTTTGTCAAGCCAGTCTCTAAGATTATCAGCCAGAAGTACGTCAATATCTAACTCTTCCAGTAAGTGCCTGAAACGAACAAGCTCCGCTTCAATAACTGTGCCCTCTTCATCAACAATATTATTCAGATTATAAAAACGGTTTAAATCATTAATTTTTACCTGAACTGTGCCGATGTTATCAACACCCTGTGAATCGATCTCGTTAGAGAGCTGATTACCTGCCCATAATTCATCTAGGTCATCAACCAGTCGATTATCTTCGGTATCTTTCTTTGTGTTTTCTCTTAATGCCAATATAGCTAATTCTTCCGCAGCTAATGAATAATAATAAGCTTGTGTTCGACTTAACATTCCAGTTAAGCGCTGTGTATCTAGCATTTTCGCAGTTATAACCTTCGTCGCAATAATTGATGCAATAGCAAAAACCATTAAAACTGTAATTAACGCTACTCCCGCCTGCCTGTATTTTGCAGAAAAAACATAAGGCTTCTTTAAACTCAGATACATCACGTCACAACACCTTAAAGATAAAAGACAATAATTCGTCTTCTGACGTCAATAAACTCACCTCGACTGCCGTTGGTAAATCAGGTGCATTACTCTGTGAAGATTGAGAAACCGGCGTATCACTCCAGTCCTGACTTTGTTTATCCCAGAAACGTACTTGCATATCGACGATATTCGGCATCACAGCTTGTTCCCGCACCCTAGATTCATCTGTACGATCTATTGTTTGCCAATACATACGAATCAGGTATTGTGTTTCATCGTTATAATACTCACTGGAACTATCATCACTCTCTGGATGATACCCGACACGATAAGCCACACGCTGTAACTCACTTCGCTGCCATCCAAGCGGATTACTCCAACCCGCTCGAGTAAATTCAATGACGACTTCATCCAGATCTGTCCTGATTGCATCCAGATTATTACCTATCTCATCAACAATGCTGCGGTCGACCATTTGCCTGAAGTCTCTACCAAGTTGCCATACCAGACGCTGATTACCAGAGAGAACTTCTGATTGGGTTTTATTTGCATCCTGGGTTCTCACAATCTGATCCAGAATTTGATAGGAAGCAACGCCAATCCATGCAAATATCAATAATGCAATCAGAATTTCAACCAGGGTAAACCCTTTGTTGGAAAACGTTACCCTATAATGAATCGGCTTTCTCATTCGTAGATGTCCGCTCTAAACCCACTCAATAAAACTGTTGCTGCAACCTGACGATTAAGAATTTCTCCTTTTGGACGCACCATTGCATCAATTCTTCTGACTTTATTGTTTGGTGTTTCACTCACAGAGACACTGATTAGCCACTCATCTTCTCCAAGCAAAATAATATCTTCGTTAGAGCCTAACTCTGGAAATTCTTCTTTTACCAACACGCTATTTAAAGCGTAATCTGCGAGGCTTAATGCAACAAGCTTTTGATTCAAACGATTTACATCACTGGTGGCCTGACCAACACTCAGTATCAAAGCGATGGATGTAAAACCCAAAATAGCTACTGCAACCATGATTTCTACTAACGTGAAACCTCTTTTTTTAAGATTGGTTTTATATTTACTTATTACCCAATTCTTCATAACTCACGCTCCTCAGCAGATTCTGCATCTACCCGGCGAATTCGCGGCAAGGAAAACCCGTCAGAATAAAGCCGATAAGCTTCTGTTTCACTCTCTTCATCACTGGGATTGAAGTGCACTGAAAATACACTCAACTCTCCTGAACTCAGTGTAACAATTTGAGGGGTTACACTAACCAGCTTAATATCCATACCTTCTTCGTCTTGCTGTTCTTCCTCTTCTTCATCATCAGATTCATCAATTATTGCATCTAAAAGAGAATACCCGATATTTTCTTCATCAGAGGTAAAAAACAGATCCCTATCTTCCAACCCGTCTCCTTCTGATTCAGATGACGGAGGAACAAAACCATCAATAGTCCATTCAAGCGTTATACTTTCTGGCACTTCATAAGGGAGAAACCCACGTCTATTCATTGAAGCCCAACTCTGCTTTGAGGGTAACCAGACCAGGACCATATAACCGGATGACTCAAGATAAATACCCAATTCTTTTCCGGTAAAAATAGCCTCATCAGCCGCAGCATTCACTATTTTTTGCAAGCGTTCGGCTTCAGCCTCCAGATTGCGTTGCAGATTGTCCCCAACAGTCAATACAGCTAAGCCACTAAACAGGCCGATAATAAAAATTACTATCATTATTTCGATCAAGGTAAAGCCGTTTTCTTTATGTCTGGCTTTAACAAGTCGAGAAAAAGTTGGGGTTAACAAAGTATTGTTACTAAATAGTGGCTTAAGAAAAGGGCCTGCAAAAACAAGCAGGTTTAAGACCTTACGAAAAAAAAAATTATATTTATTAATTAAAAAAACGTTAATTAAAAAAAAGCAAATGAGCAGGCTAAGGTAAAACATTAGACTAGCCTGCTCTAACGATTTAATTATTGATCCCAGCTACTAAGATCTGTGTCATAACCAGTACCACCTTCACGACCATCTCCTCCAAAACTGAATAGCTCGTAAGGAAGTGAATCTGGCCCTGGGTTGTAATATTGATACTCTCCATCCCATGGGTCTGTTGGAAGCTCTTTGGTTTTCAGATAACCTTGAGGGTTCCAGTTTTTTGGAATTGGCGATGTGGTTGGTGCTTCAACCAATGCTTCAAGCCCTTGATCGGTAGTTGGATAAATATTATTGTCCAGCTTATACATATCAAGTGCCTGAGATATGGTTGCCAGGTCCGCCTTCGCAGTCGTAACACGAGCTTTATCGACTTGACCAATTACCTGAGGCCCCACTAAACCAATCAGCAGACCGATAATTACGATAACCACCATTAATTCAATCAGTGTAAAACCTTTTGTTTTAAGAGGATTTACATTCGTCGTTTTTCTATTCATTTGATTAACTTGCATATCTTGAATCTCTTTACTTTATCAATATACCTTATCAGTATTTTAATGTATTAATATTTCAGCCTTGGTTCTCACTTGCACATGCAATCATATTCACGCACCCAAAATAGCGAGGCGGCTATGTTAGCGGGAGTCGCTATAAAGCTAAATAGCTTTCTCCAGCAATTTTCCCCTACCTATTATCAAAAGCTCAAAAACTTTCCAGAAAACCTGATAAGAGTCAAACTTACACGAGTGAATTCAAGTTTATGATTGGCATCAGAATCGCCAAAACAATAACAAAAACACAAACCCCCATGAACATCAGCATCACCGGTTCCAAAATACCCAGCATAACGCCAATTAACGACTCCAGATCGCGCTGTTGCGAATTGGATGTGCGCTCCAGCATCTGATCCAGCTCACCACTTTGCTCGCCACTTGCAATCATATGCAACATCATTGGCGGGAAATAGCCTCCCTTAGACAAAGCCTGGTTTAAACTGGTTCCCTCTTGCACTTGCTGGGTTGCATCAGCTACTTGATGGCGCAACCATGTATTGGATAATACTTGTCCAGCAATTTTTAAGGCTTCAACCAACGGTACTCCCGAAGCCGTCAGAATACTTAAAGTGCTTGCAAATTGTGCCGTATTGCTCGAACGCGTCAACTTGCCAATTAAGGGCAAATGAAGTTTTCTTCTGTCCCATGCCAATTTAAAGTTTGGCCTGCGCAGTAATACTCTGATACCCATTATGAAAAGCACGATTCCAATAACAAGTAATAGCCCTTTATTGACCATAAAATCACTACACGCCATAAGAGCACGTGTTACTACTGGCAACTGTGCACCTTGAGTATCAAAGACTTTAACAACATCAGGCACAACAAAAACCATTAATAAGCTCACTACGCCTATCGCCATAAAAAACAATAAACTGGGATAAATCATTGCTGTCTGAATTTTTTGCCTGGCGGCGTGAGAACTCTCTGTGTAATCGGCCAATTTATCCAATACGGCGTCCAAATGCCCTGCTGACTCACCAGCAGCTACCGTAGAACGATAGAGATTGGAAAAGGCATTCGGGAATTCACCCAGTGAATCTGCCAGATTAAAGCCTTCCAACACCTTGGATCTCACCGCCATCATGATATTTTTTACACGCGATTTCTCAGATTGCTTGGCCACAGTTCCTAGCGCTTCTTCCAGGGGAATGCCCGCTTGTACCAGTGTGGACATTTGGCGAGTAATGAGGGCGAGATCACCAACATTAAGCCCTGAACCTCTTAAACCAAAACTAGTTATTTTATTAGATGATTCACCTTGCGCCGCGGGCACCACTTCCATTGGCATTAACGCCTGTTCACGAAGAATCTGCCTTATATGACGAGCACTATCCCCGTCGAGAACACCTTTCTTTTGTTTGCCATCGCTTGTTAAGGCGACATAACTGAACGCAGCCACTATTTATTATACCTGCAAAATACTTGACTTCTGATTAAATAAACTTTGATTAACTTTCTTGCGTGACGCGCAATACTTCTTCGACAGTCGTTATACCTGATAACACTTTTGCTATGCCATCATCAATAATGCTCTGACTATTTTTCCTGGCCTGACGCGTCATTTCTTCTTCAGATACTCTATCGTGAATCATACGTCGCAACTCACTATCAATTGCAACAACTTCATAAATACCTCTTCGACCACGATAACCCATGTGATTACAGGCAGGGCACCCTACCGGTTTGAACATGGAATGTGAATCATGTTCCCCGAGTTTTAAAAAAGCTCTTTCTTTTTCGTCTGGCAAGTAAGGCTCTTTGCAATCAGGGCACAATGTTCTTACCAATCGCTGTGCAATTACACCAACAAGGCTGGATGATAATAAAAACGGCTCTACACCCATATCATACATACGAGTTACTGCACCTATCGCTGTATTCGTATGCAATGTACTCAATACAAGGTGACCTGTTAAACTCGCTTGAACAGCAATATCGGCTGTTTCTGTATCACGTATCTCACCAACCATTACCACATCCGGGTCCTGACGCAACATAGCTCTTAGGCCTCTCGCAAACGTCATATCCGCTTTGTTGTTTACCTGAGTCTGGCCGATACCTTCTAAATTGTATTCAATCGGGTCTTCAACGGTGAGTATATTGCGCGAAGGGTGATTCAGCTCTGTCAAACCCGCATAAAGCGTTGTCGTCTTACCCGAACCGGTAGGGCCTGTAACCAATACAATACCGTGAGGACGATGCAGGATATCACGCAAACGTGTCATATCCTCACGGACCATCCCAAGCACTGAGAGCTTGAGCCTGCCAGCCTGTTTATCTAACAGACGCATTACAACGCGTTCACCATTACTTGAGGGCATGGTTGAAACACGCAGATCAATTTCACGACCACCAATACGAATAGAGATACGACCATCCTGCGGCACACGCTTTTCAGCGATATCCAGTTTGGCCATAACTTTTATACGGGAGACAAGCAACGGAGCCAAAACACGTTTTGGCTCTACCACTTCACGTAATACACCATCTACCCGATAACGGACGATCAGGCGCTTTTCAAAAGTTTCAATATGAATATCAGAAGCATTCTCTTTCACCGCTTCTGTCAACAATGCATTAATCAGGCGGATAATGGGTGCATCATCTTCCTGCTCTAACAAATCTTCTGATTCTGGAACCGAGTTAGCCAGGCTGGCCAGATCCATCTCATCACCCAGATCTTCTACCATCTGCATGGCTTCATTATTGCGATTTTCGTAAGCCGATGTTAAGTAGGCATCAAAGTTTTTATCTTTCACCAGTTCACATGCAAACGGTGCCGACAGAAAACGTTGTATTTCAGAAATGACGGATGGCTCAATACTCTCTTTATGATAAAGCGTGAGGCAATGACCATTATCGATAACATAACCACCAAATCTTTTAGCAAATTGAAAGGGCAAAACCGGATTAAAGATCGATTCCTCACCTTCTACAGCATTGGAAAGTACAACTTCATTCGTAGAGGATTCGTTTTTTGCTTCTGTCGAAGTATCAGGCTCTGAAGATTCTGCTGAAACCTCAGTTTTAGGTTTTTCTTCTGAATTATCTGAGGAACGCTGATCACTTTTGTCAGTGTCTTCGCCACGCAGTAGAGAATTTATATAACTTTCCAATTTTAAACCTTCAACAGCTTGTACTGATTTAACTATTTGATCAAATTGCCAGATACCTATTTTGACGTCGTTCAGAATGACAATCAATGGTTCCAGCGCTATCAAAACAAATGACTTTATTTAAAAATAGTCAATAAAAGACTACCTCTGCAGCTTTGAGTTCACTTTTTAGACATTTTTCGCTTAAATAAAGCTTAACTAAAGTAATTTATAGTTTAACTCGCTTTGTAGTTAAATATTAAGGCAACATTGTGAATTTAATCAGTTATTAAGCCTTTTTTAAAATACCAATGATAAATTGTTGGAATTTATTAAGATTTGCAAAAATATATACATACAATGATAGGCACTTACCGGCAGAATAGCTAGAATGCAGGCTATACTGAAAAGGCCTTAAAAACGATCTTACGCAACTTAATGCTGGAAAAAACATCAAAGCTAAAATTGCAGATAAACTCATTACAAGACCATTAATTGGACAACACCTTTCTCTGTGAAATCATTAAATTTATCAACGATCACAAATAATCCAATGCTGGCAGGCGCAACTGCTTTGCTGTTAGCTGCTTTATTTGTAGCCATAATGAGTGTATTCAAATTAGGTACGGCTATCTTCTTTTCGCCAAAGACTCAGATTTTTGTTGATCGGGCAGAAAACATTAACCGAAAATCCGTAAACCCTGACCTGATCAGTGATCGACATTTTTTTGGTGTAGCCAGTGACAAACAAGAAATTCAAGTCGATGATTTACCTGAAACCAAACTGGAATTAACTCTACGCGGTGCTTTTGCTGCAACTGAAAAAGAAGCATCAGGCGCTATTATTGAAGATGATAAGAAAATTGCTCAAAAATATGAAGTGGGTGACGAGTTACCAGGAAATGTAACGCTGTCGGCTGTTTATTCTGATCGTGTTGTGCTATCCAGAAACGGAAATTATGAAACACTCTACTTTCCATCACTAGGAAGCGATAAAGGACTGGATACAAAATCATTCAATAACAATTGGTCATCTGGAGGCTCAAGATCAGGTGATAATGATGGCCTGGAAACCCAGGCTGCCAAAGAAAGGCGTGATGCTATCCGTGAAAGGATACGCCAATTAAGAGGTAAATAAGTGTTAAACCATTTTTATTCTAAAAAAAATAGTCCAATACAATCATTATTGCTTGAAAGTTCTTTACTTCTTAAAGCAATGTTCATTGTGATTTTACTATCTGCAAGCTCTCTTGTGTCGGCCCAGGAAGTGTCTGAAGCCAATCCGGAAGCTAATAACGCTCTCGATAGCAACAAAACAAAGGAACCAGAAAAGTTTACGATGAATATGCGCGAGGCTGATATTCGCAGCTTTGTACAATGGGTAGCCGACCGCACACAAAAGAATATCATCCTACATAGAAATGTTAGAGGTAACGTTACTGTCATTTCTTCTAGAGCTGTTAGCCCGGAAGAAGCCTATGAATTATTTCTTACTGTTTTGCAACTCAATGGTTTTGCTGCTGTTGAATCTAACAATGTAGTAAAAGTTATTCCGGATGCAGATGCCAAAACATCTGACGTTCCCTTCTCGGGCTTTGAATCCAAACAGGGCGAAATCGTTACTTCAATTATTGATCTCAAGCACAGCGATGCCACTCAGTTTGTTTCCACATTAAGACCTCTTGTCCCTGCCTCATCTCACCTTGCAGCCTACCCACCCACTAACGCTTTAATTGTGGCAGACACAGCGAGAGGGATCACCAAAATCAAGGAGCTTGTCGCTATTCTCGATAAGTCAGATGCCGGCTTTGATCTTGAAATTGTACCAATCATCCATGCGTCAGCAGAAGAAATTAAACAGGTTATCGAAGCTGTTGTGAACATAAAAAACAGCGCAAAAAAAGGTGAAGCACCTGCAAACGCCCTCAATTTTGCTGTTGATAAACGCTCCAACTCTCTTTTGATCACTGGTAATAAACAAAAAAGAACTCAAATAAAACGGCTTATCAAAAAGCTGGATGTTCCTTTAAATGGTGATGGAAATACTCAAGTTGTCTATCTCAATTATATAGAAGCTAAAGAAATAGCTCCTATCCTTCAAAATGTTGCAGCCAGCATTCAAAAAGAAAATAAGACTGAAGGTTTAAAAAGTTTCAGTATTGATGCCAGTGAAGCAACCAATTCTTTAGTTATTTCAGCACCACCTGCACTGATGCAAAGCCTGAAATCAGTAATAAGCAAACTGGATATACAGCGCGCACAAGTATTAATTGAAGCAGTTGTTGTGCAGGTACAAGGCAATGCGCAAGATGCGCTGGGACTTATTGGCGTCGGCTCGGATATTTATGAGGGTGATCGTAGCGGCGGCATTGGTGCAGTTAACCTCCAGGGGTCCACTGGAATTGGCACAGCTGCTGCTTCAATTGCTAATGACAATAGCACATCTAATCTCGTTGCAAATTTAGCTGGCAGTGCTGGTATTTCTTTCGGTTATCTGGAAGATGGCAATTTGATTGCAGCACTCCGTGCCGTGACCAGCCGGAACCGTTCCAATATAATGTCTACACCCACAATTGTTGCGTTAGACAACGAAGAAGCAAGCCTGCTAGTAGGGCAAAATGTTCCTTTTATTACTGGCTCCTCAACATCTTCTGGCGCTGACGTGACTAACCCGTTCCAGACTGTAGAGCGTCAGGATGTTGGTATCACTCTTAAAGTGACTCCAAGAATCAATCAGGGTGATTCAATTACTTTAGATATAAATCAAACAACCGAAAACGTAGTACAAAACGAAGAAAGCGGCGCTGTTGACCTTGTTACAGAAAAAACTGAAATTACTACCAGCGCATTAATTAAAGATGGTCAAGTACTTGTCCTCGGCGGACTAATCAGAGAAGACGACGTAGAAACTCACAGCCAAGTACCACTGTTAGGTGATATCCCGATTATTGGTAGGGTTTTTCGCTCGCACTCTACTGACAAAGCCAAGAATAATCTGATGGTGTTTATCAGGCCTATTATTCTTAAAGAACAATTACAAATCTCCGGGCTCACTGCTCAACGTTATGCCTTCATGCGGCAAAAACAAATGCGCGAAGCGCTGGATTCGTTTATTAACTATCACAAAGAAAAGCCTTTACTGGAGGAGTTCGAGGTTTTCTCTCCAGCAGGAAAATTACCCGATCAAACATCTTCAAATTATTCTGCTCAACCCGTTACAGAATCTAAAACACTTCGGGAAGAAAAAAAACAAATCGAAGATGAGCCTGCATCATCAGTTGAAAAGAAAAAAACACTTTTTAGAAAATAGATTAACTATTCAGGATAAAAGAAAAAGGCACCTTAAGGTGCCTTTTTCTTTTATCCTTTCTTAGTAATCACTAAGCAATTGCTTCTTCATCCATAGGAATTCGAATTTTTTGCCCTGGATAAATCAAATTGGGATCCTTGATAACCTCTTTATTGGCTTCAAAGATTTTCGGGTAATCCATTGCATTACCATAATATTCTTTAGCAATTTTTGATAATGAATCACCACTCTTAATTTCATAATATTCTACTTTTGGTTCAGCTTGTTCAGCCATCGCTATAGTCAAACCCTCTGCCTCAACTTTT
This sequence comes from Cellvibrionales bacterium, assembly GCA_041941365.1. Lineage (GTDB taxonomy): Bacteria > Pseudomonadota > Gammaproteobacteria > Pseudomonadales > UBA7434 > UBA7434. Next base: position 98,485 of record JBGTQK010000001.1, on the reverse strand, counting down.
TCTACATCTTTGACATTACCTGCAAGCAGTACAGTTTTATCACGCGCCGCATAATTCTGGCATTCACCCGTTAGACAAACAGTACCATCATCATAAGTTACCTCAAGGTTCTCAACACCTGGATTATCACTGAGAATATGTTCTTTAATTTTTTCTGCAGCATCAGAATCATCGGCTCCAAATACTTTAGAACCCATGTTTTTTACATAATCAAATAAGCCCATAATGGTTTTCCTTTCTATCTACAAGTTAATAAAGTTATTACAAAAAAATATAATGACAGCTTTTAGAATAAAAAGGAATGTCTTTTTAAATTAACTGTTCAGTTTTTGTTTATAAATCAGACTAAAGTGTTTCAAAATTGTAAAAATCCAGCTTTCGCTCATTACACTGCAATGCTTTATAAATATAGTATTAATAAAATGTTCTTAAAGAATCAAAAGATAAAAACGCTATACCCAAGCTAGAAAGTTTAAAATAAACATAGTAGTATCCGGATAAATATATATTTTCCAATTAACATTTTCATGAGTCATGCAACTAACTCATGTTGTTAATAAACGTTTAATTATCTCCCACCTTACTCACCTTAAAACACTGAACACTGGTTGTATCATTATGCGCTGGAAAAACCAAAGACGAAGCACCAATATTGAAGACCACAGAAGTAGTAATAGAGGTGCATCATTACCCATAGGTAAAAGGTTAGGAGCTGGCACCATTATTCTGGCTATTGGTGCATATTTACTGGGTGCAGATCCTTCTACTATTATGAATTTGCTATTAGGAGGAAGCAATAATGGTGGAATTTCTTCACAAGCTCAAACGCATAAACCAACAGCTGCTGAAAATGAACTAGCAGAATTTGTCTCCGTGGTATTAGCTGATACTGAAACAACATGGCACTCAATTTTTCAACAACAATTAGGAAGTCGTTATAAAGAACCTAAACTGATATTATTTAGTGGTGCAATTAATTCTGGTTGTGGGCATGCTCAATCTGCAATGGGCCCTTTCTACTGCCCTGCCGATCAAAAAATTTATATTGATCTGGGTTTTTACAGAGAACTACGTTCACGTCATGACGCTCCTGGCGATTTTGCACAAGCATATGTTATTGCACATGAAGTTGGTCACCATATACAAACACTGTTAGGTGTATCTGGAAAAGTTCACCAGGCTAAACAGCAAGTATCAAAAGTTCAGGCTAATCAATTACAAGTAAAAATGGAGTTACAGGCCGATTGTTTGGCTGGTATCTGGGCATTACACGCGGATAAAGTCAGAAATTTACTGGAGCGTGGAGATATAGAAGAGGCGCTCAACGCAGCAAGACAAATAGGCGATGATACTTTGCAACGCAAGGCACGAGGCCACGTTATTCCTGAATCTTTTACTCATGGCTCTGCCCAGCAACGGTCATACTGGTTTAAAAAAGGGTTTCAAAGCCGTGGAGACATCAATGCCTGTGATACCTTCTCAGCATAGAAATAAACCACCTAATTTTTAACCACTTAACAAAAATAAGGCTTTTTTTTCAACAAAAAGAGTAAATGAGTGCTTAACTTATAAACACCACACACAATAATGAGTGATTGAGATTTATAAAGATGACACATGACGATCAGTATTCAAACTTACAGCTTTCTTTACTCCCTATAGAGGAAGACACAGCGAATCATCAGGAAGTGACCCTTGAAGAGCTTAAAGAACTTTATGCTGAAACTTATGAAAATGAACAAAAACTTCAGGCTATCATTGAGCAATATGCGGGTAAGTCTACACAGGTAGAAGAAGTCACCCTTGAACAACCCGACCAAAATGAGTTTGATACCTATCTTGCTATAGGACTCTGTATTACTTTTGTTGGTTTCTATAGTTTTTTGGGGTTCTTTCTTCGATAGAATCTGACATCACCAACTTCGATTTATTTTAATCAAGCTGTTTGATTTTAAATCCTTGTTTCTTTAGCTGATTGAGTAAACCTTCTTTTCCAATAAGGTGCATAGCACCTACTAAGACTAACTCTTTATCACTATCATCTAAAAAGGATGGAAGCTGTTCTAACCAGTTACTATTCCTGTTTAAAACCAAAGCACGATACATCCCTGGAAATTCTTTTTTCATTTTTTTAAAAGAAGAATGTTTTGAAAATTTTTTTAGATTTCCAACACGCCAATTGTTTTTCATTTTTTCAATAAACTCAGGTAAATGCTCAAGATCCCTTAACGTATATTCAACACAAACATCCGGATCCATTGCTGCCATTGAAGAAATAAAATTTAATTGCTGTTCTGGCGTCTCAAGACTGTTGATTTCTTTAGTATCGGCTAATGCTAAATTGTTATAGTAAGCGTCGACTCCATAATTCGGCATCATGCCCAAACGTTGATATTCAAGTAAAGTGATCATTAGGGATATACCCCAAGGCTGAAATTTAATAAATTTTTCTATTGGTATCTGGCGAGATACAAGAAATTTTTCCAGCTTGCGGTAAGTGTCAGGTTTAAGTTCAGACTCCAAAGTTCTATCATCACTAAAAGTCATAATAGCCAGTAGTTTTGTCTGGAATTCTGGCGTTTCTGCTGCTGATATATCGGTCTCGAAAATAACCTCAGTTACATCATTATAGGCAATACTAAATCCTTTAGGTAAAGGATGATCCTCGGCATTTAACATATGAATAGTGCCACCGAGATAAAAATAATCTCCTGCTTTACTTACCTTCCAGACAAAAGATTCGGCAACGGCTTTCAAAGAAAATAAGTTAAGTACTATAAGAGAAATACATATAAAAAGGCTTTTAACATTCATAACATTTTCCAATTATATCTTTCACTGATCCTAACAGACGTTTGTTACCTGTTTTACTTTTGACATTTTTTTCCTTAAAAATAATTCAACTGGAATAAATGCAAATGGAATAAGCGCTGCGACAAACAATGCTAACCAAATAAAAACCGACCAATTCTTACTATTACTTATGGTTAAGGACAGCATAAGATAAACCAAAAAAAGCGTACCATGCAACATTCCTAACGGATAAACAAAATCTCGACTTATCAAACCCAAAGTAACGCTGAGAATAACAAGGTAAGAAATACCTTCCAAAATACTGATAGATCGAAATAAATTAAACAACTACATCACCGAATGTACTATTTTAAAAACAGCACTATAACTGATTAACTAAAGATATATGATATATTTTATTCAAAAAAACGAACAAAAAAATGGAATTTACTCTATTATTCTCTACAAGTAGTATATAGGTAGCGTTAAGAGTTTAATTAAAAAGTGCTAAAAAATAGCTGTTAACCTAAACGCTCAGCAAAAGGTATTAACCCGAACATCCCGCCTGTATGTATAAAAACGATATCATCCTGCTCTGTAAAACGCCCTTTTTTTATTTCTTGTTGCAGGCCTGCAAAAGCTTTTCCTGAATAGACCGGGTCTAACAATATACCTTCTGTAGATGAGAGTTGTTTTATAGTAGCTAGCACTTCATCAGAAGCTTTCCCGTAACCTTCACCGACATAACCATCAATAACGTTAATGGACAAATCATCACTGTAGTTTTCTGGCAAGGGTTGCTGATAACGTTTTTTCCAGGCTGCAATATCGCTTTTTATTTTATTAACAAACCAGGCTTCATCGTCACAAACATTAATTCCATATATTGATAAATCGTTTAAATAAAACCCCGAACCCAAAATCAGGCCTGCTTGTGTACCACCTGAACCCGTTGCACAAAGTACAGCTTTTGGGTTAATCGATGCGTCATTAAAATCATTTTGTAATTCCTGACAAGCTGCAATATACCCCCAAACACCAATCTCATCACTACCACCCGTTGGAATGGCAAGGGCTTTTATGCCCTTTTGAGCATACTCATTGATTTTTTCTTCAAAAATTTTTGTCAGATTTTTAAAATACTCTTGAGGAACATGAAAACTTAGTGTTGCGCTGGTTAATGTGTCCAGAAAATGATTTGCCTCAGGCGTTTCTTCAGGTGCTTCTCCTCTTAAAATAAGGTGAGACTCCAACCCTAGCTGCGTTGCTGCAAAGGCAGTTGCCCTGCAATGATTAGACTGAATGCCGCCAGAAGTTATAACTGCCCCGTAATCATTTTCTATAGCATGTGCCAACAAAAACTCTAACTTTCTCACTTTGTTACCAGTTAAAGTCGCGCCCGTCATATCGTCTCGCTTAACCCATATTAAGGGGCCACCGCATTTCTTCTGCCAGCGTTTTAATGGTTGTAGCGGTGTTGGCAATTGAGCCAATGCTATACGAGAAGGATAAACAGGTTTTGTCATAACATTAAATAAACCACAGGGCTTACCCGTATTTTCTAACTCACTAAATACAGAAAACTTTTATATTGCTTTTAAAGTCCCTTTTGGTAATACAGCATGCACTGAAGCTTTCTGGTATTTCAACTCTACACCGTCGGCAGCCTGCACTGAAACATAATCACCTTCTATACCACTGACCTTTCCCAAAAGTCCGCTAGTCATCACAACCTCATCTCCTTTTTTTAAATTATTGACAAGATTTTCATGTTCTTTCTGTCGTTTTTTTTGAGGACGTATAATAATAAGCCAAAAGAATAGAAACAATCCCAGCAAAAAAACGATTTGAATAAGGTCCAGACCGGGTGGTGGTGGCGCTGATGCAGTTTGTGCCTGAGCCTGATTTATAAAAAAATTCATAATTGCCTCACTTTTGGTACTTTCTTTAACTGATTGCTTTAACTGGTTTTCTGTTTTTAAAATAAATAGATGATGTTACAAGTTTTCTTTAATCCACTCGATAACATCTTCATCATGTGTTTTGGTTTTTACTTTATCGATAATATGCTTAAGACGGCCATCCTTTCCTACAATGAATGTAGTTCGTAAAATACCATCGAACTCTTTACCCATAAATTTTTTAGGCCCCCACGCACCATATTTATCAGCAATCGCATGGCCTTCATCAGACAATAAGTCAAAATTGAGAGACTGCTTCTCGATAAAATTTTGTAATCGCTTTACCGGGTCAGGGCTGATACCCAATACCACGGTATCGAGTTTCTCAAACGCTTTTTTGCTGTCTCTTATACCACAAGCCTGGACCGTACAACCTGGCGTACTCGCCTTTGGATAAAAATAAACAACCACATTATTCTTATCTTTAAAATCTTTTAGGCTAATCTTCTCTTCATCCTGGTTCTGAAGAGAAAAAGCTGGCGCCATATTGCCTACTTTTGGAAATGCCATAACAACTTATACCTCGTAGATTAATTTTTTTGAATACTATTCACTGATTAAATCAAGATTGGTTTCATTTTCCAGTTCAACATCATTATTTAAAATAGAAGAGAGTTCAAATGATTTTTTTGGTTCTTCTTCCGTATTCAAAAATGTTTCTTCTCCTGTATCCGGTTGCCCGGCAACCACATCATCAATATTTGCCGCATCAGTAAGTGCATCCGGTAATTTTCTTTGTGTTTTTGCACCGAGTTTTTCCAGATCTGTAATACGTTTTACCAAATTACCACGACCAGATACCAGACGATCATTGGCTTTATCATAAGCGAGACGGGCTTTATCAAGTTGCTTACCTACATCCTGTAATGACTCGGCAAACAATATAAACTGATCATGTAATTTACCTGCTTCAGTAGCAATTTTTTCTGCATTTTTATTTTGTCTTTCGTGACGCCAAATGGTTTCAACAGAACGTAGAACAGCTAATAGATTACTTGGCCCCACTAATACAATATTTTTGCTGTAAGCATAATTCCACAACTCCAGATCGTTTTGCAGAGCTAGCATGGATGCTCCTTCCACGGGAACATAAAGCATCACGTAATCCAGTGTATTTAAACCTAACAGGTTATCATAGCGTTTCATACTTAACGCTTTAACATGGTTTTTAATTGAAGCTATATGCTCTTGCACAGCTCTTTGTTGAACCACTTCATCTTCCGACTCAAAATAACGTGTATAAGCTAAAAGAGAAACTTTGGAATCAATAATGATATCTTTTTGCCCGGGCAAGTGAACGACAACATCCGGAATATGTTTACTGCCATCTTCCTGAATAACCACCTGTGTTTTAAATTCTACGCCCTCAGTCAATCCGCACATTTCAAGCGCACGTAATAAAGATAACTCTCCCCAGTTGCCTTGTGTTTTGTTCTCATGTTTTAACGCTTTCGTCAGGTTACTGGCATCCGCGCTGATACGAATACTTTCTTCACGTAATTTTTCGATCTCACCTTTTAACAAATGTCGCTCTTTAGCTTCATTATGATAGGTTTCTTCTACTTTTTGCCTGAAATTATTGAGCTGTTCTTTTAATGGTGAAAGAGTTACATCAATAAGCTGTTGACTATTTTTAGAAAAACTTTGGGTTTTCTCCTCAAAGATCTTGTTTGCCAATAATTCAAAGTCTTTGGTTAATTGTTGCCTGTTTTCATTAAGAAGCTCTATCTTTTCTTCTAACGCTTTGTTTTGTTCCAGTCTTGTTGCTTCCAAAGCTGCATACTTTGCCTGTAAATCGTTTTTTGATTCAATCGTCGAAAAAAGTTTTTGATCATTATCAACATTGATTTTTTTAAGCAGTTCATACTCACGAATAAGTGCTGCTAATTCTGATTGTAGCTCCGGGATTTGCAGTGCCTCCTCGGCCAACTGCTCATTTGCAAACTTTACCCCATCCAGCTCTTCACCAAGCTGAAAAACTGTATTTTCATTGTAAGACACTTCTTCTCTGACATTACGGTATCGTGCATGACTCAATAAAACCATACCTAATAACAGTACCAGGCTTAAACCAATTATCGATACGAGGCCGACCACACCGGTATGAGACAAGCTGCTAATCCATGATACGATTTTCTCACCTAAAATGTCTGTTACACTATTTATACTATTCATGGCGGTATCTACAATTTTGTTGAGTGTTAATGAAGTTTATTATAAGTATCATGGCTATTGTGCATGTGACCATGATGCAAATGCGGCGCCTCAAATTGCTTTATTAAAAGCGATAACGAAATTCCAAGCAATAATAGCACGGTCATTTTAAATCTGTCGTGGTCATGAAAATGTATTTCAGGTAGCAAATCACTCAATGCAATGCATAAAAAGATACCAGCAGAAAACCCCAACGCACCCGCGATCAGACTGGATGACAGCATATCTGTTGCAAAACCAGCCAATATGAACCCAGCGACAATCGGGCAAATCACTGCATAGCCTATTAATAAAGGATAACGCCATCGTTGTGCTTTTTCTGAACCGGAAATAAATATCGAAATGGTCATAGCATCAAGTGGTTTGTGCAAACAAATGGCTATAAAAACTCCCATGCCAAGCAACGCAAAAGCACCATTATCTGAATACAAACTTTCAGCCTGAATAGTTGAAGCCAAAGCAATACCATCCATCATGGAATGGATTGCCAATCCAATAATCACACCAAAACTACGAGCCTCTAAACCACTTGTTGCTTTTTCACCCTTTATCTGTGCCTGTATACGATGAGTTTGTGCTTCATCAAAATCATGCTGGTGAAAATGAAAAATTCTCTGCAATAAAAACATAGACAGTAAACCAAGCATTAAACTGCCAGCAATCCAGTCAATACTTACTGCACCCATTTTAGAAGTGTTAGAAAAAGATGAAGCATAAATAGCATGTGGTAAAAGATGAAAAACCGCTATACCCAACATAATGCCTGCAACAAAGCTCATAATAAATTGCATGCGACGATGGTTAAGTACAATCCAGCGATTAACCTGTGCACCTAATATCACAATAACAATCAGGATGACGGCGTATAACGCCAACAATAATGTCATAGTAAAACTTCTTTAATTAGAATAAATCGAGATTTTTCCAATCTATTCGTCCAATATCATCCATTTGACAACTTAAATCACCTTGAGGGTATTCATCCACAAAATCTTTTAGTGCTCTATGTACGGTAGGGAATGCCAACTTTCTCCATGGAATATCATCAAAACTGTATAAATTTATTTCTGTGCTCTCTGGCGTGACCTCATATTCCGGCTTTGGCATATCGGCGGAAAAAAAGATATGTATCTGGTTAGTTGCTGCAACATTTAATATACGAAACAGTTTCAGGTTTTCTACTTGCGCACAACTTTCTTCAACTGTTTCTCGTAGTGCCCCTTCAGCAGAGGTTTCTCCATTTTCCAAAAAACCAGCTGGCAAAGTCCAATAACCTAACCTTGGCTCTATGCCGCGTTTGCATAGCATCACTTTTGGAACTCCATTATCCAGATAGATTGGTATTGTTCCTACAACACAGCGCGGATTCTCGTAATGAATCATGCCACAATTATCGCAACAATACCTTTCTCGATTATCGCCTTCAGGTATTTTGAATATAACTTTTGCACCACAGTTACTACAATATTTCAATTTATTTCTCTCTCGCCTTCTAAATAAAGCTTTAATTAATAGTGCTAATCTAACCATTTATTCAAGTGATTTTTATCACTTTCTTTTGCCTGAATCCATTCTTCACTGCCATCCGAAAATACTGCTTTTTTCCAAAAAGGTGCTGATGTTTTTAAAAAATCCATAATATATTCACAAGCAGAAAATGCAGCTTTTCGATGTTGTGAGGCCACCAATACAATAACAATAGGTTCGGCTGCTTTTACCAAACCTACTCTATGTACAACTCTACATTGTTTCACTGGCCATCGGTCTATCGCTTGCCAACAAATCTTTTTTATCGAGGCCGATGTCATTGCCTCATAATGCTCAATCAGTAAACCGGTCAATTCTTTTTCGCTGCTTGGTTCGCAAGAATCACAAACCTGCTCATAGCCTCTAACATATCCAATAAATTGGGCGATAGCACCAATATCAGCCCCCGAATTATTGATCGCCCTTATTTGTGCCTCAATATCTAAAGGCATTGGCTCAATACCCACAAAAACACCTGATTCCTGATTCACTGCTAAAATAGTCATTGGTTCTCGACCATCTATGACTAACCACCGGTTACAGGTGGGAAAAAAGCGACTTCATCATTCACATTGAGTGTATGTACACTTGTAACCATTACCTGATTGCACGCATATTGAATATTTTCAGCCGCTAACACAGACCAGCTCTCGCCCTTTTCATTTTGCAACCGTTGAATTAGCATTTTAATCGTTTCATTCGGCTCTATATTTATTTCCAGGGATGAACACCCTAATTGTTCTCTTAAACTGGCAAAAAATAATAAAGTAATCATTGACTGGTAACTCGAACGGTTAACTATGTGTTGCATTGTTTGCTTCACAATTTGCAGAAAGCCAATGGCCACTTTTTCCACCCAGTTTTTCTAGCAAATGAATATTCTGGATAATGATGCCTTTATCAACTGCCTTACACATATCATAAAGTGTTAGCGCTGCAACAGAAGCTGCTGTTAAAGCCTCCATTTCAACGCCGGTTCTACCAGTTAATTTGCAATGCGATAGAATTATGACCTCACAGGCTTGTTCATCCACTGTAAAATCGATAGCGATTGAAGATAACGCCAAAGGATGACACAAAGGAATCAAGTCAGCGGTTTTTTTTGCTGCCTGTATTCCGGCTATTTTAGCTACGGTAAACGCATCCCCTTTTTTATTTTCGCCACTGATTAATAAATGCATGGCTTTTTTGGAAAGTTTTAAGCTGGCTTGCGCTTTCGCTTCTCTTTTTTCTGCACTTTTTTCGCCCACATCGACCATTTGAGCTTCACCCGCAGCATTAAGATGGGTTAAAGTTTCTGACATAACATTTCTCGGATGAAAAAAGAATACAAAGAGTCCAAATTGATTGACTGCACTAAAACGCAAGCAGATGTTAGCATGTCGCTATCACTGATATCACTTTCAACAAGACCAAACGAAGAATTATCGCACACATAATGCCTACGAAAAAGATAAGCAATAATGGTAAATATCTGATTCCAATGAAAATAAAACACCCAATCAGCAAAAAACAGAATTCTATTAGTAAAATAAACCGAGCATTGCTCTATTTTCTATCAGCTTGCCTGGCAACCACTTTTTCAGTAAATAGCCACGCCAACTCACCCAGGCTAGCAATGCAATTGCCAACGGATAATACACTGCCATTCGCATACATCTTTGGAATTCCACAAAATCATACACTTTTAGGGAGGAGTGAAAACAGCTTATCGATAAACACAAGCCTGTACAACACCAGCACACAAAGCTCTCTCAATGATCAACAAAAAGGTGAAACCCTTATTCTCGACGGTGAAATATTCCGTACTGAATTCCAATATACTCATGCACTAAACGCCAATTGGCTTCTGTCCGGTACTATCCCAGTCATCCATCAGGGAGGCGGCATACTCGACAACTCCATCGAAAAATTTCACGAAATATTTGGTCTGCCCAATGGTAACCGTGCATTACGACCGACCAATCAGTTATTTTATTTCTATCAGCGAAATGGAAAAACTTTAGTCAATTACAAAAACCAGGGCACATCGATTGGCGACACAAAATTAAGACTGCAATGGCTTCCCGCGTTTAGCACACAAAAACAATACGCGATTGGGCTAGAAGTAGACCTGCCAACAGGCAAAACAGAGTATCTTGCAGGTTCAAATACTACCGACATCTCCATGGATGCATCAGCGTTTGGTCAATTTTCAAAATTTGAATGGCAAGCCAGTATTGGCATCATGCAAATTATTGGTGACGGCTTCTTAAATGAACAGCGTGAAGATACAGTCTATTTTGGAGGCGCAGGTATCAACTATCTATTTACTCCACACTTAAAAGCCCTTGTTCAAATCGAAACCCACAGCGCTCTTTTTAACAGTAACACCAAAACATTAGGGAAAGACTCCACCCAGCTTTCTTTAGGTGTCAGTTTCAAATCCTCAAAAAAACTGGCTACAGAGATTTACCTAACCGAAGATATCGACACCGACACCGCGCCCGACTTTGGATTTGGGGTTAACTTCCGCTTCTTTTTATAAATATGTCTAAGCGAAGAATGAATATTTCCTATGCAAATTACTAGTTAATCAAGACTCAATGTGTATAATTTCGCTCCTGCTGAGAAAAAGCTAAATGCAAGAAAGTTAATCTAACGAATATTTTCTCTCATATAATGGCCGGTTGCATACAACGGTCAAATAGTTGAACAAATAACGGTGAGGTGTCTGAGTGGTCGAAAGAGCACGCCTGGAAAGTGTGTGTACGGCAACGTACCGAGGGTTCAAATCCCTCCCTCACCGCCATTTATATATACATTAATTTCTACCCGTTTATTATGGGGGTGTTTTGGCGTGATCCCTGATTTTTTTCTGCCTGTTATTTTAGTTACTCAAAACTTCCGCTTCATCTTTACTCATATAAGTTTTGATACATTTTTTGCATAAACAAGTCGTGAAATTAACCTTCTTGCTTATATGATCTATTTGTTCTTTAGTAAGCACTTCTTTTGTCTTATTACACCAGCAATCTTTAATATCACCACCAGATACCACTGCACAATGATTTAATTCATTACACGATGGGCATCTTTTAGAATTACAATCGTTCATTTTTTATTTAACTAATTCCCTTTTCTTTTAAAAAATCTTGCCGGCCACGTTCACCTATTTTTTCTAACAGTGGGTATAAGCGAGGTAATAGCCACGGAAAGAACGACAAAAATCGTCCGGTTAATCCATCGAGGTAGGATACATAGTATTCCAGCTTTTTAGATTCGAGTGCACGCATCACTGTCTTTGCGACCTGTTCTGCCGTTTGTAATGAACCGATAAAATTAAGCGGGCTGCCGTTATTCTCGGCTTCGAACCTTAGTTGTTGTGTATCAACCCCTGTAGGAAAAACACCTGATACATGAACACCTTTGGGTTTTAATTCATCGCGAATGCTGGTCATGAACCCACGCAGCCCGAATTTACTGGCTGAATAACTGGCACTGCCCTTCATTGCTACGATACCACCCATTGAAACAGTTGAAATAATATGTCCGCCGTTATTTTCAATCATATTTTCTGCACAGGCTTTAATTAAATGAATAGCACTATGAAGATTAACAGAAAGTTGCAAGTCAATATGTTGTTCACTGAGCTCAGTGAGGTCGCCAGGTATGATCACACCCGCATTAATACATGCTACATTTATGTGTCCGTATTGACTTCTAACGTTTTCTATTAATCTTTTTAGTTGGGCCTGGTCAGCAAGGTTTGCTGTAATTGCTATGGAATTTTGCAAGCCACAGGCAAACTCAGTTAATGCTGGAGCGTTAATGTCAACCAATAACAAGCGATAACCTCGCTCAGCAAAGCTTCGGGCAATGGCTCTTCCAATATCACCGGCTGCGCCTGTTATCAGTACAGTTGGCATTTTATTCATTTTTTTGGCCTTTATCGTAATTCATATGAAATATGATCGTATTGTTAGTCATAAGCTTATTTACTAAAATAGATTCATTTTAAAAAAACCATAGAACAAAATTCTATTTTTCTACTTTGATTTAGTGTTAATACAATAGTTATATTTTAGTATTATATTTAATCTTCGGGTTTGGCGAGATTTTCTAACAGTAAGGTCACTGTTTTTTTACCCAACTTAAGTGTTACCTTGGCATCATCGGGTGTTTGTTTTAATGCAAGACGCATTGTTTCTCTAACGTAATAAGCGCTTAGATATAATGTTGTTCGCAGCTCTTTCCAATTCTGCTTCGGAAAAAGGTGTTTTATTTTTTCAAAAACATAGGCTGCATTTTGCTGGGAATCATTATCATCGAGCTGTTGCAAGTATTTTGTTGATAACGCGCCTATAAAAATATCCTGCATCGCCAGGTTTTGCTGGTTATAGCGATAATATTCGTCCCATGCTTTATCGATGACACTGTCCAGATCACTTAATGTCTTGAACTCTTCCTCTTCAATAATACTGAGTATCTGTTTAGACTCTTCAAGATATTTATTAGCAAGGCTTTCTATAATCTTTTCTATATTCTCGAAATATTGATAAATTGAACCTACTGATACACCGGCTTCTTTAGCAATATCATGAATTTTCAGGCTGCGACTTCCTCCTAACTCAATCAAATGGGCCGTCGCCTCTAAAATTTGCGAAAACCTTTCCTGACTACGCCGCTGCTTGGGCTTTCTCGTCTCAACTTTTGTTATTTCGGTGCTTTGCGGCATAACTCTAATTTTCTCTTATATACAAGGAATATCCAGGATATCAATATTTATTAGTGGTATTCAAACCCTATTAACCTTCTCGATTTGCCATTATTGATTGTACAGCTTTTCGGCATTTGGCCAACCCAGCTTATTTTGCATGTTAGCCATGGCTTTTCGAAACGCATCTCTATTTACATAGTTTGTATGCCGATCACTTTTAACATAGTTTACCTTTCCGGAAAGTGGTGGTTCTTCCCCTTGAATAAAAGCTTGAAACGCTGCTTCAGTTTTACCCCCTTTAATTTGGGCATCTATACCATGAGCAATTAAAAGCCCCATATCGTCAAAGAGTTTATATGCACTGGAATTGACTTCGATAAAACCATTAACAAAGAGTGTCGGCTCTTTTGGATTGAAAACTTTCATGAAGGCCTTAGGTCGACTGTTTACCCAATCAAAGTATTCATCCTTCATGTAAGGCAGGCTCCAATTATAACCGGTCGCCAGGATAATCAGATCGGCTTCTACTCTTGTTCCATTCTTAAAAACAACTTCTGACTTATCGATGTAGTCGATATCTGGCTTCGCGATCAATCGGCCATGTTGCAGATAATGAAGAATTTGTGTATTCAGTATCGGGTGGCTTTCCAATAGCTTGTGATCGGGGTTTTTAAGACCAAACTTGCTTAAGTCTCCGTTCAAAATTTTTAAAACCAAACCTAATACAGACTGTTGTACTCTAACCGGTAACCAGGAATGACGCTCGCTAAAGACGTCGACAGGCTCACCAAAAAGATGTTTTGGAATAAAATGATATCCTCTGCGCATACTGATATAACATTGTTTTGCAGCTATCGCTGCATCACAGGCAATGTCTACTGCTGAGTTTCCTGCCCCAACAATCACAACGCTTTTGCCTTTTAAACTCTCACTAAACTTGTAATCAACAGAATGAATAATCTCACCCGAGAAACTTTCCTGCCCCTTAATGCTGGGAATATTTGGAAACCAGTTGGTTCCACTCGCACAGACGATGTATCCAAACTCTTTGGTGACTTGTTCACCCCCTGTTTCCGATGTCACTTGCCATCTATTGTTTTCTCGTACTACATCTATAACCTTTGTATTTAGTTTGAGATGATTGCCCAGGTTGAGAAAGCTGGCATAAGAACGTATATAGCTTAATATTTGTTTGTAGCTCGGGTAATCTGGGTAGTGCTCAGACATTGGAAAACCAACGTTTCCAGAGGTTGTTTTGGATGAAATAAAATGAGCCGATTCATATATGGGAGACCCTTCATTCTTCATATCCCATAAACCACCAACATCTGAATGCTTCTCGTAGAGCATAAAAGGAATATTAAGCTTACTCAAAGCACGTGCGACAGATAGACCAGCCGGCCCACCCCCTATAATTGCAACATCTTGTAATGAATCAGTCATAAAATTGCTCTCAAACAACACAAACATGAATAATATTCACAATAAATCATATTCAGATTACTGTCAATAACATGAATATTATTCATTTTTAATGCTTGCTCACTCTGCAATCTAAAAGTTTAACAAAGGTTAATATCTGGACTTCTGAATAGGTTATTTTGAATGAGGAATAGGGATTCGGAACATCCATGTCACTTACTGGATGAGAATCAGGAAGAAAGGGCTGGGTAACTTGTATATTCTGAATTAGTCTTTTTTACTGAAATGCTAGAACTACTCTATCATCCTAATTCCTCTCTCTTACGTATAATCTCTAACAATATATGACATGGGAGAAAAAGGTGCTTAATATCTTTCGTTCAAATCCACTTAAAATGCTCGAGCAACAACATGCGAGGCTTTCTCAAAAAGCATTTGAAGCACAAAGAAACGGTAACATTAGACTCTACTCGGAATTAACTGCAGAGGCGGATGCAGTAATGAAAGAAATTACATTACTGAAAAAATCAAAACCATAGGGGTTTCTGTATTATTTCAGAGTTATCCTTTTATTGAAAAAGCGATTCATAAATGCCGGACTAAGATCAGCCAATAGATAAAACGCTTTTGTCGACATACCTACCGGCCAATGAACTTTATGGTTTTTTATTTTATTAGTTGACACTTCGTATACAGACTCGGCAATATCATCAGCTGTTAAATTTACACCGAGCTTTTTTATTGCTTGTGCATCCATATCATCGACCATATTGGTTTTTACAAACAATGGAAGCATGTCAGTTACATAGATGCCCTTTTTTTCCCATTCAAGATTAAGTGCTTCTGTTAGACCTTTTATTGCAAATTTACTGGCCGAATAGGTTGCTAAAGATGGCTGCCCGTAAATTGCCGATGCCGAGCAGAGATTAATAATACGTGATCCTTGCGTTTTCTTTAAATAGGGAAAGGCTGAATGACAGCCAGCAAGTACGCCTTTTACGTTAATATCAATAATTGACTGCTGCTTTGAAAACGGTATATCTTCAAAAGCACCCGACTCTAACACGCCTGCATTGTTTACCAGCACATCCAGCCCACCAGAAAACTCATAAAAACGCGCCAGACATTCCTGCCATTCTGTTTCAGATGTAACATTTAATGGCAAGGTTATGCATTTATCTGAGCCGGTTTGCTGTTTTAATTCTTCCAAACCATTTGCATCGATATCACTTAAACCAACATACCAGCCAGCGGCAGCAAATTTAAGACTGATCGCTTTACCTATACCGTTAGCAGCACCTGTTATGAATATACTTTTTGATGACATCTTAAATCCTGTTAATCATTCGAAGAGAATAATAAGCAGTATACCTAATGTATATTTAATTAAACAACCCAATAGCTACTTTAATACAGTTACATCACATTAAGCTCTTTATGCTTTCTGGTCTTGCTGCCATTGAGTTGGTGTCTTGTTATGCCACTGTTTAAATGCTCTAACGAAATTAGCCGTATCCGTATACCCTACCAATGCTGCTATACTCGCGATTGAAAAATCACTTTCTAGCAATAGTTTTTCTGCACGCATTTTTCTTTTATTCACCCACAGATTTTTAAATGTGGTATTTTTTTCGCCAAGTTGCCGATGTAGCGTTCGCGTTGAAACATTTAGTTGTCTGGCAACACTCTCTGTTGTTGGTGCAGCACTTGATGCTAAATCATTGCTATGCTCCAACTCTCTTATTGCAAAAAAATCATCCAGCACATTATTGATCTTTTGTTGAATATCACGATTGTCTTTTGCTTCTTCCAATTTATCCTTATAACATTTAATCAGATTTGTCTGACATGTCGTTCTATCTGCGAAGGCAGAGGGGATTGCCAGGCATTGGTTTGTAAATATCAACTCAGGTTGTTTTTGATGAAATGAAAGGCAATCAACCCCTATATCTGAATATAATGATGTTAAAACATCGATAAATTCTAACGTTGTAGCACAAGAGCAAACTTTCATACTTTGCTCCGGTAACGGTGAGGCGATATTTTGTATAAAACTACTGATGGTCAACATACTGCCATGCTCAAACATTTCGTATAACTCATCTCTTTCAACGTTAGCTTCAAACAACAACCTTGCACCTCGATTGGTTTTTATCAGATTAAGAGAAAAAACAGTTTGTCTGCTCGCCATGTGCGATGCCAGGATTTCCAATGCTTCACCAACTGTAGCCGCGCTTAATATCGCCAGGCCTAATGGGCCATGAGTAGCCTGGCTTAACGAAGCTGCTATTTCTAACAGCTGCGTCTTTTTTATGCTGGTTTCAAGTATTGCCAGTATCAGCTGATTAAAACTGTCCCAACTTATATGATTTTGGTCAAATTGCAGGTCAGGCACCACATCAAAACTGGCAAGTTGCTTATAAAGCTCACGATTTCTCATGAGCTGCTGCCAATAGTGATGATGAATGGATGCATTGCTATTTTTCATAGCTGCTAGTTTTATCCTATTTGGCAGAAAATGACAATCACAATGTCAGTAAAAGCCGTACCATTACAGCATCACGTCTCCTAGACTATTACTTATCGAACAAACCATATTTATAAGTTAGTCCTGTGAGGATATATATGTCTCAGTCAGAATTAGATACTACTGCAAGTACAAGCGGAATAGAAATCGTTAACCGAACTGAAAACTGGCGACAACGCCTGCTTTGGTTTGTAAGCCCGATACTTCCGTTCTTTGCGTTTTTAGGTGTGCCGTTTTATCTTGAAACAGGCAACGAACTCTGGTTGCTCTCACCTATTGCCTTTTCTCATTTTATTCTTCCCATACTTGATCTGTTATTAGGGAAACATACCAGCAACCATGACGAAGCCAGTATGGCCATCATGGAAAAAGACCGTTACTACAGCTACCTGCTCTATATTATTGTACCTATCCACTTTTTCATTTTTGGCGCTTTAGCCTGGTTTGGTTCACAAGAAGTTCAAACGTTAACAGGTGTCATTATTTGTGGGCTTGTTGCCGGTTTATATTCGGGTGCAGCAACTAACACAGGGCATGAGTTAGGGCATAAACAATCGCGTTTCGATCGTTTTCTTTCTCAAGTGGCATTAGCCGTACCTTTTTTAGGTCACTTTGCTATCGAACATAATATTGGCCACCATCGTGATGTAGCCACACCTGAAGATGTTACAAGCGCTCGAATGGGTGAATCGATTTATCGTTTTGCGATGCGCGAGATGTATGGTGCGTTTAAACGCGGTCACCAGTGTGAATCAGCACGATTAAACAGAAAAGGAGAATCATATTGGTCTCTCGATAATCGTATTTTGCAGTCTTATGCCATTAGTCTGGTTTTTTATATAGCTTTATTCTACTTCTTTGGCTGGATGATGTTGCCATTTTTATTGGTCGCAATCCCGTTTGGCTGGTTTCAATTAACCAGTGCAAACTATATTGAGCATTATGGTTTACTGCGTGAAAAAGTCGTTGGTAAAAATGGCGTTGAGCGTTATGAAAGCTGCAAGCCACACCATTCCTGGAATGCGACTTCAACCTTAAGTAATCTGGCATTGTATCAATTAGAGCGTCACTCTGACCATCATGCCAATCCGAATCGCCCTTACCAGATACTTAGAAACTTTGAGAATGTACCCGAATTACCCACCGGTTACTTTGGAATGTATATGGTTGCTTACGTTCCGTGGCTTTGGTACAACATGATGGACAAACGCTTACTGGATATGCCGCATATTGATGGTGATTTAAATAAAGTTAATGTTGATCCTAAAAACAAAGATAAATTGTTAGCCAAATACGCAACAGCTTAAATCCCTAATAGGCATACATATACACCCGGAGGCAATATGAATAAAAGAAATCCGTCTGTACTGGTTATTGGTGCAGGTTCAACAGGAATTATGTCCTATATAAAATTAAGGGAAGCAGGTATTACTGATATCACCATTATAGAAAAAGCAGATCGAGTTGGAGGCACATGGCGAGAAAACACTTACCCGGGTATTGCTTGTGATATTCCTTCCCCTTATTACTGTTATTCGTTCGAACCTTATGCATGGTCTCACCAGTTGGCTCATGGTGGTGAAGTGCAACAATATATGGAACATGTCGCAAGCAAATATAAAGTCACTGAAAATGCCCGATTCAATGAGACGGTTACTTCATGTAAGTATGGTGATGATGGAAAGTGGCATGTAGAAACAAATAAAGGTGAAAAGCTAACCGTTGACTTTGTTATTTCGGCTACCGGTATTTTACACCATCCTCGATGGCCAGATATTGAGGGACAGGATAGCTTTGAAGGTGAAACCTGGCACACAGCACAATGGCGACATGATGTCGATCTGGCTGGTAAAAAAATTGGAATCATTGGTACCGGCTCGACGGCTCATCAGGTCATTCCCGAGCTGATAGATGTGGGTAAGCATGTCAGTGTTTTTCAACGCACAGCACAATGGTGCGCACCTATTCCCAATATACGCTTTCCTGAGTGGATGAGAAAAAGATGGCAGCAAAACCCTAAACGCCTTGAAAAATGGAAAGCCTTTTATCGATGGTTAGTGCAAACTGTTTTTCTGAATGCAACGCTTGGAAAACCTGTTCCTAACGCAATTATGAACTTTCTGTGTAAAGCTCATCTCTATCGAATCCGTGACCCTGAGTTACGCAAAAAAATGACACCCGATTATGCCGTAGGTTGTAAACGATTAGTAGTGAATACAACTTTCTTTAGTGCTATTCAAAAACCTAATGCTTCATTGATTACAGAAAAAATCGACCGTATAGAACCCAAAGGCATTCGCACTAGCGACGGCAAATTACATGAGCTTGATATTCTCGTTTATTCAACCGGTTTTCATAGTTTTAATTACATGAGACCCATGGATCTTGTTGGCAGCAATGGGCACACCATCGAAGATAGCTGGGGAGAAGGTATTTACAAAACCAACAAAGGTTTATTGTTAGAGCATTTCCCTAACTTTGTGCTTATGCTCGGCCCTGGAACACCTGTTGGTAACAATACAATTATCGGCATTGCCGAGCGTCAAATGCAATACGTTTTACAGCTCATTGAATTATGGCGTCAGGGTAAAGTTGATGTCATTGAACCTACGCATGAAGCTGTTGAAGCTTTTAATGACTATATTAAAGAAGGACTCACTGGCACCGTATGGAAAGGAGGATGTAATAGCTGGTATCTTGATGCTCAAGGAAATCCTAACCTTTTTCCCTATGGGTGGCAGGAATTCTTACAGATAACCGAAAAACCGGATATGTCAGAATTAGCTATAGAAGGCTCTGCTTAAAAATAATAAAAAAGGCATTCACAAGATGAATAGACGATTCTATGGAATTTGATTACATTGTTATTGGTGGTGGTTCTGCGGGAGCCACTCTGGCAGCACGGCTTTCTGAAGATGTTACCAAATCAGTATGCTTACTCGAAGCGGGCGGTAAAGGAACATCTATATTTTCCAACGTACCCGCCCTGATGTATGGGGCATTGCATGGTGGAGTACTTGCCAATCTGAATTGGGGTTTTGAAACTGAACCACAAGCAGGACTCAATGGGCGCAAAGGCTATCAACCAAGAGGAAAAGGTTTAGGCGGTTCGTCTGCTATTAATGGCATGGTCTATATTCGAGGTAATTCTCGTGACTATGACTCATGGCGAAACGATGAAGGTTGTGCTGGTTGGGGATGGGAAGACGTACTGCCCTACTTCAAGAAATCCGAATGCAATGTGCGTGGTGCTGATGAACTGCATGGGGGCACTGGTCCTTTGCACGTATCTGACCATGTTTCACCTTATTCAATCAATGAAGATTTTATTAAGGCTTGTCAGACTTGCCAGTTTGAACGTAATAACGATTTTAATGGTGTTAATCAAAAAGGAGCTGGCTATTATCAACTTACTCATTTTCATGACCACCGCCGTGGTCGACGTTGTTCAACAGCCGCTGCATTTTTGCACCCCAATTTGAAGCGTAATAATCTAACCATTCTTACAAGTGCCTATGCGCTAAAAATATTGATTGAATCAAGTAAAGCATCAGGTGTTTTATTTAAACAAGGAAATACTGTTAAAACCATTAAAGCCAGGAAAGAAGTGATTCTTTCTGCGGGGGTTTTCCAATCTCCGCAATTATTAATGCTTTCAGGTATTGGTCCTGCCTCCGAATTACAACGTCATGGTATTGATGTCAATGTTGATTCTCCTGAGGTCGGGCAAAACCTACAGGACCATCCTGATATGTGTTTACGGTACATGATCAATCGCCATGATGTATTTGGTATCACTCTGAGAACAGCCCTGCGGGCAATCGGTGATATTCCCGGCTATAAGAAAAATGGCGAAGGATTCTGGTCTTCAAATGTTGCAGAGTCCGGCGCATTTTTCTCTGTAAACAGTGAAACCGATTGGCCAGATGTACAACTACATTTTTGTGTAGGCCTCATCAAGGATCATGGCCGCCAGCTTATGCATGGGTTTGGTGTATCAGTACATGTTTGCGTTCTTCGCCCAAAAAGTCGTGGATCTGTGACATTGGCATCTAATAATCCGGCTGATAATCCACTTATTGATTTAAATCAATTCAATCATAAAATGGATCTAATGACTTTGATGTCTGGTGTTAAAGTAGCTAAAAAAATAATGGCTTCAGAGCCTATGCTAAAAAATATCGTTAGTGATCATTCAATCAGTACCAATAGTTCCGATCAACAATTAGAGCAATTAATAAGAAATGAATCCGATACTATTTATCACCCTGTAGGAACCTGCCGAATGGGATCGGATAGTAAAAGTGTGGTTGATATTAACCTGAAAGTTCGCGGAGTAGAATGCTTACGCGTTGTCGACGCATCAATAATGCCAACCATAATCAGTGGCAATACTAATGCACCTGCCATTATGATCGCTGAAAAAGCAGCAGATATGATTCTTGCTGAATCTCATTAATTAAGGCATTCACTCAGGAAGACGCAAACAAAAATGCCCTGGGCCCCAATTACAAGCCCAAAGCATTTTTACTGATATATTATTTTATTGCACCATACAAAAGGCATTCAGTTTGTTGCCATCCAGATCGCGAAAATAGCCGGCATAAAAACCACTGGTATTACCTTCCGGGCGAAAACCTGGTTTACCTTCATCGGTTGCACCTAATTCCAGTGCCTTACTGTAAATTGCATCTACCTCTTCAGGTGACTCCCTAAACAAAGCAACCATGACACCATTACCCACTGTTGCAGGTTCCTTGTTAAAAGGTACTGACACCGCTACCGACGGCGAATCCGGTGTTGGTGCCCATGCGACAAAATAGTTTTCTTCTTCCATAAAACGTCCTATACCAACTGATCCAAATAACGCATCATAAAAAGCAACCGCTCGTGGCAGGTCATTGGTTCCAAGAGTTACATAGCCAATCATTTAAGTTCTCCTTCGGTGAATGAATTAAGTGTCTAGCTTAACAGTGCCCTACTGACAGCATGGTGTCAGTAGACTTGCATTAGATTATCATTACCACCTCTTACAGGAATATTACTATGCGACGAGCAGACAGACTGATTAAGATTGTTCACTTTCTACGACGTAGACGCCGTGCGGTAACGGCCAAACGTATTGCTGAAGAGTTCGATATTTGTACCCGTACAGTGTACAGAGACATACAGGATCTAGTAGATTCCGGCACACCCATTACGGGTGAAGCAGGCGTCGGTTATATAATCGATAAGCAATACTACTTGCCACCGGTTACATTTGACCCCGATGAACTTGAAGCGATTGGCTTGGGTATCAGCATGGTTCGCCAATGGACCGACGATAAATTTGCTGCCAAAGCCAACAGCGCATTCGAAAAAATTCAGGCAGTATTGCCCTCAAACCTGCAAGGCGAACTTCAACAAATTACAACTTACTCCATGCCAACCAGTACGGCTGTGCCCTGGACTGTCAGTTTTTCGGATTTACGTGAATGCATTCGCTCAAGGCGAAAAATAAAAATCACCTACACGGACGAAGCCAGACAAAATACTGCACGCACACTCAGACCGTTAGCATTAATTTTTTTTAGTCCTGTATGGTTACTCACAAGCTGGTGTGAAAAACGCAAAGACTTTCGTAATTTTCGACTCGATCGAATTAGTGCTATCGATTACTGTGATGAAAAGTTTGAAAATGAAGCCGACAAAAACCTCAAAGCATTCATGAAAAAAAAGAACATTGAAATGAGCAAAAAAGTCTAGTGAAAAAAAGAGGCTGCTCTCTAAAAGAGCAGCCCCTCTCATTGTTAATGCTAAATGTTTACTTTCTATTTCGAATAACAGCTATACCAAATAAACCTACGGCTAATGCCAAAAAGCCAAATAGTGGTAGCGCTGGAACAAAAGTTGACGAAGGTGCCAGATTACCAACATATGCTCTAACATCGCCATTAAGCTCGATTTGAGCTGGTTGCGGTTGGCTCGCTATTGGGTTAGGATCAATATTAACTATAATTTCATACGCATCATTCTGGGTATTTATAGTAATGGGCTGTATTGATTGCAAACTCAATGCAACAAGCTCTATCGGAACAACTGTAGGCTGTGAGGTATCCATTACATTAATACTCAATAAATCCATTATTTCAAACACAGAATCAGTCCCTTCAATATGACCCTTAATTTTCGTACCCGCTATGGTATCAGTGTTATTGGGTACGGCTGGATCCAGATTATCAATAACTACCTGACCATTTGGTGAAGTCAATTGAACAGTTGCGATAAATTGTAGCTGAACTTCAGGCTCTACAAATGCCTGAATCTGAAGATTACGACGCAAATCATCATGCGAACCTGTTAAACCCTGAAACTCATGATTGTACGAGTCTGATCCTAACGCACTACCTGAAGGGATACCATCAATCAATAATTCTCCACCCAAATCATTAAGTGTTATCTCTACACTGTCTAACAGTGTTGGTTGTGCCAGAATCTGTGTCACGTTTGCTGCAACCGGGAATAACTGCCCTTTTGCTCCTGCATCCTTACACTGATAGGTTGGCGCTACTTCAGGATCTGATATTGTTGCTACTGTTCCGCAAGCTGCTACTCCAGTTGGTGCTCCACCAAAGCTTCCGTTGATCGTAATATTATTTTCGCCACCACATTGCGGGCATAATCCCCAAGGACGAGTATATATACTCAGCTCTTTAACTTCACCAGGTAAAAGTACAATCGGCTCTGATGCGGTTTTAGGTGCTACATCTCCAGGGTTTGCTGGTAAAGGCAAGCACATTAAATCCGGATCCAGTTCTTTTTCAAAACCTACCGGGAAGTTATCACCTGCCACAGGTTCTGCAAAAGAAAAAACACCACTTTCTGGCGTACTAATACCAGCTGTCATCCCGGGAAGCCGATCTGTTTGTAACATACTCAAATCTACTGAACCCACAAATGTATCGTTAGGATCATTGTTGGTCAGTCTAATAATATGCTCGGACTGATCACCAGGATGCACAGCAATTTCAGATGGTGTTAAAAGTTCAAGTGAAAGTCTTGGTACACCCGGTGATACCTCTTCTACCAGACACACCTGAGCATCACCCACTGCTGTTAGTGCCATGCCGTCGGGTAAGGTAACATCGGTTTGCCCAGTGATAAGACAAAATCTCGGAATCGGCGAAGGTACTATTGGAATATTAAAACCGTTTAGCACACGCACATTAACAGGTAACACGCCACCTGGATGCGGTACCGGACCAATCGTCGATACTGCACCGCCAGGAAAGCATGTTGCTGTTAGTGTAACCGTTGAACTGGTTGCAGCAGCTGGACAAATTGGTGGCGTACCTGGAGGTACGATATTTTGTAAGGTAAATAAATTACTGACATTAATTGGAATGTTCGCCGTACCTGCTGGTAAAAAAGCGAAAGGCAAAAACTTCTGCATTTGCAGACCTTTGGCACAACGTGGTTTCGGTGGCCCAACACAGGCCATTGCTTGAGAAACGATTAGAAAAGATAAAAAACAGAACAATAAAGATTTAATAAATATAAAACGAAATGGTAAATTCAGAGTCATTAGTATGACCTCCTCTGCATGTATCATGCAGACGACAATTATTTTGCTAAATAAAATTTACGCGCCTTACTACTAACTACTATTGATTACTTTACAGAATAAATAAGTTCAACTTGCTTCCAGGTTTTTTAATGATTCATTAGCAAATAACGACTTCAATTGTCGTCTCATGAAAAATAATGTAGTTAAAATAATCATTCATCTATAAACGTAACCGGATAGTTATAGCTATGATACCAGTAGACGTTTAATAGACCTTTTATGGCTGTATTTAAAACAATAACTGGCTGCTAATATCTTGCCAGCGCCCGCTAGTATAATTACGAAATATGAAGATAATTAGACGGTTTATATAATATTTTGTTACATTAAATGAATACTTATATAACAGAAATAAAAATGCTCTTTAATAAAAGAAAGAATGCTTTTTAAGCAAAACCCACTTAGTTTTTCTGTTATGAATAATGAGTGAACGATTTATTCTCTTAATTTCCTTCTCACATTCATTAATACTTTACCATAAGCGTTTTTCCCTCGCCGATCTCTTCCAACACCCCAGTAATAATCGTATTGTGTACTATCAACCAGCTTTTTTTCTTCTGTATCCAATAATGCTTTAGCAACAGGTTCATGTGATCGACATTTTATGTATACACCTCGGGTCATAATGATATCTTTTATTTTTGACCAATCCTTGCGTATTTTTTTCATTCGTGTACGACCTAAACTTCTGGCTTTTTTTGCGTCTTTTGCATTCCGTATTTTTTCCTGATAATTTTCATCGAGAAATTTCATAGCCTGATAGTAATGCTCTACTGTCGGCCATTCTTTGTCTTCCAGAATAAAATTATAGGAAGAATATGTTCCAAGGATTTCATCAGGATTTGTACGTGAAAGATAGATTGCATCTTCATCGAGTTCAGGAAATATACCCAGCGCCATTATTGTTTCTCTTGCTGAAATACTATTAAAAACTGTAAAACATCTAACACTTGCTCGTTTTCTCCTCTGATGCGTGAATTGGTACCACAAATCTGCATGCAAGAACTGTTCAAAAAATAATAAAATAGCCGCCGCATAATTCTCAGTGATCTTTATTTTTAAATAAAAATCCAAAAGAGAGTAAACCATTTTAATCCGAAATACACAATGAAGAGTTTACACCTATGGAATTACTAAGCATTGAAAACATAATGAATCTGGCTGTATTGATATTTTTACAGGCGGTTTTGGGTTTTGATAACTTACTTTACATCTCTATCGAATCACAACGTGCCCCTACTCACTTACAGGCACGTGTTCGTAAAGCAGGTATCATTATCGCCGTTACTTTACGATTAATTCTACTTGCTGTAATGATGAAATTAATCTCATCACTTACAGAACCTTTCTTTCATATTCAATGGAAAGGTATCATCGAAGGCCATTTTAATTTTTCGGCAGTGGTTTTCTTATTAGGTGGCGTTTTTATTATTTACACCGCAGTTAAGGAAATCGGCCATTTACTTTCTATCGACGATATTGGCCATAGCAAAGAAAAAGCCAAACAAAAATCTGCCACTGCTGTTATTAGCATGATTGTGTTGATGAATTTAATCTTCAGTTTTGATTCTATTCTTTCAGCCATTGCAATTACCGATGTCTATATTGTACTGGCTATTGCCATTATCTCTTCAGGTATTGGTATGCTGTTATTGGCAGACACAGTGTCGGAATTTATTAAAAAGAATAGAAAATATGAGGTGCTGGGATTATTCATTTTATTGATCGTGGGTATTGTTCTTATTGGTGAGGGTGGACATGTTGCTCATTTATCTCTTTTTGGATATGCCGTTGAACCATTAGCAAAATCCACTTTCTACTTTTCTATAGCTGTGTTGGTAGCAGTAGATATTATTCAATCAGGTTATCAAAAGAAACTGGATTACGCACGTAAAACCAACCAGGAAATCATGCACTAAATATCA
The DNA here is from genome assembly GCA_041941365.1 of Cellvibrionales bacterium. Taxonomy (GTDB): domain Bacteria; phylum Pseudomonadota; class Gammaproteobacteria; order Pseudomonadales; family UBA7434; genus UBA7434. The sequence goes on along the minus strand of JBGTQK010000001.1, from coordinate 71,811 downwards.
GTGTCAGAGATTAAAGCAAGCTAAGCCGTTTTTTATAAACTGCTAAATGAACCTTCTTCTACAAAACGGTTTAGCTTAAGGCCAAAAGAACCGCTGACATGAGCTTTGGCGATAAAATTACTTTTATCGAGTTTCCCGGCTTCAATATCGGCAAGATTTTTCATTTGATAATCGATGGGGTTTTTATTACTATCCAGCATAATCATCACTTGTGGCAAATGCTGATAACGATGATTGGTTTCAATGACGATCCCTACCTCACCACTCGTCAATTCTACAATAGTACCTGGCGGGTATAAACCCGACATCTTCATAAATGCATCGACAAACGTTGCATCAAATCGCTTACCTCTCTCTTCATACAATAATTTTAGCGCTTCTGTACTGGTTTTTGGTTGCGAATAAGAACGCGAAGCTGTAACAGAATCGTAAAAATCAGTAATCGCTACAATTCTTGCGTATTCAGGAATAGCTACACCTTTCAAACCGCGTGGATAGCCTGTTCCATCAAAATGTTCATGATGGGCATAGGCAACATCGACTGCACCATGATAAATATCGTTACTCAACATAAGTAAATCACGACCATGTGCTGTATGATTTATAAGTTCCTGCCACTCACCAGGATCGAGGTCACCTGATTTTTCCAATATTGTATCAGGAACTAACATTTTTCCTATGTCATGAAGTAAAGCACTAATCCCTATATTATGCAGTGCTTTTGCTTCGTAACCCAGGTAATGACCCAGAGAAATACTTAAAATACTCACATTAAGTGCATGCTCAGCTTCTTCTTCGTTTTCGCCTCTCATTTTTGACATCCATAACAGTGCATCTCTGTTTCTCAATACACTATCAACACAATCCGAGACTGATGCATTGACATCTTCTGGAACTACCTTACCTGATAATCTGATTTCATCTAATGCTGTTTTAACAATTTGCCGAGAGCCACTATATATTTCTGCAGCCGCATCTTTCTCGTCAGAAAATGCGACCGGCGATTTGTCAGAAGACTTGCCTTTAGAATATTTATTGGAACTTCCAAATATTGCCGGGGCAGCTCCTTTTGATTTATCAATCCAGACAAAATCACAGTATTCATCTATCTGATCTATATGCTCTTGTGATTCTATGAGAAAGCCCTGTAACAAAAAAGGCGATTCAAGCCAGTCTCGATCCAGCTTAGAGACAAACATACCGACTCTTAACTGATCAATAGAAACTTGCACTTCCTTATCGGAAGAGCCAAACATGTTCAAGCCAGAAAATGGTAATTTCATATCTGCATCGAATTTTATTTATTAATAAACAAGCTCACTATATTTTAGTCGTAATAAAAAATATTATTTTTAGATGAAAAAGTCTTAATACAATTGTCGATATTATATTCTTTTCGACAAAAAACTTGTTATACACTTAACAAAAATGTTTTTCTTTTTTGAAATATTAGTACACTGAACTCAAGTGTTAATCTTTATATTAAATAGTGTTAATCTAACTCAAAGAATAGTTTATTTTGATGAAAGAGTTTTAATAAGCGCATCGAATTTGGGTGAATTCTCTTCTTCATTAATGTCTACAAGCGTTCGGTGCGCATCAAGCACTGAGTCTTTCATTGAGTCTTCACTGCAATCTACCCATGGAAGCACTTCAAAATGCAAGTCGAATGGCAGTTGTTCCCGTTTCAATTGAAAGACACTAGCCATCCCCATACTCATAATCAGTCGCTCTATATCTTCACTGTCGTAATAGAGTTCGGGCTTGGTATCAAATCGTTTTGAAGCTAACAAACCTATCTTGGTAACAACGCCTAGTGTAGTACTGTCAAGATTCTCTGCATCGTTTAAGTCAATAACTACCTGTTTTAAAGATTCTTTTTCTATCGCATCGGTACAGTAAGTTTCTAAACTGACACACCAGGGAAGTCTTACATCACCAACCAGCTTTAGATAAAAAACCTTATCAAACGACGCTGTACGGATTTCACCATTGTCATTCATTTTCGTTCAATCTCATGCATTAAATAACGTTTATTACTCTACGTTTTTGTTTTTCACCAATGAAACAGCAATAATGAAGTTAAGACGCAGATTCACTGCGATGTTTCACAAACTTCATTCTTTAAGTTTAATGCTTATCTACGATAAGTGCTGCCACATCATCGGGGTATTTTTGCTCAGAATCGACACCAAACAGTCTTAAAACAGCTTCTGTATCACCTTTTGCGGTGGCTGCAGCATCCAAGAGATGCACTTCTTTTGCCGCTAAAGTCGGCTCATCAAGCACTTCAAGAATGCCATCTGAAAAAACGATAAGCCTGAATGTCTCTGGCAGATCCATCTGATGCTCAACATAATCGATCTCTTCAAACAGCCCTACCGGGGAACCTGCTGCTTCAATGTAGCTGGCTTCAGAATTTACGATAAGTATGGGTAAAGGTAATTGACCCGCAGCTGCATAAACCAGCGAGTTCTGACGGGTATCGAGCACTGCATAAAAAAGAGTAGCGTGCTTTCCGATACCTGTACCGAGTAACTCGGCATTTGCCTGGGTAAGAAATTCTGCAGGATGCAAAATATCATCACTCCCTAGACGATTAAAGTCGCTCCTCATTCTTGCTGTCAGATTTTTTAGCATTACCGTTACAAACGCAGATGATGCTCCATGCCCGGAAACATCTGCTACAAAAAAGACAACATGATCAGTGCCGACTGTTACGTATTCTATAAAGTCACCACTTAAATAAAGTGATGGAACAATCTGATGCGTAAAGACATAAGCTCCTTTTTGCATCGGATTTAATGGCAGCATTTTCATTTGAACCAACAAACCTGCTTGCTGATCTTGTTCCAAAACTGCAAGGTTATTTTTTAGATCACTGTTCGCTTTCTCTAACTGTTTTCTATATTCAAGATTTTCCTGCCTTAACTTATTCCGCTCCAGGCTACGTTCAATAGCATATTCCAATACTTCAAGATCAAGAACAGGCTTAATCAAAAAGTCACTGGCACCCAGACGCAAGGCTTCCACAATTAATTTATTTTGAGATGCTTCGGCTAATACAATGACGGGAAGTTCTGTCTCGGTTTGTAGAATAGAGACTAACAAGTCGTTCATTTTCTCACTCATCGAGTCAAGATTGAACAACACACACTCCGGTTTGTTCTCGGTTATTGTGGCAAAAACAGCTTCTTCTTTTGTTGCTTCGAAGATTCTGTAACCAGTGTCATTAAGATACTGAGCCGCCTCCGAGCGGATCTGATCGCCACTATCAACAATTAATATTTTTGAAAGCGTATTATTGGAAGAGTTATCAATAGCCAATTGCATCCCTCTTCTTTTTATTAAAAGTCTTCATCAAACTCGTCACCGAATTCATCACCCGTTACTTCGCCATTAGCAATAGCACTTTCACGTGTTTGCAAATAGACTTCACGAATAAAAGTATACTTGTCTCCTGTAATCAATGCTTCAGCATCAAGGTATTCAGCCCGAGTATCTACAACATCCAGTGCAATCAAGCCTGCTCTAACGTCATCATCATCAACATAAGTAACGGGAGAAAGAAAAGTATCCGGAATTCTGCCAAATGCATCGCGAACAGTACTACTGCCCAAAAATGGCAGCATTATATAAGGACCATCAGATACGCCCCATACTGCAAGTGTTTGTCCGAAATCCTCTTTACGCTCTTCCATACCCCATTTGCTTGCAACATCCATAAAACCAGCAAGTCCAATAGTCGAATTAACCAGTAGACGACCTGTGGCAACACCCGACTGGTTTATATCACCCTGCAATGCTGAGTTAACCAGATTATTAACTTCCCCAAGATTGGAAAAAAAATTGCCTATACTTTTTTCAACAAAACCTGGCGTTATTTTTCGATAACCTTTAGCTAAAGGCTTCAATAAAATACGATCTATGGTTGAGTTAAACGAAAAGATTTTTCGATTCATCGAGTACCACGGATCATCATTTTCTTCTTCAAATTCGTCATCAAATTCATCATAAGTCGACATACCCGCTGCATGAGTATCCTGTGCATTGGCATACAGTGACAAACTTGAACAAAGAAAGGAAAAAACGAATAAAATCCGCGCAGTGAACTGAAAACAAGAAACCCACATCATTTTTTTTCTGTACTCTGATTTTTGACGAATGATTATAAATTTGGAGGCTAAAACGGCGATTATAAAAGATAAGTGACTCTGACGTCATCTAAACTCTTTGATGCTGTGTATTTCAATAGCTAAATTGACACAAAATTAAAACGTTTCTGTGCTAAATGTCGATAAATGAAAGGATAAAAAGTATTAAACAATACTAGCAGATGCTATTGGTGAATTTTCGTTCTCAGAACAGTCAGAAGACAGCTCATCTTCATACTCAGCACCTGGCTCAGTACTGGATACTGACTGCTGTTCACTTAGCGCCTCGTACTTGTCACGGTAATAGTTTTGTTCACTATTCTCAACATTATCCGCATTTCCCATTGTTTTTTGTTGTTGAGGCTGTTGCGAATAACACTTCTCATATAAATCGTGTAACGACTCATCTTCTTGATGTTCGTCTGTTGCTGTTTGCAAAAGTGGCTGAAAGGCTATTGCTTTCTTGCTTAACCATTTTGACAGTGGTTCAAACACATCTTTTACCGCATGATTATCTAACAACATAGATAGATGGTTATAACTTCGTCTATCTCCGGACATCTTGTCCATAATCAGTAACCTGGCATCGTGTGGACCAAGCTCCTTAATAAATACCCTGATATCCTGAAGGGTTGATAAACAGGATTCTGACTGGCTGGCTATATGTTGAGTTGGAGGAAGCGGTGAATGGCGCAATGCCTGACAATAATCAAAACCGTCCTGATCACACTTCCAGGACTTGTGCTGCATCCAGTTGACATACGTTCTATACCAACTTGCATTTTCATCTGCAGTACCCAAACCTAATCGTGTTGCCGGAAAAAGATTTTTCCAGCCAACCCATTTTTCGGTCCAGCGATGGCAAAGTAACTTTACAAAAAGATTTTTCCAGTTAGAACGTTGTGTTATATAGCGTTTACCTGAGAAGAAAATCATTTGCCTTGCTGTCCTTAAATTTTCTTCAAGGCGCGTCCAGGCAGCAGATAACATGACGGCACCAAAACCATGCCCTACCCATATGTCCGGCCCATGAAAACGGTATTGCTCATCACACCAGACACTGTTGCGCCCAGCAGCCTGAATCATTAAAGGGATAGCTTCAACAATACAATCATAAACCGATAACTTTGATACCCCTTCCTCTAAAGAAAGGCTTCTACCTCGCCCACCCAGATCTGCAACAAAAACTTCGTAGCCCTGTTGAGACAGGTGCCATGCCAAACCATTTCCTTTATTGTCGTAATAAATTCGGCCACACTCGGCTTCACCATGTAGCATAAAGACACTGCGACCTAATCCAGGTAATGCCTTATCAGAATGTGTACGCTCGGCAATTGCTTCGTTATTTGCCAATCCATCCAGTCGAAATTGTCTGAGATGAAGCTGTTCACCTGATTTAGTACTCACCCAGATCGAGTAAACCTTTACCGCCTGAAGTGGTTCGATTTCATCTTCACCGTTTAAATCTGAATTCAGTTCCGAAACCTTCTCGTCCATCATTTTATTATTATCCAGTTCAGACTGATTACCCGATGCCATTAAAGGATCAGATACATCAACCTCATCAAACCCGAACATGTCCTGGTTTAATGATGACTGATTAGAGGATAACGATTTAGATTGATTAAGCTCCACGCTTTTTCCACTCGCTTTATTGATACAGGAACTGACGTTTTTAATTGTTGTGCAAATAGCGAAACCCGTAGCTCTTCTAATAACCACCGGTAATTAGCTACGTGCTCATCAAAAAACATAGCGTTAGGATACTTATATAGCAGATTTTTCAAAGGTTGCTGCAAAGATGCTAACTTTTCACATAATTCGTTATCTATTTTAAAGTTTCCACCTAATCGTTCTAAACGAATCTGTATAGCTTGTAAGTAACGCGGTATGTTTAGAAGGCTATCATAACCTGTATTTTCTAAAAATCCAGTATAAATTAACCCATTAAGTTGTGATTGAATATCCTCATACTGTAATGGAAAGTGTTGTTTTTTATCGGTCAATACATTAATTAACGGTTGGTATATATCGAGAATACTATTTAGAATCTTCTCTAATTCGTTAGCAACTGAAACCACATGTGAGCGACCACTTGCTATACAAACCTCAAACTCTCTGTTAGTTGTAACATCATCCTGCTTAAAATGATCAAAACAGGCTTTAGCTATAACCGCTCTGGAAAAATCCACCAATAACGATTCTCTATTGCCCAGTTTTAATAGTGGCAATAATTTTCTTTCATCTTTTAAGTATTGTTTTTTTATAAAGCGCATTTTGTCATTAAGTGAAATCGTCGCCAATGTTGTTACAGCTTTATAGCTTTGGTAGATAGCATCTTCCTGACTCGCAGCTAAAGCCTCAATAACACCGTCCTCTACCTCATTTAACGTTCTGTAACCCTGCATTTCTATACCATTAGCCTTGTACGATACCGACTCACCTAATGATTTGAACGCCCAGGTACGATAAACTTTTTTTGACTCCAATGTTTCTTTTTGTGACGTAAGTCCTTGCTCTACATTTTTTATTAATTCTTGCTGCAATGCTGCAATATCCCTTCTCTCACCAACAACTTGTTGCTTGCTATCTCTAACCACAAAGCGTATTCGGTAGAAACTTTCTAACTCTTGTTCAGATCGCTGACGCCACGACCTTGAATCAACTTTTAACATAAAATTAAATTGAATCTGTTCTGCCAGGACATCACATAAAGGAATATTGTTTTGCATACAGGTTGGTACATCAACTGCCGACAAAATTTTCTGAACCGTATTTTGTAATGGCAGTAACTGCTTTCTATCCGATTTTGGCAACAAACGAAATAATGCTATGCATTTTTCTAATAACAACCCGGGAACCAGATAATCAAAAGCATAAATTGGTAATTCAGAGATATCGTGTAAATTAATCTCCGCTGTAACACCATCTTGTTCTTCACCAGGACTAAAACTGTATTGCAATTTGATTCGCTTATTATCAATCAGCAAGCTGTCAGGAAATTGAGCTTCAGCATTAGTAGTTACCGGCTTTAATAACACATCATTTTCAGTTAATTTTAGTGTTTGATTAAAGTCGGATGATTTCTCTTGCTTTAAATGACGCAATAAAGAGGTTCTACTTGCTATACCACTCGGTAAATATTGATCATAAAAAGCATATAATGCAGCCGCATCCACCATTAGATCACGTCGCCTGCATTTATCTTCCAGAGCCTTTACTTTTTCAATAACTTTTTCATTATGTTGCCAGAATTCAGCCTGCTTCAATAAATGAGGTTCCGGATTTAATTCCTGCTCAACCAACGCATCAGCAATAAATAGAGTTCGACTCTTCTCGGAATCAATTTTTTCATAATCTACCAACTTTCCACTCTCAACCTTCAAGCCAAAAAATAAACTACTGCGTTTAGCTAACACCTGTCCTCTTTTTTTGTGCCAAAAGGGTTCAGCATACTCATGAACCAATAAATGCGATAAATCATTGACTATCCACTCTTTCTGAATACTGGCTGCTATGCGGGCATAGACTTTTCGCGTCTCGACAATTTCTGCGGCCAGTATCCATTTTGGCAGTACTTTAAACATCGATGACGCAGGAAATGGAAAGAACTTTAAGCCTCTTACACCAAGATACTGCCCTTTATTTTTTTGAAATACTTTATCCTTTTTATTATTTTCGTTTGAATGATTAGTTATTTCCTCTCGCATTCCTATATTCAATGGCACTCCCACCAGAATTGAACGGTGTATCTTTTCGGAAAAAACAGAATCCATTAATGTTTTCTGAAGCCCACTCTCACCAATTTCAATCAGTTTCTCAAACTGATCACTTCGCATGGAAACTGATGTTGCCAATTTTAAATCTCTTATGGCAAGTACCAATTGATGGTGTAAATCACGCCACTCTCTTACTCGTGTATAAGACAGAAACTCCTGTTGGCAACGTTTACGAAACTGGTTTTGTGAAAGCTCAGAACGTAATTGCTCCAGATAGCTCCATAAATAAATAAAGCTGAGAAAATCCGAACGCTTGTCTTTAAACCGACTGTGCTTTTCTTCTGATTGTGATCGCTTATCAGCTGGAAATTCTCGTGGATCCTGAACAGCCAATGCACTTACAACGACTAACACTTCGGCTAAACATTGATTCTCTACAGCAGCTATTAGCATTCGAGCTAACGATGGATCGACAGGTAATCTGACCAGCTTTTTACCTGTAGAAGTAAGCTGTTCACTTTCATTGATTGCCCCCAAGTGAAACAACGCTTTTACACCAGCTTTAATTTGCTGCACGGTTGGGCTATCAATAAAAGGGAAATGATCGATTTCTCCTAATCCCAAATGCTTCATCTGTAAAATCACAGCAGCCAGGTTAGTTCTTAAAATTTCAGGCTCTGTAAAATCCGGTCTCGCTTCAAAATCAGTTTCTTCATAGAGACGAATACAGGTTCCCGGTGCTATGCGTCCGCACCGCCCTGCTCTTTGGTTAGCGCTGGCTTTCGATATTGACTCTACCGGCAATCGTTGCAATTTACTTCTGGCACTATAACGGCTTATTCTAGCTTTACCCGTATCAATAACAAAACCAATACCTGGCACCGTTACCGATGTTTCAGCCACATTGGTTGCCAATATAACTCTTCTTTTAAACCCTGCCCTGCTTTTATCTGATATCGAAAAAATCTTTTGTTGCTCTACCTGTGTCAGACGTGCATATAGTGGAAGGATTTGATAGGCGACTTTATTATTTCGAAGATAACGACTTGATTCACGTATTTCTCTCTCACCAGGCAAGAATACCAGTACATCGCATGCCTCAGAACTACCTGCCTTATCCGAAGCAACGGATTCAATCATATCCAGAGCTGTTTGTAATTGACTTCCTAACGAATCATCTTTATTTTCATTTTCTTCTTTTTCAGCACCCGAAATCGATACGTCAGACAGCGTACCAGAAAGCTCATCAGGTAAATAAATAATATCTACCGGGTAACTACGGCCGGGCACTTCTACAACAGGTGCATTGTCAAAATAATCAGCAAATCGTTTTACATCAATTGTTGCTGAGGTGACAATCAATTTTAATTCTGCTCGTCTTTTGATTAAACCTTTAAGATAACCTAACAAAAAATCAATGGTTAAACTTCTTTCATGCGCCTCATCAATAATTAAAGTATCATATTGAGTTAAAAATCGATCATGCGCAATTTCTGCTAACAGAATACCGTCCGTCATCACTTTTACTCGTGTTGAATCACTCACACGATCATTAAATCGAAATTGATAACCGACAGCCTCTCCCATCTCTACTTCAAGCTCTTCAGCAATACGGGTTGCTACTGTTCTTGCTGCTAACCGCCTTGGCTGGGTATGCCCAATACGTCCATAAATGCCCCGATCCATTTCCAAACAGATTTTAGGTAGCTGTGTTGTTTTCCCTGAACCCGTTTCACCAGCAACAATAACAACCTGGTGTTTTTCAAGTGCATCGGCAATACCCTGCTTGCATGCAATTATGGGTAAAGCTTGTTGTTTACTAAAATCTGTTTGCTTTATTTGTTCACATCGTTGTTTTATTATGTTCAACGACAGGCGAACTTGTTGTATTAATTTTTGTAGCGGTTCTCTATCCCTGTGTTGCAAATTATCCGTTTGACATTGTTTGATCATTTTCCTGAATTTTTTTTCCAAATGAAAACGATCTTTCAATAATAAATTGGGTATTACTTTTTTAGATATAAATATATCCGCATCTTCTTTTTCAAATAATGAACACCACTCATCTTCGCTCCAAAGAGCAATTTGCTCTATGTCTACAGTTTTATTGATATTAGCAGTGGCCATTAAAAATTAAATACCTGATAAATAAAGACAAAAACTTGCTCAAAATAGCAAGGGCGCGGATAATAACAAAATTTTTGACCAACAGGCACCGAAACTCGAGTATCAGGTGAGAACTGCTGATCATACTTTTTAATAGAAAAATCAAGCCTCTAAAGGTTAACTTATAATATTAGCCATTAATACATCTGGAGACTTCACATGGCACACCACCCAATGGGCAATGGAACCGGCTTAACGCGAATAATTAAAGCAGGAAAAATTTCTTTGCAAGGCTTAAGAGCAAGCTGGAAACATGAAAGTGCGTTTAGACAGGAAATGACGTTAGCACTTTTTTTTACACCGCTGGCTTTCTGGCTTGGACAGGGAATTACCCAAAAGTTACTTCTATTAGGTTGTGTCGTACTGGTACTGATTGTTGAATTATTAAATTCAGGTATAGAAGCTGTTGTGGACCGGGTTGGCATCGAATACCATGAATTGGCCGGCAGAGCTAAAGATATGGGATCGGCCGCTGTGTTTTTGTCTCTCAATTTTACTGCGCTTGCTTTTATTCTAGTGGCAACTGACAGATTCTTAATGTAATTCTTTTCATTAGATAATTTCTCTTTATCCTGATTAATTAAAACGTAAGTCGCTCAAGTATTAACTATGGGGCAAACTGATACAGCTATTGAAACAACATCGATAGAACCTACAACATGCAAACACTTATGGACAGATTCCAAGGGTGGTTTACGCTCTACACGATTTGATGATTTTTACTATTACCCTCAATCGGGTGCTGAAGAAACTCAACATGTTTTTATTGAAGGAAACCAGTTGCTCCATCGCTGGCAAGCCTGGGCTGAGTCTATCGTTCAAAATAATAATAACCATGATTCACAAAGCTTCAATATCTTTGAAACCGGTTTTGGCACAGGGCTTAATTTTATTTGCTGTGTGAATCAATGGATAAAGATATTTAAAGATATACCCAAAGAAAAGCAACCAACGCTGCATTATTTTAGTGCTGAAAAATTTCCTTTTACTCAACCCGCTCTTGAAAAAGCGTTTGCAGTCTACAACCCTCTACCGGAATTATCACAAATATTACTCGATTTATACCCGGACCCAATCGCCAGAAATTATTTTATAGATTTTTATACCGACAGTTTATGTAAAATAAAATTGCATCTATTTTTTGAAGATAGTCTTAAATCGTTAGATTTTCTCGAACACTACCCTTTTTCTCCAAAAAATGATATTAAAATGGATGCCTGGTTTATGGATGGGTTTGCCCCATCAGAAAACCCGAATATGTGGAGCAAGGAGCTATTTAAAAAAATCTCCAGACACAGCAAAACAAAAACAACCCTCGCAACTTTCACCTCAGCACGTACCGTAAAAGATGCATTAACACTTAATAACTTTAACTATGTAAAACAAAAAGGTTTTGGTAATAAGCGAGATATGCTTAGTGCTACCTATTTACCCGAAGAAGCTGTCAGTGCAATCAATACAAACACAAAACAGCCTGACAAAGGGGATCATCGCTTATGCTACTTTTATAGAGATCACCATCATAAAAATTCCCGGCTCAACAGTAACAATAACTCTGTATTGGTAATCGGTTCGGGTATAGCGGGAAGTTTTGTTGCACATTCATTGGCACAAAAAAACTGGAAAGTCACTGTTGTTGATAAAAATAGTATTGTAAGCAATGAGGCTTCCGGAAATCTGGCTGGCATCATTTACGCAAGAACTGCTGCCAAGCCATCATCACATGCAGATTTTCATGAAGCTGCTTATCATTTTGCTATTCGCTATTACAGGTATATTGCAGATAAATGTAATGCTATAAAACTAAGTGGTATGGTTAAATTAAATGAAACACTATCTGATAAGTGGCTAAATGAACACCCCGAAACCATTTCCAGAAATAATATAAATCAGTTAGAACTTGAAAAAAAAGCAGGTATAAAACTTTCTTCGAATGGGATTTTTTATCCGGATTCAGGGTTTATTCATACTCGCGCTTTATCCGAATATTTACTTAATCATAATAATATTACTGTTAATCTGAATTTTCCTGTTGAAAACATCCACCAGCTCGAAGAAGGTCTATGGCGCACAAACATTAGCAGCCAGACATTTTCTAACGTTATTATTTGCTGTGGCTCAGATAGCAATAATATCGCTCAAACAGCATGGTTACCCATTAAACCCTTACGAGGGCAGACAACTAATATTATGGCTACCAGTGAAACGTCAGCGTTAAAAATTGCTGTTTGTGGTAAAGGTTATATTACACCAATTGCCTCGACCTCGTTAAGCAACTCATCAACACCCTTACATTGCTGTGGCGCAAGTTTTGCTCTTAATAATTTTAAAAAAGATATCAGTCTACAGGAGCAACATGAAAATATTGAAAAAGCACAATCACTGTTTAATCATGAACCTGTATTTTCAGCATACGGGAATAACGTAGGATTCAGAGCAACAATTCCGGACTATATGCCTATAGTCGGTGCTGTAGTAGAACCAGAATACTTTAAAACAGATTATGATTATTTGAGCAAGGATGCACGAAAAAATGTGGAATCAATACCAAAACTGTATAAAGGACTATATGTTCTAACAGGCCTGGGATCTCACGGACTGACTTATGCTCCTATGGCTTCTGAAATTATCAATGCAGAAATCAACAACACTCCTTACCCGCTGAGTGATACACTACGACAGGCATTATCACCCAGTCGCTTCTTACTGCGTGGCATTATACGTAACCCGTTATAAAGCTGAGTTAGGCAACAAGGGCAATCATGAAAGCTTTATTTAAAAACAACTTTACGATTATCACTTTAATGATAGCTATTTCTTTATTGAATGCTTGTGAGAGTAACAATAAGTCCAGCACTGAGAATCAACCTACAATTACACCTTATTCGTTTGACTGTAATAAAGAAACGCCTGTCATAAAACCCGACAAACTAAAGATTAAAGTTATAGCAAAATACCCCCACCATCCAAAATTATTTACCCAGGGCTTTTACTATCATAAAGGGTTTATTTATGAGTCTTCCGGGCTTTATATGAAATCAAAACTGCTGCGTTACCCATTAGGTAGTACACCAGACATACAAAACAAAGCGCAAACGCTCAGACTTGAAAACAACTATTTTGCAGAAGGTTTAACTAAACGCCCTTCTTCTGAACTACAAGGATCGAATGAATGGGTACAACTTACCTGGAAATCAGGTACAGTATTTGTTTATCAAGAAACTGACGATGGTTTTTCACTATCGGAGAGCCTCACTATTGATAATCATGGTTGGGGAGTAACGGTACTGAATAACAAGCTTGTTACCTCGGATGGTACCGCTACACTCAAAATCAGAGATAGCAAAACACTGGAAACAGAAAAAACTCTGAATGTTACCTACTTTAATCGTCCGCTAAGAAAACTAAATGAACTGGAAACTGTCAATCAATGTATACTAGCCAACATTTGGCAAAGTCATGCAATTGCTTTAATTAATCCATCTACAGCAAAAGCCTTCGCTCTGGTAGATTTAACAGCTTTACACCAACATGAATCCACTCTGGGCAGTATTGACGTAACTAACGGAATTGCCTACAGAGCTGATAATGGAAACCTTCTTGTCACCGGCAAATACTGGTCACATATATACGAAATACAGATTTTTCAAAAAAATTAGACGTACTGGACTATCGACTTAAAGACTCAAATTTATGAATAGTATGACACCAACTTTTTCTTTAATAAAAGAACAAAAAATCGACTCTCTCAATGTTACTTATCAGGAATACCAACACAACCGAACCTCAGCCAAACATATCCACTTAGCTTCGGATAATCCGGAAAATGTTTTTCTGGTCGCATTACGTACCGTCCCAACAGATTCAACAGGCGTTGCACATATCCTGGAACACACGAGTCTTTGTGGCAGTAAAAAATACCCTGTAAGAGATCCGTTTTTTATGATGACCAGACGCTCTCTTAATACTTTTATGAATGCTTTTACCAGTTCTGACTGGACAGCCTACCCTTTTGCCAGCCAAAGTAAAAAAGACTTTGATAACCTGCTTTCTGTATATCTGGATGCTGTATTTTTTGCTCGACTCGATCCTCTCGATTTTGCACAAGAAGGACATCGGCTTGAATTTGCAACTCCCGACAATCCAGAAAGTGAACTGCTCTATAAAGGCGTGGTTTTTAATGAGATGAAAGGGGCAATGAGCTCTATCACTTCACAATTATGGCAAGCCATAGGAAAAGCGTTATTCCCGAATACTACTTATGGACACAATAGTGGTGGAGAGCCAGAAGCTATTCCCGACTTAAGCTATGAACAGCTCAAAGACTTTTACAAGGTTCACTATCACCCTGATAATGCCGTGTTTATGACGTTTGGTGACATTCCAGCGAAAACTCACCAGGAAAAATTTGAGCAGCTTGCCCTACAACATTTTTCACCACAGAACAAAGTCATCAGTGTACCTTTACAAACACCGTTTGAAAAAACCAAACACTATGAACAGGATTATCAGGCACAAGACCAAGAACAAAAAGATAATGCCACTCATCAAGTTATGGCATGGGTGATTGGTGATATAAAAGATCCTTTAGAGCTCATGCGGGCACACTTACTCTCAAGCATACTGTTAGAAAATAGCGCCTCTCCTCTGCAACATGCTCTCGAAACAACTGAATTGGGTCAGGCTCCTTCACCACTATGCGGACTGGATGACTCTGGCCTCGAAATGGTTTTTGTCTGTGGGCTGGAAGGCTGTAAAGAAGACTCTAAACAAGCATTTGAAGCTCTAATAGAAACAACTTTAACCAATGTCGTTGAGAATGGAGTAGCACAAGAACAACTCGAAGCCCTGCTGGATCAATTAGAATTACAACAGCGAGAAATCAGTGGAGACAGCTACCCTTATGGATTACAACTTATGCTCTCTTGCATTGCTACCGCTATGCATAGAGGTGAACCATTAACCGCTTTAAATATTGATCCCATTCTACTAAAACTAAGGGAAGAAATTCAAAAACCCGATTTTGTAAAAGCCTGCGTACAAGAATTACTGCTCAATAACCCTCATCGCGCAACCATCACCCTATCACCTGATTTAAATCTGGCAGAAAACAAAATTAAAGAAGAAACGAAAAAACTAAGCCAGATAAAATCAAATCTTGATGACGAAAGTAAAAATAAAATTGTTGAAACAGCAAAGGCATTACTAGAAAGACAAAGTTCTGTCGATGATCCGGAAGTTTTACCTAGCGTTGGCTTAAAAGATGTACCAGAAAGCATCGCCCCACCTGCTTCTTTCAAACACAGGATTAGTCAGTCAGACCTAACATTCTACCCACAGGGCACTAATGGGCTAATTTATCAACAAATCATTACAAAATTACCTGACCTTAGTGAAGAACAACTGGATTTGTTAGGGTTGCATAATCGCTTTCTTACTGAAGTTGGCATAGGCAACAACGATTATCTGCAAACTCAGGATCTACAAACAAAAGTCTGTGGCAGTATCAATGCCTATAGCTCTATTCGTGCAGAACGGGATAACGAACAAGCTATTCGTGGATACATGACTCTCTCTGCAAAAGGACTCGTTTCTAAAAGCGAAGCAATTTCAGAGCTTATGCACAACACTTATCACAATGCACGCTTTGATGAACAACAACGCATTGCAGAAATGATTGCTCAAGCTTCTGCCCGTGCACAACAATCAGTGACAGGTAATGGTCATAGTCTGGCAATGGGTATAGCATGCCAGGGAATGAGCCCTGTTTCAGCTATGACCTACCGAAACTCAGGAATTTTAGGTATTAAACGCCTGAAAACATTAAACGAAGAAGTAAAAGACAGCAACTCACTTAACCGACTTGGTGAACAGTTTACATCACTGCATAAAACATTAACTGCTAGTGAAAAACAGTTTCTCACTGTAGCAGAAGAAATTCACCAGAATGATTTATTGAAAACAAACCAGAAAATCTGGGAAGAAACAAATAATAATTCATCCAACCTTCTAACATTGGATCAATGCCGCAATCAGGCAAGAGAATTATGGCTTTGTAATACACAGGTAAACTTCTGCGCCAAAGCTTATCCTACTGTCACATCAAGCCACAAAGATGCTGCTAGCCTCACCGTACTTGCAGGCGTATTACGCAACAACTATTTACATACAGCAATACGAGAACAAGGAGGCGCTTATGGTGGTGGCGCATCACATGACTCAACCAATGCAACATTCCGCTTTTATTCCTATAGAGATCCCAGACTAACAGAAACACTGAATGACTTTGACAAATCATTAGAATGGTTACTTGGCACAAAGCTGGAATGGCGAATGGTTGAAGAAGCTATTCTTGGTGTCATATCGTCTCTTGACAAACCGGCCTCACCAGCTGGTACTGCCAAACATCATTTTCATAATTTATTATTCGGTCGCACACCTGAACACCATAATGAATACAGAGAAGCGGTTATGCAAGTGACAGCAAATGATTTAAAACATGTAGTGGAAGCTTATCTGCAACCGGAAAAAGCGAGTATAGGCGTTATCACTCACGAAGGCGAAAAAGAACAATATCATACGCTATGTGAAAAAGAAGATATAACTATTCAATCACTTTAAAATCGCACGATTGATTCTTCAGGCAAAACTCCTTGCCTTTTGCTTCCACTTTATTTGCTGGAAATAACTGATATATCTCGCCAAAAACCAAATGGAAATAAATAAGCCAATATAAAAAATATATGCAGCTAACATCCAATAACTAGCTAATACCCATTTTTCTAAACTAACTGTATTTGTATAAATAATAGCAGCAACAATTTTACATACATTTGCTGCAATCAACAGACCCCAGGCTAACGGCACTATCCAGTCATTTGTTTTTTTTATGTATGAATCTGGAATTGAACGCTGCCATAGCTCGTTCAACATTTTTAAAGCAGAAACAATACCTATTAATAAACGCTTATAGATAATGAGTGTATTTTTCATTGATTTTGGCATTTCTCTGTTGATACTCACCAGATTTCTTAGTGCCAAATATAACCAGACAAAAACAAAAAAGCTCAGCGTAATAAAAGCAAAGCTGATTTGTACAACTCGAATATGATAATCAAACTTAAGTACCGCTTGAATATCATAAGGTAACTCGGCAATTGCTTTATTTATATCAAAAGACTGTAAGGAAAAAATCCCTGTCATTGTGATATAAAAACCAGACAGAGATAACCCTAGCGCGACAATCAAAAAAAGTGCTAATAAAATATTGAGTTTATTAAAATTATAAAAAGGATAAAAATTAATTATCCACCACCCTTCAAATCCATTAAAATAGCATGATTTGATAAATTAGAAAGCAATGCTGATTCTAATCTATTTTAAATAAGAAATGCTAAATCATTTAAATGCACACTGCTTTTATTACCATTTTTTAACGAGCCACATATGCCAATAACAAAAATTGGAAAACAGAAGAATAAGGAAAAATAGTGCTAAAGTTATTATCTATTTTTTTTGCAGGTTCTCTGGCTCTGGTTATTTTTATATTCAGCGGTCTGGAAAAAGAACTTGCTATCGGTTTATCTATTCTCGCATTTGTTAGTGTACTATGGGTTACTGAAGCGATCCATCTTACGCTAACGGCTTTGCTTATACCTTTGTTAGCAGTAGGCACAGGTATTTTGTCAACCAAAGCTGCTCTAGAAAATTTTGCTAATCCGATTATCTTCTTATTTTTAGGTGGGTTTGTACTTGCAGGTGCAATACAAAAACACCACCTGGACCAATTTATAGCAAACAGAGCAATAATGTTAGCCAAAGGCTCTATTATTGCTGCGATTTTTATTTTGTTTATTATGACTGCATGCATCAGTATGTGGATAAGTAATACTGCAACATCAGCGATGATGCTGCCTATTGCTTTGGGGTTATTATCAGGTCACCTAAAAGACGATAAAAATCAACGTCTGGTCATTTTCGTCCTGTTAGGGCTAGCTTATAGTGCCAGTATCGGTGGCATTGGCACTTTGGTTGGCAGCCCACCCAATGCAATTGCTGCATCAACACTAGAAATCAGTTTTGCTGAATGGATGGCTTTTGGTATTCCTCTCGTCATTATATTACTACCCATAATGACTTTGACTTTATGGATAGTGATACGTCCAGAATTTTCCAGATTAAACCTCAATAAAGAAATAAGTAGTTCTGTTAAGCTCTCACAACAAGCTTATTGTGTTATTGCTATCTTTATTTCAGTAGCAGGTTTGTGGATGGCCAGTAAGCCATTAGCGGATTTTTTGAATATTGAAAAAGGGTTTGATTCGTTAGTTGCTATTTTTGCTGTAGTTATATTAGTTGCAACGGGTTTAATTAAATGGAAAGAAGCTGAAGACTCAATTGACTGGGGAGTACTATTACTGTTTGGCGGTGGCATTACACTAAGCACTGTCTTATCAAAAACAGGCAGTAGTGCGTTTCTGGCAAACCAATTACTTCTGTTCACAGAAGGGCATTCTATCTGGCTCCTGCTCCTCCTCTCTGTAACACTAATGATTTTTTTAACGGAAGTGGCAAGCAATACAGCCAGTGCAGCATTACTTGTACCTATTTTTTATGCATTACCTCATGAAGCATTAGGTTTACCCCCGATACTCTTGCCATTAACCGTAGCAATTGCGGCTTCATGCGCTTTTATGCTACCCGTGGCTACCCCACCTAATGCCATTGTCTATGGCTCAGGTTATATCACTCAAAAACAAATGATTAGAACAGGATTATTCCTAAATCTGTTTTTTATTATTGTATTAACAGTATTGAGTCAGTTTATGTTTACAGGGTAAATACTTCTTCAAACCTAAATTCTTACCTGATGAAGTTTAACCTCCTCAGGAAATTTTATTTAACAATAAAATAGCAAAAAGCCCCATCACCATAAAACCTCCTAAGCCTTTGTAATTAATGGCTATTTAGCTAAAAAATAGAGTACTGATAGCCAGCCCTTAACGTGTAATTCCTACTAAAAAACCAATTAAATACACCAATAAACTTGACTTTTCATTAACTAATTGTAATATTAGAACATTAATAATATGTAATATATACGGTGTTAATACTAAAAATTATTTTACGGAGTCTGGGAATCGATTTGTCATTGTACAAAAGTTGTTCCAAGCAACTTTTTTAATAATGACCCTAATCAATAACAATAGTCTCGGTTTCTTTTTGAACTTATATAACAACATTTTTTTCTTACAATGATTTTAAATTTAATAATAACTATGGAGATGTAGTATGAGAAATTTAATTAGTCGATCAGTCGTTATTCTTGCACTTTTTAACGCTGCTATTTTTTCAAGTAACGCCAGTGCATTTTGGTGGTGGTTTTTTCCAAGCCCCGACATACCCGAGAGTAAAAAAGCCCCTGCAAACAGAATATGGACAGAAGCCCAGGTCGATGCCGTTGTTGACTGGAACCAGGTCACCATATCCAGCCCGTTAGGTTTACCAGGGTTACCTGCAGCTTGTGACAACATTACCTTTTCCCGTTATTTCGTAGCGAATGGCCCATCATCATCTGATGCCGATGCTGTATTTATGATGATGCCGGGTGTATTGGAAGGCGCTAGTGCATTCCACCACATTGCAAGACACATGCTTTACATCGCAAAGCAAGAACATAACAAAAACTTTGAGGTGTGGGCTCTGGATAGACGCTCTAACTGTCTGGAAGATTTCCATGGTATTAATGCAATTGCCAACATAAATGATTCCACTGAAGCCACACGTGTACTTTCAGACTATTACCTAGCAGGAAAAGAAGTAGACGGTAAAGTTTTTGATGGCTTTTTAGAAAGCAGCGAGCTACCTGGTCTGGCATCCTTTGGTATGAAGCTATCGACAGAAGATATGTTTACCATCATGAATACGATGATGCCGGATATAAATGATAGACAGGAAAAACTTTTCGTTGGTGGTCATTCGTTAGGTGGTATCCATACCTCTATCTTTTTAGCCTGGGATCTGGATAACAATCCACAGACTCTGGATGACGCTGGCTATAACAATGTTGCTGGTGCGTTCGCTTTCGATTCTATTGTGTCTGACTTGTCAACCATACCAGACATAATCAGTTCTATGGTGCCATTTGATTTAGCAACTTTTGGTATAGACCTTAACGAAATCGTATCACCCGAACTCTACAGCCTTTTCGTTAAAGGCGTAGAAAAAGATATCATTCCACGTACAACAACAATACCGGGTTTGTTCACGCCTCAGGAAATCGCATTTCCGGTAATGATTGGCGCAATTGCTCAAAAAGGGCCAGAGGAAGAGAATTTTGCGATTTCTGAAATCCCGATCAATACGTCTCTAGGAAACATTATGAGAGTATTGCATAGCCAAAATGGCTGGGACTTTATTTTCCCGCCTGAGCTAACAGATTTCAGATATACCAATGCGGCACTGGTTGGCTTAATCTTTGATGATGACTTTTCCACTATCGGATTTTTAGGTACCAGCCTTGGTCACCTTTCTGGTGGTACAGTTGAGAAGAAATCTCCTTTCCTCAACCTGATTGCGCAGTTTCCTTTTGTAGGTAATCTTGTTGCGGCAATCTCTACAGATGACCAGCAGTTTATTGCTACCGAAGATGACATTTGGGGTAGAGGCCCGCTTTATAGCTGGGCGAATTTCGATGAAGTTGCTAACAATAGTGATACCAAGTACAAAAGTACTAACGGTAAAGTACTTTACACAACAAAAGCAGATGAAATGGTGGATATTAATAACTTTATTAATACTCTCCATGAAAGCCAGTCAAACACTAACTTTACTGAATGGTATTTCCCAACTCGAATCGTTCTGGATGCAGCTTTAGGTGTTCCTTTTGAACATGCTGTTGAAAGCGGTTTAGCTGTGCATCATCCCGAAGGCTGTGCGGAAGTGCCTAAAATCGAGTTCATCGGTAATGACGGTGTAATTAAACCTATTATTGATCTTGGCGTTGTTCCTTTAACCGACAATGTCGTATTCCTTGAAGGACAGAATCACCTTGATCCAATGTATGAGGTAGTTAATGCTCCATCAAGACATGAGCCAGTTGTTATTCCAAAATTAATTGAGTTTGCTCTTGAAAATATAAACTAGTTTGAACAGTCCGCTAATCAAAGCTGAGCACTTTAGATAAAGTGCCTTAAGGCTTACTAGATTACTAGTAAGCCTTTTTTTTAACTTAATCATTAGTTACGTCTTTCATCTATTCTGTCAGCTTTATTATTAAGGCGTTCAGCTCGACGTTCACCTTTATTATCCAATCGCTGGTTGATACGATCACCTTTATTATCCAGACGCTCTGCCAGTTTTAAACGTCCATTATCTGCTGCACGATCCGAACGCTTATCTAAACGCTCGTTGATGCGGTCACCTTTAGCATCCAGGCGATTCTCTACCCTGTCTGCCTTATTTTGTAAACGCTCTATTCTTTTATCGGCTTTATCCGCATAAGCCAAACCTGAAGTTACTGTTATTGCCAGAAAAAACGAACTCATTTTCAATACATTTTTCATGGATTGCTCCCTTTCATCGTCTATCAAAAGTTAAAAACTATAAAGCTGCTTATATAAAGTGTAGTCACTCATAATCGATTGACCCAGCTTATATAGGGTTTAACGCTTGACGATTGGAAAGGTTGACAGAAAAAATGAATTTGTTCGTAAAATGAATTTTACATATAAAAACAGTAACTTAAGATTGCAATCTGCTTTAAGCCAGACTTTTTGAAACCACCTCGTAGACATCTGAAGAAAGTGAAGGTTCTTCTGCTATAGTTTTTAGCGCACTCTGCATTAATGTTTTATTAGGCTCTGAATAGCGTTTCCATTGGGTTAATGGTGTGAGTAGGCGCGCTGCGAGTTGAGGATTTAATGCATTGAGTCTGATAATTTCGTTAGCTAAAAATTCATAGCTCTCAGCCTGATTAGCATGAAATACAGCGATGTTACGCATACAGAATGCACCAACCAGAGCACGAACTTTATTCGGGTTGGTCGCATCATAGGCTTCATGCTGAGTCAGTTTTTTTACCTGGTCGAATACGTAAGCATGTTTAGCCATAACCTGTATAGTGAGCCATTGATTTACAACTAATGATTCATGTGACCACTGTTGATAAAATTGCTGTAATAATTTTTCTGCCAGTGGAATAAAAGTTTCATCTTCACTTGCCACTATTGCGACTAACGCTTGCGACTGATCTGTCATGTTATCAGCCGCTGTAAATTGTTCTTCTGCGTAGCTTATACCTTCTTCATTACCAATTAGACAAAGATAATTTAAACAACGATTTTTTAAACTTCGTAATGCAATATCATTCGCTTCGGGTTTATATTTACCAATTCCTTTTAATTGTTGTGACAGCCGCTCATACCAAACCAGAAAATAACCCGACATTAAACTTGCAATACTTTGCTCAACACTACTAACGGATAAACAAAGCTTTGAAATATCAATCGTTGAATACTGCTCCATAACACTATTTATTTCTGGTACCTTAAGCATTTCAGCTAGCATTGCTGCATCGTATTCAGAGCGCCAGGAATGTGTATCATCTTTTGCGTAATCATCCATGGTTTGAATACCAAAACCCTGATTCGTCAATAAAACCAGAACATCGCAAAAGTCTTTTATTCGTTGTTGGGTTTCATGGGTTTCAATATCTATTTTCTCTTCATATAGCTCATCTATTAATTTTAATAAAAAACGTTGAGATGCATCCCAGCGTGTAAAACCGTCTGTTTCATTAAGCATGATCAATAGCAATTCATCATAACTATATTTAAAATCAAGTCTCACAGGAGCTGAAAAGCCTCTAAGCAAAGTCGGAATAGGCTTTTCCATTAACCCTTCAAAACTGAAAGATTCTTTGTATTCTTTAACAATAAGCACTTGCTCGGAATCTTCTAACAGACCATCTTTACCCACCAAAGCGACATTTAATGGTAAATAAAAAGGAAGTTTTTCAGATTGACCTGGTGTCGAAGGACAGTTCTGCTCTATAGTGATAACATAACGATTCTCTTCTGGTTTCCAACTCTCCGAAACTGTAAGCACTGGCGTTCCTGCTTGTGAATACCAATGTTTAAATTGAGTAAGATCCTTATCACTGGCATCTTCCATCGCTTTTACAAAATCATCACAAGTCACTGCTTGTCCATCATGCCGCTCGAAATACAAATCTGATCCCTTCCTGAATACTTTCTCACCTAAAAGCTGGTGCATCATACGAATCACTTCTGCACCTTTTTCATAGATAGTTAGAGTATAAAAGTTTGAGATTTCTATAAACGATTCAGGTCTCACAGGATGAGACATGGGCCCGGCATCTTCAGCAAATTGAGCTGAGCGCAACAAACTAACATCCTCGATACGTTTTACTGTTGCCGAATTCATATCTGAAGAGAAACAAGCATCGCGGAATACAGTAAAACCTTCTTTAAGACTTAGCTGAAACCAGTCTCTGCATGTCACTCGATTACCTGACCAGTTATGAAAATACTCATGGGCAACCACAGCTTCTACACGTTGAAAAGCCAGATCTGTTTGTGTTTCTGGATGAGCCAATACACATGACGAATTAAATATATTGAGACCTTTATTCTCCATAGCCCCCATATTAAAAAAGTCGACAGCGACAATCATGTAGAGATCCAGATCATATTCACGTCCATAAACCTGCTCATCCCATTTCATCGCATTCTTTAAGGATGACATTGCATGATCACATTTCGCCTGGTCTTTTTCTTCTACGAAAATTTGTAATTTGATATTTTTACCAGACATAGTTGTGAACTGGTCTTCTACAATACAAAGATCTCCAGCTACCAATGCAAAAAGATAACAGGGCTTTTTAAAAGGGTCATGCCAAACAGCAAAATGTTTACCGCCATCCATTTCTCCCTTTTCTATACAATTTCCGTTAGATAGTAAAACCGGATAACTTTTCTTCTCTGCAATAATCGTGGTTGTAAAAATCGACATAACATCGGGTCTATCCAGATAGTATGTGATTTTTCGAAACCCTTCGGCCTCACATTGAGTACAATACATTCCCTCCGATAAGTATAAGCCTTCAAGGCTTAAATTTTTTTCAGGTTCTATTTCTGTTGTAATGCTGAGTTCGAATTTTTCAGGCACACTAAAGATGGTCAAGTCTGAATCAGTTTGTTTATAATTTTCGTCATTCAGTTTTTCACCATCCAATAACACTTCGATGAGTTTTAACTGCTCACCGTGCAAAACTAGCGGTGTTTCATTATTGTTAGCACGTTCAATCGAGAGATTACTTTTAACTGTAGTTACAGAATCACTTAACTCAAAAACCAGTGCTGTTGTTAGAATGGAAAAATCTGGCGGTGTATAATCCTTTAAATAAATCACAGCATTTCTAGCAACATCAGGTGACGCTTCTGTATGTCGACTATCGGTCATAGTGTTACCTTTTTATCTCTTTTAAACTTGTTTTCAAATAACGTTTAATAATCTTTAAACTTTTTTAGTTTTTCCCTAAACTTGTTCAATTATTTAATGGCTGATAGCTTTATACATTAAGTGTTATGTTATACCCGCCATATTTTCTTAAATTGATCACTCCACTATCTAGCAATAAATACTGCCCTTTTATCCCCTTAAGAATACCATTCACCTCTGGCTCTTTATCCAGGTTAAAAGAAGCTATTTTTGTCGGGTATTGATTGACGGGGAATAGAATTTGAGTTTCTGCTTTTTCGTTTAAACGCTGTATGGACTGCAAACCAAAACGATCTTGCAACTGGTTTATACCTTCTTCACAAAGTTCATGTAAGCGATTTGACTCCGAAACCAGATCCATATACTCAGGCTGACCTTTGAGCATTGCTCGCCAATTGGTTTTATCGGCAATATGTTCTTTATAAAGTGCCTCCACCAACCCTGCCTGGTGACGTGTTTTTACTCTATAAATCGGTAATGCCTGAACAGCTCCCTGATCAATCCAACGAATAGGAATCTGTGTTCCACGAGTAATACCCACTTTAAGCGATGAGGTATTTGCAAGATAGACAAAATGATCCTGCATGCAGAATTCATCGGCCCAATCTGTCTCTCGGCAGGTGCCTTGCTCATAATGGCACTTTTCTGGCGATATTATACAATGATCACATCTGGCTAACGATTTAAAGCAGGGATAACAATATCCCTGGTTAAAACTTTTGTTAGTTTTCCTGCCGCAATGTATACAATGAATTTTTTGATTATATATAAGATTAATTGGTTGCTCGATATAATCATTGATTGGCAAAAGCTGGTCGTCCAGTACTATTGAGTACTCGACATTTACGTTATTTTTTTGCTGATTACTTTGCTCTTCACCTAATAAAGTAACCTGCATTTTTCGCAGATTGCCAGTTAGCGTAGTCATAACTAAACCTTAATGAATGGTGATAGGTTGTTCACTGTCATCCTGGCCTGACTCTCCACGAGTCTTGGCTTGATTATCCGCAGAGTTATCTGAAGACAACGATGCACATTGATCTTCTAAAATAGCGGTTCTTTTTTCTTCAGATACGTTATTCGCCTCATAAATTATCACTGATTCAAGCATAATCTTTTTTTGCTTTTCGCTAACTACCCTGCCATCGGGCCACTTTCCAAGCGCAATAGCCTGGCGAAATTGCTCATAGAGTTCTGGTGTTAGTTTACTGGAAGCTTTTTGAAAATCACTCATATATGAGATACCAGCTAATAAGTAAAGTCAAATAAAGAAAGTGCTTTAATCACTGTTAAAAAAGAGCATTAATAAAGCACTGGGTATACCAATAATTATGCCAAAAATCAGCCCGGATAGATGTGCAGTATTTGCCATTGGCGCAATTGCGTCAAACACCCCCGAAAAACCGATTAATAATGAAATCAGCATGATGACATAAACCTGAATCGGTATTTCCAGACGCTTTTGTGGATAGATTAATGAAAAAACAAAACAATAACCCAGTAAACCATAAATGACACCTGACATTCCCCCAAAAGTTGAAAAGGGTGTACTCACCGATTGATACATATTAGAAGCCACAGCAATAAATAAGGCAATACTCAGAAGATGAATCGCTCCACCATTTTTTTCTATCCGATGACCTAATTCCCATAGCCATAAAGAATTAAAAATAATGTGCACCCAGCCAAAATGGAGAAATATGGGTGTGAACAGCCGCCAGTATTCTCCTTTTTCCATATAAAAATTGATTGAGTGGTGCTGAATAACCCTCACACCATTATTGAATTGGCTAGCATCGGTTGTTTGATATACCAGTTTATCGACCAAAGCTTGTATATCAAAAGTAACGGCTAGAAAACCTAGCACACTAAACAATAGCAAACCCATTGTTACTGGATATTCAGTCCATAATTTTTTGAAAATAACAAGCAGATTCAATCTGGCTTGTGGTTTTTCGGATTGGCGATAAATAAATTGTAAATCACCCGAACAGAATGCATCATATTCATTTTGCATCTGGGTAGCATACGATTCATCCTCTATCCAGATGATTTGCAAACCAGACTCTTCACTTATCCGATGGCGAAAACGCTTTTGATGCCAATAGATTGATAATACTTTGAGGTCCTGCTCTAATGGTGCCTCAATTAATTTTCTAACAGCCATATAAAGTATGATAATTATTAAATGTGCAAATATTCAATTTCCTGATTTCAAATAGAGATAATAAACAGAAATTCAAGACAGGTGTTGATGATTTACAGGAGTTTGCAAAAGTTTACTAGCCAGTGTTATTTTAATTCAATCTATTTTTTCGCTACTGTAAGTACATAGCTATTCACCTATATAGTGAGTACCCCAACCCAGTTTACGCCGACAGGTTTCATAAAATACATGACCCACTGGATGCATCAACTGTATGCGTTTGGGACTTTTTCGGATATAGAGTATATCGCCAGGTGCTGCATTAAAATTGACTTGTCCATCACAACTGACACTGGGTGTTTCCGGGTTTTGATCAGCAATGATTATTTTAACTTCACTATTTCCATCGATAACCAATGGGCGGCTACTTAACGTATGAGGAAACATTGGGACAAGTGCCAAAGCATTCAATTTAGGGTGCATGATTGGCCCACCGCCCGATAATGAATACGCTGTCGACCCGGTTGGCGATGATACAATAATGCCATCTGAACGTTGCGAATAAACAAAGTCTCCTTCAATGTATAACTCGAAGTTCAACATTTTCGGGGCCTGGCCACTGTGCAGCACGACATCGTTAAATGCAAGAGACTCTGCCAAAACAGCATTATCCCGCCTCAACTGCATTTCAAGTAAAAAACGCTCCTCAGTCTCATAGTTTCCATCCAGAATATCACCTACGGCAGCTTCTACTTCATTAGGCGCAATATCAGTCAGGAAACCTAACCTGCCCCTGTTAATGCCTAGAATCGGGATATCACACCTTACCAATTCCCTGGCAGCACCCAACAAACTACCATCGCCGCCCACAACGATCACAAGATCACAGACTTCACCGATCTGTTTACGCGTGGCGATCTGACAAGTATGGTGAGGCAAGACTTTAGCTGTTTGCTCTTCCAGAATAACAGTGATATTGCGGCTTTCAAGAAAAACCAGTAAGTGCTTTACCGAATCATTAATCGTCGGGGTTCCGACACGACCAATAATACCTATATTTCTAAAAATCTGATTCATTACTTATGGGAAGAACTGTAATAAGACGAAAATGAACGCGCGATTATAATACTTTTATATCTTTGCCTTAAAGAGCTAGAAAATTATCAACGTATTTAAATCAATCATCACCTGGTTATATAACACTCAAAAAACCATTATTTTGATGTTTAACTGCCACCACATCAAAACCCTGCTGTCTTAACAAATAACTCGCCGTCTTGGCACGATTACCTGTTGAGCAATATGCATAATAGCGTTTGTTTTTATCCATTAAGCGAGACTTGAGGTGCATCAGCTTTAATGGCAAATGAAACGCATCTGTTTCGTGCTGGTGATCATATTCCAGCTGTGATCGCACATCTAACCACTGCCCTCCATCAGCAATTCCTTTTTCTGCTTGCGATTTTGTTACCATTTCTATTTCAGGCTCGTAAAATAAACTTAAGAAATCTCTTTTGCTTAAAACCATAAGAACACCGTTAGAAAGCATGGTGACATTAGCATTACGCATAGTCATATTTATCAAAGCGTCTTCACCAAAGCAACTGCCTTCCTGCAGTTTTGCCAGATCCTGTTCCTGATTCAATGTCTTATTATAATGAGAAACCAGTGCCTCACCTTCTTTAATAAAATAACATTCTTCACCCCTCTCACCTTCACGAATTATTCTTTCACCATTTTGTACCAAACGTGGTTGAAAGCGATCAATGACCTTTCTAATTGAATAAGGAGGGATTTTATGAAACAAATTCGACATCAGTAATTTTTTTAACCACTCTATATCCTCATCCAGGCTACGGTCTTCTGAAAATCCCAACAAAATTGATTTAGCCACCTGATCCCAGCACAACATATTATCAAGTTGCTTTCTCTCAATTAAAATAACCTGCGAATCAGTTTCTGCAATTATTAATGCCGTATTGGGAAAATACTCTCCTAAAGAAAGCTGGCCACTATCCAAAGCATCATATTTTTCATCTGCAATATTTTTATTTCCATGAATGATAACTTTCCCACTAACTAAATAGATATAATGCGATTGTAATAAATGACTATTTGCAACTCGCTGCCCTTCAGCAATTGTCTCCTGGTAAGCCATACGTGCAGCTGTTAAAAGATGAGCCATGGATAATTCGTTAAATGGTACAAAGCTTTTTAAATCTTCTGGCGTTATTCCATATCCACGTTGTTTGTCTGAATATTTTTTAGCTTCTTTTAACATTCTTAACTCCAGTATAAGTATTATTTATTAAACCTCTTCTGCCTTGCTGACCACCCGTATGTAGAATAACGATACGGCGTGAATGACCATCTGCATGCATAGAGTTTGAATCTTTGGCTACGGACTGCCATAAAGCGTAAAAAACCTTACCCATATAAATATGATCGACCTGTGAAGGGTATTCACTTTCCAAACGCTGCAAAAACAGGCTAAACGCCTCATCCACTTTAGCGTATCCACCACATACAGCATTACAATCAAAGTGAATCAAGTCATCTATCTGATTTATATTCGTTTGATGTTCTGTCAGATTTATCCAGTGCTTTACGCGTTCTGGTAAGTCTGGATCTGCCAGCACAGGTATAGCGAATAATTTATTTAAGATTGATTGCTCCGAGAAAACCTGCGCGATACCAGACAGCGTTCCTCCCGTTGCGGTAGCCAACCAAAACTCATCAACTGAATCAGTTTTATTTAACCTTGCAAGAATTTGTCCTAATTGTCTGGCACCATGAATCCCAATGGAGCCACTCCCCCCAACCGGAATACATAGCGTATTCTGACCAGAAAGACCCAGCCTTTTTAATGTTCGGGCTTCATCATTTACTAACGCTTGCTGTAATTCTCGATAATCCTTTCTCGACACAAAATGTAAATACATTCCCAAATGCTGCGCATCCTCTAATGCCTTACTCAACTTTCCGGAACGCTCTCCGCGCACAATACCTATTGTGTTCAAATTAAATTTATTTCCTGCCTCAGCCATAGCAAGTAAGCTATTTGACCAAGCACCACCAAAACTCAATAAAGTTGTAATATCCTGATTTAAAGCCTGATCTATATATGGCAATAATTTAAATAGCTTATTGCCTGACAGAAATGGTGTTGTGAATCGATCAGAACTTTCAGCATAAAAACATGCTGGCATCCAGGACGCTTGTTGCAGTTCCTCTTTAATGACTGAATTTAAATTCAAACGATCAAGACGAAGTACCTGAATGTTGATATTAGTTGACTTGAATAACGGTATATCTAACGATTCCAGGTAGCCATTATCGTAGATAGTTTCAATTAGACTATCTATTGATTTCCAAAGTGTTTTTCCCTCAACATGATTATTTCCCAAATTATTCTGATATATTTCGATCGCTGGCTACCTTCTACTAAACAATTAACCTAATGCTCTTTTTTGATTAAGTACAGACCTTTGATGTTTTTCACATCGATCAGATATGCCTTTGATAAAAAGACCCGGGCTTTCAATCACTAATGACCGGTTACAACAATGACCATTTTCATCTTCAGCTTTACAGACTGGATTATTTGCATGCTCTAACCAGTTTTTATAATGATCCACATCGAGACCCAAACGATCTGCGACATATTTTTCCGGATCAATTTTGTATTCAGCCAGTGATTTGGCTGGTATGCTCAATGGACTTAATGTTGGCAATGTAACGACAAAATTGACGCCTGCATCTTCTAACACTTCAGCAAAATCTGTTAATGACTTTTGTTGAGGCTCTGTAATATTACGCTGTAATTCATTAAGCTCATCTTGCAGAATGTGTAATTTTGATTCTCTGTATGCTGCTTCCATCTCCTGCATTTCAATTTTTTCTTTAAATTCTCTTTTCTGCTCTATTAATTTTTGTTCCATTTCTTTTTTGAATTTATTTTGTAAATTAACGTAATCACTATTGCTCGTATTCGAGGATTCTGAAAACTGCTTCTCCAGCTCACGCTCGCTCTGATTTCTTTTAGTCTTTAAACTCTCAAGCTCAATCGATAATTTATCTATTTTATTAAGTAACTGATCTTGAGATTTTTCTTGATCTTCAATTTTAATTAACATGCTTTCTTTTTCATTAGAAAACTTGCCTTTGAGGCTACTAACTTCTTCTTCATGCCGAGCCTTTAGGCTGGCAATATACAAACGCTGTTTCTTTATGTTCTGTGCCATTTGATAACGTTCAGCTTCACGCTTTTTTTCTTCTGCCAACGCTTTTATTTCTGAATCATTAGAGACAATTTTCATTCCGGAGAGCTGCGAGTTTTCCGATATTTCATTCACTGAATCAAATTGCCCGGTATGATTCTCTTGATTACTATTCGCGGGACTCGATCCCAAAGGAGCTGTTGGTAATGCCAATCGGTTTTCTTTCAAACATAGAGCGATGCGTTTTAAAGTATTACCCTCTACCGCCAGATTTGGCTCCCACATATGCTCATGATGCCAGGGAATCTGACATTGGCTTTTGCTTGACATACGAATGGCTTTTCCATCAATGGTTGGCCCAAAAGCAGCTGTTTCTGCCAGTTTTTCCAAAGGCAAATTCCAGTGCCTGTCCACTGCACCATTACTTTCAAAGCTTATTAAAAAGAATACAGCCGCCAATAATTGTAACTGATAATTAACTTTTATATAGACTGCTCGACATTGAGTATCTGCAAACTCGGGTTCACCTATTATGCCGTCAAGCACAGCTTGAAACTCCGAGAATAACATTTGTTTAATGACGTGATTTTCATCATCAATAAATAAAACCGCATCATGGCTACTTTGTTGAAAGCCAAAAACCATTTGTGTTAACTCCAGGTATTCCCTTACTTACAGGTAAAAGCCTTGTAAGCAAATAATGAATTCTTTTCTATATAAGAAGTATAATGAAGATTGGTCATAAATCAGTCTGATTAAATAATAATCACACCGATATATGCCATTTTGCGAAGTAGTTGGCAGTCAGTATTGGTAATCTGCTCTCTGGCGAAAAATTTTATAAGTAAAGATTCAGGTTTTTAAGAATCTCGCAATACAAAGGATTTCCAGGCGCTATAAAAGATAGGAATGATGATTAGAATCAGCATTGTCGAGAAAAACAATCCCGAAACAATCGCGGAAGCAAGTGGGCTCCAAACCAGCGACTCACCCGCAACACCTGCGGCAAGAGAAAATAAACCTGCTATCGTCGTAAACGATGTGATCAAAACCGGTATTACCCTTCGTTTAGCAGCAAATACTGTTGCCGAAACAACATTCATTCCTGATTCTATACGGGCATTCGCTGCTGATATCAACACAATTGCAGCATTGACCGAGATACCTGACAAAGCAATAACACCATACAAGGTGTACATACTCAATACGGTATTACCAGAAATAATAGCTCCTAGAATAACGCCAGCAAATGCGAGTGGGACAGACAGCAATACGATCAAAGGTTGAAAATAACTTTTAAACTGGGTTCCTAAAATCAGGTATATCAAACCAACTCCCATTACAAATAACATTAACATGCTATCAAGACTTTCTTGTATGTCGTCTAGTTGACCCGAAGTATCTAGTTTTACCCCAGGATAATCTAGACGAATAGAATCCCAATAATCCAGAAGAATCTGATTTGCCTGAACAGTGTTGACTAAGTCATCATCTATATCAGATTCTAATGTAATTGAACGAGAATAACTATAATGAAATATATTCATTAGCCCCTCCTCATAACTTACATTCACTAATTCACCTAACACTATTGTACTGCCATCAGGAGTACTCATTGTTTGCTCTAATAATGCTTCAACAGGTGCATCCGGATTTTTCACTGCCAATAAACGGACATCAATTTCTTCCCCCAAACGTTGATATCGTGTTACCAGCTCCCCATCGACGTAACTCTGCAGGCTACGAGTAACCTGAGCCGGATGCAAGCCCGCACGCTTAATCGCGTCGCCGTCTAACGATAATACCATTTCTGGTGCACCAGGCTTATAATCAGTAGATATCTGCACAAATAAAGGTTTATCTTGCTCAGTTTGTTGAGACATATACGCTTGCATTTTAGAAGCAACCAGATTCAGTTCATCGTAATCATCACCAAGAAGTTTTATTGCTATCGGCTTTCCTACAGGCGGCCCATCTTCTACTAAAAGCGAATTAACTTTTGCTCCTTTATATTCATCGCCTATCGCTTTCGTCACTTCATTATATATATCACGTATTTTGCGCTTATAAGCTGATTGTTGATGCAAGGTTACAAAAACCTGACCAAAATGAGAGCCTGTATGTATGGTGGTTTCAGTAAACTTCTGTCCTGCATAGGTAATCGATGACCTTAATTCCTCAGGCTTGATTACCGATAAAACGATTTCTTCCAACTCCGTTGTTAATTCCTGTGTTTTTTCTATGTTTGCACCAGCAGGCAGCTCTATGTCAGCATAAAACATGGGGAATGGTTCGGAAAGAAAAAAATTGAATTTAATAAGACCACTTGCTAAAACAACCACTGCGATCATTGGAAACATTAAAGAAATCAATATTGTTTTTAAGGGGTTTCTTATTGCTCTTACCAACAATAAAGAATAGTTAGATCGTATTTTTCGTGTTAATGTCTTTCTTATTCTTGCCACTTTACTTTCAGAATCACTTTGTCCAATAAAGGTGACGTGAGAAGGTAAAATCCAGAATGCCTCTACCAGACTGACCAATAAGGCTATACAAACAACTAATGGCAATAAACGCATGAATTCGCCTAGAATACCTGGCAGAAAGATAAGCGGTAAAAAAACAGAGATTGTTGTAAGTACAGAGGTTAATACAGGCGCCGCTACTTCCCTTAACGCATCTATTGCTGCATCTATTGGTCTAACCCCTCTTTGCAAGCGATAATAAATTGCTTCAACGACAACAACTGCATCATCTACTATCATCCCTAATGCAACGACAACACCAAGTAGTACCATATTGCTTAAAGCAAAACCCATTAAATTAATAATAATGAAAGTACCGGCAAGCGTAAAAGGAATGCCAATAGCTGTTAAAAACGCGATACGTGTTCCTAAAAATATAAAGGTAACAACAAGCACAAATAACAAGCCTATTACAGCATTATCAACCATCAAGCCTATAGATTCGCGTGTATCAATGGTTCTATCATCAACCAGAATCAGTTGATAACCTTTATCTTTATAGAGGTTGTTTTGCTCTACAATAAATTTGTTCAATTTATCCAGCATACCCAGAGCACTAGCGCCATTCTGCTTTGTTATTGAAAACATGGCAGCTGGCCTTTTTTGAAAATTTACAGTGATATGGTCTTCGTCAGTTGAAAAATAAACATCAGCAACACTGCCTAATTCAACAATGCCATTACTGCCCAATATCGGAAATGCAGAGAGCTCCTCCAAAGAGCTTGAAGTTCCATCCAGGCGAATAATCCATTTACCGCTTTCTGTTTCAATATCTCCTATCGAAACGTCTCTGAAATAGGCTGCAACCGTATCAGCAAGAGCTGTTGGAGAGAGCCCTAAGCCTTCCAAACGTTCAGGATAAAATGCAATATGTAATTCCGGATCACCAACACCTAAATCCAATGCTTCATCAACACCTTTTAAAGCTTCAATTTCACGATCCAGATTGGAAATATAACGCCTGAAATTCTCATCATAAGACTGGGTTTCTACTGCTAATATAGCTGTAGGAAAAGCGTTAGAAGAAGTTAATACCAGGACTTCCGGGTCATTTGCCTCAGGTGGCAATTGATCTGTATAGACATTTTGCACTTCCCTTCGCAAATCAATAATGTGCTTATCAAATTCACGCTCACTCATTTGCTCAAAACGAACCAACATTAGTGACGCGCCGGCACGGCTATCACTCGAGACAAATCTGATATCTTTTATTGTCTGTTTGATCTTGTCTTCTATTGGGTCAGTAATACGTTTTTCTATTTCTGCTGGGGAAGCACCTGGTAAGGTAGTTAGAATATTGACCCAGTTAAAATTAATTTCCGGATCGCGTGAACGAGGCATTTGCTCAAATGCAAGGTAACCCTGAATAAGAATTAATAAAAATGTCAGATTTGCCAGTACATGGTTATCTAATAAGCGCCTTAACATTTTTTACCCGCCAGTTAATCTATTTACCAAATCCAGATACATCAATTTTTTAGTATCTTCGCTTCGTTTATCTGCCCAAAGCCTTTAACCACAACTAATGTATCTAATGGCAAATCTATTTTTACTGTCCGTCCTGGAATTGCATTTTTTAAAGGAACAAATAACAATTCATTATTTCTTTTAATATAAATACCACGTTGGCGATCCTTTACAACAACATACTGGTCTGATAGATAATTAGCCGGGTCATTCCAAACCAATTTACCTGCTTGCCCTGGTAGGGGTCTTTTATCTGAAAAGATAAATCTTAAATCGAGATCACGCGTTTTTTGATCTACAACAGTTCCTTTATTTAGCAATGAAACAGGATACTTGTTTCCTGCATCAAAAATAAAAC
The DNA here is from genome assembly GCA_041941365.1 of Cellvibrionales bacterium. Taxonomy (GTDB): domain Bacteria; phylum Pseudomonadota; class Gammaproteobacteria; order Pseudomonadales; family UBA7434; genus UBA7434. The sequence goes on along the minus strand of JBGTQK010000001.1, from coordinate 36,533 downwards.
CTTTGACGGGCAATCTATCAGCTTCACCTGTTCCCATTTTAACTGACAGTTCAAGTTCGCTGGTATCAACCAGGTTTAACAATGGTGTTCCCTGATTTGCCAGCTCACCTCTCGAAATGATACGCTCAGTAACAACCCCATTAAATGGCGCAATTATGTCGCAATGTGTGACATCCAACTCTGCTTTTTTTATAGATAACTTATCCAGAATCAACATTGTTTCTGCTTCGAGATAACTCGCATGCCGTTGCTCTAAATCATCTTGAGATGCTAACGATTTAGCATGTAACTGCTTGACACGATTCAACTGATTCTCTGCTAAAGTCAATGCAGCCTTTGAAGCATTAACCTTTGCCCTGGAAATGGATAACGCTAAATCATAATCTCTACAATCCAGTTCTACCAATAGATCTCCTTTCTTAACACTTTCACTCACATTAACATTAACTTTATTAACCAATGCAAACAACTTGGAAGAAATTAACGAGTCATTTTGAGTTATGACAGTAGCGGGTGCAGAGCGTAAAGGATGTATCACGACTTCTGATAATGGCTTTACCATCACTTCAGCACTAACGAGTACAGGCAAAAATCCGACTGAAATAAAACTAACAATTAAATGAACTGCTTGATGAACCCGTTTGAAGATTGAGTTATTTAAAAAAAAGTGAAACATGTATTAGGCTCTGGATTTAGACTTCACTGTTTTATGTGAAGCATTGGAAATTAGAGAAGCCATTTTATAGTGCTTTAATGTAGGATAAAGCTTTAATATTAATCTCTGTTAATTTTTTATTAAACTAACGCCAAACTTCTCCCATTTTTCGGCATTGGCTATTTATGACCTCCTATCCTTTGCAGGATTTTACCATTATCGTATGGTTTTCTCTTGAATGTTATGGAATATCAAAACCTAGAAGTCAAAAAAGTACGAAGCTTTTACTCAATCTCTCTTTTTCCAGGTTAATTTATTTTAACAAGAACGCTTATTCATTGAAAAAACTTTAGAGTCAAGATATCCCTGACTCATTCATTTTTCTCAATAAAAGTTAGCAGGCATTTTCAAAGCTGAAAGTACTGAAAGGTCACATAAGCTATTTGTTAGCATTTAAATTAATCAAGCTTTCATTAAAGTATGCATATGAGCAAATAGCTCTTCACTGAGTCGCAAATACTGAGGCAAGAAATTACTAAGAGCAACCCAAAAAATAAAGACCCCGAATACTAATGTAAAAGGAAATCCAAGGGAGAAGATATTTAATTGTGGTGCAGCTCGAGTCATAACACCAAAGGCAAAATTAACAATAAGTATTGCAGTGACTGCTGGAAGTGCAAGCAAAAAAGCTGAAGCAAATAACCATACGCCTTTATCTGCAAAATACCACAAACCATTTGATGATAGATTACTGCCTATAGGAAGCAAATTAAACGATTCTGTTAAAACCTCAATAGCTACCAGATGCCCGTTCATTGCTACAAATAATAAAGTAACAAAAACAATATAAAACTGACTGATAACCACAACAGATACACCGTTAGTTGGGTCTACCATGGAGGCAAAACCCAAACCCATTTGCATCGCAATCATCTGTCCAGCAAGCACAAAGATATGAAAAAAAATCTGCGCTAATAAGCCTAACACTATCCCTATAATCACTTGTTGAAATATAGTTAATACCATCATAAAAGAAAGTGCTGATAAATCACTGGGAATATCTACCCATTTAAATACAACCAATGTCACTGCAAGCGACAATAATAAACGAATCCGAACGGGCACCAGCTGATTACCAAATATTGGCGATGTCGAAAAAAAGGCAGCTATCCTGAAGAAAGGTAAAAAAAAGCTGACTAACAGCGAGGATAAAAGATTAAAATCAAATGCCATTATTAGAATCTGTATTAACGAGTAACCGAAGCAATATACTCAAAGATCAAATTTGATAAATCCAATAGCTCCTGAAGTATCCAGGGTCCTAGTAAAATAACCGTAACCAGTGTTGCGAGCAGTCGTGGTAAAAAACTCAGAGTTTGCTCATTAATTTGTGTGGCAGCCTGAAATACTGATACTAATAACCCAACCAATAAGCTAGGCAGAATAATTGCAGCAACCAGAACAACAACAAGGAATAACGCTTGCCCAAAAATTTCTACAATTGTTTCGGGTCCCATATCCAGTTACCTTCTTCTGTCTTTAAAAAGATTAATAACCATAACTTGAGGCTAGACTACCAATTACCATTGCCCAACCATCAACAAGAACAAAAAGCATGATTTTAAATGGCAGTGAAATAATAATCGGGGACAGCATGACCATACCCATAGCCATCAACACGCTTGCAACGACCAAGTCAATAACTAGGAAGGGCACAAACAATAAAAAGCCTATTTGAAACGCCGTTTTAAGTTCACTGGTTAAAAAGGCAGGAGCTAAAACAAACAGAGAAAGCTCTTGAGCCGATGCGACCTCCTCTGATCTGGATAAACGTACAAATAAAGCCAGGTCACTTTCACGAGTATTGCTTAACATAAATTCCTTTACAGGAACTGAAGCTTTTTTCAAAGCTTCCGTGGAAGTCAGTTCTTCCTTGGAATAAGGCACAAAACCATCTTCATAAATGGTTTCAAATACAGGCTGCATAATAAATAAAGTCAAGAACAATGATAGACCTAACAAAATCTGATTAGACGGTGTTTGTTGTAGACCCAATGCCTGACGCAGAATAGCAAACACAATGATAATTCGGGTAAAAGCTGTCATCATCAAAAGAAAAGACGGTAATAACGTCAATGCCGTCATAATAGCGAGCAATTGAATCGTTATTGTGTAATCCTGGCCACCATCGGCTCGTGGTGTTGAAGATAGTGCTGGTAATCCCGGTATTCCTTGTAAATTCAGAATACCTTCGGCATCTGCTTCTGACGATATTGTACTAGTAGATGAAGGGCTAACTGTGCTCTCAACTTGTGCCTGACACCAAAAAGAACAGCTTAAGCATAGAATCAGTAACCAGAAGCTTAAAAAATAATTTTTTTTAATGTCGATTATCTTTGAGTCTGATTTCATTTTTTTAACTGACGAGAGAATACTTCAGAAAAGCGTTGCAAAGGAAATACATTCATCGTCTGACTATTTTTGTTATTTAATTCTTCTACTGCTACCCTTTCCGTTTCCGTCACTTCCAGCTCTTTTAACACATTTATATTTTGAGGGGTAACACCTAATAACAATTGTTGCTCTTTAACTTGTACTATTATGATTTTTTCTCTTGCGCCTAATGGTAATGTACCTAACACTTTCATTTTTTGATGTTGTGACATGGTAGCAAATTGCAAGCGTTTTAAAACCAATGCCAGACCAATGATTAATACCAGAATAAATAACATACCTACAAATAAAGAAACCACACCACCGGTTTCCAATAATTGCGGTTTAGTCAATACTGCTGCCTCTTCATTTGCAAAGCTAAAGCTCGGGAAACAATGGAATAGCGATGTAAGCAAGATCCAATGACACTGATTTTTTAACAGTGTTTTTATTTTTTGTCTCAGCATGATTACTGTAATCGTTTTATACGCTCTGAAGGACTAATAACGTCTGTTACTCTTATGCCAAATTTATCGTTAACAACAACGACTTCACCATGAGCAATTAAGGTTCCATTAACCATAACGTCCAGGGGTTCACCTGCCAGTCTTTCAAGTTCAATAACAGATCCTTGATTTAGCTGAAGCAGATTGCGAATAGAAATTTGAGTAGAACCTACCTCCATTGCAATTTTCACAGGTATATCCAAAACAACCTCTAAATCCGGATTTCCTGCATCTGAACCCGATGCAGCAGACCCGCTAGTCATCGCTGCTTCATCTGTTTGCAGTTCTTCCAGCATTGCCGCTGCCATTTCTTCTTCTGTCATATCTGGTTCTTCGGATTGTTCTGGATTACTCATAACTAAACCCTCTGGGTTATTATCAACTATGTCTCAGTGACATTTAAAAAAATTTAATCGTCTATTAAGTCAATACTCGTTCTTTCAAGTATTTTTAAAGCCAGGTTTCCATTGGATTGACCTATTTTTGTTTTGTAGATAGGCACATTATTGGCTCTAAGTACTAACGTTTCTGGCATGTCTACACTAATAATATCTCCTTCATCAAGATCAATGACATCTCTTAGCGACATATTTTTTTCTACTAATGTGCAGTCCAGTGATACAGACGCACGCAAAATATCCCTTCTCAGTGCTTTAACCCAACGCTCTTCTACAAAAGTTGACTCACCAGAAATTCCACTATCCAGTAAATCCCTTATCGGTTCGATCATCGCATAGGGCAAACAGATATAGAAATCACCGCCATTACCATCTAGCTCTATTCGAAATGAATTGACAACAATACTGTCATCCGGCGCTAAAATAGTTGCCATTGCCGGATTCACTTCTGTACCTATCGTTTCAAAAGACACAGCATGGACAGGCTCCCATGCTTCCTGATAACAATGAAAGACCTGCTCAAGTATCATTTGAACTACACGTAATTCAGTGGGTGTAAATTCACGGCCTTCGATTTTTGCGTGCCTACCAGTACCGCCAAAAAAGTTATCAACTAGGCGAAAGACCAGCTTTGCTTCTAGAGTAAATAATGAGGTTCCACGAAGAGGCTCCATCTTCACCATATTCAAGCTGGTAGGTAGACTAAGATTTTGTATGTACTCACCAAACTTCATGATTTTGATGCCATTAATAAACAACTCGCAGTTACGTCGCATAAGATTAAATAATCCTACACGTAACTGACGTGCAAAGCGTTCATTAATTAATTCTAAAGTGGGGAGACGACCCCTAACGAGATTATCATGTGACGAAAAATCATAGACAGCAACACCAGAATCATCAACTTCTTGAGACTCAGTTGATATATCGCCATCATCAACACCATGCAATAGCGCATCAATTTCATCTTGAGATAGAATATCTTCCACTCGGCACTTCCTGACTCAGTTAAGTAACAAAAGCCTAATTATTAAGAATAAGTAACAGGCTTTTACAGAACAAACTATACAGTGTTCGACTGCTGTGGAAGGCAAAAATGACTGAATAAATAATCTATTGCATGACAAAGTCAGTAAACAATACTCTTTCTACACCAGGCTTACCTATTTCAGTCTGCAAAATAGCTTGAACAGCTTCAAGGCACTCCTTACGTAGATTTTCACGGCCTTCCTTATCACTTAATAACGAAAAGTCTTGTCCGCTTAACAATATAACTAATTTACTTTTGATAGTCGGTACATGAATAGCAAGTGCATCAATAACATCTTGTTCTCGTGTAACAAGAGAAATAGCTAATTGAAACAGTCGCTGACGCCCATCAACCTCGTAGTTAGTTTTAAACTTTGGACTAATCGCAAAGTACAGAGCAGCTGGGGTTATTTCTTCTTCAACTACCTCTTCTGATTTAGAATTGCTACTGCTCATGATAAAAACAGTAGCCCCCACTGATATTGCAACCAAAACCACACCAATTAATGCAAAAAGTAGTATTGGGGGTTTTTTAGTCTGCTCTTCACCTTCCTGTTCGTTTTCTTCAGCCATGCCAATATTCCGTCACTCTCTACTTCCGTTTAGTAATGAAGCAAGTCTTATGCCATTAAATTGTTTTTATAATTCTCGAATTAGATCATTCAAAACAATCACTCTTTAGTTTAGCTAAAAAATGATACTGATTAAAAAAAACAGGTTTAAACCGATAAATTTGTGATGCCGTTAACCTGAAGACTTTTCAAATAGACACCTGATAATATCCAGCCTTATTTCAAACGTAAGCATCGACAATTCCATAGTGCAATACCAGCGTTGAGTCGTAATCGCTTTCCCCTTCATTAGCAAGCATGGCGTCAGTTTCTGTTATCTGGTCGATAGAACCCTTTCCATCGACTGTATCAGCCCGCTCTTTGGTACCATCTCCAAGATGAGCATCGCCTTCAGTGTTTTCGAGAAAGTGATTCTCTGACTGCTCATGATCACCAACATCAACATCCAGTAAGTCCAGTCCACGATCGGAAAATAAATCTCTAAGGCGAGGTATCTGGCTTTCCAGAACATCACGCGTTGCAGGATGGCTAATAGCAAACGATACTCGTGCTGCTTGCTCACTACTTTCAATACGAACCTGCAACGGACCCAGCTCCGGCGGGTTCAATTGCAGATCTGCAGTTTGAATACCCTGGCCTGCCAGCCATGTAAGTCGCTGGGTTAACTGATTACCCCATTGCTTTCCTCCTGCCGGCATACCAATTTGATACGAGAATTGCTCTCTTATTCTCGATGCTGTATTTTTAATTATATCTGGCAATGCAAAATTGTTAGAACCCGATGAAGATGCTTGCTTAAAATCGGTTAAAGGCAAGTGTTGAAATATTGATGGCGCATTTTCCATTTTTCCTTGCTGTAAATAATTTAAGCTCAAGGCATTCAAATTTAACGTATTGTTCATTGCGTTAAATTTTATATTCTCTAAACCACCAGTTTGTGCCGGAGCCAATTTTTGGCCCTGTTTAATCGGTTGATTATTCAGTGCGTGCTCCGATACCAGTTGATTAAGTACTACATTTTTATTTCCTGATAATGACGTCGTATTATTTTTTGGTGTACCGATTGCAACTGGGGATATTTGTTGGGCTTGTTGCTGTTTCAAGTTTTGATCAACCAAATGGTTGCTCTGCTGAAAAACATTACCTGGAGATATATCTTTTCTTTCATTTAAAGATGCAGTAAACACATCATTCACTGAATCTTCTTGTAAAGGCACTGTAATTGTTTTCTCATCTGGCAAGCCATTATTTATTCGTGCTTTTTCGGAAAACTCTACCAATATTTCTAACAGCTCCGGAAGGGCTGCTATACCTCTTTCTTCCACTTTTTCCAGCCACTGCTCAACAACCTCCGTCATTTTAGAAAGAAACGCTTTCAATTGTTCTTTAAGGTCATCACTTTCTAAATTAAGCTGCTCAAGTGATAATTGAAAGTCTGTTAACGCTTCATCTACAAGTTGCTGTAGAGAAGATCCAGTCATTGCGTTATCAGTTTCCAACAGTAAATCACTTAATTTACCGATAAAATTATTTAATGAGTTTTCGAATGAAACAGGTAACACCTCTGATACCTCAGTCGGATTGGCAAGCCCTCCCGGCAATGAGTTGCCGGCGTTCGGCAAATTCAGACCTTCTGTAAACTCTTTTAACACCTGAACAACCTGGACTAGCTGATCTTGTAGTTCAGATGCCTCCATATTAATATTCTGATTCAGTAACGGCTTTTCCTGACTCTGTACATCCTTAAAACCTACCAGAGTCGTATTAAAGTCACTTTTTTCGTTTAAAGAGTCACCAGTTTGCCCTATGAGAGGTGCAGCTTTTGACTGTGCTGATGTATCTGTTTGAGGTAGTAACGGCAGTAACATTTGTCTTTCTCCTGTTTTGACAGAAGAATATAAAGCACATGCAATGCCAATTTTGATTTTAATACTTTAAAGAGAAAAAACGAGTTTGATTACTTACTGCTATAAAAAAATAAAAGCGTTACCAACTGTACTCAACTCTGGCATGGTTGCCTGCCCCAAGATATTCGATGGACCGACACACGCTTTTTAGTACACTGATTCCACGACCATGTAATTGCCTGACTTTTCCATCAGGGTTATTCAGTATTGAATAATCAAAGCCTTCACCTGAATCAATAACATCTACTTGCAGGCAACCTCCTTCTCCAGCGGCGCTATAATGTAATGAAATTTTTATCACACCGTCTTCAAGTGCTTTTAAACGTTCTTCACGTAACTGGTAATAACGCTCAAAACCAGCAGTTTCCTGCTTTATTGATGAGGAGAGTTTTAACAAGCCATGATCAAGAGCATTGTTATAAAGCTCAGAAACAATTGAGAAAATTTCCCCTGAGTGCTGACGTAAGTTCGGGTCTTCTAACATTGGGTGTAGAATTAAAGGAACAGGGTCCTGATTCTTTAAAGACGGAGGATCAAATTCATAATCAATTCGCCAGGAAACAGGTGGCTGCTCTGCATATTTATTATCATTCGGCACCATAGCTTTAAACGCTTTGGCTTCAACAATGTTGACTTCAACCAAAGAAATATCGTCAGCCCGGGCATGTTTTCCAATAAAGGAAAGTACATCCTCTCGTAGAGAATCAAATACATCATCTGCCGGTAACTGGGAACCTGCTTTTAAAGCCTGTTTTAGGCGATCTTCTCCATATTGCTCACCTCTTTCATTTTCGGTTTCCAGTAAACCATCAGAAAGAAGATAGAGTTTATCACCAACGTCGAGATCAAACCGCTGGCTTTCTATTGTAAATGCGGTAGGCCCTAAAATACCAAGCGCTAAAGAGCTGGAAGGAATAGGCATTAACTCGCCCGTGCCTGTTTTTACTAAATAACTATCGGGTAGCCCTGCATTTAAAATTTCAACACTGCCCTGTTCGAAATTAACTTGAGCCACACAGGCACAACAGAAAACTCCGGTCGGTAATAGCGCGTTTAATTTTGCATTTAACTCCTTAACAATATCGCGCATAGAAAAACCTTTATTCGCCATACCATAAAAAGTTGATGCAAGTGGTATCGCACCAATAGCAGCACCCAGACCATGCCCGGTAAAATCTCCCAGTAATGTTAATAACCCACCACTGGTAGTGGGTGACGCTAACAGGATGTCACCATTAAATACGGCTATAGGTGAGAGCCAATGTTTTATGTTTTGTAAGTCGACAACATCGTGTGTAACCCTGCTAAAAACTTCTTTTGCCATACGTTGCTCATGAACTATATGAGCATGATTATTCTTAATCGCTTCATTTTGTTCACGCATTAACGCATGCATTTTACTTAATCGAAGCTGGGAAAATAATTTGACGGCCATGACACTGCTTGGCATCGATAATTCAAGAAGTTCATTAACTCCTTTTTGCATTGCACCTATGATTAATTGTTCATTATTATTTTCACCTACTAACACAATAGGTATGTAAGATGCTCTACTAAAGTCCAGTAATTTTTCAAACTCATCCAAATGAAAAAACTCTGACGATGCCAGTACAAGGGAATTATCGGAAACATTAATGGATTCTACCCCTTCAAGCAGGTCATCCATAGAATCGTAGGGAATGTGACAGATGTCTTTTGTTTCTAATAAATTTTCACTAATTTGTTTTATTAAAAGATCCGGGGAAATCTGATTCTGGTAATCCCCTAATAATGTCAGAATGGATATCACTATTCTTTGTCCCCCAAAACCTGATTCTACAGGCTAAATATTTAAACATAATCAATCGGTATCTGGTTATATTTAAATATTTTTATATCGATAATCGCTTTAACTCCGTTTCAAATAGTATTACCAGATTCTTTTTTTTATTTTATAAGGCAAACAAAATAACGTTGAGTAATAATGATACTGTTCATTACTGAATAGTAAACAAACGACCAAAATTTGATATCACCAAAATTTTTCTAACGTCTTCATTACAGTTGATAATACGTATCGATGAATCATCACCACCCGCATAATCACGTAACAGTAACAACATACCTAGTGCAGAACTATCCAGATAAGTAGTATCGGCCATATCTATTGCATAGCTTTGAGGCCGCTCTTCTATAGCTTCATAAGCTTTTCTAAAATCCTGATGTGAACTAAAATCAAAACGACCAGCCACATTGATGACCAACTCATTATCATTGTCGAGTAATTGCGAAGAAATTGACATATTGACAAAGCTCCTAAATTATTAATTTATGGCGTCGATCCTGACGCTCCAAATATATAGAGAAAGCCCCTATATTAAATAAATAGGGAAAATCACAAACAGTTATTCTTTCATATCTTTAGACTAGTTTAGCCAAATAACCACAATTCGCCAGATTTAGAGAGGTAAATTTCTGTTTAACTTCAGTAAATATAGACCAATTTAAAATAAAACCTAAAAATGACGGCGATTAAAAATATCCTGTATTTCAACCTCTTGGCGTTGTTCCTGATCTTTTTGATCTAATTTTTGCTCTGTTTCATACAATTGTTCAAATTGCTCTGTTTTTGCATGAGCTCGTTTATATTCTTCATTTGCAACTTTTTGGTTCTCAGTCGCAAAATTTAACGCCTGTTGTTGCACGACAATACTTTCGTTTAACTGTCCAATAAATTGTGAGCCATTTCTCAGAAAGTAAGCCGATGCTGTAGATAGCTCCCCTTCGGGCACAGCGTTATTCAAGTCGTTGTAACCTATTCTATACTGCTCTAACTTATTCAATAATTGACTGTTCTTCTGCTCAGCTTGATTGGCTTCATGCAGACTACTGATCTTTTCGATCTCTTTAATCTTCGCAAGTCGCATCAATAATGAAAGTCTTTTCTGTTTTTTCTTATCAAACATGACTGACACACTTTTCCATATTTAAAATAGCCATTGATCATTCTCCACATTACCAACTATAGGCAAATCTACTACCGTGCAACACCATCAATCACCTGATTGCTTTGATTAGTCAACGCAGCAGTTGTAGATTGATTATCTGCCATCTCAACACCGGAATCAATTTTAAGAAGGCTTACCAATGCATTGAGGCTCTCAGGAAAAGCTGATGGTTGATCGAGACCCTGTCGTAAGAAATCTCTAATTTGTGGCTGCTTGGCAATTGCCAGGTCAGTCATTGGGTCTGCTCCCTGAGTGTATGCACCCACACTAATAAAATCTTTACTATCCTGGTAAATTGCCATTAACTGTCTTAAGTAAGCAGACAGCTCAAGATGGTTATCATCGACGATGCTATGCATTGAACGGCTTACTGAAGACAAAATATCAACGGCAGGATATATAGACTGTTGTGCAATTTCTCTTGAAAGCACAATATGCCCATCAAGAATTGATCTGGCCGCATCCGCAACAGGGTCATTCATATCATCCCCTTCTGTTAAAACAGTATAGATTGCAGTGACCGAACCTGTATTTCTTTGACTGTCACCATTACCTGCACGTTCAACCAATTCGGGTAAGCAGGTAAATACTGAAGGTGGATATCCTCTCGTTGCCGGAGGCTCACCCATAGAAAGTGCTATTTCACGCTGCGCCTGAGCGTATCGGGTCAGGGAATCAAATAACAGTAATGCTTTCATTCCTTTGTCGCGAAAATATTCGCATAATCTTGAAGCATACATACCCGCCTTTAATCGCATGGTTGGCATCGCGTCAGCTGGTGCAGCTACCACAATAGCTTTTGCCATACCTTTGCTTCCCAGGTTTTTCTCTATAAATTCTCTAACCTCTCTCCCTCGCTCACCTACTAGAGCTACGACAACAACATCAACTTCAGTAAACTTTGTCATCATACCCAGCAACACACTTTTACCCACACCGCTTCCTGCGAAAAGCCCCACACGTTGACCAATACCTAACGTTAACATTGCATTAATTGAACGAATACCGATATCTATAGGCTGATTAATCGGTTCTCTTTGCAGTGGGTTTATTGTCTTTGGTGTCGAGTCAATCCACTCTATATCGCTAATGGCGTCGTTATCTTCTATAAATAGTGGTTTACTATCAAGTGGCTCTCCTATCCCATCCAGAACTCGACCTAACAAGCCTAAACCAGCTGGCACTTTGACATTCTCTGCAAGTGGTACAACTCTTGATCCTGGAGTTACATTACTGATTCGCTCTAAAGGCATTAGATAGGTTACATCTCCATCAAAACCAATTACTTCTGCTATAGAATGGTTATTGGTTTCATTTATTATCTGTCCTGATTTTGTTTTATTTTCAACAATATAACAGTAACTTCCTAACGGAATCTTTATGCCTTTTGATGCATATGTCAAACCTGCTACTTTGATCACTTTACCAATAGCATTTACTTTAAATTCTGGAATGTCTTGTTTAGCTGCCTGTGTAAAATAATCAAACATCGTCATCGTTATCATCACGCTCAATAGTCTTTTCCAGAGAATTATCGACCGCATGTTGAATATGTTCTGTCGAAATATCAGGAAACAAAGCTTTAAGCACTTCATTTATACGACTATTTAATTGAAAGTCCACTTCTGAATTTTCAGTTTTTACTACGCCGCCACCTTTTACTATTTGAGCATCAACTGTTAGTTTACAGCCAGAGTCAATAAAATTGGGGATAGACTCTAGTAACTTGGCATCATCGGAATTTAGATGCAGAATAATCTGTTGCTCCTGTACAGGTAGCGCATCAATTGCTTCTTTTACTAATTCTTCAATAGGATTCGACTTTTCAATTAAATGCTGACTAATTGAAGCCACTATTTTTATAATGATTTCAACCAATGTAAATTTCAGGTTTTCTGACTGCTCACTGACTGAAGCAGTTATTGAGTGAATTAATTGGTTCAGCTCTTGTTTCTGCGTAGCAAACTTTTGTTCTGCAATCTGGAGGGCTCGTTTCTCACCCTCAGCAAATCCTTTTTCATAACCATCTGACCTCCCCTCTGTAAATGCTTTCTCCTGTATTTTTTCAATACGTCTTTCTAATTCTTTTATTGAGATTGCGTTTGGAAGTGAATCAAGAGAAAGGTTATCCTTATCGCCTTCATTTACACCTGCCTGGCGTTTAACGTAGCCAGATGAGCGTTTTTCTTCAGCCTGAAAAGTATTGCTACCCTTTACCTCAGGTAACAACCAGGTCTCGGCTTTTTCGGCAAGCTGCCCACTAAAAAAGGTATCGCCCATTAGTTAAACCCTTTATACATCGCTTCTACTAGTGCTACTAGATGATTTTATATAAACCTTATAGCTACTGTTACTACAGCATTTGCTCCCCGGAACCACCTAACATTATATCTCCTTGATCTGCTAACTTCCTGGCGACACCAATAATTTCTTTTTGTGCCGACTCAACATCACTTACTTTCATTGGACCCATTGCTTCTAGATCATCACGTAATAATTCAGCAGCCCGAGAAGACATATTGGCAAATATCTTTTCTCGCAACTCTTCATCAGCACCTTTTAAGGCTACCACAAGCAATTCGGTAGATACTTCACGCAATAATGTTTGAATACCTCTGTCATCAATATCAATCAGGTTACCAAATACAAACATCAAATCCTGAATATCAGTTGCCAACTCTTCATCAGTTTCGACCAGATTTTCCATCACTTGTGCTTCTAGCGTACCATCCATACACGTCATAATATCAGCAGCCACTTTTTTTCCTCCGATACGTTTCTTCTGGTTTGCAGCAGTACCCGAAAACTGTTTTTCCAGAATATTATTCAGTTCCTTTAAAGCATCAGGTTGAACAGTTTCCAGTTTAGCAACACGAATTAATGCATCCAGGCGAACATCTTCAGGAAAATGTTCTAACACCTGAGCCGAGAGTTCGCTATCAAGATAAGCCATTACTATCGCCTGTATCTGTGGGTGTTCAAGTTTGATAATTTCAGCAATCGATTGTGAATCCATCCATTTTAATGAATCAAGCCCATCTGTGTTACCACCAAGCAATATACGATCAATAATACCGGCAGCTTTATCTGGCCCTAACGCTCTTGTTAATGTGCTTCTCACGTAGCCATCAGCACCAAATCCAAGCCCGGTTGTATCCATGACTTCATCAACAAACGACTGGAAAACCGATGCAATTCTGGTACGCTTTAAATTAGTTAGCGCCGCCATTTCTGTCCCCAGAAGCTGAACTTCTTTGGGACCTAATTCTCTTAATAATTTTGCTGCATTTTCTTCTCCAATGGAAAGCAACAAAATCGCCGCCCTTTCGGAATAAGGAACAAATTCAGAATCGACAGCAGCGACATCATTCATTAGATGCAACCCACCCTTGTAATACTTGAGCTACTCGATCAGGATCTTCATTAATCATATCCTTCACAATTTTCATATTTTCATCTAAATGATCATTAGGCGGTGGCAACCTTTTTTCGGCAGCTGAAGCTACCACTTTTAAAGAGCCATCAGGGTTAACTTCTACCTGGCCACCTCCAGCAACTTCATTAACAGCATTCAAAGCTTCTTTATGTTTTAACTCAAGTTGTTTAATTATTTTCGAATTTTCTGTCAAGCGATTCATTGTAGGCATCAATATCATAAATACTACAATTGCAAACGCCAATATACCTAATACTGTTCGTATAACCGTCCAAAACCATGCCTGCTCCCATAATGCAGTTGTTAGTTCCGGAAGAGGCTCTTGTTGAACACTCATAAATGGTGTATTGATTACTGATATTCGATCTCCACGAGCTGGATCATAACCAACGGCATCCTGAACCAGTGCGCGTAATCTCTCTAAATCATCCTCTGTCCAGGGTGTCTTTTGAATGGTAGCTTCCTCCCCTTCACTCGACTGATTAAGTTCCATGTCGTCTACTGCTACAGCAACCGTTAAGCGCTTCAAACGGCCCGTTTGACTCCTGGTATAACTGATTGTTCGGTCCAATTCAAAATTTCGAGTTTCAGAGAGGCGTGATTTCGATGGACTGGTTTGCTCCGCTACAGCAGCATCCGCAACAATATCCGCCTGGTCTGCTTCTGGTTGATTTGCCGCTGCACCAGGTATTCCACCTTCTTCAACAGGGGGTGAAGTTTGTTCACTGTTAGTTTGCTCACTGCGTATGGCTGAAGCATCGGGGTTAAATATTTCAGACGTTTGTTCAATACTTGTAAAGTCAAGGTCGACTGCTACTTCCGCACGGTATTTACCCTGACCTAAAATTGGCTCCAGCAGACTATTAACCCTTTCCAGCAAATCAGTTTCTACACTGCGAGTATATTCCAGTTGTTTTGCCGCTTCAGCGAACTGGTGTTCTGTTTCAAAATCGGACAGCAAATTCCCTCGCTGGTCGACAACAGTAACATTATGTAATTTGAGTTCAGGCACACTTGAGACAACAAGGTTCGCAATCGCCTTAACCTGTTTTTTATCCAACCCAAAACTCTGATACGCCTCAATAAAAACAGATGCCCTTGGCTCTTTTGCATCACGCACAAATACACTCGATTTGGGAATTGCCAAATGCACTCTGGCAGAACGAACCGTCGCAATACTACTAATTGTTCTTGCAAGCTCACCTTCAAGCCCCCTCCTGTAACGGGTATTTTCCATGAATTGACTGGTACCTAACGGTTGCTCTTTATCAAGCAATTCAAACCCTATATTACTATCCATTGGCATTCCTGCTGATGCCAGTTGCATACGAGCCATATGAAGTTTATTTGAGTCAACTAACAAACCACCCGAGCGGTGATCAATCCTGTAATCTATATTATTATTTTCTAATACATCAATAACAGCTGCTGCATCTATTCGATCAAGATTATCATAAAGTGGTTTATAATCTTTCTCTATCACTAACCAAAGAGCCAAGCCGACACCAATTGCAATACTTGCTGCCAACCCCAGCATTAAACCCAGTTGACGGCCAAATTCCAGATTCAAAAAACCTGAAAATATACCGCCTTGGCTCTGAGTTTCTTCAGACTTTGATGCAGAGCCTATTGCTGGAACAGAAGATTCAGCCATTCTTTAAATTCCAAATACGAATGCGTTAAATATTTAATAAAACCAATTAATTAACAGCTTTCAATTAATTAAATAGGCATATTCATAATATCTTCATAAGCATTAACTAATCGATTGCGCACTTCATTCATTGCTTCAAAAGCAATACCCGCTTTTTCAGAAGCAACAACTACTTGTGTTAGAGTAACGTTCGGATCTCCCTGCTGAAAAGCTGTTGACAACTGGCTAGATTCTTTTTGAACGGAATTTACCTTATCAACTGCTTGACTTAATAATGCCTGAAAATTTGTAGAATCACTTTGAGTAATTGAATTTGAACTCTCAGGCTTGGCAACATCCATCTGGGGTGCGGCTGCTTCAAACGGTTTTACACGCTCTCTGAGTTGACGCATTTCGTTTAGCACCTGATTGATATCAGGCCTGCTTGCTGAATTTATACTACTCATTCATAACCTCCAAAACCTAATCCGAGAACTTATCTCGTCAATAAATCGACATCCATTCTGTATTTGTTGAGCAATAAAAAACAAAATCCCAAACAAATGACAGCAATTTGACTTTCCGATCGAATAATCAAATCTATTTAGATTATCTGCATTAACTGCGCCAACTTTTACTGTAAATAGCAAATTTAATTTTTTATTTTTTTAAAAACATAAACTTAATAAATTACTTTAAGTTTATGTTTAAATTTTGGCTGCCATCTTTTTTATTAATCACCGCTCAAAAATCAGTATAAAACAGCTTCATTATTACAATAATATTAACATGAGCATAACGCAACATTATCAATGTGTTATGAGCCAACACTGGTGAGGTGGTTTCTTCTTATTAAAATCCGGATCAATTGTTTCATGTGTTAAGCTCCTTACCTGATATTTCTCAAGTATAGATGCACTCAATGTAAAGCCTTTTTTATTATTTGAGAAAAACAATTCACCCCCTTCTGTAAGGCAAGACATTGCCTTATCTATCAAAGCCGTGTGGTCACGCTGAATATCAAGTGTCCCTTCCATTTTGCTTGAATTGGAAAAACTGGGTGGATCCAGTAAGATACAATCAAACTGCTTATCACACTCTTCAAGCCATTTAAGACAATCACCTCTAACAACTTGATGTTGACCTTTTTGTAGGCCATTAATAATGAAATTCCGAATAGACCAGTCATTATAGGTCTTAGACATATCAACACTGATACTCGAGCGAGCGCCAGCACATGCTGCATAGACAGTAGCCGAAGAAGTATAGGAAAATAAATTGAGAAAACGTTTACCTTTAGCAATTGACTGTATTTTTTTTCGTACTGAGCGATGATCCAGAAATAATCCGCTGTCCAGATATTTGCCCAGGTTAACAATAAATAAATGGCCATGCTCCTTCACCAATAAATCTGGCAATTCAATATCCTGTTTTTGATATTGCTTGGTGCCTTTTTGTTTTTGTCGCTGCTTGATAATAACTCTATCTCTTGGCACTTCAAAAACCGCGGATACAGCATTTTTGGCTTCCTCCAAACGTCGCTTTGCCTGTTTTAAATCAATGCTATCTGGAGGCGCATATTCCTGTAAGTGAAAATAAAGTGATTGTGGTTGCTCCACTAATGCCTTTAATTCATCGCTCTTTGAGGATAAGTTATTACTGAAGGAATCTGGCATTTCCCAACCACTGTAATAATCCAGTGCAAAAGCATATTCTGGTAAATCAGCATCATAAACTCGATACGGAGCACCTTCATGTTGCTTTAACCATGATGATAAACGCCTAACATTTTTATTAAGCCGATTAGCCAGCATACTTGCTGATTCTGACAATTCCTCAAAAGCAACCACACGATCAGCAGGACGTCTGTTACGAATTGTATTTTCTTCACTCACTAAAAAACGTTGTAACTGACAAGGTATTGCACCATTAAACAGCTTATATTGTCGATGGCTTTTTAGCCCCGTTTCCCAGCTAAGTTGAGGGTTCCCGGTAAAAATCGCCGCTTTCCACTGCTGACAAGAACTCATCAAAAAATTTCCCAACGCTTTATATAAAGATACAAGCTCTTCCTGATCTCCCAATCGTTTTCCATAAGGTGGGTTAACAACAACCAACCCCCTTTTCGGCAATTCAATCGCCAAATTTTCAATAGCAGCTTGTTCAACATCTATAGCTTTTTCCAACCCAGCTCTTTTTATATTATTTATTGTCTGCTTTAATGTTGCTGAATCTTTATCGTAACCTTTTATATCAATCGAACTCAAAGAATAAGAAGATCGACTCTGCTCTAATTCCATTTTCCATATGTCAGCAGAGAAATTCTTCAAATTTTTCAGGCTCCATTCATTACGTAAAAAACTAGGCGGGATACTTCCAGCCATTAATGCGGCTTCTATCAATAAAGTGCCTGAACCACACATGGGGTCTAACAACATAATACGGTTATTGTCATCTTTAGTTTTTATTTGCTCAGGCCACTCAGCTAAGTATAAAATTGCAGCCGCAAGATTTTCTTTTAAAGGTGCATCTGCTCCTTCCAGGCGATAGCCCCGTTTATGTAAACTCTCTCCAACTAAATCAATGCCAACCACCAGGCGCTGCTTGAATAACCTCATATAAATTAGAATATCGGGTTTTCTGGTATCGACTTGTAAACGTTGATGACCTTCGGATAAAAAGTGCTGGTTTATCGCATCCTTGGTAAGTTGGGCTCCATACCTTGCATCACGAATACTCGCATTGCTTCCATTAAAGTCCACAGCAATCGTCTTGGCGTCCTCAAAATAATCACTCCAGGGTAATGAGACAAGCTTTGATGAAAACTCATCGACATCATTTACAAAGCCCCGATATAAAACCAGAGCAATTTTATTAGCGAGACGTGACCAAATACAACTTTTGTAAATCTGTTGTAAAGTAGCTTTAAAAAAAACTGCGGCTACAGATTCCTGCACATCATCGATACCTAACTCCTTTAACTCTTTACAAAGCAAATGCTCAATACCTTTAGGGCAAGTAGCAATACAAACTAATATATCTTTTGATAACTCATTGGCATTAGCATCTATTTTATTACTTTTTTTTTGCATATCGGCTTTTAAAGTCTTTTCAGGATTTATTTTTAATAGATAGATTCTGATGTATTAAATCAGCTGAATTTCTTATTAATGATGGTCCTTTATATATAAAGCCCGAATAAATTTGTACCAGATCAGCACCTGCCTCAAGTTTTTTAAGCGCTCCCTCAGAACTATTGATACCACCTACACCAACTATCACCATCGATTTTTTTAAATGCTCGGCTAACGCCTCAACTATTGTTGTACTTTTATCAAAAATAACTGCACCACTTAAACCACCAGCCTCTTTCTCTAGAGGGTGGCCAGATACTTCAGTTCGCGAAATTGTGGTATTCGTAGCAATAACACCTTCGATTCCTGCGTTAACAAGCTGGTCTGCCACATGACGAAGGTCATCGTATGACATATCTGGTGCCAGCTTTACCATTAAAGGCAGTGCATGACCTAACATATCTACAAGTCTCGCTCGCTTCTCAGTTATTGCTTCTAATAACTGCCTGAGTGGTTCACCAAACTGTAAATCCCTGAGGCCTGGCGTATTTGGTGAAGAGAGGTTAATTGTAAAGTAATCAGCAAATTCAGCTAGCCCGGACATACAAGTTAAATAATCTTGTGATGCAGTTTCTGTGCTGGTATTTTTATTTTTTCCAATATTGATTCCAATAGGCACTCGACGATGCTGTTTTTTTAATTCCAAAAAGCGCTCACGCATGGCCTCTATACCATCATTATTAAATCCCATCCGATTTATCAGAGCTTCATGTTCCTGGAGTCTGAAGAGTCTAGGTTTGGAATTACCTGGCTGTGCAAGGGGAGTAACTGTACCTACCTCCACAAAACCAAACCCTAAACCCTGCATAGCTCTAACACAACGCGCATTTTTATCGAGTCCTGCAGCTAAACCAACACGATTAGCAAATGTTAAACCCATTAAGTGTTGGGGGTCCGCAATCGGTTGCGGCATAATGGTATCTACAAGCCCTGCATTGCCTGACACTGAAAGTAATGCAAGTGTAAGATCATGGGAGAGCTCTGCATCCAGAGCGAATAGTAAATGTCGAAGCAATTTATACATATGAATGATGGCTTTTAGATAAATAAGAAACCATATAAAAATATCAGAGGTAAACGCTATATTCTAACACGTTACCAGCTTGTGATTATACTAATCAGTCTATTTTAAAATTCAGGAAAAAATGCCCACCTTATTGATAGGCAAAGCCAGGGTAAACAAACCTTGGTTCTGAAGAAATTTACGGGCTAAACAACTATTGAGATTATTGTTAATGGTTCTCTGAACGTTAACTAAAACCTACATGATAACTTTATCGATATTCAGATAAATGATCCATGCAATCACTCACATTCTGGTTAATTCCTATTTCAATAAAGAACAGATAAAATTCTCGGTGATTTTTTGGCATGTAATAGATAACAACACTGCTTTGCCGGACAAAACCCTGTAACTTCTCCTATAATTCATGCCGCAGCCCACACTGATTGCCATGCATTTATTTACAGCGAATCAATATCCGGGAAAAACAATCTGCTTTACTTTTTACACCATAACTGTTTTAACTTATCGATCAGGTTTAGCAAAACTTTATGACTAAAAAAAAATCCCCAAAAAAAGCGCAAAAGAAAGCGTCTGAAAAACCAACAATAATAAACGAGCTGGGCGTACAACGTATGACTAAGTACCACCCGGCAATTAAAGCACTAAAAAAAGAATATCCAACCTCCATTCATGGAGACAAATTCTGGCCGTCAAGCTATTTATTAATGGATTATCTGAATGACCACCCTCCTAAAAAAGGAACGCGCATTCTAGAAATAGGATGTGGATGGGGCTTAACTGCTATTTACTGTGCAAAAAAATTTAAATGCCATGTAACTGGTGTAGATGCAGATAAAGATGTCTTCGCTTACCTTGATGCTCACGCAGAACTTAATCAGGTAAAAATAAATAAACTGCATCGTCGTTTTGAAAAACTGGACAAAAGTACACTTGCCAACTTCGATTTGATCATTGGTGGCGATATTTGTTTTTGGGATGAGTTGAACGATACCCTATTTAAATTATTTAAACGCGCCCACAAAGCTGGCGTACAAAAAGCCGTTATTGCTGATCCACAACGGCAACCTTTTATTGATTTATGTGACCGCCTGGATGACCACTTTACACATGAGGTCTGGGATTGGGAATTACCTGAGCCTACTGAGGCTGATGGTGACATTCTCATTGTCGACTTCGAAAAAAGCTAAACTAAACGCACATGTTAGAAGTCATCCAGCCAGATCAAGATGATGACTTTGATTGGCGTTTAATATTAATGCCGGATCGATCGCTTAACTGGGAACAAAATAAACGATTTATCTGGATTTCAGGGATGCTGTGCGGGACAATAGCTGTTGCCTTTACACTAACACTTGGCGCCTGGGTGATTTTACCATTTGCTGGGCTGGAGATTTTATTATTAGCCTCTGCTCTATATTACGTTTCATGGAAATTAAGCTATCGACATATTCTAACCATCAGGAATAATAACCTTATTTTAGAAAAAGGGGTATACCGCCCACGAGGCCGCTGGGAATGGCCATTGAAGGAATGCTTCCTCAGCTACCAATCTCCAAAACACGACTGGGAAGCGAAACAGCTTTACTTACACCATGAATCCAAAGACGCTATGATGACCATTAAAATTACACTTGGAGAATTTTTAAACCCTTCAGATGTTGAAACGACTATCCAGGTATTAAAGAGTCGATTATTAGTAAGAGCCGTTTATTAACACGATATTTCATAATCAGTAAAAAACAATGAATAACTTTCCTCTAACACCAAAACACAACACGACAAAAAAAGTTGGAATGATAAGTCTTGGCTGCCCAAAAACCCTCGTGGACTCTGAACGCATTCTTACCCAGCTAAAAATGGACGGCTATGATCTTGTCAATACCTATGAAGACGCTGATGTTGTTATAGTAAACACCTGCGGTTTTATTGACAGCGCCAAACAGGAATCGTTAGAAACTATTGGTGAAGCATTAAAAGAAAATGGAAAAGTCATTGTAACAGGCTGTATGGGTAAAAATAGCGAAGATATCACTTCTGTTCATCCAAATGTTCTCAATGTCAGTGGTGCTCACGCCTATGAAGAAGTTGTCTCTGCCGTACATGAATTTGCACCCAACCCTATTGAACACAATCCTCATCTGGATCTGGTTCCTCCTCAAGGAGTTAAACTTACGCCTCGCCATTATGCTTACCTAAAAATATCCGAGGGTTGTAACCATCGCTGTAGTTTTTGTATTATTCCTTCAATGCGTGGCGATCTTGAAAGCCGCCCCATTGGCGACGTTATGCAAGAGGCCACACGATTGAAAAATGCCGGCGTAAAGGAGCTTTTAGTTATCTCTCAAGATACCAGTGCTTACGGTGTTGACATTAAATACAAAACAGATTTTTGGGAAGGTCGTCCGCTCAAAACAAAACTGTTAGATTTATGTGAAGCACTAGGCGAACTAGGCATATGGGTACGGTTACACTATGTCTATCCATATCCCCATGTAGATAACATTATTCCTCTGATGGCAGAAGGAAAGATACTCCCATATCTGGATATCCCCTTCCAACACGCTAACACCAATATACTTAAAGCAATGAAACGCCCAGCATCTTCTGAAAACACGCTGCAACGATTACACCAATGGCGAGAAATATGCCCTGATATAACGCTTCGCAGTACTTTTATTGTTGGCTTTCCTGGCGAGACAGAAGAACACTTTAATGAATTGTTAGATTTTCTGGATACGGCTCAACTCGACAGAGTCGGATGCTTTAAATATTCTCCTGTTGAAGGAGCAACAGCCAACAATCTGAGCAATCATGTCAGCGAAGAGATAAAAGAAGAACGCTGGAATCGCTTTATGGAAAAGCAAGCAATTATCAGTGAAAACAAACTTAAGCTAAAGATCGGCAGTATCCAATCAGTAATCATCGATGGCATAGACGAGCAACAAGACTGCCTAGTTGCTAGAACAAAAGCCGATGCCCCGGAAATTGATGGCCTAGTATACGTTCAAGCTACCGGAGAATTTACTCCTGGCGATCTCGTCGATGTTCGCATTGATAATACTGATGCGTATGACCTTTACGCGAGTATTCTTTAGTTTAACCCCCAGAGCTTAATATAAAAAAGGCGCATTAGGCGCCTTTTTTAATTCTGGTTTTTTTCGGTTTGAAATAGATTAACTATTTATAAAAAAGTTATTTCTTGCCTGACACTCTGGAAAGCACCAAACCTGCAATACCTAAACCAATCAATACAAACATACCTGGTTCTGGTACTGAACTAACCGGCCTTTTTTTTGACTTTACTGGTGATTCTGGGCGTTTTTTTCGGGAAGTATAATCTCTGTAGTATTCATCAACAAAATCGAAACCCTGATTTGATTGATGGTGTTTTTTGTAATAGTGCTTTTTATATTCATTCCAATTACTAAGATGGTCGTCGCTGTGCTTACCCCTATCCGCACTAGCTTGAAAACTGGCTGATGCAATAAAGACAATCGAAAAAAATACTGAAACTACTTTGCTCATACTATCAATACCCTTACAAAATCATTCAATTGATTGTTAAGTTTATTAAGAGTAGTACAAAATTTATACAGATGTTAAAAACTTATTTTCTTTTACACTTTAATCATTTTTGCTCTATAGCCTTCAGCCATTACTATACGACCAACCAAAAATTCGATATTGACAAATTAATCAACACGCACAAAAAAAGGCACAAAATGCGCCTTTTTTTGAATTTAGAAAAAGCTTTCTAAAGAATAATATTCAGCTTACTTCTTGTTAGTACGGCGAGAAACAACCAAACCTGCAAGGCCCAAGCCAACAAGTGCAAACATACCTGGCTCAGAAACAGTAGCTACTGGCTGATTACTTGAACCACATGAAAAGATCCAGCAGAAAATGCCATGTGACTCTGATTGTATTTCAGGCGCTGTATCAACAGTAACAGCCTGAACAGTACCTAATAATTCAACTGAAATGTCTTCGTCAACAGAAGCAAATAGTTGAGAACTTGCCAATACCAATGTAATCATTGAAATTAATTTAACAATTGTGTTTTTCATAATAAAAACCATCCTACGTAAAAATTCTATAACTCAAACTCATTTTCGTATTCGTAATGTCTGCTTTGAGCATTCACTCTATACCCACGTCTAAATAGGCAACAATCAGGCCAATTTTTAAGCCATTGTTTTTCCTGAAATTTTTTTTTCACCGCCCATTTATTTGTAAAAAAAGCCGACATAAGAATATTGCTCTAAAATCTAATCCAAGGGGATGAACTCATCACCTTGCTTAAGGTGCAACTTACCATCAAGATACACAGCATTGCGACGCTCTTCCGGACTCAAACGCAACCAGGCTGCGTCTTCTTCTATATGACGATGACTTTGCCCATTATGTAGATGCTCACCTGAACTATTAATATCGTGATCAGAAGGATTAACTTTACGGCCCCTTTTATAACTTGCATTAACTTCAGAGGTTGCTCCCAGAGATCTGATAAACGCATCACCAAAACCCGCATCCTGTAAGGTTTTAAGTAAATATTCATTATCCGCTCTACTATTGCCAGCTTTTACAATAACTCTGGTTAACCCATCGTTAGATAATTCGATAATTTCCCCATACCCAACCAACTTATCGATAAACGCAGGATCTATAACTTCAAAAGCACCTACTTGCACACCATAATCATCTGCATTGACCGATTGAACATATCCACCTGCCAGCATTACAGCACTGAGCAAAAGAGTTTTAACTATTTTCATTGAGCTTCTCCTTATATCGATAAAGATATGAGTTTATCAAATACCAAGACCAAAGAACTAAAAAAAATGCCGCCAGCGTGAATACACTGGCGGCATTTATCGTTTGTACCTAACTACCTTTATTGAGCTGATATACCCAATGCTTCTAACGTTGTCAGGTTAAGGTACTTATCTGAAGGTAGTTTATTATCAGACTGGAATTCACTTACAGCCTGCATAGTCTGCTTACCAATAATGCCATCGATAGGACCCGGGTTATAACCTTTCTCTTTTAGTGCAGCCTGGATTGCAGAGATGCGATTACGCGTCATATTAGTTTCACACAAGATAGAGCGCCATTCCATATGACCATCTTCTGCGATTTTCTTGTGGCTTACCGTTTTATACTCCGCAGGAATTGTAGTACGCTCTTCACGAGCTTCAGATACAAGCTCCTTCACTTTCACTGTATTGTAAACTGCTGGAATTTCTATAGTGCGAGTACTTGCTGGTGTTTGAACAACACGTCGCGCAACTGTTTTGTACTGCGCTGGCTCTTCGAGCAAACAGATTTGCGAGCCTGTACGAGTTCTCTTATCCAGTGTTGCGTCATGAATTTCATGCCAGATGAAACGCTCTTCAGAAACAAGCTCTTGTGAAGTTACTGTTTTGTATTCAGCAGGAATCTCAGAAACACGCTGAGAGGCATCAGCCAGTTTGCGCTTCACTTTAACTGTGTCATAAACTGCAGGAATTTCTACAGTACGCGTTGTCGCAGGTGCTTTTAACACACGCTTGGTAATTGTTTTATACGTTGCTGGCACTTCAACCAGACACATGATTTCACCCGTTGCTTCATCAATGCGTTGAATTGGGCCAGTTCCTTTTTTCCAGATTGTATGTGCAGGCACATCAAGAATCTGCTCTGTTACTGTTTCAAAAACAGCTGGAACTTCTTCGATTCGATTAGATGCCTCTTGAACCAAAACCTGTTCTTCAACCCATTCGTATTGTGCTTCAACAGCAGAAAGAACCTGAGTTGCTTCACTAACTAATATTTCCTGGGTAACGCTACGGTACTCTGCTGGTTGATAGTGCTCATGGAAACACATACCAGCTTTTGCCCCATCAAGATCAACACCTCCTGATGTTGCAGCCGCTAACAGTTTATCACTGGCTGGAGGTGCATCGTTGCGAAGATCTGTGCGCCAGATGTTACGCGCTTCTTTAACTAGAATCGTTTCTTTTTCCTGACCAAAAACTGCAGGAATTATTTCCACCTTTGAAGAAGCTTCCTGGACGAGCACATCCTTTTCAACCCAACGGTATTCAGCCGGGATCAAACGAACATTTTCAGTCTCGTCTTTGATTTTAATTGTCTCTTGCTCAGTTACATAAGTCGCTGGAACAAAGACACGGGCATAACATTCACCTGGCTTAGCATATGGAGGAAGCAGAGGCTCCTGACCACCAGCAAAACTCGCGCTGCTATGAGAAGATAATTGGCTCTCTAGCTTGGCTTCACGTTTCATTAATTCAAGTTCTCTTTGCTTTAAAGCCGACTCACGTGCAGCAATTTCGCTACTTGATGAAGTTGAAGCTGAAGAAATATCCGAACTTGTTTCTGTAGTTGAACAAGCTGTAATTGCAAGAGCAATCGCCGAAACTGAAAGCCCCTTCAGTAAAGCTGATTGTTTAATATTCATGATTCAGTCACCTATTTGTTTAAACATATATGTACGTTTTTTCGTGTTAAACATCATCGAAAATGCCGCTTTCTCATATAAACAAGACATAAAAAATACAAAGAACAACGGCACAGATTTTACCTAAAACGGTACTAACCCGACAGTTCCTATTGTCAGATAAAATTTAACATTTGAATGTAAAAACTTATTAAAACAGACGAGTTATCAGCCAGAGTGTTGATATTCCTCGCTAAGAACCTTCACAAATAGGCTTTTCAAGAAGTCAGCAGTGACTCTGCCCCTTTGAAAGTACAAACCCATTCAACCTTTTGCTTCTTTTTCAATAACGCCCTCTTGCTCAGCAAAGTGCCAGCAATTCAATACAGCACTTTGTACTCTTTCAGTAGCCAACCCATGTAACCGTTGATTTGGATAAACAGAACAAACGACCAAGCTTTTCTCCTCAGTTGGCATTGATGGGTAAGAGTTAACCCCAAATTCAGAACCATGAACAATGCCAAGTACTGATGTATCAAATAGAGGTCGTAATGCCACTTAATCGTCAAATAAGCTCTCACGCAGTTCAAACAACTAACTAAATGTCTGCTCACCACTCAGTGCCTGAGCTGCTCAATAATATTAATCCATCGCCAAAGAAAGATCGCCTTTCTCCATAATGCGCTGAAATGTCACGCTGCCCACACCAATGAGCACAGCAAAAGCAGCTAAATCATCTTTCTGCTTCGACAACTGTATACTCGTCATTTTTAATTTTTTTCATTCATTACACTCTTTTTTACCACAATCTAACGAAATGAAAAAGGACTATTCAAGCCGAAAATTTTAAAGATTAATGAAATTTAAAAGGCAGATAACTACAGACTTTTTAAAATGTACTCCTGAGAGCACATTTTCTACTTTATATATTATGAATAAAATAATTAGATTTAGAAGCATCAATCAAGTCGTTAGGACTATTATTATCAATATAAAAGCAATTATTTATAGCTTCAAATCTACTAAATCCATAACAAATTGTTAAAGCTAATTACTTATAGCGATACTTTTTTTAGGAACTTCATTTTTTTGGTAAGCCTTCAAATTAAAAAGAAATAATAGCTGTTGAAAAAAAATTTTTCTTACCAGAAACATCCAGGTAAGAATCACAAATACCTGGCATATAATAAGTGCCAAAAGCTCGATCAAAAATAGAAAATACAGTAGCAAAATTCTTATTACGTGCAATTTCACTATTTGAGTGATGCCATCTATGCATAACAGGAGAAACAAAAACCGAAACAAACCTTCCGTAAGTCCAAGGAATACACTTCCCCAATTTTATTTTATATATCTAGATTTCTTACCATTTTCTAAACGAAAACATATTTTATACAGCGAAAAGCAACATAAAAAAACCCCCAGAATTTCTGGGGGTTTTTCCATTTATCCTAAAACAATAGGGACTAAACAATATTATTGCCAAACACTATCCTGACATGCTGCAGTACTAGCTGTATGAGCCCAAGAATCAATATCCGAAGTGTCGCTAGCATTAATAGTTGGTGTTGCTGTTAACGTACAACCACCCAATGCAGCTGAAGCAGTAACAGTTATTACACCTGCAGCATCAACAGCCAATGCTGTACCAACATAACTTGCATTCATTTTTGAAGCTGTATTTGTAACCATATTTGTGGCACCAGCACAATCTGGATCAGCCTCAGTCTGAACACAAACTTCAACTGCTGTCTTTACTGAACCAACTGCATTTTTCAATTCAGCAACTTTAGCCTTAGTTGTATAATCCTGATAAGCAGGCAATGCTACCGCTGCCAAAATACCGATAATCGCTACTACGATCATCAATTCGATTAATGTAAAACCTTTTTGCATTTGAGTCTTCATTTTGATATCTCCAAAAAAATAAAATAAAACAGTTATTGCTCTGAGCCATGCCCTTGCCGATTCAGTTATAAAGCTCTGGCCAGAACACCTCACGTTTTAATCTTAGACAGGATTTCAACGTTTGCACTAAGGTATAGTCAAAAGCTGTGCCAAGCTGTGAACTATTTCTAAAATAATTTAATAAATGCATTGCATTCAATAAGTTACTGTATAAACCTGCTTTAGCTTTTTTAATGAAACTCATCCTTCTCCACTCTTTTAAAGTATATTTTTTGTTCCAAACTTTCGAATTACGTCAGCATATGACAATTTTTGTCAGTAAAATTCATATTAATAATGCTTTTTACTAATGAATAAATTTTAGCTTTTAAGTCATATGCATATATCTACCAATTAATCATTTTCATTTAACAATGCCTCGTTATTTTCTTTTATTAAATCTATACCTGATCTATACATTTAATTAACCCCAGTAGCTACGTTATTGACTGACGATTGAATAAAGCGAAGATTTATTAAACACTTTTTACGACAAGGCTTTGAAATGCTGCAAAAAATTAAGCAAAGCGTTGTAAAACTGACGGTTTTGACACTGTGTAATCTATTTACGTTGCTATACTCTTACCGATGAATACTGCTCTGGCTCGACGTTTGCCCGACAGATTGATTAGTTCTGAGAACTAATTCATGCTAAATAGCTATTCTCTATTTAACTGAAAATATTTTGTTTGATCTTTTAAAACTCAAAAAGAAAACCAAATGACTGCAAATGTGATAATGCCACTCTCTGGTGTGGCCCGACGCTTGATCTCTGACAAAATTATTGATGAGAATCAGGCTCAAGAGGCATTACAAGGTGCCCATGAACAAAATGTATCAATGGTAAGCTATCTGGTACAGAATGGTATTGCTGATGGCTATCAGATAGCTTCGGCTATATCGGATGAATTTGGCTCACCACTTTTTGAAATCAATAGCCTGCGTAAAGATGCACTACCTACCGAACTGGTAGACGCCAAACTGATCAAAAACCACAATGCGCTCCCTCTATTCAAACGTGGAAAGCGTTTATTTATTGGGGTTTCTGACCCTACCAATTTACGAGCCCAAGACGAAATAAAATTTAATACCGGGCTCAGCACAGAAGCAATTCTTTGCGAAGAAAGAGCACTTTCTGATGCAATCAGTGCCTATCTTGAAAATGAAGAATCGGCCTTTGGGAAAAAACTCGCAGACCTTGACGAGGCAGGACTTGAAGACCTCGATATAGAAGCTGTTGAAGAAGATCTGGCTGAAGGGGATAACGAATCAGATGTTGATGATACACCCATTGTGCGCTTTGTTAATAAGATGCTTGTTGATGCTATTCAAACAGGTGCTTCAGATATCCATTTTGAACCTTATGAAAAAAGTTACCGCATTCGTTTTCGTACAGATGGCATTTTAAAAGAAATGTCCGCTCCCCCTATGAATCTAGGGGGTCGCCTTGCAGCGCGGATCAAGGTTATGTCAAAAATGGATATTTCCGAACGGCGCATTCCACAGGACGGGCGGATTAAAATGAAGCTTTCCAAAACCCGCGCCATAGACTTTCGGGTTAACACGCTACCTACCTTATACGGTGAAAAAATTGTATTGCGTATTCTTGACCCCAGCAGTGCCCAAATGGGTATTGACGCGTTAGGATACGAAGAAGATCAAAAAGGCATGTACCTCAAAGCACTGCACGAACCGCAGGGCATGATTCTGGTTACCGGCCCAACCGGTAGTGGTAAAACGGTTTCACTCTATACAGGTCTCAATATACTCAACACACCCGAACGCAACATTTCCAGCGCTGAAGATCCGGTTGAGATTAACGTTGATGGTATTAATCAGGTAAATGTTAATGCCAAAGTGGGACTAAATTTTGCCGAAGCGTTACGCTCTTTTTTGCGACAGGACCCGGATGTTATTATGGTCGGTGAGATTCGTGATCTTGAAACTGCTGAAATAGCAATCAAAGCAGCACAGACTGGCCACATGGTAATGTCTACCCTGCATACTAACAGTGCACCTGAAACCATCACGCGTTTATTGAATATGGGAGTACCAGCTTTTAACGTAGCAACTTCTGTAAGTCTTGTTATTGCGCAACGTCTAGCGCGCCGGTTATGCTCACGCTGCTCCGAACCTGCCAATCTGCCAAAAGAAACCTTGCTTGAGGAAGGCTTTTCAGAAGATGAACTGGAAGCGATTCAAATAATGCGTCCTGTAGGATGTGACAAATGTAACAGTGGATACAAAGGCAGGGTTGGTATTTATGAAGTTGTTCGCATCACACCCGAGTTACAAAATATTATTATGGAAGGCGGTAACTCATTAGCTATTGCCGAAAAATGTAAGGAACTCGGATTTAACAACTTAAGACAGTCAGGTTTGAAAAAAGCGGCTCAGGGTGTAACCAGTCTTGAAGAAGTAAACCGGGTTACAAGTGATTAAATTAATCACTAATATACAGTTTTATATTTTTAAATAAATACATTAAACGAGATACATTATGGCTACACAAACAGTCAAAATGCAAACCTACGTCTGGACGGGAAGAGACCGTAAAGGCAATACAACCAAAGGTGAGCTTTTTGTTGCAAATCAAGCTCAAGCCAAAGCCCAGTTACGTAAACAAGGTATTGTCGTTAAAAGTGTCAAGCGTAAGCCGAAGCCTCTATTCAGTGAGCGTAAAAAAGCAATAAAACCAATGGACATTGCCGTCTTTACTCGTCAGCTAGCAACGATGATGAAAGCCGGTGTACCATTGGTACAAGGCTTTGAAATTGTCGGTGAAGGCCTGGAAAACCCCTCAATGCGAGAGCTGGTCAGTCGTATTAAAAACGATGTTTCAGGAGGTGGAGGCCTGGCGAACTCTTTAGGCGAACACCCTAAATATTTTGATGAGCTCTATTGCAATCTGGTCAACGCCGGTGAACAATCTGGCGCCTTAGAAACAATGTTAGACCGGGTTGCTACCTATAAAGAAAAAACTGAAGCTCTAAAAGCAAAAATTAAAAAAGCAATGACCTATCCAATTGCTGTTATCGTTGTAGCATTGGTTGTGACTGCATTACTCTTAATAAAAGTAGTTCCTCAATTTGCTGAAACCTTTAGTAGTTTCGGTGCTGACTTGCCCGCCTTTACAAAAATGGTTGTCAGTATGTCCGAGTGGATGCAGGCTAACTGGCTTATTGCACTAGGCATTATTATAGCGGGCGTTGTTGGTTTTAAAGAAGCAAGGACCCGCTCTAAAAACTTTTCGGACCGAGTGGATGCAATGCTGTTGAAGGCACCTGTCGTAGGAGATATTATCGACAAGTCGGTAGTCGCTCGCTTTGCCCGAACGCTTTCTACAACATTTGCTGCTGGTGTACCTCTAGTTGAGTCGTTAGATTCTGTTGCTGGTTCAGCAGGTAATGCTGTTTATATCCGAGCAATTAATAATATTCGCGATGAGGTGACTGCTGGTACACAGTTAAACCAGGCAATTCGCGCTACGGGTCTGTTTCCTGCTATGTTGGTTCAAATGGTATCCATTGGTGAAGAATCCGGCGCGCTGGATGAAATGCTGGAAAAAGTAGCCAATCATTACGAAGAAGAAGTAGATAATGCAGTAGATGGATTAACTGCTTTACTAGAACCCTTGATAATGTCAGTACTTGGTATACTGGTTGGCGGGTTAATGATTGCAATGTATCTGCCTATCTTTCAGATGGGACAAATTATGTAATTTTATTATTTATTGTAATTTATGTTTTTATATACAGCTCACTCATACAAAAAGACTTACTAGAATATTTATCCTAATATCTCGCCCTGAAGCTAATACTTT
Source organism: Cellvibrionales bacterium (assembly GCA_041941365.1). Taxonomy (GTDB): domain Bacteria; phylum Pseudomonadota; class Gammaproteobacteria; order Pseudomonadales; family UBA7434; genus UBA7434. The sequence goes on along the minus strand of JBGTQK010000001.1, from coordinate 4,607 downwards.
AGGGCGATGTTTTTTAACAAAGATAACGGCCCTGGCAGTCACACTCAAAATTAACTATGCCTGATTTTTCTATCATTTTTGAAACACAGTGGTTGTTCGTCAGCTTATGTGTATTTGTCAGCCTGTTAGTTGGCAGCTTTCTCAATGTTGTGATTTACCGCTTGCCTGTAATGATGGAGCGTGAAAACCAGCTTATGCTTTTTTATATGGAAGCCGAACAAAAAGCCAAACAGGAAAACAAAGATTTTGACTTCCTTAATATCGAGTTACCTTCTGAACTAAAAACTCCATTCAACTTAGCAACTCCCCGCTCTCGCTGCCCTCACTGTGATCACCCTATCAGTACTAGTGAAAACATTCCTATACTGAGCTATATTCTCCAGGGTGGAAGGTGCACGAATTGTAAAACCAGGATTAGTAAACGTTATCCTTTTGTTGAGTTCTGTACAGCGCTACTGAGCGGAATAACTGCAACACTACTATTTAATAACCCCTTAGCTGCAGCAATGGCTATCTTATTAACATGGGCTTTAATCGCACTTACCGGAATTGATTACGACACTTACCTACTACCAGACAGCATTACTTTACCGTTAGTTTGGCTAGGGTTAATTGTTAATTATTTTAATCTGTTTACTTCTCTCGAAAATGCAGTATGGGGTGCTATTTTTGGCTACCTGATTTTATGGTCTGTCTACTGGTTGTTTAAACTCACCACTGGAAAAGAAGGAATGGGATTTGGTGATTTTAAATTACTGGCAGCGTTAGGAGCCTGGCTTGGCTGGGAAATGCTCCCGCTTATTATTTTACTTTCATCTCTGGTAGGCGCTATTGTTGGCATTGTAATGATTATTTTTTCAAAGCATGATAGTCAAAAGCCGATTCCTTTTGGCCCATATTTGGCTGCTGCTGGCTGGATTGCATTACTTTGGGGCGAACAAATTACCTCTTCATATTTTAAATTCCTCAATATCTGATTGACACTCTTTACTCTTTTAAAATTACACAAAGTTCACTTATATTGGCTTTTATCGTCTTTATAAAGGAACACTAATTTGTTGTAATCTGCTGTTATGAAAAGCTCAACAAAACCTACAATATCGCCCTACCGCTTTTGTACGGCACCATTGATGGACTGGTCTGACCGTCACTGTCGTTATTTTTGGCGCTTGATGAGTAAGCATTCAAGACTATATACAGAAATGGTTACAACGGGGGCATTACTGTATGGCGATGCTAACAAGCATTTAAAATTCGACGCCAAGGAACACCCCGTAGCAATACAGTTAGGAGGAAGCGATACTAATGACCTCGCAAAAGCTGCTAAGCTCTGTGAACAAGCTGGCTATGATGAAGTAAATCTTAATGTTGGGTGTCCAAGTGACCGAGTACAATCCGGCGCATTTGGCGCCTGCCTGATGAACGAACCACAAACCGTAGCTGATGGCATAAAAGCAATGCGAAACTCAGTATCTATTCCGGTCACAATTAAATGTCGCCTGGGGGTAGATCATAACGATAGTTATGAAGCACTGGTAAATTTTATTGGCCTTAACCAGGAAGCAGGATGTAATACTTTTATAGTACATGCCAGAAAAGCCTGGCTCAGTGGTTTGAGCCCAAAAGAAAACCGTGAAATTCCTCCTCTGCACTATGATCGCGTTTTTAAACTCAAAAAAGACTTTCCTGAATTGACGATTGTTTTGAACGGTGGTTTAAAATCATTATCTGAATGCAAAAAAATGTTCAATCATGTCGATGGTGTAATGTTAGGACGAGAAGCATACCAAAACCCACGTTTATTATTGGATGTTGATACTGAACTATTTGAAAACCCTAATGAGCTTGAGAGCGCTTATGAAGTTGCTCTGAATTATCGTCACTACATTGAGCAAGAACTTGGCGAAGGTCAAAAACTGAGTCATATGACAAGACATATATTGGGCTTATTCAACGGCTACGCTGGCGCCAAACGTTGGAGACGGCATTTAAGCGAAAATGCACATAAAAAGGAATCGGGTATAGCTGTTTACGATGAAGCTCTGGCTATGCTAGAAATAAAAAAAACACAACTACAATTTTTTACGACTTCATCAGATGAAGGTGGTAGAGCAGATCAAGCTTCGATATGATAGGCAGCTTTAAATTTTCAATCTATATAACTATTTGTAATTTACTATGAGCAACAAACTTGAACAACTCAAAAGCATGACCGACGTTGTAGCCGACACTGGCGATATCGAAGCAATCAAAAAATATGAACCTCTTGATGCAACAACCAACCCATCTTTATTGCTTAAAGCCGCTTCCCTCCCTCATTACGAAGCGCTTCTGAATTCAGCCAAAGAATGGGCCAACACGCAAGGAGGCTCTTCTCAACAACAACTCTCTAACGCATGTGATAAGTTCGCTGTAGATATTGGTAGCGAAATATTGAATATTATACCTGGTCGAATTTCTACAGAAGTGGATGCAAGACTGTCTTTCGACAAAGAATCTACCATTGATAAAGCAAAAAAACTTATCGCTCTTTATGAAGAAAAAGATATTGGGAAAGAACGCATTCTTATTAAAATTGCTTCCACCTGGGAAGGTATAAAGGCAGCAGAAATACTAGAAAAAGAAGGCATTAATTGTAACTTGACACTCCTATTTGGTTTTGCACAAGCAGCTGCTTGTGCTGATGCAGGTGTATTTCTAATCTCTCCTTTTGTTGGTCGTATTCTGGATTGGTACAAAGCCAATACTGATAAGCAGGAATATACACCATTGGAAGATCCTGGTGTTGTATCAGTAACCCGTATTTATAATTATTATAAAAGCCACCGTTACTCAACGGTTGTAATGGGAGCCAGCTTCAGAAACCTTGGAGAAATTGAAGCTCTAGCTGGTTGCGATCGTCTAACCATAAGCCCCACTCTTCTCGATGAACTGGCTAACGATAATGGCAAGCTCGAAAGACAGCTTGGAGAAAATATCAAAGCCGAGGTGGCTATAAATAGTTCTGAAAGAGCATTTAGATGGGATATGAATAACGATGTAATGGCCACTGAAAAACTTTCTGAGGGCATTCGCAATTTTGCTGCTGATCAAATTAAGCTTGAAACACTGATCAAAAATAAATGATACAGCAAAGCTCAGTGATCATTTTTACTTAAAAGCTATGTAAGCCATACAGTTTATGCTTGAAAAAATAAAACAGTTACTCCTTCAACCTCCAACAGAAGAAGAGAATATCTCTGCTGAACTGGCAGCTACCGCACTAATGATTGAACTTAGTCGCGCTGACAATGCGATTGAAGTATCAGAAACACTAAAAATTCTTGATATCGCCAAAAAATACTTTCATTTAAATCCGGATACACTCGATCTGTTTATAGAGCAGGCCACCCATAAAACTGATAAGGCTACCTCATTATATGAATTCACGGACATTATTAATCAAAGCTATAGCAAGCAAGAAAAATACTCTCTTATATGTAAGCTTTGGCAAGTAGCCTATGCTGATGGCGAAGTTGATCGTTACGAAGACCATACTATCCGAAAAATTGCTGAACTCATTTATGTCAGCCATGCTGACTTCATTAAAGCAAAACATGAAACTGCTGATGCAATAAACTTATGACTCGTTTTCGTCTGATAGCTACTGACTTTTTACACCGTTTATCAGTTTGTTAATGTATAAGGCTTGGCAGCAGAGCCAAAAACTCTGATAATCAGAACTTGAATTTTTTTCTATCCACTAGTGTAATTTGAGTTGATTTCATGTCTGACTACTTTCCAATCATTGTCTTTGTCTGTATTTTTGCAACTATCTGGATCATATCGACTTACAACAAATTTATTAAATACCGCAATATGATTGAAGAAGGCTGGAGTATTATTGATGTTGCATTAAAGCGTCGTGCAAACCTGATTCCCAAGCTCATTTCAGCTGTTCAAGGCTACGTCAAGCATGAAGCTAAAGTTCTGGAAGACATAACAGCTCAACGTGTAGAAGCAATTACGGGCGACAATCGAGACTCAGTAAGTGAAACTGAAACGCAAATATCCAAGTCACTTGGCAGCCTGTTAGGCGTTGCTGAATCGAATCCAGATTTAAAAGCCAGCACCAACTTTTTAGAATTACAGGCAGCACTGAATGAAGTGGAGGCAGAAATTGCCGGCTCGCGTAATAAATTTAATGCCCGTATTCGTATGATGAATACTCTGGTCGAACAATTTCCCTCAAACATCATTGCAAATATATTTAATTTTCGACGCAATGACTACTTTGAAATTACCCTGGCGACTGAAAGAGATATCCCGAATACACCTTGGGATTCGTAACTCTTAAATAGAGATCTCATCAAACAATTATGGCTAATACATATTCTCGATGAGCTCTGTAAGCTATTGATTTTTTGGGTGATGCTAGCGTCGCAACAAGTATTTTTCTTCCAGAATTTTCGAGCTTGTAAAGTTACATTTTTACTACCAAAAAATTTGCGATAATGGTGCTAAATGTTTGACATTAAGCAGCTTTTCGGTAGAATGCGCCGCTCCCATTGAGGGTGGTTAGCTCAGCTGGGAGAGCATCGCCCTTACAAGGCGAGGGTCACAGGTTC